>NZ_JBOGUT010000007.1:0-123581 GCF_050696275.1 Flavobacterium sp.
CGAATAATCGTTTCATGAATGCCTTTCTGTTTTGAAACAACTTCGCATGAATGATGTTGTTCAACAACTAATTTTACACATTCAAGCTTTAATGCAAAATTATACTTGACTTTTCTTTCCATAAAAACACCCCCAAATAGTGTCTAACTTTTTGGGGGCAGTGCACTGAGAGACAGGGCTTTTTTATTTTAAGAAACTTTCATTTGGTCAAACTGCTTTTGCTTATTGATTTCGTCCTGTAATTGACGGCTTACTTTTTGTTCGCGTTCAATTGCTCTTCTCTTGTACTCCTGGTATTCATCCTCCAGTTCCGATAAAATACTTTTGGAATGTTGTGTAATCGCATTCGCTTTTTTGAATCGGATGGAAAAAAAGACAAAAGACAGTAGAGATCCTAAAAAAATAATAGTGAAAATCGTGGCAAAAACATGTTGATTAAACCGAATGCCCAGAAAAGTAACGGTAGGACCAACGTTTGTATACGCTGAAAGAGAGGCATTGCTTTCTTTCAGTTTCGCCTGTAACTGTACTATTTCCGCTTTTTGCTGATTGACAGTATTTCTGGAATCAAACAGTTGGCTCTGAACAGTGGCATAGGAACTGGCCATGTTTTCTTTTAGACTGACAAGCCATTTGGTTTTAACTATTTTCAGATCCCTATAATTTTCTGATTTGTCGAGAATATAGTCGAACTGACTTCTGATAGTGTTTTGGTTAAACGAAGCTTCCTGTGCGAAAGAAGCAACAGCAAACAGCAGAAACAGGGCTGTCTGCAATCTTCGAATTGCATTGATTTTCATTTGTAACGATTTGAGAGTTAAACATAGTAGGTTGATAATGAAACGCTAAGCTAATGAATTTATTGTATAATCAAAATTTATGTTTTTTCCTATTAATTTGCAGTTATTGTTTAAGTTTGAAAGAAAATTGTATATTTATCTTTCAAATTATTTCTAAATGAAAATAAATCAGTTACAAATTGAAATTGACGGCATCGATAAAGAAATTTTACGTTATCTGATGGAAGATGCTCGAAAACCGATTCTTCAAATTGCAAATAAGATCGGAATCTCAGGCGCAGCAATACATCAACGATTGCGAAAGCTGGAAGATGCCAAGGTAATTTCGGGGTCAAAATTTATTGTTAACAACAAAGTTTTAGGATACAGCACCATGGCTTTTGTAGGAATTTATTTAGATAAAGCAGCGGGGAATCCGGAAGCAGTTCGGGAATTGAAAAAAATTCCAGAAGTTTTAGAATGTCATTACACCACAGGAAACTGGTCAATTCTGATAAAAATCATTTGTCGTGACAATGAACACCTGATGAACTTGCTGAATACTAAAATTCAGGTCATTGAAGGTGTTTCGAGAACAGAAACCTTTATTTCATTAGACCAGCAGATCGAAAGACAGATACAATTATAACAAATCTCATGACAAAATACTTCTCAAAAAAGGAAACTTTACTGCTATTGTATTACACTTTTGCTTTCACAATGGTTTATTTTATTGGAGACATCATACCTGGAAGCAGTAGCGTACATGGGCCCGGTTTAGATTTTTTCCTCTTTGTACTGCTAATTCCAATTTCAGTACTCTATTTTATTATTCAGGCGTACAAATACTTCAATACGGACGAATCATACTTAAAATGCCTTTGGATCCATATTTTTATATGGGTAATTACCGTTCTTTATTTAAGATTCGATGTATTCGGATGAATATAGGGTTAAAAAAAATCCGCCTCTTTCGAAACGGATTCATTATTTTTAAGTTGTAAACTTACCTTCGGTTCATATAAATCGAAACATAATACAATAGTGTCGCGATGGACCCCAAAGCAGCCACTACATACGTTCTTGCCGCCCATTTAAGTGCATCTTTGGCCCCAGCCTGTTCCGCCTGATTCAGCATATGCTTATTTTCCAGCCAAGCCAAAGCACGATTACTTGCATCATATTCTACCGGAAGTGTAATAATAGAAAATAGCGTAGTTGCCGCAAAAATCACGATTCCTACCAGCAATAGGCCCGGAAATACTCTTATGGTAAGGATACCTGCTAACAAAATCCATTGCATGTAGGTAGATGCCACATTAACAACCGGCACCAATTTAGAACGCATATTCAACCATTCGTAACCAACTGCATGCTGTACCGCGTGACCACATTCATGTGCTGCCACTGCTGCTGCTGCATTCCGTTGGTTGTATACGGCTTCGCTTAAATTGACCGTTTTATTTACTGGATTGTAATGATCTGTTAATTGTCCTGGTGTTGAAATTACCTGAACGTCACGAATGCCGTTATCGGCCAACATTTTTTCGGCGATTTCCCTTCCGGACATTCCGTTTTGCAATTGCAATTTGGAATAATGTTCAAATTTGCTTTTTAGTCTTGAACTCACTAACCAGCTTGCCAGCATAATTGCCCCAGCCAGCACCAAATAACTCATTCCCATATTCTTTGTTTTAAAATTTGACAGTTTAAAGTTATAAAATATCCATCAATTTATGCGCCATTTTTTAAAAATGACAGATTGGCATTTTTTCCGCCATCCTTGCATTGCTTCTCATTATAAAAAGACAATACCCCTTCTTTTTAATCTATTGCTTAAAACATGTTTTCTTCTTTGTCTGGATTCCCGAAACGTCGGGACAAACTGACGAATCCTAGCTTAATGACATTATAATCGGTCTGCCTCCATCGGACATCTCACAAGACTTTCCAGACAAGTTACTGAAAACCATAAACATTCCCCTTTGTTTAAACAAGTATTATTTTGTATAAAAAGAGCTTTTTTCTTACAATTTTTTTTTATTATTGAACAATAAAACCTATCTTCACACAAACTCTAAATTTCACCGTGAAAGATGAAAATATTTTTTGCTGTAAGTTCATTTAATGGATTGTGTCAGAGAGCCTTTGCAGAGCTTAAGCTTTTAGGTCATGAAATCCATATTCATCAACTTATCAATGAGGAATCCATTATTGCAGCGGTTCAAAATTTTCAGCCGCAGCTCATCATTGCGCCCTTTCTTAAAAAGGCTATCCCGGAAGTCCTCTGGAAAAATCATATTTGTTTAATTGTCCATCCTGGCATTAGAGGCGACCGAGGCGCGTATTCGCTGGATTGGGCCATTATGAACAATGAAAAGGAATGGGGAGTAACATTATTGCAAGCCAACGAAGAAATGGATGGAGGCGATATTTGGGCGTACCGTTCATTTAAAATCAGGAACTTATCAACAATTACAAAAAGTAATATTTATCGTCATGAGGTTACTCAGGCAGCCATTGAATGTATACTTGAAGCAGTTAAAAAATTCGAAACTAAAAATTTCAAGCCAACCCCTCTGGATTATAGCAATGTTGAAATCAAAGGAAAACTTCACGATGTCATCAAACAAGAAGACAGAGCATTTGATTGGAATGATGATTCTGAAAACATAATAAGAAAAATAAAAGCCGCCGATAGCAGTCCCGGCGTCCTGACTATAATTGAAAACGAAGCGTATTATGTGTATGGCGCTCATCTGGAGGAAGTACATAAAGGTCACACACCCGGAAAGATTATTGCTCAGCGTCACAATGCCATTTGTATAGCTACTGGCGATGGCGCCGTCTGGCTCACGCATCTAAAGCCTAAAAATGCTTCGTATAAAATTGAAGCAGCAATGGCGCTTAGCCCTTTTTTACTTGACAATGTTCCGGTCTCTGCTCCTTTAACCCTTAATAATGATAATGATGGAAAAGCTACTTTCAGGGAAATAAGCTATACAGAGAAAAATAAGGTTGGCTATCTGCATTTTGATTTCTATAATGGAGCCATGAGCACCCATCAATGTTATCGATTACTGGATGCTTTTAATGAGGCCGTAAACAGATCAACAACAAAAGTGCTTGTTTTAATGGGCGGAAACAACATTTGGTCAAATGGCATTCATCTAAATACAATTGAACATGCTGAAAGTCCTGCAAATGAATCCTGGAAAAATATAAATGCTATTAATGATTTTGTAAAGGAAGTGATTAATGCCACCTCAAAAGTCATTATTTCCGCAATGCAAGGCAATGCGGGAGCTGGAGGCGTTATTATGGCTTTGGCTGCGGATAAAGTCTTCGCAAGAAAGGGCATCATCTTGAATCCTCACTATAAAAAAATGGGTGGATTATACGGTTCGGAGTATTGGACATATCTTCTGCCTCAAAGAATAGGAAAAGCAAAAGCAACACAACTTATGGATGAATGCATGCCGATTTCTACCCAGGAAGCGATAGCCATCGGATTAATTGACAATTATTTTGGTGAAGATGGGGCTGATTTTTGTGAAAGAATAAGACAAGAGGCAGAAAAAATCGCGCTTTCCTCTGATTATGATTATCAAAAAATACTGGCCGCTAAAAAGCACAAAAGAAAGATTGATGAAGATATAAAACCATTGCATTTTTATCGTCAAGAGGAATTGGCTAAGATGTTTGAGAACTTCTATGGAGAGGATAGGGCCTATCACTTTGCGCGTTATTTCTTTGTTCATAAAGTAAGCAGCATGGAGCTTGTCCCTGAAGAGTTAGTGAAAAAATATACTTACCCAAAAGAGCCTAAGGAAGTTATTAAAGCTTCCTAATGGATTTATATAACAATCTCTGCGAAGCAAATAAGATTTAATAATCCTGCTTGTGAACGCAATCTAAATTATTTTATTTTCATAATCAAGAGCGTATTCACGAGCGGGAAAGCACTAAATAACAAATCTCAAATGACAATTGCTGTAATTTGAGATTTGAAACTTATTTGGAATTTGCCTTTTGTTTTTTGGAATTTATTTTTATCCCACTAAATTGATAATCTTTCCAGGCACGATAATCACTTTTTTAGGTGCGTTGCCATTCAATTGTGTAATGGTTCTTTCGTCTTTCATCACGATTTCCTCAATTTGCGCCGGAGTCAGGTTTAATGGAAGATTAATCGTAAAACGTGTTTTTCCGTTGAACGAAACCGGGTATTCCTTATCGCTTTCCACTAAATGCTGCGCATCGAAAACAGGGAAAGGTACTTTTGAAATGGATTCTCCGTGACCCAATTGCTGCCATAATTCTTCAGCGATATGAGGGGCGTACGGCGAAAGAATAATAGCCAATGGTTCCAGAATCGCTCTTTCGTGGCAGTTTTGTGCAGAAAGCTCATTAACACAAATCATGAACTGAGAAACAGAGGTATTAAAAGAAAAATTCTCGATATCCTCTGCTACTTTTTTAATGGTTTTGTGTACTGTTTTCAAGCTGTCTTTTGACGGTTCGTTGTTCGTCACAATCAAACCATTATCATCAAAATACAAACGCCATAATTTTTTAAGAAATCCGAAAACTCCGGTAATTCCGGCCGTATTCCAAGGTTTGGCTTGTTCTAATGGCCCGAGAAACATTTCATACAAACGCAGGGTATCGGCACCGTATTCGTTACAGATATCGTCTGGGTTGACAACGTTGTACCATCTTTTAGACATTTTTTCTACCTCACGTCCAACAACGTATTTGCCATTCTCTAAAATAAATTCTGCTTCTTTAAACTCGGGAATCCAGTTTTTTAATTTATCTAAATCTATTTCATCTGAAGCGTTGACAAAATTCACATCAACCCTAATTTCTTCGACCTCATATTCTGATTTAAGATTTTTAGAAACATATTTTTTAGTTCCCGAAACTCTATACACAATGGCACTCATCCCCAAAATCATTCCCTGATTAATCAGTTTTTTAAACGGCTCTTCCGTTGGCGCATAGCCTCTGTCTTTCAGGAATTTGTTCCAAAAACGAGAATATAATAAATGGCCTGTCGCGTGCTCGCTTCCTCCAATGTATAAATCGACATTTTCCCAGTATTTTAAGGCATCGGCTGAAGCAAATTCGGTGGTGTTGTGTGCATCCATATAACGCATCCAATACCAGGAACTACCCGCCCAGCCCGGCATCGTATTCAATTCCAAAGAAAACACCGTCACATTATCGATGAGATCGTTGCTGACCACATTGTTTTTTCCGGTATCCCAAGCCCAATTCGTGGCGTTGCCTAAAGGCGGCTGCCCATCTTCGGTTGGCAAATATTTCTCTACCTCAGGAAGAACGATTGGCAAATGTTTCGCCTCAATCATTTGCGGCATGCCGTTTACGTAATATACCGGAAACGGTTCGCCCCAATACCTTTGTCGGGAGAAAACTGCATCGCGCAAACGGTAATTCGTTTTGCCTTTCCCTTGTCTGATGGCTTCCAGTTCGGTAATGATTTTTTTAGTCGCTTCTTTGTAATTCAAACCATTCAGAAAATCGGAATTGGCTATAATAGTCGTGTTTTTATCGTCAAAAGCTTTTTCAGAAATATCAACCCCTTCAAATATATTTTTGATGTCCTGCATGCCTTTTTGCCCTTTGAAAAAATTAGCAAAGGCATAATCTCTTTCATCACCGCAAGGCACCGCCATTACAGCACCCGTCCCGTATCCTGCTAAAACGTAATCACCAATCCAAACCGGAATAGGTTCTTTGGTAAACGGATGTTCGGCATACGCACCGGTGAATACTCCTGAAATCGTTTTAACATCTGCCATACGCTCTCTTTCCGAACGTTTAGCGGTGGCTTCGATGTAATTCTCTACTGCTTGTTTTTGTTCCGAAGTAGTGATTTTAGCCACCAAATCGTGTTCCGGCGCCAACGTCATAAAGGTTACTCCGAAAATCGTATCAGGACGTGTGGTGAAAACTTCGATGGTTTCGTTATGCTCTTTCAGGTTGAAAGTCACAGAAGCTCCAACCGATTTTCCGATCCAATTGCGTTGCGATTCTTTAATACTTTCGCTCCAGTCGATAGTTTCCAGACCCTGAAGCAAACGTTCCGCATAAGCAGAAATTCGCATGCTCCACTGTGTCATCTTTTTACGGATTACCGGATGACCTCCTCGTTCTGAAACACCATTTACGATTTCATCATTTGCTAAAACAGTTCCTAAAGCAGGACACCAGTTGACTTCGGTTTCGGCCAAATAAGTCAAACGGTATTGCAAAAGTATTTTCTGTTGTTGTTCTGAAGTAAAGGAATTCCATTCCGATGCTGAAAAAGGAACAATGTTATCATCGCAGACCGCGTTGACATTGGCATTTCCTTCCGTAGCGAAAATAGAAACCAAAGAAGTAATATCTTCTGCTTTATCAGATGTTTTATTGTACCAGGAATTGAACAATTGGATAAAAATCCACTGTGTATGTTTGTAATAATCGGCGTTTGAAGTACGTACTTCGCGATTCCAATCGAATGAAAAACCTATTTTGTCCAATTGCTCGCGGTAACGGGCAATATTTTCTTTTGTCGTTTTTTCGGGATGCTGTCCAGTTTGAATCGCATATTGTTCCGCTGGCAAACCGAAAGAATCGTATCCTTGCGGATGCAGGACATTAAAACCCTGATGTCTTTTGTAACGCGCTACAATATCGGAAGCAATGTATCCCAATGGATGCCCCACATGTAAACCGGCTCCTGAAGGATACGGAAACATATCCAAAACATAGTATTTGGGTTTTGTTGCATTGTCTTCGGCTGCAAAAGTTTGGTTCTCTGCCCAATATTTTCGCCAGTTTTTTTCGATTTCGTTTGGATTGTACTTCATTATCTTAATGGTTCAAAATTGCAAAGTGACAAAGCTACAAGACTTTATCACAATAAATAATAAGCGGCAAATTTACATTTATTATAAGAAACAGGAAACTTTGGACGTTATTAACTTTAAATAAAGAAATTCTTTGTTATTTTTACCCAATAATTTTGTTCCTATGAGTTCTTCTTTTGATAAGTTTCAAAAACGCAGACTAATTACGTCTTATTTTTCGGTGGTGGTGAGTGTATTTCTGGTATTATTTTTACTGGGGATATTGGGTCTTTTTATTGTAAATTCCAAAAAATTGGCTGACGATTTTAAAGAGGGAATTGCGATGACGGTTTTCTTTAAAAACGAAGCCCAGGACTCGACAATGACCAAGTTTGCCGAAGAACTGAAAATGGCAAAATATGCTAAAAGCTATAAATACGTTTCCAAAGAAGAAGCAGCCAAAACACATAGTGCTGATATTGGAGAAGATTTTATGCAGTTTTTAGGCACCAACCCTCTTTTTAATTCTTACGACATCCACTTAAGAGCAAATTATGTGGTAGCGGACAGTGTGGCAAAAATTGAAAGAAAATTACGCGAAAACCCAATGATTGTTGACGTGGGTTACGATAAAAAAATGGTCAGCCTGGTTAACGACAACATTAAAGAAGTCAGCTTCTGGATTCTGGTTATTAGCGGATTCCTTGCTGTGATCGCCGTATTGCTAATCAACAGCTCGATGCGTTTGTCTATTTATGCCAACCGTTTTATCATTAAAACGATGCAAATGGTGGGAGCTACCAAAGCCTTTATCAGAAAACCTTTTATCTGGAGAAGTGTGAGACTAGGCATGATTGGAGCCGGATTAGCTGTGATTTCTTTATTGGGCGTGTTATTTTATGTGGATTCTTCCTATCCTACTTTAGGGATTTTAAATGATAAACTTACTATTACGGCTATTTTAGCAGGTGTTTTTGGCGCAGGGGTCTTGATTACCTGGTTAAGTACCTATTTTGCTACACAACGCTTTTTAAATTTAAGAACAGACGATCTTTACTAATTTCCCCAACATCCTGGGTAACAAAAAAACATACAAATGGAAAATAAAGACCAACAAGGATTTCTTTTTGAAGCAGTAAATTATAAAATCCTTTTGATAGGTATTGCTGTCATTGCTGTCGGGTTTATCCTGATGTCAGGCGGCGGAAGCGATAATCCTAACGTTTTTAACGACGAGATTTTTAATTTCAGAAGAATTCGATTAGCTCCTACTGTGGTTTTGATTGGTTTCGGAGTTACGATTTATTCCATTTTGAAAAATCCTAAAAAATAATACATGGATATTCTTCAAGCTATTATCATTGCGATAATTGAAGGTTTAACCGAATATTTACCTGTTTCTTCAACAGGTCACATGATTTTCGCCAGCTCTTATTTTGGAATCCAAAACGATGATTTTGTTAAATTATTTCAGGTTTCCATTCAATTTGGAGCTATTTTGGCTGTGGTTTTTTTGTATTGGAAGAAGTTTTTCAATTTCACCAAAATCAGCTTTTTCATCAAATTGGCCTGTGCAGTAATTCCTGCTTTGATTTTAGGAAAATTGTTTGACGACAAAATTGAAGCTGTTCTTGGAAACCCTATCCCAATTGCGATTGTTTTAATTCTTGGTGGCATCGTGTTGTTGTTTATTGATCGGTTTTTTCAAAATCCAACGATTGTAAAAGAAGAAGATATCACTCTAAAGAAAGCAGTGACAATAGGTTTTTGGCAATGCCTGGCCATGATGCCGGGAACCAGCCGCTCAGCAGCTTCTATCATTGGCGGCATGCAACAGGGATTGTCCAGACAGGCGGCGGCAGAGTTCTCCTTCTTTTTGGCAGTACCAACAATGCTTGCGGTAACGTGCTATTCTGTGTTTTTAAAAACCTACGAAGCTTCACAACTGAAAGGCTATGAACTGATTTTGAAATCGAATGAAAACATCAAAATGTTCTTTATTGGGAATGTTGTTGCTTTTATTGTTGCAGTTTTAGCTATAAAATTTTTCATCGGAATCATCAAACAATACGGTTTCAGACCTTGGGGATGGTATCGGATTATTGTAGGTTCTTTTCTGCTGATTTACTTCATTTACTTAAAATAAATACTTTGCTTACTCCTGAAGATTACTTAAACGGACAAATTTTACTCATTGATAAACCCTTAAAATGGAGTTCGTTTCAAGCAGTAAACAAATTGAAATACGCACTGATAAACAAACTCGGTCTTCCTAAAAAATTTAAAATCGGCCATGCGGGGACTTTAGATCCTTTGGCTACCGGTTTATTGATTGTGTGTACAGGGAAATTTACTAAGATTATTTCCGAAATTCAAGGACAAGCTAAGGAATATACCGGAACGATTAATGTAGGTTCTACTACACCTTCTTACGATCTGGAAACTGAAATCGATGCTGTTTTCCCAACCGAGCATATTACCCCGGAATTGATTCATGAAACTGTTGGGCAATTTTTGGGTGAGATAGACCAGAAACCGCCTGTATTTTCTGCTATTAAAAAAGACGGAAAACGTTTGTACGAACACGCGCGTGCTGGTGAAGAAGTAGAAATAGCTTCAAGAAAAACAACTATTTACGAATTTGAAATCACCCGAATCGAACTGCCTGAGATTGATTTTAGGGTTGTTTGCAGCAAAGGGACTTACATTCGTTCTTTAGCATTTGATTTTGGTTTAGCGTTGAGTTCCGGAGCACATTTAACCGCATTGCGTCGAACTAAGATTGGGGAATACGATGTTAAGAATACTATAGATGCTGCTTTGTTTGAGGACTCAATTGCTCCAAATGCTGCATCAAAGTAATCAATTCTTTTTGCGTGCTTAATCCTTTATCATGCAAATACCATAATTGCAATTCGGTTTTAGCGGTTTCATCCACTACTCCATATTGCTGTTTGTAGCTCTTAATGAGATTTGTGGCTCCTTCAGGTCTTGGTCCCCAGGTTCCTTTTATTTGCATTGTTTCTTTTTCGATCACTATTAATTTTGGGATAGATCTGCTACCGTTGGTTAAAAACAGGTTCATCAGGGCTTCGTTTTCGTCACGGAACAAGATCTTAAGCTTAATCTTATGAGTTGCATTGGCTAATTTATTAAAAACGGGCAGTAATTGCGCTGCATCTCCACACCAGCCTTCGGCTAAAACCAGCCAATAATAATTATTATGAAGTGCATTTAATGCCTGTTCATTTGATTTACCAACATGAATTGTCTTATCAAGCCGATTCATTCTCGTTTCATTCAGCTTGCTGTATTTTAATAACTCCTCTGATTGCTCATTCCCTGAGGATTTTCCGTGTATAAGCAATTTGGTTACTTTTTTCCTGTATTCTGTATAGGTAATGCTTTCTAAAAAACTACCGGTTATAGTTGTAGTCGTTTTCATCTCACTCATATTAAAACACAAAATTACATTTTAATCTATGTTCTTTTTAAAATTCTTACTTAAATTTGACTGCAAATCAATACTCAAAAAAATGAAAATCAGATGTGCCTGGTGCGAAAAAGACGACTTATACCGGAAATACCATGATGAGGAATGGGGCGTTCCCGTATACGAAGACCAGAAGATTTTCGAGTTCCTGACTTTAGAGACTTTCCAGGCAGGATTGAGCTGGTATACTGTTTTAGCCAAAAGAGAAAATTTCAAAAATGCTTTTGATCAGTTCGATTACCATAAAATCGCTCAATATTCCGAAGGAAAAATGGAAGAATTGAAGCAAAACGAAGGAATTATCCGCAATGGATTAAAAATTAAAGCTGCGGTCACCAACGCGATTGCTTTTTTAGAAGTCCAAAAGGAATTTGGCACCTTCTCTAAATACATTTGGGGATTTGTTGACGGAAAACCGATTGACAACAACCCAAAAAACCTTAAAGAGGTACAGGCAACAACTGGTATTTCAGATGCTTTAAGCAAAGATTTGAAAAAGCGCGGGTTCAAATTCGTAGGTTCAACCGTAGTGTATGCCCACATGCAGGCTACCGGAATGATAAACGACCATATTCAGGATTGCTGGACGAGACAATAAATCCTTTTACTATCTTTACAGCAAACCTCATTAAAAATGAATTCAACCTCTTCACCAACAACCCAAAAGAAAATAATCCTTGCTATTGTAATTGTGACATGCTTTTTTGTAGCCTATTTTGCCGTCCAGTATTTTTCTTCAAAGCCTTCTTTTGATAAGTATCTGGTTGAGGGTGCCAATCAAATCAATAAATCGTGCCCGATGACTATAGATGAATATACCCGTCTGGATAATGTCGTTGCGCTTCCCAATAAAACCCTTCAGTATAATTTCACTTTAGTGGATCTTTATAAAGCAGATGTCAATTTGGATACTGTAAAAAAATATGTCTTTCCAAAAGTATTGGAAAACATACAAACCAATCCGGAAATGAAAAACATGCGGGACAACAAAACAACTTTCAATTATTTTTATAGAGACAAAACCAAAAAGTTCGTTTGCAAATACATCGTTACCCCTGAAATGTATCAATAATTATCCTTTCAGCATTCGTAAAAAATCCTCCCGAGGGATTTCTCTACAGCCCAAACTATCCAGGTGATCGTTGTATATCTGACAATCTAAAAGTTTGTAATTATTGGTTTTCAAATGGTTCACCAAGGCAATAAAAGCCATTTTGGAAGCATTGCTTACTTTGGAAAACATACTTTCCCCACAAAAAATCGGATTCATATCGACGCCATATAATCCGCCGACCAATACATTGTCCTGCCAAACTTCAACTGATACGGCTTTGCCCAATTCGTGAAGTTTACAATACGTTTCAATCATTTCGTCAGAAATCCAGGTTCCGTATTGTCCTTCTCGCTTTACGGTTTGGCAATTGAGCATCACTTCCCTAAAAACAGTATTGAAGGTTACTTTAAAAACACCTTTATTAATCACATTCCGCATGCTGTGAGAAACTTTGAATTCCTCGGGAAACAGTACCATCCGTTCCACAGGTGACCACCACAAAATTGGGTCACCATCTTCAAACCATGGAAAAATACCGTTTTCATAAGCCAATACTATTCTTTCTACAGACAAATCACCGCCAACAGCTAACAGCCCTTCGGGTGAGGACTCGTGTACTGGAGGAAAAACTAATTCATCGGTTAAAAAATACATCGATTCGGAAATTTGTGTAGCTGGAAATAGTAAATTAATTGTAATAAAAAAGTCAGAAATAAAGATTACTTCTGACTTTTATTTTTTGTTTTTACCTTTTTAGAAAGGCAAATCGTCGTGTTCTTCTTCTTTAAAATTTGTTGCCGGTTCGAAAGCTTCTGCCGCCGGCATTGCTGGAGAAGGTGCTGCAGATTGCGCTTGCACTCTCTCTATTCTCCATCCTTGGATAGAATTGAAATATTTAGTTTCTCCCTGAGGATTCACCCATTCGCGACCTCTTAAATTAATAGAAACTTTCACTTGCTCTCCTGCTTGGTAGCTGTTCAAATCATCTACTTTAGCCTGAGTGAATTCAATCATAATGTGTTGTGGATATTGCTCATCTGTAGTGATCACCACTTCTCTTTTCTTGAATGATGCACTAACGTCCTGTGTAGGGTTAACCACCTTAATTCTTCCTGTAACTTCCATCTTCTTTTTATTTAGCCAACAATACTTTCCATGCCGAAAGTACGTCTTGATTATTTAAATATTCTTTTGCTTTCAAATGTACCTTTTGCTCGTCATCTGAACTCAAAACGCCTTTTACAGCAAAATTTTCCTGGACAAATATAGCAATTTCTTCGTCACTTGGCAATGCTTCAATATTTCCCAGCATGCCTAAATCATTTCCGTCAAAAACATCGCTTTTCTTAATGAATTCTGGAATACTGTCTACTCCAATTCCAAGTGTTGTCAGCGGTTTTGGGACTTCAAACAATCCTTGGTTAGCACGTGAATACCAGTTTCCGCCCATTCTCGCAACCAAATCGATTTTGTGCTGATCAATTGTTCCGCTTTCATCCAAAATAGACTCATCAATATGAATCTTAACTACTTCACAAATAATTAAGTTTCCAGCTCCTCCTTCCTGGCCCAATTCAATAATCTCGTTTACTTTACATTCAAACTGAACTGGAGATTCGGCCACACGGTACGGTTTTACCACGTGGGAAGGAATTGGTGTCAATCCTGCTTTAACAAACTCATTTACTCCTTCAGCATATTCGGTACTTGACAAAGAAGCCTGCTGTACAATTGCATAATTAACCACGTTAATAACCACTTCGTGGGTAATTTTGGCATTTTCAAGCGTGTGCTTTGTTGTATTGCCGCGCACTCTTCTCGCTGGAGAAAAAATCAAGATTGGCGGATTGGCACTAAACACATTAAAAAAACTGAAAGGCGATAAATTGGGTTTTCCGTTTCCATCAATGGTACTTGCAAAAGCAATCGGTCTTGGTCCAATGGCGCCCTGCAAATAAGCCTGCATTTGCGTCGTTGGAATTTCTTTTGGAGAAATGCTTAACATGATTTTTTATTTTGAACAAAAATAAGAAATCCAATGGTTTTTAAATTGAACACCTTGATTAATTTTTTTCCACCGAATCAATCCGTGCCATTTCTTTTGGAAATACCTGTCTTTAAATGCTAATTTCAAGCACAACTCCTTCTTTTTCTTCTATTTAGCTATCCTCTTAAATTTTATTTTGAACAGACAATAAGGAAACCTTATTTTTTGAGTTAGTATGTAAAAGCATCTGATGTCTTTTTAGTATATTTATCCACTCAAGAAAACTTATGCAATTTTCTACCAAAAGAAACATTACCCGATGGGTACTCATGTCGATTTCATTCCTAATCATTGTTGTGATTTTATGGAATACCTATATCTTTTTCCAGATTTTTAAAAACGAGGAGCGGATTAAAATGGAAGTCTGGGCGACTGCCCAAAAATCATTGCATACCGCTGGGGACAATGCCGATGTCGATCTCCCGCTACAGATCATCTCAAACAATACCACCATCCCTATTATTCTGACTGACCAGAACGATACTGTTTTAGGCAGCAACAATATTGATGAGGAAGTTATAAAGGATTCAACCAAATTTAGAAACCTGCTGCAAAGTTTTAAAAAGTCGAACAACAGAATTGAGTTTGAAATTGACAAAGGAAATATCCGCTATTTGTATTATGCGAATTCGCCGCTGCTCAGTAAATTAAAGTACTATCCTATTGCGCTCGTCATGATTATTTTCCTTTTTGGCGCTTTGGTTTACAATTACTACAAATCCACAAAAATGGGTACCCAAAACAAACTTTGGGCAGGAATGGCAAAAGAAACGGCACATCAGATTGGCACACCGCTTTCTTCGCTTATTGGCTGGGTCGAAATCATGAAAGCGGATAATGTCGATGAGACTACTGTTACTGAAATAGAAAAGGATATTCAGCGGCTTCAGCACATTACAGACCGTTTTTCTAAAATTGGTTCCGAACCGAATCTCGAAAGAAGGGACTTAATCACCGAAACACAGGACGCTTACGAATATTTACAGTCCCGTTTTTCCAAACAAGTAGTTTTTTCTTTTAAAGCGCCCAAACATGAAATTCCGGTTTTAATAAACCCGACACTGCATGGCTGGGCTGTTGAAAATCTGATTAAAAATGCCATTGATGCCATGCGTGGAAGAGGAACTATTACCATAACCATTGAGGATGATGGAAGAATTGCTAAAATAAACATCACCGATAACGGTAAAGGAATACCTAAAAACCAATTTAAAACTATCTTTGAACCTGGGTTTACAACCAAAAAAAGAGGTTGGGGACTGGGTCTTTCGTTAACCAAAAGAATTGTGGAAGAATACCACAAAGGGCGAATAAGAGTCTTGCACTCGGAAATTAATAAAGGAACGACCATTCAAATAACTTTCAAAAGATGAATTTAAGTTACTGGGAACTCAAAAATTGGTTTACAGATGTAGATTATACCATTGTAGGAAGCGGAATTGTAGGCCTTCACACAGCTTTGCGCCTACGCGAACGTTTTCCTGAAAGTAAAATCCTAATCCTTGAAAAAGGTATGTTGCCCGAAGGTGCCAGCACTAAAAATGCCGGTTTTGCCTGTTTTGGGAGTTTATCTGAAATTATCGATGATTTAAAATCTCATTCGGAAGAAGATATTATCCAGCTCATACAAAAACGCTGGCAGGGTTTACAGTTACTACGTAAAAATCTAGGAGATCAGTCCATCGATTTCAAACCTTACGGCGGATACGAATTATTTTTGAAAGACGATGAAAGTACCTATAGCGAATGCTTGCAGAAACTACCTTTCATCAACGATATTTTAAAACCCCTGTTCAGAACCGATGTTTTTGAGAAAAATGTAGACCGTTTTGGTTTCAAAAATATTCAGGAATATACTATTTTCAATCCTTTTGAAGCTCAGATTGATACAGGAAATATGATGCAGGCGCTATTGAAAGAAGCCTATGCCAAAGGTATTCTGATTTTAAACAATCAAAATGTAACCGATTTTTCAGATACTCCAAATGGTGTTGCAATTTCAGTAAATAATTATGGCTTTATTTCTAAAAAACTGCTGTTTGCCACAAACGGATTTGCAGGAAAACTGACAAACAATGCTGTAAAACCAGCCAGGGCACAGGTTTTAATTACCGAACCGATACCAAATCTGGACATCCGCGGTACTTTCCATTTGGACAAAGGCTATTATTATTTCAGGAATATTGGCGACAGGATACTTTTTGGAGGAGGCAGGAATTTAGATTTTGAAGGCGAGGCCACCGCTGAATTTGGTGAAACGGAACTCATTCAAAACAAACTGGAAGAACTACTTTCAACAGTAATTTTACCACAACAGGAATATACAATTGCTCACAGATGGAGTGGCATTATGGGATTGGGCTCTCATAAAAAACCTATCGTCGAACAATTATCGGAACATGTTTATTGTGGTGTAAGATTAGGCGGGATGGGTGTGGCAATTGGAAGTTTAGTAGGACAAGAATTAGCAGATTTAATATAATGGCAACTAAGAAAACAACGAAAGCAAAGCCGGCAGCTAAATCGGCACCTAAAAAAGAAAACAAAAGTTTTATAAGCAAACTAAAGCGTTTTGTCCTCAAGGCCATGCTTTGGTTTTTTGGTCTTTCTCTCTTTTTTGTCATTCTTTTCAAATTTGTTCCGGTACCTTTTACTCCGCTGATGGCTGTTCGAGCTTTGGAACACAATTCAGGCGGAAAAGATATGGTTTGCAGTCATAATTGGGTTCCTTTGGAAGATATTTCAATGAATTTGCAAAAAGCAGTTGTAGCCAGTGAAGACGGTTACTTTCTAAAGCACAATGGTTTCGATTTTGGCGCCATGCAAAAAGCATTCAGCAGCAATCAAAAAGGAAAAAAACTCAAAGGAGGAAGCACCATTTCGCAACAAACCGCAAAAAATGTTTTCTTATGGCAAGGAAGAAGTTATCTGCGAAAAGGGCTTGAAGCCTATTTTACAGTACTAATTGAGTTAATTTGGGGCAAAGAACGCATTATGGAAGTGTACCTGAACAGTATCGAAATGGGAGATGGCGTATATGGTGCCGAAGCCGCATCGAAATATTGGTTTCATAAAAGCGCTAAAAACCTAACCAAATATGAAGCAGCTTCAATTGCAGCTATTTTGCCGAATCCCAGAAAGTACAAAGCAACAAACTCTTCTGCCTATGTGGAAAGAAGAAAAAGCAAAACCCTTCGTGTCATGCGTCAGGTAGGGAAATTAGAATATTAAAAAATTAACACACAATTAGTAAATTACTGAGTAATTTAGTAGTCATTCTTAATCAGGAAAATCATGAGACGTTTCATCCAAAAGAAATATATACTTCCCGTTTTAGCCAGCTCATTTTTATTTGTAGGTGTAAGTTTTAAAGAAGATTTTTTTGAAATAGCCAAACAGATAGAGATTTTTACCACCTTGTTCAAAACCGTCAACATGAATTATGTCGACGAAACGAATCCGGCGGAATTAATGGATAAATCAATCAAAAGTATGCTGGCTGATTTAGATCCGTATACCGTGTACTTTAACGAACAGGATGTCGCGAAATTTAAAATAAACAATACTGGAGAATATACCGGTATTGGCGCTATGATCAGCAGAAAAGAAGGAAAACTAATTGTGCGTGAAGCGTACAAAAACTACCCTGCAGACAAAGCCGGACTCAAAGCCGGAGATGAAATCATTCAGATTGGCGATGTGAATCTGGTAGACTTCAAAGAAGATGCCTCTCAGCTTTTAAAAGGAAGTAAAAATGCTAAAATCGATATCAAATTCAAACGTCAGGGTGAATTAAAAACCACACAGCTTGTTTTGGATGAAGTCGATTTGAAAGCCGTTCCCTATTTCGGAAAAATAGATGACAAAACCGGTTATATTGTTTTATCACAATTTAATGCAAAAGCATCCACCGAAACCAAACAGGCTTTGGAAAAACTAAAAGAGCAAGGTGCAACGCAAATCATTTTGGATTTAAGAGGAAATCCAGGCGGATTATTAGGCGAAGCTGTCAATATCTGTAATCTTTTTGTAGCAAATAACGAGATTATAGTAACTACAAAATCTCATATTGCTAAACATAACACTACATACAAAACAACCAAAAACCCTATAGATACTGAAATCCCTTTGGCTATTATTGTAGACGGAAAAAGTGCTTCAGCAAGTGAAATTGTCGCTGGCGCATTACAAGATTTAGACAGAGCAGTGATTATTGGCAGCAGAAGTTTCGGCAAAGGATTAGTACAACGCCCAATTGATTTGTCTTACGGAACACAGCTTAAAGTAACTATTTCGAGATATTATACCCCTTCCGGAAGATGTATTCAAGCTTTGGATTATTCTAAAAAAGATGCTAATGGAAAAGCAATCCGTACAGAATCTAAAAATTACAATGCTTTTAAAACCCGAAAAGGAAGAACTGTTTACGATGGTGGCGGAATCCAACCGGATGTAGAATTAGAAGAAACAAAAACGACCAGTATCATTGATGCATTGGATAAAAACGACGCCATTTTTAATTTCGCAACCAATTATTATTACAAAAACCCAACACTTGGTGAAAAAGTACCTGTATTGGGAGAAGCTGATTTTACTGCATTTAAAGCATTCTTAAAAACACAGAATTTTTCTTTCGACACCAAAACAGAATTGGCATTGAAGGAAACTATGGAACAAGCTAAAAAAGAAAAAATAGATGCTTCAATAAAAGTTCAATACGATAACCTTTTAGCTTCCCTGCAAAAAGCTGAAGAAGTGGAAATGGACAAAAATAAAACCGAAATCCTGAACTTATTACGTGATGAAGTCATCAAGCGTTTTCAATATAAAGAAGGATTATACTTGTTTTATACCAAAAATAATTCGGAAATAAAAAAAGCATCTCAATTGTTATCTAACACAGGCGAATACAACAAAATACTCAAAAAATAATGAGGCATTCTTTGACAGTTTTATTGCTGTTTTTTGTTTTTTCTTTCGCTTCGGCACAAGAAGAGGTGGTCAATTCCATTTACTTTGAATTTGACAAATACCATCTTGATGAAAAACAGGGAAATGCTGTCGTCAATTTCATTAAAACCGTCGATTCCACACGGGTAGAATCCATACAGATTTTTGGCTATTGCGATGACAGAGGAAAAGATGCTTACAATTTCAAACTCTCTAATAACCGCGCCAATACCATTAAAAACAAATTAGTGGGAAGCGGTATTAAAAGTAAAATCATTGTCACCATTGAAGGTAAAGGGCGTGTGCTGATTGACGATGATATTCTTGAGAATCTGCCCGAAGTCCGTTCTAAAAACCGCAGAGTCGATGTAGTGGTCAATATGAAGCCATTGCCTAAAATAGTGATTCCTGGTCTGTATAATGAAATCCAGAAAAAACACGTGATTGGGGACCGGATTTTTTTAGCCGATGTACTTTTTGAAAAAGGCAGCAGTAAAATAAATATTAAGGCAAAAAATGATTTAGAGAAGATGTCCAAAGCACTTCTTAAGTATAAAAATTTACGCTTCGAAATACAAGGACATGTTTGCTGCACGCCGCCATATCAAAAGGAAGCAATAGACCGGGATACTAAAAAAAGACAGCTCTCTACCAATCGTGCACAATCCGTTTACAAGTTTTTTGTTACCAAGAAAATAGACAAAACCCGCATGACTTTTAAAGGATACGGAAACAGCCAGCCTTTAGGAAAAGAGCCCGAATACGACCGAAGAGTAGAATTGGTAATTACAGCGATTTAGCCACGCTTCATTTGAATGTGAGGAATATCATCTTCCAGATAGGTTTCTGAAGTAGCCACGAAACCGTGACTTTCATAAAATTTCTTCAAATACAATTGTGCCGAAATTGTTATTTGACTTTTCCCAAAGTGATCCTGAACCCCTTTAATTGCCTCACGCATCAAATCATGCCCCCATTTGTTTTCGCGGAATTTAGAAGCAACTATTACTCTTCCGATGGAAGCCTGGTCAAAATAATATCCAGCATCAAACAATCGGCAATAAGC
Source organism: Flavobacterium sp. (assembly GCF_050696275.1). GTDB lineage: Bacteria > Bacteroidota > Bacteroidia > Flavobacteriales > Flavobacteriaceae > Flavobacterium. The sequence goes on from NZ_JBOGUT010000007.1 coordinate 20,250, forward strand.
TGCCAATTCATTGTTGTGATAAGCTAAAACATGTAATGCTTTTTGATCTTTACCGTCAATATCCTGATAAATACAAATTTGCTCTACAATAAAGACTTCTTCACGTAGTTTTAGTACATCATATACTTCTTGACCTGAAAGTGCTTTAAAAGGCTTTATTTTGAATTCTGGCGACATAATGAAACGTTTAAACAAAAGTAATAAAAAAGGAAATCAAATGATTCCCTTTTTTATTATCCTTTAATTTTTAATTCCATTCCCGGCTGGATGTTTTCATCATTGATGCCGTTCAGCTTTTTGATGTCTGCCACAGTTACGTGGTGCATTTGCGAAATGCTATATAACGAATCTCCTTTTTGAACAATGTAAGATTTTTGTTCTTGGAATTTATTTTTCTTTTTTGAAACATCCGCAACAGCTTCAGTCATTTTTTGAATTTTCAACTTCTGGCCAACTCTAACTTTAGTGCCAGACAAGTTATTCCATTGTTTTAAATCGCTAACTGACACGTTATTGTTGTCTGCAATTAAAGACAGGTTATCACCGTTTTTAACTTTGTAGAAAATAGTTTGGTTGGTACTTTTCTCTTCAGATGAAGCAACCGTTTCATTTTGAACCGTTTCTTCCGGGGCCGTTAATCTTAACTTATCCCCTAATTTGACACTATTCCCTTTTAGGTTGTTCCATTTTTTTAAATCGACAACATACAACTTGTTCTCTTTCGCGATTTTAATCAGATTATCACCGTTTTTAACAACATACTCCGTATTGGTGGTCGTTTTTTCATTGCTTGGCTCAGATTTCTCAACTTTAGCAATTTCAGTGTTAACCGGTTGTTTTTTTACTTTTTGAACTACAGCAATTCTTTCTGAAGTCATTATTTTAAGTTTCTTTCCTGCCTGAACATTATTCCCTCTTAATTTATTCCACTTTTTTAAATCGGAAAGAGCTACATCATATTTTTCAGCAATATCACTTAGATTATCACCGCGTCGCACCGTATGGAATTTCGTTTTGGAAACTCTTTTCATTACAGTATTTGCTTCGGCTAAATCTTCTCCTGAATTGTTAGCAGAAGTAGTATCTCTGCTGATTTTTACTCTGGATTTAGCAGAATATGGTCTTTCTCTTCTGCTTTCTTCGTAATTAATGTAAGCATACATTTTGTCTTCGTTTGAAGTAAAAACAGCTACTTTATCTTTTGGCAAACGTAAAAAATGCGTCTGATTTGTTACATAAGGAACCACTTTCATTTTGTACGAAGGATTCAAAAACTCTAATTGTTCAGGCGAAATATTCAATAAATCCGAAATTTGCTTGAACGACATTGTTTTTTTAATGGCTATCGTATCGGTAGTGAAATGATTTAGAATTGCTTTTTCAGGAACGATTCCGTGCTCTTTATGGTATTCGAAAATATACATATAGGCGTAAAACGCCGGAACATAGCCTTGTGTTTCACGAGGCAAGTTCTTTTTGATGTTCCAATAATTTTGCTGTCCGCCAGAACGACGAATGGCTTTGGCTACATTACCTGCTCCTGAATTATACGAAGCCAGAACTAGTTCCCAATCGCCAAAAATCTTATACATATTCGTCATGTATCTTGCTGCTGCATCAGATGCTTTAAGCACATCACTGCGTTCGTCAACATACGAATTGATATTTAATTTATATTGTTTTCCGGTTTCATACATGAATTGCCATAAACCTGTTGCGCCAACTCTTGAAACCGCTTTAGGATTTAATGCAGATTCGACCAAAGCCAAGTATTTGATTTCCAACGGCACATTGTATTTAGCCATCGCTTCTTCAAACATGGGGAAATAGTATTGGGAAATACCCATTAGCCTTTCCATGGCACGCTTACGGTTTTTCAAAAAGGATTTCACCAGATTTTCTAAACCTACATTGTATTCGATGTTAAAAGGAGATTTTTCGTCCATTAAACGCAATCTTTCTTTGAAAAGATCCGTTGGCAATTCATAATCAACTGTTTTATCAAGATCAATATTTTTGACATCTGCATAAAGCTCGTCAAAAACCTCCTGATTTGTCAATTCTTTTAGCGCCAGGCTGTCAACACAAGAAGTCATTTCATCAACCACATAAGTTGATTTTAATGAATCAAGAAATGATAGCTTTACTGTCGGTTTTACAGTAGCATCTGCTTGAAAGCTATCCTGTGCAAATGACGTAAAAGTAGGTAAAAGTAGGAGTAGGTTTAGGGCAAAAAACTTTTTTATCATATATATTTTTTTTGTAACTGATTAAAATTCAACTAGTTGAAATTTTTTGCAAACATAAAAGGTAATAACGTAAAAAAACAAAAAAAATTGTTAAAATTTTGATTTTTAACTTATTACCGCTGCTATACCAGGTAAAATTCTTCCTTCCAACATCTCCAGCATTGCCCCGCCACCAGTGGAAACATAACTCATTTTTGGTTCGAAACCGAACTGTTTTACAGCAGCGACACTATCACCGCCACCAACAAGTGAAAAAGCACCATTTTGAGTAGCTTCGGCTATAAAGTTACCCAATTCGATAGTTCCGTTAGCAAAATTTGACATCTCAAAAACACCTAATGGACCATTCCAAAGAATAGTCTTAGACTCTAAAATAACTTTCTTAATTAATTCTAACGATTTTGGACCTACATCAAGACCTTGCCAACCGTCAGGAATAGCTTTAACATCGATGATTTGGGTTTCAGCATCGTTAGAAAATGCATTGGCCGCTATAATATCAACCGGCAAGTGAATTTGTACGTTCTTTTCTTTGGCTAAACGCAGAATATCAAGAGCCAATTCCAATTTATCATCTTCACAAATAGAATTTCCGATCGTACCGCCTAATGCTTTTATGAAAGTGAAAGTCATTCCACCACCAATAATCATGTGATCGACTTTATCCAAAATATTCTCAATAACAGTAATTTTTGAAGAAACTTTACTTCCGCCAAGAACCGCTGTGACCGGTTTTTCACTATTCGTAAGAACTTTATTCAAACTTTCGATTTCTTTGGCCAACAAAGCACCAAAACATTTATTCTCAGGGAAAAACTGAGCAATAATTGTAGTCGACGCATGCGCTCTATGAGCTGTTCCAAAGGCATCATTCACATAAATATCTCCTAAACCAGCCAGTTTCTTTGCAAAATCGACGTCACCAGCTTCTTCTTCTTTGTAAAAACGAAGGTTTTCCAACAACAGTACTTGACCTGAAGTAAGGTTTTTGGCAGCATTCTCAGCAATATCACCTATACAATCTGAAGCAAATTGAACCGGAACTCCTAAAACTTCCGAACACTTAGCTACAATATGACGCAATGAAAATTCATCCTGAACACCTTTTGGTCTTCCCAAATGAGACATTAAAATCACATTGCCACCGTCTTTAAGGATTTTGGCAATCGTTGGTTTTGCAGCTTCAATACGAGTAGCGTCAGTTACATTGAACTGATCGTCTAACGGTACGTTAAAATCTACCCTGATTAAAGCGGTTTTGCGGTTGAAATTAAAATCAAATATTGTTTTCATTTTGGCTTATATCTATTATACTGAAAATGTTTTAATCTACTTCTTTTTGGGTACAAGGACAGTTACTTGCTTTCTGTAAGAAGTCAAGACCGATAGTAACCATGTGAGTCCCTGAATTGTAATTTGCGATTTCATTAAGCGTTAACTGGTAAGAGTACCCTACATAAAATCCTCCTTTTTTAATTCCAACCATTGGCCCTAAAGTAAGAGGTTTCAAAGGCTGGTCATTTAAGAAACGGTAAGTAGCTCCCATCCAGAAATATCCTGTTCTCTGATTATCATAGTATCTTATTTTTGCATTTAAGTCGGTACTGGAACGTCCGTCACTCTGGAAAAACTGAAAATACGCTGACGGTTCGATCTCTACGCGGCTGTCACGATTACTCTTGTACGTATATCCGGTAAAGATTTGGTAGTTTCTAAGCAGATTAGGTTCCGCCATATAAAACTTCTTTGTGTCCTTGTTTAAGATATTACTGGCATTGATACTAAAGAAAAATGCTTTTCTTCGGTATAAAAGACCCACGTCAAAGTTATTATTTGACGTGAATCGATCATTTGTAATACTTGGATCAACAATATTGAAGTTTTCCGTATCGATTTTAAAATTGTTTATATTAAAAGAGATACCAAAAGACAAATATTGCCTGGAATAATAATCTAAAATAATATGGTGTGCAAAAGATAATTTAGCTCCTGTTTGTCTTGTAAATCCATTTTTATCATTGTAAAATGAAAGTCCGACACCAGATTGGTCCGCAATCCTGAAATCAGCGTATAACGCTTGATTTCTTGGCGAATCCTTAATCCCAATCCATTGCGCAAAACCATTGGCTCTAATTCTGAAGTTATCGCCAATACCTGCAAAAGTAGGTGATATAACAAACGGGTTGTCTGCTAAGTACTGGGTCGCAACAGGAACATTTAACTCTTGTGCAAAATTCTTCGTAAACGATAACAAAAGTACCGCAATAAGGATTTTACCGTTATTCACTATTCTATTTGGGGAAGAAATCATACTCTTTAAATTAAATTATCTATACAATGTGAAATGACCCACATACTCTTTATCATTGTTACCATCAACCTTAACAACATACCAGTAATCTCCTGAAGGCAATTCTTTACCTTCATATTTACCATCCCAGAAGTAGCCTTCTTTCAATTCTGCTACTTTTCTTCCGTATCTGTCATAAATGTCAGTCGTCAGGTTTTTGTAGTTTGAAGTATTTGTAGGTCCCCAAACATCATTTCCACCGTTTCCGTTAGGAGTAAATACGTTTGGAATGAAAATTGGAATGAATTCGAACGGTTGTGTTAAAGTCACACTACAACCACTGTTGTCAGTAACGGTAACGGTATAATTTCCTGTTGATTCATATACGAAAGTATTATCAGTTCCATTGTTGAAGCCATTAAATGTATACGTATATCCTCCAGAACCACCAGTTGCTGTTGCAACTATCTCATTAAGTCCTCCTTGAGACAATACTAACGTTAACGGATCAACATCAGAAGCAGTAATTGTAAACTGCTGTGTTGCTTTATCACAACCTGTTGGATGGAAAACATAAATAATATGGTTACCAGGTGTCAACAAGCTTGGGTTTGCAGCAGAAGTAAATACATTACTTGCTTGAGCTACATTTACATCATTTACATCAAGTGAGAACATAAAATCTGATAAAGGATTAAATGCATTTGATGGTGGATTACTCAAGTTGTATACTACAACGTTCACTGCTGGTGCGTTATCAACACAAGGGAAAGTAACTTCAGCATGTGGATCATATAAAACACCACTGCCAATTACTTGTTGCTGGTCTGATTTACAACCATTAGCATCGGTAATCACAGTTGTATAAACTCCTCCGTTTAAGTCAGTAAATGTGTGCGCGGTTACTCCTGAAGCCAATGCAATTACTGGTCCTGCAACTGGCGTCGTAGTGCCAGGATATATAACGTTATAAGAAATCGTATATGGAGGTGTTCCACCACCTATATTACTAACTGTAAGTGAACCGTTATTGTCTTCAGCACAATCTTCATCAATATGAGCTGTTATTGCTGAGGTTAAGATAGGAGGTTGAATAATACCAACGTTATTAAACTGAATGAAACATCCGTTTTGATCCTGAACAATCACAGTATAACTACCTGCTGTTAGATTTGGAATATTAAATCCACCTACAGCATAAGGGTTAGCAATCGTAATAAATTGATCCAAATTAGGTGAAATTGCATATTGGATTGTACCTGTTCCTCCAGCTATAACCAAGTTAACTCCTCCGTCGTTTCCTCCATTACATTTCACCGGTATTGATGTTGGTGTTACGCTTAATGGAGTTGGCTCAGTAATGCTTATTACTGCAGGAGTTGTGAAAACACAATCTCCACTGTTCACTCTGATTAAATAGTTACCTGCTGGCAGATTTATGAAATTACCAGGTGTTACTTGCGTTGCACCCGCTACAGGATTTCCAGCACCATCAAGTAAAGTAAAGATATAATTACCTAATCCTCCTTGAGCTGTAACTGAAATAGATCCTGTATTACTACCTCCGCAAAGGATATCCGTTTCAGTAACAAGTGTAATATTTAGCGGTGTTAACGGATCGATTTGAACATCGTTAGAAATAGCGCTTAAACATCCGTTTGCATCTTTAACATAATAATGATATACACCCGTCGTGCCTGCTGGTAAATTAATGTTCACTGACGGATTGAATGTTGCAACACTATACGTAACATTATCCGCACTATAAGTGTAAGGAGCAGTTCCTCCAGAAGCTGTTAGAGTTAAAACAGTATCTCCAGTACATGTAGGAGTTGCAGAGACAGATAATGTAGCTCCTACGATCACCGGTTGGTTAATTACCACATTAGCTGAAGTAAAACTACAATTGAAACCATCATTAATAGTTACACTGTATGTTCCTGCTCCTAATCCGTTAATCGTTAATCCTCCAACAGGAATAATATTAGGTCCTGAAGTAGTTGGTGGGTTGGTAGTATTCAAAAGGTAAGTATAATTACTTCCCTGACCTCCAGTAGGATAAGAAATTGTAATTGAGCCAGTGTAATCACCAAAACATGCAATTGGAGTTGCTCCTGCCGCTACTACTACGCCAATTGGTGCCGGAATTGACAATACTACATTTCCTGATACCACACATCCTTTAACATCTCTAACATTAACAACATAATTACCTGGTGTCAAATTGTTGAATACATTAACCGTTGAATAAGCCACATTTACCGGTCCAACTAATTGGTACTCATATGGTCCACCCCAACCGTTGCTTCCTAACGCTGTGATACTTCCATCATTATTTCCTGCGATACACGTGATAGGTGTATTTGTTAATGCCAAGGCCAAGGCCGCTGAAGGTTCGTCAATGGTAAAATTGTTCGTAACCGGACATTGAGGATTGTTTGTCAATATTAGTGTTGCCGTATAAACGCCAGCAGTCAATCCGCTTATCAATGTTGGTCCAGCTGTCGCACTATTTCCAGTGATACTAGTAGAGGTAGTATTGTTCGTAACAGTATAACTAAATGGCCCTGCATCGTCAGTTGGAGTCAAATCGTTATCGACAATAGTTAAAGTAACACTTCCTTCATTACCGCCAACACATGTTACACTAGTAATCGGTGCTACCGTCAATCCAAACGTATTTGGATCAAATACATAATGAATCGTTTCTACACTACAATTTGTAGTAGTATTAGTAACTGTAATCGAATAATCTCCGATAGGTAAACCAGTAAATACTCCTGTGCTATTTGTTTGTGTAAATCCTGCTGGTATCGAGTTAATGGTATAACTCAATACTGCTGTTCCTCCTGTTGTTGTAACACTTACCGTAATATCTTCTGGTGAAGTACAAGTAATTGGGCTTGTTACATTAACGGTTGGGTTAGAAATAGAAACGAAAGGATTGATAACCGCAGTTGTAGATCCAACGCATCCATTATTATCATATACATTGATGGTATAAGTACCTCCTGTTAAGTTAGTAACCGTGTAAACGTTACTAGCTCCGGATTGAACTGTTGCACCACCTAAAATAAATTCATAGTTAGTGTATGTTCCTGAACCGCCTGTAACTCCTGAAACTGTAATAGTTGCAAAATTAGTGGCATTAGTTCCGGAAGAACAACCGAACTGTGTAACAGTAGCAGCTGGAACAGACACAACTGCTGGCTGGATAACATTTACAATGGCTGTTGCAGAACATCCTCTTCCAGAATTGACCTGAACAGTGTAAGATCCTGTAGGCAATCCAGAGAAAACATTCGATGACTGAGCTCCAACATTTACAGGTCCGCTAATTTGGTAAGTATATGTCGGATTATTATTTCCTGCTAATAAAGTTGCAGTAATTGTTCCGTCACTTCCACCAAAACAAGTAACTGGCGTTGTACTAGTGCTAAATGTTACCGGTGTAGCTGCATCAAGAGTTACAGTTACATCTTTGGTACAATTTGTCGTAACATCCGTAACTGTAATAGTATATGTTGCTGAAGGAAGATTACTAAATACATTTCCCAGCAACGTTCCTACATTAGGGTTGATAGCATAAGAATAGTTTCCTGAACCTCCGTTAGTTGCAACTGTAATTTGTCCGTCGTTATTAGCACAACTTGTCAGAGCCGTGATTGCCGGAGTAATTCCTAATGATTGGTAAATCACGATACTCGGCGCAGTAGCAGTACATCCATTACCATCTTTAATAGTTACTGTGTAAGTTCCAGAAGCACTCACAACAAATATTGGACTTGATTGGAACACTCCACCAATAGAATACGTTAATGGTGCAATTCCAGTGCCTGTAGCTGTAAAAGTGAAACTAGTTCCTGCAGAAGTACATTGATCTGCTGCAAAAGGCGGAAGTGTTATCGTTGGCATTGGGTCAGTTGCAATTGTCACATCAATAAAGGTGAAACATCCATTTGCATCTTTAACATATACGTCCCATTGTGTATTAGTTCCTGGATTTAATACAGCAGAATTTGAAGCTGTATAATCCGTCAGAACAGGTAATGCTCCATCCTGAACAAAAGCATAAGTATATGCAGGTGTTCCTCCTGAACCTATTACAGAAACCTGAGCTCCTGTATTACAGTTTGCATTGATGTTTGAAACAATAGCCAATGCCACTGTACTTGGAGAACTAACACTTACCACATTAGATGTTTTAACACATAAAGAACTTCCTAATTGCGTTTCAGTCACTTCAACTGTGTAATCTCCAGCGGCTAAACCTGCAATTGCAAGTGGATTTACTGCTGTATTTCCAACACCTGAAAGAACAGGATTACTAGCACTATCGTAAACAATATAAGAATATGAACCAGCATAACCTGTAACGTTAACGCTAATCGCTCCATCACTGCTACCAAAACAGCTAACTGCTGTTGTAGTTGTTGCAACCACATCAATGGTATTGAATGGTGCAACTGTATATGCAACTGTTGCTATATAACATCCAGTTGTTGTATCATTTACCTGGAAGAAATAAGTTCCTGGTGCTGATAAAATAAATACGTTAGAAACTTGAGGAGCACCGGCAGGCAATTGCTGGAAGGTAAAAGTACCTGATCCTCCCACAACGTCGATATGAACCTGTTCCGGATTAATACAAGTAATCGGTATATCCTTAACAACTGTTGCTGAAACAAATGCCGGTAATGGGTTTACAACCACTACTTCGGTATCAATACAGCCATTAGCATCCTGAACATATACTGTTATGTTTTGAACCGCTCCTGTATCTGTTACATTGAAAGTATTTGAAGTAAGGTAATTCACACCATCAATACTGTAAGTGTACGTCGGAGTTCCTCCTGCACCGTTTACTGTAATAACAGAAACATTCACTGAATTATCTCCTGCACAAGTAAATGGCGATGCATTACCTGAAGCAAATACTGCTGTAGGTGTCGTAATGATAACATTGTTATCTGTCATTGTACATCCTCTTCCAGAAGTTACAACAATAGTATACATCCCTGCTGGCAATCCTGTAAATACATTAGAAGATTGAGGCCCAGTGGCAAAACCAGCTGGTGCAGTAATTTGATATGTATAAGATGGATTGTTATTTCCAGCCGATAAATTAACAGTTATTGTTCCATTAGAATCACCTAAACAGCTTACTGGTTGTGTTACAGTAGTAAATGTAACGGCAGTTGGCGCAACAAGGCTGAATAGAATTTCAGTAATACATCCTGTAGTAGTATCTCTAACTCTAATGATGTAATTTCCTGCTGGCTGACCTGCAAAAATATTACTTGCTTGTGGGCCTGTAATTACCACTGAAGCACTTGTTAATAAAGTATAAGCATAATTTCCAGAACCTCCTGTAGCAGTTACGGTGATTGTTCCGTCACTGTTTAAACAAGTTGGTTGCGTCGTAAATGCCGCAGATACGGTCATTGGCGCCAAAATAGTAACATTTACTAAATTTCCACAACCATTAAAATCTTTAACCTGAACTGTATGTGGTCCTGATGACAACCCTGAAATTGTATAAAGGAAAGTCTGTGCAACGTAAGCTCCACCATCAACACTAACCGTATATGGCCCAACTCCTGGTGTAATCAAGGTCACATTGATCTCAAAGCTTCCTTCAGCCACACACGCATCATCAACAACTGCAGCAATAACTGGAGTTGGATCTAATCCTATAACAACAGTAACTGTTTTAATACAGCCATTCGCATCTTTTACATACACATCATAGGTTCCTGATTCTGCATTGAAAGTACTAGATGCAATCCATCCAGCTGATGCAGCTGTAGGTGCAGGGCTACCTGATGCTAAGAATTGATAAGTATATGGAGCCGTTCCACCGCTAGCTACAGCTGTAATCTGACCAGCATTTACATTACAATTGTCATTTTTAGTCGCTGAAGCTGTTAATGTTAACATCGTAGCTGATTCAGTAATTGTAAAACTAGCAGATGTAATTCCGCAACCTGCTGTTGTACCTCCGTTTTCCGTAAGTTGAATTGTATACGTTCCAGGGGCCAATGGTCCTAAATTAGAAACCGTTTGTGGCGCTACAACTCCAGGAGGTACGATAGGTGTAGTTCCTGAAATACCTGTTGGTAAATTATTTGACGCATTGGTAATAATATAAGATACCGATGTCGTTGTTGAATTATAATTATTGAACGTAAATGAAACCGAACCATCTGCACTACCAATACATGTTACATTATTAACCGTAGTAATACTATTGGTTAATGTTGAATTCGTTGGAATTGGCACGGTTGATTGTTCAAAATAATAACATCCTGTAGTTGTATCCTGAACCACAAAAGTATACACCGCACCAGGTGTCAAACCTGTAAATGTAGACTGTAAAGGGAAGCCTGCATCCGCGGCTTGGAATATCGCTGCATATGGTGGGATTGGAGAAGTTAAAATTCCAAACACATAAGGTCCTCCTGCTATAGCTGGCACAACAGTAACAACCGCTTGACCTCCCAATGCACATGAAACAATTGAAGGAGATATAACAAATGTCAAATCATTAGGTGGAGAAGAAAGTACAAGGTTTGATTTAACCAATGTACATCCATTCGCATCAACCACACTTAAATCATAAAGACCAAAGTCTAAACCAATAAAACAGTGATTAACCGGTAATGCTGTAACAAACACTTGTGCTGGGCTACCTCCTGTTAAATCTGTTAATGTATAAGTAAATGGTCCTGTTCCTCCTGTAAGTGTATCGACACAAATAGATCCAGGAGCTGTTCCTCCTGCTGCACAGGTAATCGGATTAACAACAGCGTTGAAAGCAATTTGATTTGGTTGACCGATAACTATTACTTCAGTATCAGTACACGATTTAGCATCTGTAATTGTTATTGTATAATTACCTGCTGGTAATCCGGATGTTTGTGTACCATAATTTGTTGAAGTCGTGTTATTAAATACATTAATAACATACGGTGCTGTTCCAACGGCTGTATTTATAACAATATTAATTGCTGCCGTGCTCTCACCGAAACATAATATTTGTTGGGTTTGAGTAACTGAAGTAATTTGTGGTAAAGAAAGAGGGTTAATAGTAACCGCTCCAGCTTGAACTATACAACCTCTGGTATCTGTTACCTGGAATTGATATGTTCCCGCTACTGCTGCTGAGTAAGTAAACGTAGATCCAACAACAGCAACCGCTGCTCCAAATCCACCTCCGTTGATATTCACCTGATAAGTATAACCAGGGTAACCTCCGGCAATAGTTCCTGTAATCACCGCATTTGGTGAAGCAGTACAGTCTAAGTCTTTGGTTAAAACAGTATTTAAAGTAAGTTGTGCGTTGATCGTCTGAACCGGTAAAGTAACCGTACATCCGAAGGAATCTCTCACAATAATAGTATAATTTCCAGGAGTTAACGGACCGAATGAATTACTTGCCTGGAAAGCACCTCCATTAATGTTATAAGTATACGGAGCAACACCTCCAGAAGCACTTACAACTAAGGTAGCACCATTGGTACCATCATAACAGAAATCAGAAGCAACTAAATTAATCGAAGCTGTAGGAGGAGTAGGGCTTACCATAGTAAATGGTGTAGCAACAGAACATCCGCCTGAATCTGTAGTTGTGATAGTATAATTCCCCGCAACTAAATTAGAAAACGTATTTCCTGATTGTGTTACACCTGCTGATGGTGCAATTACATAAGTGTAACCTCCCCAACCGCCTGTCGCATTAACAACAGCCTGACCGTTTGTAGTACACGTAATAGGACTTGTAGTCACAGGAGCTGCCAATGCTGTTGCAGGTCCTAATATTGTTACCGTAGCTGTAGCGGTACAATTAGTTGCTGTATTAGTAACAACAATTGTATAACTACCTGCCGGTTGATTTGTTAAATTGATTGGTGATGCTCCTGCTAATGATGGACCACCATTTATTGTATAAGTAAATCCTGTTGATCCAGACACTACAAATCGAATAGATCCGGTAGAAGTTCCAAAACAACGAACATTAGCAATTACACTTCCGGTAACGCTTAAAGCTGGTAGTGGATTTATTGTATAATTCTCCTGATAGGTACAGTTTTTAGAATCTCTAACTAAGAAAGTATAAGTCCCAGGGGCTAAATTATTAAACACATTAGAAGCCTGTGGACCAGTTACTGAACCTGCAGGAGCTGTAATCTGATAAGTATAAGCAGGGTTTGATCCTGTTACGGTCAACGTTACATTCGACGTATTGGCAGGACAGCTTAAAGCTGTACCAACAAAACTCAAATCTGTTGGTGGGTTTAAAGGAGCAACCGTTACAGGAGCACAAACAAATGTACATCCGTTTGCATCTTTGATCGTAATAGTATAAGTTCCAGGCGCTATGATGGTAAATGTATTACCTGCCACAAATGTTACACCATTGATACTGTAAGTATAACCCGGCGTTCCTCCTGAAACGCTTCCAACTGTAATAACTCCACTTGTAGTACATGTATATTGTGTCGTTAATGTAGCTGTACCAGTGATTGGAGTAGGTTGCGTAATAACTACATTTCCACTAAATATACAACTTTTGCTATCTCTAACTTGGAAAGGATATGAACCAGCCGGTAAACCGCTATAAGTTGTTGTTGCAGTAAATGGACTTCCGTTAAAACTAATAACATATGGCGCTGTTCCTAAACTTGGTGTAATTATAACACTTCCGTTGCTTAGTCCATTACATGTAACATTCGTTATTGTTGTAGTTGCTGTAGGCAAAGAAAGAGGGTTAATAGTAACCGCTCCAGCCTGAACTATACATCCTCTGGTATCTGTTACCTGGAATTGATATGTTCCCGCTGCTGCTGAGTAAGTAAACGTAGATCCTACAACAGCAATGGTTGCTCCAAATCCACTTCCATTTACATTAACCTGATAAGTATAACCTGGATATCCTCCTCCGATTGTTCCTGTTATTACCGCATTTGGTGAAGCAGTACAATCCAAATCCTTGGTTAAAACTGTACCTAAAGTAAGTTGAGGATTAATCGTTTGTGTAAAGGCCGCTGCATTCGTACATCCATAAGCATCGGTAACGACAATAGTATACGTTCCCGGTATTAAATTGGCAAATGTATTACTTGGCTGATTAGGGCCTCCATTGATTGAATATTGATATGGTCCCACACCACCTGCTGCAGTAACCACTAAAGTTGCTCCATTGGTAGTATCATAACAAAAATCAGATGTTCCTGATAATGTTAGGGTAGGTCTTGTTGGTGCCACTATCGAAATGGTTGTTGTGCTGGAAATACATAAGTTAACATCTCTCACGACAACAATATAGTTTCCTGGTGCAATGTTATTAAATATCGGACTTGCCTGATATGCTACGATAACTGTTCCCCCAGAATTTGTCAATTGATATTGATATGCCGGAGTTCCACCAGTTGCTGAAGCCGTAATAGTAGCATTAGTCAAACAAGTTACTGTTGTAGCTGTTGCTGAAGCGCTCATCGCAGTTGGTGTGATAATTGCCTGTGGCAAGTTAAAACTACATGCAGAATTCGTTGGAGTAGCATCAAATCGTACTAAGACAAAACCTGGATAACCTACCGGAACAGGAATTGTTACTGGAGATGTAAAATAAGTATTCCAAGTTGCTCCATTATTCATAGAAGCCTGGAATCCATTTACAGCATTGAAATTTTGAGCAGCAATTGTAATTGTTGCGTCATTCAATCCTGCACAGCTCACGTCTTTATGCCCTGTCACTTGAGCTGTAAAAGCTTGATTGCAAGGAATGTTTATTGGGAAGTTTCTAGTTGATAAACAAGCTACTGGCAATTGGAAAACATTAATATCGTCAATCACTACATCGTTACCACTTGTAACCGCAATGTTCGATCTTATTACAAAACTTAAATTAGTATTGGCTCCCGGATTCAGGGTCAAATTATAATTTATCCATGCATTCGATTTAGGAATATCTCCAGTGTTAGTCGTGGCAATAATTGTTTGCGTTGGCAATCCTAAATTTTTTACCAATTGAATTGTCAAATTTGGAGGGCTTTGTGTATTAGAAGGGTCTATCTTCAATAAATTAGCCGCCCAAAGAGAAACTTTAATATCTTGATTTGGAATAATGTCAACAATTGGCTTGCTATATAAAATTCCGCCAACGCCTGCAACTCCTCCAATATTAATAGCTAAGAATCTTGCATTTGGATTCGCTCCATTTGTCGTATGATCCAGGAATGGATACCAAGCGCCATAAGGGAATAATATCTTTTTAGTCACACTATAATCTCCATCCTCAATCGCCGGTCCGGTTTTACACCAAGTAGCAGCATTGTTGATTTGTCTTTCAAAACAATAAGCAGGGTTAATACCCGGAGAAGTAGTATCGTTTCCATTTCCAAAATCTTCAAACAATAAGTTGCTGAATGTTGGTGGTGAAACTAAAGTGTAATTTACTGTAACTACTGAATTTCCGCAAGGTACATTAGTAAACACGTTCGATGTCGGATCGTGTGCTGGAACTAATGGTGGATTGATGGAATACGTATAAGTATAACTGCTTGTACCATTATTTACTGTTACCGTACTGGTTGCTGTTCCGTTACAATTAAATGTTGGAGCGCCAACTGAAATTGTTGGATCTGCCGGAATAGGATCTAAAGTCACTGTCATCGCGAATACGCACATATTCGCATCTCTTACATAGATAGTATAGGTTCCAGGAGGTAGATTTGCCTGGTTAGAATTTTGGTAACCAGCACCAAAGTTATATTGGTAAGGGTTTGGTCCAGGGAATGGTGTTCCTCCCTGAACATTTGTAATCCTAACAATCCCGTTCCCTCCATTAGATGCACATGCTACAGCTGCTACTCCGCCTGAAGCAGTCAAGGCAGTTGTTGGCTCAGTGATAGTAATAGTTTGTGGATTTGTAACACAGGTTTGTCCGGAAAGAGTGTATTGTACTACTGCTGTGTATGTTCCTGCAGCTAGGTTCGTGAAATTTGGATTGGTTGTAAACGGTGCGCCACCTGTAATACTATATCCAAGAGTATAACCATTTGGATTGGTAACATTAAAATTAATGGCTCCAGTTGTACTTCCGTAACATAAAATATTAGTCTGATTTACTGTAAATACCGGTGGAGGATTATTTGCAACAGTAATAGAAGTATTGGCAGTACAGTTATTAGCATCAACAACTTGGATATTATAAACACCTGGTGTTGAAACAGTATATTGAGGCGTTGCCTGAAAGACCGTTGTACTGTTTATAAAGAACAGATAAGGAGCAGTTCCGCCAACCGGATAAATTGTTATCTCACCATCGGTACAGGTTAATGGCTTTGTTAAAGCAGCAGTAACGGTTAACACCGGAGGGTTATTGATTGTAAAATTACCTGTTCCAATACATCCGTCCTGAGTTGTTACCGTATAGGTATAGTTTCCAGGATTAAGATTTGGGAAAGTATAATTACTTGCTGCAATAGGTCCAACACTGTTTATCACTGTGGCCCCTTGAGATATAGTAAAAGTATACTGAGGATTTCCATCATTTGCAACTAAATTTATGCTTCCTCTTTCACCAAAACACAAAGGTTGCGTTACCGTAAAAGTTACTGTATAATTTCTTGCACGTATTGGAATGTTCGGTACTGTAAAAACACATCCTCCAACAACACCAATCTGTCTAATGTAAACCGTATAAACCCCTGCAGTAGCAATAGTAAATATATTTGATGCCTGCCATGGGCCGGTCGGGCTTAAGCTATATTCGTATCCTGCAGGAACATTATTAACAGTAATCTGTCCTTGAGTCGTACAAATAATATCTCTAGGAACAACTGTCGGATTTAATAGATTTTGGTAAACATTAAAGTAGAAAATACGCTGACAACCTCCCTGAAAATTAATCACGATTCTGTATTGGCCCGCTGTTGTTACAGTATAATTAGATCCTGTTCCAACCTGAGTCCATGTACATGCTGTATTTTCATTAGCACAGTTTGGATTGACAACAGCTGCACAGCTAGCTGTATTTAACTGTTCCCATGAAATTGAAATCGCATCGGCAATATTTGTCTGGATTAATTGTGAATCACCTACACCACATAAAAATAGGTTTGGCAATTCTTTTCCATCATTAGGACAAATAACAATTTGATCAGCATAAGGAAGAACGGGGTTTGTTACCGCTGCACCATAAGTGATCACATTTATTGTCTCTGTAATTGGTAAACAATTGGCAATCGTAGTATGAACAACATATGTTCCCGGTTGTGTTATTACTACTGATTGATTATTTGTTCCTGCAACCGGGGTAATTGGTCCGGGTCCAGTCCAAGTATAAGATTGATATCCGTTTGCAGCAGTTAAAGTTATGTTTGTACCGCACAATACTTCGCTTCTTACAAAGCTACAATCTTCTAAACCAACAAGAAAGTTTGTAGACCCAGGTGTCCCAAGACCACAAACTCCAAAATCAGCTATACTACCTTCATCAGAAAATACATTTGTATTGTCCGTTCCTGTATAAGTAGCAAATGCCTGATTCTTGATAAGATTTGAACAGGCATCCGCCAATTCCAGACAAGTGGTTACCACCTGCACTTTAATTTTTATCTGATAATGCTGATGATCTACTGCTGGTGGCGCATCATTTGGTATGGTAAATACCAGCGTTCTCGTAATTGGATCATAGGTATGTGTCGTTCCAGCCGGAGCTTGCGACATATCTAAATCGGCAGGATAGTTAAATGTTATATTAAGAGGCAGAACGTCTTTTATGGTAAAAGATGTTGCCGGGTCGTTTCCAACATTTTCAAAACCGATTATATAATTTAATTGCTGTCCTAAATTTACCGGAGTCCCTCCGATTGGAGTTCCAATAGCATCTTGTACATCTTTGGTCAGTAAAATCTCAGGAGCAATAATATCTACCGCAAAAGCAGTAAAATAATAAAAATAAGCATCTCCGTTTGTACCTAACGTAATATTGGCCGAGATAGCATTATTGGGTATTACCTGTCCGCCGGGGAATGGGATCGAGGGGGGGTTGTTTACACTATAAATTCCTGCATCAAACCCAAGGGTATTGCTACTGTTGGGAGTCCTGTTTGTAAAATATCCACCGGTATCAGTAATTGTACTGTTGAAAAAATTATTTGTTGGGCGTTCTGCAGTAGATTGATTGAATCCATTTATTCTTAAGTAATCTCCTGTAATAGCCTCGTCTCCTTCCAGGGAGCTCATTGCAAATTTTGCTTTTACCAGTCCTGACGGAATCGTTCTGAAATTATTAATTGCTATATCAAGTGTAGTAGTACCCCCAATAGCACTAAATCCATCATACGTAATAATTGATTTACTGGTAAGTGTTGGATCTTCGTAGACAATTATCAAACTCCATCCTGCACATAGACCAATTCCTCCTAACAACCCTTGACTTGATGTTACATTAGCAACAGTATAAGTACCCACCGGATTTGCTAATGGCGCTATTAGACTTGTAACGTCAGCATAACAGGCGTACGGTTTAGCTGCATCACTCGAAAAAGGTGTAGTGTCCGAATCATAAACTATCTGACCGGTAATATCATTATATCCGCCGGTAGGCAATTTAAACTTTACTTTATTAATATCCGTTCGTGTCGATGACTGAAGAATGGCTCCCCAATAAAGACCCGCATAAATAATTTTGTAGCAATTCTGATTGGGTCCTGCAGGTCTAGGACTTACTAAGTTTGCACTACTTGAGTTAAAAGTTGCCGGATCAGAATCAATATCGATATAATTCATAGTAAATGATGAATTATACTCCGCTCCGGAAATATCATTTCCACTATACGGATCGTTAGGATCCTTAGTAGCTGTATCTCTATTTAAAATATTGTTCCCTATAAGCAACATATCCCCTCTGACATCTTGGTCAAATCGAGGAGTAAACGCCTTGTGATTTTGAGAGTATGAGATAATGCTTGATAAAAACATTACAGCAACTAAGGCCTTTTTAATGAACGTAATTTTTCTCATAGTAGTAGCATATTTAAACAATCTCCATTCCTGAAAATGCTTGTGAAATTGAATTTAGTAGTAATTGATTGGGGCAATTTTTCCATTTTTTCAATAATAATTATCCGTCAAACAACAGGTTTGAATTTACTTCGGCTCTGTTATATTTTTTAATTCTTTAAACCGTATAAAACTTAAACCTTTTTCATTGGCTTTGATTTTTTAATGGGGACTAAAGTTATTTATATTTTTATTTCAATTAACATTTTTTTAGGATTTTTTTTCTCTCTAAAAAAATGTTAATCGTTTTTAATGTTATTCTACCTTCACAATTACCATTTTTCCGTTGTATGGCTTATTTCCTTTTAATTCGTTAGCTCTTGTGGCATCTTGGATATCACTGAATTTTTGATAATAAATATAATAAGTACTTGTACTCACATTATAAAAGAAATCAATATTCGTTTGTCCGGATTCTATTGCTTTTTTAATGAAAGCATCACGTTTTACTTCGTCTTTATGCGCTGCAACAACCAGATAGAATCCTTTATCGATGTTTTCGATGTTTTTAACAATCTGCATATTAGACAAATCTTCCTCACCAAAATCAAAATCTTCCGGTTTATAAACCTTACTGTTTGGAGTCGTTGCTAATTTAATTTGTTTTAACGTTTCTCTGTCTTTTAGGTATTTAGTTTGATTATTATCAAATTTAGCCTGTTTGATTCTACGTTTTTTCTCTATATCCGTTTCCGTTTTAATTCTTTCCAGTTTTGCTAATAAATCTGCATTTCTCTTATCAGTAGCGATTTTTTCAGCTTTTAACTGGTTGATTGTTTTAAGGTAATTCTGATTAACTATATCATTCTTATTCGGTACTTTTATAATTCTTTCTTTATAAAGTTTTTCGTACTCGCTAATAAAATTATTAGTGTTTTTATTGTTTTCTTCAATTTCAGCTTTTAATACCTCAAGTGCTCTGTTTGCTGCTGATGTACTTTGGTACTCTTTAACCTCAGAAACAATTCCCTGCTCAGACAAATCATTCACTCTTCTTAATTCTAAAAGCTCATTTTCTTTAGATTTAGCGATAGAGTCAAGTCTAGCCAATGATTCGCTTTGGTTTTTCTTGGAATCATCAATTACTTGGCTTAAGTAGTCTAATTGTTTATCTTCTGCGGTTTTATTAGCGTCCAGTTTCGCTTTGGCTTCCGCTTCCAGACGTAATTTCTCTGCTTCAGCATCCGCCTTGGCTTTGGCTTCTGCATCAGCTTTCGCTTTCGCATCTGCTGCTTCTTTTGCTAAACGTGCTTTTTCAGCATCAGCTTGTGATTTAGCTTCTGCGTCGGCTTTGACTTTCGCATCTGCTGCTTCTTTCGCAAGACGTAAACGTTCTGCTTCGGCGTCAGCTTTAGCTTTTGCATCAGCATCAGCTTTGGCTTTCGCATCTGCTGCTTCTTTCGCTAAACGTGCTTTTTCAGCATCAGCTTGTGATTTAGCTTCTGCGTCGGCTTTGACTTTCGCATCTGCTGCTTCTTTCGCAAGACGTAAACGTTCTGCTTCGGCGTCAGCTTTAGCTTTTGCATCAGCGTCGGCTTTTGCTTTCGCATCTGCTGCTTCTTTCGCTAAGCGTAAACGTTCTGCATCAGCTTTGGCTTTCGCATCAGCATCAGACTTGGTTTTTGCGTCTGCAGCTTCTTTTGCAAGACGTAAACGTTCTGCTTCGGCGTCAGCTTTAGCTTTTGCGTCAGCATCGGCTTTCACTTTGGCATCAGCGTCTGCTTTTGCTTTCGCATCTGCTGCTTCTTTCGCTAAGCGTAAACGTTCTGCATCAGCTTTGACTTTCGCATCAGCATCAGACTTGGTTTTTGCGTCTGCAGCTTCTTTTGCAAGACGTAAACGTTCTGCTTCGGCGTCCGCTTTAGCTTTGGCATCTGCATCAGCTTTGGCTTTCGCATCTGCGGCTACTTTTGCTCTCGCGTCAGCCGCTTCTTTCGCTAAGCGTAAACGTTCTGCATCAGCTTTGGCTTTCGCATCAGCATCAGACTTAGTTTTTGCGTCTGCAGCTTCTTTTGCAAGACGTAAACGTTCTGCTTCTGCATCCGCTTTAGCTTTGGCATCTGCATCAGCTTTGGCTTTCGCATCTGCGGCTACTTTTGCTCTCGCGTCAGCCGCTTCTTTTATGAGTCGCAGACGTTCTGCTTCCGCTTGTGCTTTGGCATCTGCATCCGCTTTTAACTTATCGGCTTTGGCTTTGGCCGCTGCATCTAATTTTGCTTTGGCATCAGCCGCTTCTTTTTCCCTGCGCAAACGCTCGGCTTCAGCAATAGCTTTGGCTTTATCTTGTTCTGCTTTTATTCTTGCTTCTGCTTCTGCTTTTGCTCTGGCTTCAGCTGCTTCTCTTCCTTGGATAGCTAATAGTTTTTCCGCTTCAGCTTTAGCTCTTGCATCTGCCTCTGCTTTAGCTCTTGCATCTGCCAAATCTTTTTCTTTACGAAGACGTTCTTCCTCTAATCTAGCTCTTTCCTGTTCTGCTTTAAGCGCTAATTGTTCATCACGCTCTTTTTTAAGTTCAGCAGGTGTTTTTTTCTTTATGGCAACTTTTTTCTCCGCTGCTCCAGGATTTGTTTTTTTACTTGCTTTTACGATTGGTTTGTAATCTTCATAGTCACCATAGCCTTTTATTTTATAAGCAAGGACAATTTCATGAGAAATTCCAAAATTTGAGAAATTCCCCATTCCCTTTTCAACAGTATATCCTATTGATATTTTTTTTGCAATAATAAGTCCTAATCCTCCTGAAACGCCATAAAGGCTGTTATAACCAGCCTGAACCCAGCCTCCTCTAGGAGCATTAAACAATACTGATCCGGAGAGAATGGTTTTGTCTTTTGCCATTTCACCTTTAATCATTGTCGAAAATTTAGCGTTTTCAAAAAAACCTGAGTTATACATATAACCCGTGTACATGATATGACCGGCGACACTTTTTGCAGGATCTTCTGAGACTAATCCCGAATCGCTAAAATTGTAAGTGAAGATATTATTTGCAGATAATCCGAAATCCATAACAGCAGTACTGTAATTGATTCCCGGATTGATGGTTACAAGAGAGTTTTTAGGAATGTTTTGAAGTGAAGGATCAGTAAGATCATTTGTAATGATATCTCCTGTGTTTAGGCCACTGTTCAGATACGCAAGATTTAATCCGAAGGTAAAGTTATTATCGTTTGACATGGCGATATTCCGGGCAAAATTACCGACTGCTCCGAAAGAAGTCAAAATACCGTAATTCCTTTTAAAAATACCAAAAGCAATACCATTGTCCTCTCGGAATTTTCCGGAATAACTTACAAAATAGGCTTTAGGAGCATTTTCAAATTCAGACCATTGCGTTTTATTATGAAGGTTGATGAATGATTCATCTTCTCTAACAAAACTAAACGTTGGATTTATTAAGAATTTATTAAACTTTAAAGAATTTTTTGCAGGTACATCAAATGAAACTACGCCATCTGTTTGTGCATAGTTCCTATCAATAAAACAACATAATAATAAAATACTTAGTAATCCTTTTTTCATACTACTTAACAATTGTTATAGACCCTTTTTTAACTTCACCGCCCTCTTTTGTTATGATATAATAGTATACCGGATTAACAGACTTGAACTCTAACGCACTTTCTGGCCAATTATTTTGATAATTTTTTGTTTTTAGTGCAATTTCTCCTAATGCATTGATTAACAATACTTCTGTGTTAGCAGAAATGTATTCTTGTGGTATAATCCAAAGATCATTAATACCATCTGCATTTGGACTTATTACGTTTGGAATGTTAACTGCATTTACCCCTTCTTTAAATTTAAAAAAGAGTTCTTTAGTAAGTGTGCAACCTGTTGTTTGTGTAACTGCTACTTTATAAGTTCCCGCAGTTGAAGTACTGAATGAACTGTTTGTTTCTCCTGGAATTGGAGTAGATCCAGAATACCATTGGAATGTCGGATTAGAGGCATTTGTTATAACTGTTACCGTTTTTGTTTCGCCAACCAGCATTATATTCTCCTGAGGTAATTCCAAAACATCTATCGAAGCATTAAAACTAGTTGTGCTTAACGTTATTGTATTTGAAGTCGAAGAGCAACTGCCTTGTCCAACCAATACATGATAAGCACCTGCTTGGCCTGTTATATAACTGTTTGATGTGGCGCCTGCAATCAGCACATTATCTTTAAACCATTGGTAAGAATAACCAGGAGCTGTGCTCAAAGTTGTTGGCGATGAAGGGCAAATTGTTGTACCTCCGCTGGATGTAATTGTAAAACTTGAACCTGCAGCGACAATATTTACCGTAACCTCTTGCGATTTTGTAACAGAACTTGGAGTAGAACATGTGCCATAATCAATTTCAACGTGATAAGCACCTGAAGTTGATATACTTATTGAAGTTCCAATTTCACCGGGAATTACTGTAGTTCCTTTGTACCATTTGTATTTAAGACTAGGAAATACAATTGGTGAAGGATCAGAAGGTGTTGGACTATCTATTGATAATGTGAAACTTCCTCCTGAACAGATACTTACTGTTTGTATTTTATTATTTATGTAGAAAGGTTTGTCAAACGCCTGAAAATAAGCAGAGAATGCTGATGTGCTTGAACCTGTAATTGCCGGAGAAGTACCTCTGACTCTTAATTTATAACCTGCACCTGCCGTTGTTGTTGGTACTTTAAAAACAAAGTTCCCCGGACTGGTTGCTAATTGCGAAGAAAGAATCGTTATAGGTGTTAAACTAACAAAAGATCCGTTTGCGTCAGACATTTCTAAAACGAAAGTATTACTCCCTGTAAAAGTAAAATTTACAGTATATGAGTTAAAGGTTGTACTTGCACAAATTTGAGTAAAGGCATAGGTAGGTGTGCCTATTTGTGAAAATATTTTTGTCTGTGGAAAAAAGACTAATAAAACTAACGAAAAAATACATTTATTTATGACCGTTCTAATTTTAACCTCCATAATCACTCAATTTATATTTATTACTTAAAACAGAAAATCTAATCGAATTACAAAGCATCAAACCACTTAAAATTAAGCAAAACCCAGTAAATCCATTAAAAGCTTAGCTCTTAATGGATCTAAAAAGTTTCTTTGCGCTATTATTTTGTTGAAGCAGTGATTTTACCTATTTTAACTCTGAAATCTGGAGTTCCAGTTGCTTTATTGCTATCAATAAACATTTCAGCATTAGGTGTGTGTTCGTATAAGTTGAAGAATGAACTATTTCCATAATAATCTTCAAGATCCTCATTATTTGTTGTGTTTTCAACAAAAATGTTTCCTTTACAATTATTAAAATACATTTCTTCAAATTTGATTTTCTTTAATCCTCCACCGTCAAGTTTAATTTCATCGTCAAGAATAACTGCTGGGCTAAACCCTGAAATTACACTCTTTTTTAAACTGAATGAAGTATTATCAGCAACAAATATACATTCTTTAACCAATCCGCTTGCTAAGTCAGCACCTAAATCTGTTGTATTGTTAACAAGAGTACAGTTTGTAGCGACAACATTGGTTAGATTTTTTGAAAAGTCAGCCTCTTCTTTTTTGTCATAAGACGAAACATTCATACATCTTGCTCTTGAAGAAGAAGAATAATAAGAATGTCTCACAGTCAGTGAATTGTCAATTCTGCATTGCGCTCCTTGAGTAATTTTGATGTCATCTCCTTTAGAGCGTAAAGTAACTAAGTTTTTTACACCTAAATCACCGCCTAATATTTCGAAAGCATTTCCAGCTGCGAAACTGCACATTACGTTTTCAATAACTGTTTTATTTCCTACACCTGCTAAAGAAATAGCATTGTAATCTTTGTACCCTTTGATTTTTTTACCCGCAAATTCAACTCTTAAAAAACGGATTACTCCTGAGTTACTTTGTGGATTAGCCCCTCCGTAAATAGTTTGACTAGGATCTAATTCGTAATTTAAAGATGAAGCTCCACCAAATTTATTGATTGGCCCATCACCTAAAATAACAATACCTCCCCAATCTCCTTCTTTTTTAGATGGTCTGTTAGATGTGAAAACAATTGGATCTGTTTCAGTTCCGTTTGCCACAAGCTGAGCTCCTTTAGTAATAACCAAAGCACCGCTTGTTTCAAAGTCACCTTTAATAACTGTTCCTGGTTCAATCGTAAGTATCGCATTATTAGTTACATAAACCGGCCCTTGCAAAAGATAAGTATTCTTTTTGTACAGGGTTGTGTTCGTAGTTATTTTGCCATACAAAATCTGATTTGTCTCATTGTATTCAGTTTTTGCCGGTTTAAACTCTGTCCAGTTGTTTAGCCAGTTGCTAGCACCAATAATTCCTTTTTCTTGTTGAGCACTTGCGGAAAAAACCACAAACAGGGCCAAGCATTTAATTTTTAGTAAGTTTCTCATGGGGGTAGATTTAGAACGTTAATAACTAAAATTATTTCAAAATAACAATATTTTAGATTAATACTTTTTGCTTATTCATTAAGCTGGTTTAATTCTTTTAACATTGATTCGTAGTACAATATAGATGAAATCAAGTTTCCTTTATCGGAATATGGCATCATCGTTCTTTGGAATTCAACAGTAGCGTTAAGGAAATTTGTTGTGTTTTCTCTTTGAGAATCCAACGCTTTGTTGTTCTCAGAGTTATCAGGAATACCCACATCTTGCATGGTAATACCTGGTTTTGTAGTCAATGCGATGTATGGTAAAGTGTTAATAAGTACTTTAATTCTTTCAATATATAAATCTAGCAATGCGCCTTTTTGCATAGTCTCTAGCTCACTTTTTTCATGATATTTTCTCATTGAAGCGCCCGTACTTATTATGCTCTTAGGTTTGTTTTTACTTTGTGCCTCTACATCATGTCCTGCAGCAAAAATCAGAAATAGACTTAAAAAGATAATTTTCTTCATGGTAATTCGTTTAATTTTCAATTAATAAAATTCTAATAGTTCAAAAATATACCTTTAAATTGAATTTACAAGTTTTTAATAACTTTTTTGTAATTTTTTTTAAAATCACTTGTAAATAAAACTTAAATGTTGTAACAAAAAAATAAATGCATTTGTATTTTTTAAACTAACATGCGAAAAGCGTGCCAAAAAATTTTACTTTGTTAAAAATATGAAAAAAAAATTATAAATGTGCATTTTGTCGATTATTTTTTCCCTTAATCGGGCGCAAATGTATTATTAATATTTCATAACTTCCTAATAATTAGCTGTTTTTATTGAATTAATTGTAGTTTTTTATTTAAACTCGTTAGTTTTTGCGTTTTTTAGGAATTTTAATACAATTTTTTAGCAACATCGTAAAAAAGTTTGGTTTTTTGATAAAATTAAAGCATTCAGCTATATTTGCATATGCGATTTAACGAAATAGTAGGCCACGAACACTTAAAAAATCACTTGACTCAAAGTGCTTCATTAGGGAGGATTCCACATGCCCAATTATTTGTAGGTCCCGAAGGATCAGGGGTTTTGCCTATGGCTATTGCTTATGCACAATATGTTTTGTGCCACAATACCGGTGTTGAAAACTCAGGCGGAAATGACTCTTGTAACTTAAAATTTGAACATTTTTCCCATCCGGATTTGCACTTCATTTACCCAACTGTAACCACTGAAGATGTAAAATCGAAGCCAAAAAGCTTTGATTTTTTACCTGATTGGCGTCAATTCCTAACCGAAAAACCATACGGAAGTTTGTTCGATTGGTACGGTATGTTAGGCGTTCAAAACAAACAAGGTGAGATTAGGGTAGAAGATGCTCAGGAAATTGTTAAGGCACTTTCACTCAAAGCTTACGAAGGCGGTTATAAAATTATGATCATTTGGATGGCCGATAAAATCAATATCGCCGCGTCAAATAAATTATTAAAACTGCTTGAAGAACCGACAGATAAAACACTGTTTATCCTCATTACCGAAAGTGAAGAGGACATCATACAAACAATACGTTCACGCTGTCAAGTACTTCATTTTTCGGGCTTAAGCGAAAATGCTATCGCCGAATCGCTTGTAAACAGTCAAAATATTGAACCGAAAAGAGCGCAGAAAATTGCCCGAAAATCACAAGGGAATTATAATAAAGCTTTGCAATTTTGTAACGAAGTAAATGATGATTTGCCTTTTGAAGAATGGTTTGTCACATGGGTTCGTGCTGCTTTTAGGGCCAAAGGAAATGCCGCTGCAATACAGGATTTGATTAACTGGAGCGAACAAATTGCCGGTTTAGGCCGGGAAACGCAAAAAAAATTCCTTCATTTTTGTGTTGAAATGTTCCGTCAGGCACTGCTTTTAAATTATCAAACAGAAAAATTAGTTTATATCGAACCGTCTGTCGCCAATTTTAGTTTTGAAAAATTCGCGCCTTTTGTCAACGGAAACAATATAAATGATATCTTTAATGAGCTTTCCGATGCTATTTATCATATTGAACGCAATGGAAATGCTAAAATTATTTTAACCGATTTATCAATAAAATTAACCCGTTTAATTCATAAAAAATAAGCTTATGGAAAACCTAGCCGCCGTTTTTATCTTGATTTTTTTAGCCATTACTTTTTTACAGTCAGGTTACGATAAGTATACTGATTACAACGGAAATTTATCCTGGTTAACAGAGCATTTCTCAGGCACTTTTCTGGCTGGTAAAGTTGCTCCGGCCCTAAAAACGTTGCTGGTTTTAGAGATTATCGCAGGAATTTTATGTCTTGCTGGCGTTGTTGAAATTTCAATAAGCGGAGGAACGGTTTTTGGGAAATATGGCGCTTCGGTTTCTTGTATTGCCTTATTAATGCTGCTTTTTGGACAACGAATTGCTAAAGATTATGACGGTGCCAGAACGATAGCAATTTATTTCATCCCTGCAGTTTTAGCAGTATATTGGCTGAGTTAAACAGTATTCAGACTTGCTCTGAACATTTTCAATTCATCCCAGGTAAATTTATCACCGTATTTTTCTTTTAGAGGATTTAGCGTTTCTTCGTGGTAATCTTTGAAAACATCAGTTAATGCAAGGATTTTATCTTCGGGTAAGACTTCCGTAATCCGAATTGAGCCGGCTTCAATCAGTTTTGCAATATGGCCGCCGATAGTTTGCGGTGTAAGTTTTCGGATGGCGGCAATTTCTTTGATCGTGTTTTTTTCCATCCATAACTCATACGTTTCCTGAACAGTAGCTTTTTTAGGTGCTTTTGCAGCTTTGTCCTTCTTCGAATAGCGTTCGACAGTATCGCCCTCATCAATCAGTGTACTGTTTTGCTTTTTGAATTCCTGGCGTATTTTTTCTAACTTATTGGTTTTATAACTTTTAATTTCACTTGAAGTCAGGTTTTCTTTGCAAATTGTTTCCTGTGAAACGATTGTTTTTACCAACAACTTGGCCTTCATCAATCTTAAAACAGCTTTCACCTGCAGTTCTTCCAAAACAGTTAATTCATCATAAAATGCTTTTACTTTTTTAATTCGTTTTACTTCTTCTAGCTTCCACAAAATTTCATAAACCAATTGATCCATTTGGTGGAAAAAATAAGAATAGGCGGCATTAACTCTTTCTTCAATAAATTGATAATCAACAGATTCACTCGAAAAAAGTTTATTTAGCTGATTGAAAAATTTTCTGGCAGGATCCTGCATTTCCCAAATAATTCCGGTTTGTTTTTTTGCCCAGATAAAATGCTTTGATTTCTCCGAATTATCTGATTTTTCACTGTAACTGAATTGATGATTTCTCCATTCCTGAGCCAAATCATTCCAATCGAAAGACTCTTTTAAGAATTCCAGCAGAAATTTTCTTGTTTCTAATTGCAGTGAACTGGCAAGAATTTCTTCGTTGGCTTTATTTTCGGCATAATCCATTACATCTAAATCGTTTGAAATACCATTCATTTGTAGTGGGGAAAGCAAAATAAGCCCTTCTAACGAACGCAAACGCGATAAAGCCACATAGGCTTGCCCTGGAAGAAAAACCTGCGAAACATCAAGCGCAGCTTTGTCAAAAGTCAGTCCTTGGCTTTTGTGGACGGTAATGGCCCAAGCCAGTTTGATAGGGTAATGGACGAAGGTGCCTAAAACTTCTTCCTCAATTTCTTTGGTATCAGGATTTACGAAATAACGTATGTTCTCCCATTCGTATTTTTCAACTTCAATCGTTTTATTTTCATCAGGGAAATGAACCAGGATTTCTTCATCAGAAAGGGACTTGACGAAGCCCATTTTACCATTAAAAAAGCTTTTCTCGGCAGATAAATCATTCTTCACAAACATAATCTGCGCACCAGGCTTGAGTTCTAAATGCTCTTCAACAGGGTAAATTTTTTCCGGAAAATCACCCGTAATTTCAGGTTTGAACTTCATCCTTTTTCCTTCCAGTTCTTCCAGTGCTTTCGCATTCATAGCATCCGCTTTGGCGTTGTGCGTGGTCAGTGTGATATAACCTTTGTTGGTTTGAAAGTCAAAACTCGGTTTTACATACTGATTTAAAACCCTAAGATCTTCCTGAGAAATCCGGTTGTTTCTCAAATGATTTAAAACCGATATAAAAACATCATCCGTTTGACGGAAAATCTTCGAAAGTTCAATGTATAGCGGTGGATTTAACTGAATTACGTGTGAATGGAAAAAGAACTTTCCGTTGTAATAATTGCGCAATGTTTTCCATTCTTCATCCTTGATTACCGGTGGCAATTGCATCAAATCGCCGATGAATAATACCTGAACGCCGCCAAAAGGACTTCTCTTTTTACGAACCGATTGCAGCATAAAATCAATAGCATCGAGCAAATCCGCACGAAGCATACTGACTTCGTCAATGATCAGAAGTTCCATATTTCGGATGACTGCCTTTTTTAAGCCGCTCATTTTGAAATGTCTGGCCAAAGTCTGTTTGGTTTCAAATCTAACCGAATCTGAAAATTGCGGTGCGCTGTTATCCGGAATAAACCCTGCAAATGGCAGTTGAAACATAGAGTGTATAGTGACACCGCCAGCATTCAAAGCGGCTATTCCAGTAGGAGCAACCACCACAACATTTTTGTGCGTGGTGCTGATAATTTCCCGTAAAAGTGTCGTTTTTCCCGTGCCGGCTTTACCTGTCAGAAATATATTCCGTTGGGTTTGATTGATGAACTGTAGTGTGTACTTGGCGTCTTGAGATAGGTTTTCCATTTGGCTTGTAAATATTCGGCTAAAATATCGATTTTTTTCAAATGAAAACAGATAAAAGAGCGTTCAGATTTTCGATATATTAACTAAGAATTACAGGTTCTAGCCCCGATTGCAGCAAGTATCCTTTTTCCGGAAGCCTTTGCAGAATGTGCCGTCGTTTTTTAAATAAGTGCTGGCGAAGGGAAAAGATACTGCAAAAAGCGGGAATCAGCTCCAAAAAAAAACCTCCATCACAATCGATGAAGGTTTTTACTTATTGCTTGAGGAGATTATTTTTTTTCTTCCTTCTTGTCTTCCGTTTTCTCTTCTGTTTTAACTTTTCCGGCGAATTTTTCATTTAGAACTTTGACCATTTCACCAGTAATATCATAAGCGTCTTTTGCATACAAAACAGTGGCTGCATCGCCTGTTCCATAGATATAATCGTATCCTTTTTCTTTTCCGTAGTCTTTAATGAATTGTTTTACTTTCTTCACTAAACTGTCTGTTTCTTTCCCGCTTTCTTGCTGTAATTCTTGCAACATTCCTTGTTGAGTATACTGCAATTGTTGCTGTCTTTGTTGCAATTCAGTACCTTTTTGCTGAGCCCAAGCCTGACCTTTTGCCATAGCGTTTTGTTGAAAACTATTCATTTCTGCTTTTAGGTTTTTGGCAGTAACTTCAAGTTCACGATCCATGACTTCGCCTTTCGTTTTAAATTTTTCGTTCAATTCTTTAGCTTCATCATAATCCTCCATTAATTTTGCTGTATCGATATACGCTGTTTTGAATTCTTTAGCACTTGGAGTTTTATCACAGGCAATCATTGAAAATGCCAATGCAGCAATTAATACAATTTTTTTCATTTTATATTTTAATTAATTTTTTGAAATTTTGGTAAAAGTAGTAATTTTTTGGAATGTTGAATTATATAGCATTTTGAATTGTTCTTTTTTTGAAATTTGGGCAAAAAAACAATCATAAGAAATTATTATTCGAATTCGGTTTTTATAGTTTTTCGCTATTGAAACTGGCTTATTTTAAGTGTTTTTGAAGCACTTTCCTTTTTTCGACATAAAAATACCTGCTTTGTTTTGAGAAACTCTTTAAAACGCGCTTAAAATGCGTTTTACTGGTTTTTTAACACGTAAATATGCGATGAATACTCCAATGTACGCTTTGCTTTGAGATTAGACACAAATCCGATCCAGAAAGCTTTAAAAAAATTCATTTTTCCGTTTTTGTATTTTTCCGATAAAAGTGAAACGTAAAAACTGTCAAAAATCATCGGAAGGATTTTTATGAGTTTCATATTTTCGCTGGCAA
Organism: Flavobacterium sp.; assembly: GCF_050696275.1. Classification (GTDB taxonomy): domain Bacteria; phylum Bacteroidota; class Bacteroidia; order Flavobacteriales; family Flavobacteriaceae; genus Flavobacterium. Next base: position 51,317 of record NZ_JBOGUT010000007.1, read on the forward strand.
ATAATTTTTGAATGGAAATTTTTGAAAAATGCCACAAATGTCTTGGCACATCATAAGCCGCCCAAAATTCTCCGTAATAATTTGCGTCATACGATTTAAAATTTGGAACAGCGATAATTATTGTTCCGTTTGGCTTCAATAATCGCTTCAATTCTTTGATTTGCTGTTCAATATCCGGCACATGTTCCAATACATGCCACATTGTTATGACATCAAATGATTGGTTTTCAATGTTTTCAATTGAGTTTTGAAAGGAAACTCCTTTAGAAATGGCTGTATTTCTAGCTTTTTCGCTTGGTTCTAACCCCGTTGTTTGCCAGCCATTGCCTTTGGCAGTAGCCAAAAAATCTCCAGTGCCCGCGCCAATGTCCAATAATGTTCCTTTTTCGGGATGAAAAGAATTAATCAGAGAAACTTTCTTTTTTAAAGAATAGGATTTTATGAAATGGTACATTTTTTCGAACAAAGAGCGCTTGCCGTCTGTGTGAGAAATGTAATCATCACTTTCGTAATATTTAGGCAAAACATCCAGCGAAGGTTGCGGATGCGTTTTTAATAATTGTAAGTTTTCATCGATAAGCAATTCGAAATTTTCTTTTGAAACGGAATTATCTTTGACCTTGATAAAAACAGATTGATTTAAAAAATCCATGTATTGAAATAAAATATAAAATATAAATTTTCTTTGTTCCTAAAATTTCAAATATTCGTTTCACGTGGAACATTTGAAATTTAAAAACAGGAAAGTAGAGTAGGTATAGTATCCTATTTCTCCTTCCTGTACTTTGCAATTATTATCTTCCCATAAAAACCAATAATACTGAAATATCATTTGGTGAAACGCCACTGATTCTTGAAGCTTGTGAAATTGTTACCGGTCGAATTTTTTTAAGTTTCTCTCGGGCTTCATAAGACAAAGATTTTAATTTATCGTAATCAAAATTCTCAGGAATATGCATGTCTTCTAAACGGTGCAATTTTTCAGCGTTATTTCTTTCTTTCTCGATATAGCCTGAATATTTAACCTGAATTTCGGTTTGTTCCAAAATTTCCTGATCTAAATCATGTTCAGCAACATATTCCCTTACTTTATCAAATTGCATCATATCCTGCATATCGATTTGTGGGCGTGAAAATATTTTAAACATTTTATCGGATTGTGTAACCTCAGAAGTTTCTTTGGCGACTAAAACCGGATTTGCTTCCGCAGCAGTGACACTTGTCTCTTTGATAAAATCTACCATCGCTTCAGATTTAGAAAATTTTTCTTCCATGCGTCGCATTCTTGCTTCAGAAGCTAACCCTATTTCGAAAGATTTTGGAGTCAGTCTGAAATCAGCATTGTCCTGGCGAAGTAAAGTTCTGTATTCGGCTCGTGATGTAAACATTCGATACGGTTCATCGGTTCCTTTTGTAATAAGGTCATCAATAAGAACGCCAATATAAGCTTCATCACGTTTTAGAATAAAAGGGTCTTGCTCTTTAACTTTCAAAGCGGCATTAATTCCGGCAATCAAACCTTGAGAAGCTGCCTCTTCATAACCTGTGGTTCCATTAATTTGCCCAGCGAAATACAATCCGTCAACTAACTTGGTTTCCAAAGTATGTTTCAATTGGGTAGGAGGGAAATAATCGTATTCAATGGCGTAACCTGCTCTGAAAAATTTAACGTTCTCAAATCCTTCAACAGATCGCAAAGCTTTAAACTGAATGTCTTCCGGTAGCGAAGTTGAAAATCCGTTTACATAAACTTCAACGGTGTTCCACCCTTCAGGTTCCACAAATAACTGATGTCTGTCTTTATCCGCAAAACGATTAATTTTATCTTCGATAGAAGGGCAATATCTTGGCCCTAAACTTTTAATTCTTCCATTAAACATTGGCGAACGTTCAAAACCTTCACGCAATAAATCATGAACCAAAGGAGACGTATAAGTCATATGACAATCCCTTTGAATCGTTAATGGTTTTGTCATATCGGAATAAGAGAATTTGGAAGGATTAACATCGCCGCCTTCAACTCTCATTTTTGTATAATCTAAAGAACGTCCATCAACACGTGGAGGCGTTCCGGTTTTCATTCTTCCAGATTCAAAACCAACTTTAATCAAATCTTCCGTGATTCCGAAAGAAGCACTTTCGCCAGCACGTCCTCCTCCAAACTGTTTGTCACCAATGTGGATCAATCCGTTTAGGAAGGTACCATTTGTCAACACAACGGAATTTGAATAAATGGTTAGACCTAGTGCCGTTTTAATTCCGATGATTTTATTATTTTCTACAATAACACCGGAAACCATTTCCTGGTAAAAATCAAGATTTGGAGTTTGCTCCAACATTAATCTCCATTCTTCAGAAAAGCGCATGCGGTCACTTTGCACCCTTGGCGACCACATTGCAGGTCCCTTGGACTTGTTCAACATCTTAAATTGAATGGCTGTTTTATCAGAAACAATTCCTGAATAACCACCAATAGCATCAATCTCTCGAACAATCTGTCCTTTTGCAATTCCACCCATAGCAGGATTGCAGGACATTTGTGCAATATTCTGAAGGCTCATTGTAACCAACAAAGTTTTACAGCCTAAGTTTGCAGCGGCAGCGGCAGCCTCGCATCCGGCATGTCCGGCACCAACCACAATTACATCGTATTTTTCTAAAAACATTTTAACTTGGAGTTTAATATTTAGATCCGGTTACACGGAAATCCAAACCTATATTCTAATTGTTCCACGTGGAACTTCATCCTTTTCTTTTATTGTATTTAAAACTGTTCCACGTGAAACAATCAAAAAACAATAAATTAAAACCTATTGTTTCACGTGAAACAATTTGATTTTTTCATCTTCTTTACTTCTCATCAACAACTCATCGGCTTCGCTTTTGTCTTTATATCCACAATAATGCAGCACACCATGAATAAGAACTCGCTTCAATTCTTCACTAAAATCAACATTAAAATCAACCGCATTGTCTTTTACTCTTTCAATGGAAATATAAATATCGCCGTTAATTTCGTTGCCAATAGAATAATCAAAGCTAATAATATCAGTTAAAGTGTCATGATTTAAATACTGTTGATTCATTTCAACCAAATACTCATCATCACAAAAAATATAATTAATTTCTCCTTCTGACTTATTTTCGGACTTAATAACATTTGAAATCCAATCGAAATACAATTCTTCGTTTGGGATTTCGAAATCTAATTCATAATTAAAGCTTATCATTTTCTCTAAAATATTCTTGAACCTTGCGGTTAAAATTGGAGCGCAAAGGTAGTGTTTGTCTGTTTAAAATTTCAATGCTATTTAAATAATCTTGTAATTTCTGCGGTAGAGGAGAAGCGCTGTTATTAAACTGCGTTTTGTTTGTATTCGATTGTCGCTTCGTATCTTGATTTTGCTCTTGCATCGCCTTCTCTAGTTTGAGTAATTCATATTTTAAATTCAATGCTTTTTGAATCACATCGTTAGTGAAACCTTTATTGATAAGTTGCTTTTCGATCTGTTTCATTTGGTTCAAAGCATTTTGTCCTGAACCGCCAAGACCGTTTTTTTGCAATTCTTTTTCCAATGCATCACGCAATTGTTGCTGTTCTTTTAAAATATCCAACACTTGTTTTGCGTCTCCTTCACCATCACTTCCTTCTCCGCCTGAACCAGGTTTACTTCCTTTTTTATCACCCGGTTTATCACCTTTCTCACCTTTCTCTCCCTGCTTGCCATCATTACCTTGTTTAGGTTTTCCTTCACCCATTTTCTTGGCTAACCCTTCTTGCTTCTTAATGATATCCGGCAATTGCATCCCTTGTCCTTGTCCTGGTTTTGGTTTTCCGCCAGCCATTCCAGCAAGCGACATTTGCATTCCGTTGAGAATATCACTTAATAAGTTAGCCAAATTATTAGCACTTGTTAATGAAAATTGCTGACTAGCTGTTCCGCGCCCTAACTGATTTTCTGTAAAGTTCTCAATGCTTTTGTCAATGTTGTAATATACTTTTCCAATCTCAGAAGTAACTTGCTCGCTGATTTTTGGGTTACGCAATGACATGGCAAACAAACTATCATCAACATGTTTGAATTGGGTTTTTAAATCTTGTTGCGTCTTAAGATATTTCGTAAACGAAGCAGATGACACACTTGACATCGACTTGAAATTCTTAATCAATCCTTCCTGAGAAAATGAAAATTCAAGTAGATTATCTAAAATCTGACGAAGCATTTTAACGTCTTCTTCCATTTGTTCCTGTTCGCCACCTTCCATTTCAGATTGCATCGACTGACTCATCTGCATCATTTTTTTTGCTGCACTTTTCTGTTTAGGAGAGGCTTTCTCTTTTTGATTTTTCTTTAATTCATCAGAAGCATTTTGCATATCTTTATCAATGCTTTCTTGCTTTTCTTTGTCTTGAGGAATGTCCATTGGCGATTTTAACTCTTTGTTTTCCTTGTCCAATTCCTTTAATTCTTCTTGAATCTTATCGAATTCTTTATTGATTTCGTTTTGCTTTTCAGTAGAATTCTCCTTTTTATCATCAGCAAGCGCATCTTGTTTTTCAGAAAGTTTCTCTAATTTATCTGCAATCTGTTCAGCTTTTTTCTCTACATAATAACGCTTAGTTAACTCAACTAACTGCTCCAAATTCTTAGTTTGATTTTTACTCTTTTGCTGGAATTTTTCAATCTTATCAAACAACTCTTCCTGATTCAACTTCTCGTTTAATTCTTTAAGTTCATCCAAAAGCTTTTGATTTTTTTCTAATTCCTTATCCGCTTTTTCAAGACGTTCTTTTAATAATTCCTTTTCAGGATCTTTTTCATTGGACTTAAATTGCTCTAAATTGTCTTTGATTTTTTCTGAAAACTCTTTCATTAAATCTTCTTGTTGCTTCTGCCTTTTTATGAAATCGTTTATTTTTTGTTGCTCTTTATAATCTAAACTGCTTTTTTCTTTGTTATTATTTTTCAGTTTTTCCAATTCAGACATTTGTTTGTCCTGCGCATTAAGAGATTTCTGCAAGCTATTGATGTTATTATTCTGCTGTTGCAAATTCTCTTCCTGCTTCTCTTCAAGTGTAGATTCACGATGAGAGAAAACAGAAGATTTAGAACTTTTGAAATTATGCGGTGCATCGTTATCAAATACCTCAAAATAGTAATCGTAAGGCACTCCCACTACAATAGGTAAGTTGCTTGGAAATGAAAAAACAAATTGACCAAAGACATCCTGCTTAACAGCTATAGTTTCGCGTTTCGCATCTTCCGGTTTGTCCTTAGGAAAATAGACAATCTGTAATTTTGAAAATCCGTAATCATCTGAAATCTGTCCTAAAATATAATTTTTACCAACCTTTAAAGAGTCCGGTGCAGTTGTAGCTTTGATGGTTGGATACTGATCTTTGATAATATTAATTGAATAGTTCAGTTTTTCATAGTTTTTAACCGATTTATTTGAAGTAAATATTTGATAATCTGTGTTTTGAAGTATATTCTTCGTCAATTTAAACTCATTTCCAGAGTTCTGAAAAGAAAAAGAGGCTTTATCGTGAATCAAACTAATTCCAGAAGTAGCAATCGTACTGATTTTCCATGTTATTTGTGTCCCTTCCGGTACAATAGCATTACCGGTTCCTTTAATCAATTCCGATTTCTTATTCAGATAATTTGGGAAATTGAGTGTCATTATAAAATTGGAAATGGCAGGAACGGTGACAACATTCAGCGTGTAATCTTCAGAAGAAATCTCATTTGCTTCGATATGAAAATCTACATTCTGCAGTGGTTTCTCAAATACAAATTGAAATTCACCTTGTTTGTTATTCTCCATAAAATAGCTTTCGTCATCAATAAAAATCATGGCTTTTTCAGGCACAACTGAACCAATCGTTTTAACCTTCAAAACAAAATCTTTATTTTGCTCCGTTTGCAAATTATTAGTTACAACAAAACTAAATGGAGCAGGAGGTAAAAATTGTTCTTTGTAATGCACTACACGATTCATGCTTTCAGTAATAAATTGCTCACGACCTGAAAGTATTAAAAACAAGAAAACTAACAATGGAATAATTGCTAACGGTAAAAACTTTTTATTCTTCTTAAAATCAATGGCGTTCGTAAATGGAATTGGCTGCAAAGAATTAGCCTTTTGTTCTATCGATGCCAGCAACAATTCGGAATGATTATCATCTTTAGAAAGCTGAAGAAAATTAGTTAGCTTGTCACTTACTTCAGAAAAATGACTGCCAATGATTCGTGAAGCGTCGTTAAAATCAATTCCTTTTTGAACTTTAAAAAGTTTAAAAACAGGAAAAGCTATAAATCGGATAAGTAAAAAAACTTCAACACAGATAAATAACCAAAACAAGAATGTTCTGCCAACCGGTTTTAACCAAAGAAAATACTCAATGAAACTGGTGGCCAAAAGATAAATTAGTCCCAATCCAACAAAGAAAATAGTCCCCCGCAACAATTCATTGGTGTAAAATTTCCTGATAAATCCTTCGAGCTTTTGAAATATAATTTTTGAGTTTTCCACAGTAATATAGTTTCTTGTCTTAATAACCTATAAAAGTACAAATTTTTAAATTGCTTAAATGCTAAAAAAAAGCCAATGGATAAATCTCATTTTCAAATTTTTAAATTGACGCATTGAAACCGTATCTTTGCAATCAAATTTTATATAAAATGTCAAAGCAAGTTCGCGTGCGTTTTGCACCAAGTCCTACAGGACCTTTACATATTGGCGGAGTACGTACCGCTTTATTTAATTATTTATTTGCCAAAAAAAACAATGGTGTTTTCTTTTTGCGAGTAGAAGATACTGATCAGAACCGTTTTGTTCCTGGTGCTGAAGCCTATATTATGGAAGCGCTGGAATGGTTGGGAATTGCTCCTGATGAAACTGTAGGAAAGAATGAAAAATTTGGTCCGTACCGCCAAAGCGAAAGAAAACCATTGTACAGACAATATGCTGACCAGTTAATAGATTCCAGTTGGGCGTACTATGCTTTTGATACTTCAGAAGCGCTGGATGCACATCGAAAAGAGCATGAAGAACAAGGGAAAACTTTTATCTATAATCATCATAACAGGGAAAAATTAGACACTTCTCTGGTAATTTCGAAAGAAGAAACAGAAAAAAGAATCGCAAACGGAGAAGAATATGTTATTCGTTTTAAAACTCCAGTTGATGAAACGTTACATCTGAAAGATATCATCCGTGGCGATATAAAATTTGAAACCAGTTTACTAGACGATAAAGTACTATTTAAAAGTGACGGAATGCCAACCTACCATTTAGCCAACATTGTAGATGATCATTTGATGGAAACATCACATGTAATTCGTGGTGAAGAATGGCTTCCTTCAATGCCATTACACGTCTTACTGTATAAAGCTTTCGGATGGGAAGCTCCAGAGTTTGCCCATTTACCTTTGATTTTGAAACCAATCGGAAATGGAAAATTATCCAAAAGAGATGGAGACAAAATGGGCTTTCCAGTATTTCCTTTGGAATGGAAAACCGAAGAAGGTATTTCTTCCGGTTATAGAGAAAATGGATTTTTCCCAGAAGCAGTAATCAACTTTTTAGCCTTATTAGGATGGAATGACGGAACAGAACAAGAGCTGTTTTCGTTAGAAGAATTAATTCAAAAATTCGATTTAAACAGAGTCAACAAAGCAGGGGCTAAATTTGATCCTGAAAAAAACAAGTGGTTTAATCATCAATATCTTGTAAAGAAAGACGATGCCAGTTTATCAACATTATTTTTGCCAATTGTTCAATCAAAGGGAATAGAAACCGATTTAGCATATGTAACAAAAGTGGTTACTTCAGTAAAAGAAAGAGCGCATTTTGTTAATGAACTTTGGGATTTGTCTGATTATTTCTTTGAAGCTCCAGTAACATATGATGAAAAAGCATCAAAAAACTGGAAAGAAGAAACTCCTGATTTAATGAAACAATTGATTTCAGTCCTGGAAAATACCACTGATTTTACATCTGCAAATATTGAAACCGAGGTAAAAGACTGGCTTACGAAAAATGAAATAGGAATAGGGAAAGTAATGCAGCCCTTCCGGTTAAGTTTAGTCGGGAAAATGATGGGACCACATCTTTTTGACATTGTTGAAATGATTGGGAAAGAAGAAACCATTAAACGAATTGAAAAAGCAATTCAAACTTTATAGAAAAAGAAAACCCTGCAAATGCAGGGTTTTTTATATACAACTTACATAAACCGGATTGTTGAAAAACCCTAAAATAGCCATGTTATTATGTCCTGCATATTCCAGTCAAAACAAAAAAATACAAACCTTTTCCAGTTTAAACAAATAGTCAAATTAACTGTTTGGATTGAAAATAGCTTCGAAAGAAAAGGATCAATTTTAACATGAAATAAAAAAGCCTCAAATATTTTGAGGCCTTAAATTATTGAATTGATAATCTTTTAAATTCGAGGTTTTGCATATAAACTATCATAGCCTCTCTAAAATAACTAAATGAAGCACCATTCTCAAACGATTCATTCGTTAGCCTATCACGAACAAAAAAAGCTTTATAAGTTATCGATGAACTTAAACCACTATTCTGATAGAATACAGTAGAAGTTTTTCCCATATTATAATCAAAATAATATCTATACTTTTCTCTAGGATACTTTTCTCCTATTAAATCATAAGGAGTTATAAATAAATACTCCCCTTTATAATTTTCAATTACTGCTTTTCTTAAATATTTATCATAGCTATTTCTCCCTTTTAATACACATAGCAATACCGTTTCTTTTTTTCCGAATTCTGGTGGAATAGCATTATTTTCTTCTGTATATGCTACTCTTGCTCTTTTTTTTACTACATTTCTTCCAATAAAGCAAGAACTAAAACAAATTGATAGTAAAAAAATGAATGTTGTAAAAGTTAAAAATCTAATCGTTTTCATATATAATTTTAGGTTAAAAATAAATCGCGCAAATGTAGGTCATTTGCGCGATTATAATGGCGTCTTTTCTTAATTTATAAATTAAGCAACAACTGTCCGCTCAGTATTCCTAAATGCCCTTTGAAATCACCGTTGTTCTTCAACTTAAATTCTTCGCTTTTATTCAAATTATTCAGAAAATTATTCAACCCATACTGGTAAGATACTACTGCTTTGACTCTTTTGGAACCTGCTGAAATACCGGCATAAAAATTACCGTTAATCTTAGTGACATCAATAATATCATTAGTTAGTAATGCTGTTCCTGCAATCCTATTTTCCTTGTCATTGGAATTAAATTTTAGCTTATCATTTACTTGGAGAACTGGGCCAAGTTCAAAGGAAAAATGATCTTCGACAATATTATAACTTAACAATAACCTTATCTGAGCAGCCAAAAATTTATAATTAACCTCTTTATTCTGAGCCGAAAGGGTAGTGGTTCCAACAGAGAAATTACTTTCTGAAAACTGCATTCCGAAAATCATACTGAAGTTATTATAATAATTCCCGCGGACCGAAAATCCACCAATCCAACCTATTTCCGGTTTCGTACTAAAGTTAGAAGTAATTAAAGAGGTTTGTGTTATTCCACCAGAAATACCTATTCGATTGCCATCTCTGTAACCATGCTGTGCCTGTACAGCTATAGAAATAATCATCAAACTAAAAAGAAATATCCTTTTCATAAATCATAAATTTTAAACAAAAGTAAAAATTAATAATTGAAACCCATGTAACTTTTGCTACAAACCAACGTATAACTATCATTAAACAAATAACTTAAAAACTAAAACTATGGGAATTCCAGTACTTGCCTTACTTTTTGTAGGCTTTTTTCTTCTAATGGCTTCTTTTTTTACCGTAAAACAGCAAACAGCGGTAGTTATTGAGCGTTTTGGAAAATTCTTAAGCATTCGAAACTCCGGTTTACAACTTAAAATTCCTGTTATTGACAGAATTGCAGGCCGAGTAAACTTGAAGATCCAACAATTAGATGTTCTTATTGAAACACAAACAAAAGACAATGTGTTCATAAAAATGAAAGTTTCTGTACAATTCAAAGTTATCCAGGAGCATGTGTATGAAGCTTTCTATAAATTAGAATATCCACACGACCAGATTACTGCTTATGTGTTTGATGTGGTTCGTGCCGAAGTGCCGAAATTAATTTTAGATGATGTTTTTGTCCGTAAGGACGATATTGCTATAGCAGTAAAACGCGAATTAAACGAAGCAATGATGGCTTATGGATACGATATTATCAATACATTAGTAACTGATATTGATCCGGATATTCAAGTAAAAAATGCGATGAACCGTATCAATGCTGCAGAAAGAGAGAAAACAGCAGCGATGTTTGAATCTGAAGCACAACGAATTAGAATTGTTGCCAAGGCAAAAGCTGAAGCTGAAAGTAAAAAATTACAAGGTCAGGGTATTGCCGATCAAAGACGTGAAATTGCTAAAGGTTTGGTAGAAAGTGTTGCGGTATTGAATGAAGTAGGTATCAATTCACAAGAAGCTTCTGCCTTAATTGTCATCACTCAACATTATGATACATTACAAGCGATTGGTGCCGATACTAATTCGAACTTAATTTTATTACCAAATTCACCACAAGCAGCTGGAGATATGCTGAATAATTTGGTAACCAGTTTTACTGCATCAAATATGATTGGGGAACAAATGAAAAATCAACCTAAACGAGTAAAGAAAAATCAAGATCATACTTCAACAGATTATAATCCTTCGGACACATCAAATCCAACTCCCGAAGTTTAAAAAATAATTACTTTAAAAAAAGAGTTTCAGAAATGAGACTCTTTTTTTTTGAGCTGAATCAATTTATCTCAATTTTATGCTGAAAAAAACGAAAAAGCAAAATAAAGCGTTTTATTGGAATTTTGCCACATGAAACAATAAAACACCTTGGTCTAATTTTTAAATCCTTTAAAATAAAAATATGAAGGTCAGTTTTAATAATTAAAACTGATTGTTTTTTAAAATCAATAAAAAAAAATTATATTTAAGAAGAAATAAAGGCAAAATTGAAATAAAGCGATTTACTGCAATTTTATTACATAAACAACAAAACACCTTAGCTGGTTTTTTAAATAAATTAAAATTAAAATATGAAGGTCACTTTTAATTATTACAAATTATAGTTTTTAGAAAATCTATCGATAAAATCAATAATAAATAAACCCACTTAAAAGTGGGTTTATTATATAAAATTTCTATGATAACTGTTTTACATTTTTAAAAGTTCAAAACTGTTTAAAACCATTTCATCGTTTTCATTTTCTTTCAAATCAGAAAGTTTTTCTCTAAAATGATCCAAAAGATATTTTTTACTTCCGAATGCTTTTACCATTTCAGATCTGACAATATTTGACTGGCTCGCACCTGAAAAATTAAATAATTTTTGCAACTTGTCAATTTCAATAGTTTCGACATCCAAACTGTTTGAATGTTCAATAATTAGATTAGCAAAAAGCAGCGAGTTTTTGTCATTAATATTGCTAAGACTTTTATTAAAAGAATTAAGTAACAAATCTGTATTTTCAATAATTGAAATAGTACTTTTAAACGTCACTTCAAATTCTTGTCTTTTTTCTAAATCATTGGTTTTAAAGAAACTATTAATATTTTTTGGAATTGAATTAAGTAAATTCTCTTCCTTTTTATCGTTATTTTTTACTGTTACTTTTAAATCAACGGTCTTGTTGAAAACTAATTTATCAGCGGTTGAATCTCTGTCAACACAGAAATATCCAGTACGTTGAAACTGGAATTTATCACCTTCATTAGCTTCTTTTAAGCTGTTTTCAACAACTCCAATAACAGTTTTCAAAGAATTCGGATTAACAAATTCCAAGAAATTTTTATCCTTATGTGTATCCGGAGATTCTTCTAAAAATAGACGATCATACAATCTGATTTCTGCTTTAACGGCATGAATTAATGAAACCCAATGAATTGTTTTGGAAACTTTACGGTTACTAGCTTCAGAACCACTACCACTCTTACTATCAGTATCATAAGAAGTTATGATTTCAGTAATAGTACCATTAGCGTCTTTAACAATACTTTCAAATTTAATAATGTAGGCGTTTTTTAAACGAACTTCTTTTCCAACGAAATCTTCATTAAAACCAAGAAAATCATCTCTTTCGATGTAAATTTCTTTAGAAAATGGCACTTTTCTGAACGTCATTACTTCCTCTTCAGGGTTGTTTTCTGCGTCAAGCCACTCTTCATTTCCATCAGGATAATTGGTAATCACTAACTTAACAGGATCAAGAACAGCCATTACTCTTGGAGCAATTTTATTCAGATCTTCACGAACACAAAATTCCAATAAAGAAACATCAATCAAATTTTCTCTTTTGGCAATACCAATAGTTTCAGCAAAATTACGAATGGCAGTAGGAGTATACCCACGCCTTCTCATACCGGAAATAGTTGACATCCGCGGATCATCCCAACTTGTAACTAACTTCTCTTCAACTAATTGCAGTAATTTTCGCTTAGATACAACAGTGTGCGATAAGTTTCTTCTGGCAAATTCTCTTTGCTTTGGACGTACTTTATTGCTATCATAAATTTGGTCTAAAAACCAATCGTATAATTCTCTGTGAGGCAAAAATTCTAATGTGCAAAAAGAATGTGAAATCTGCTCTAAATAATCACTTTCTCCATGAGCCCAATCATACATAGGATAAATACACCATTTATCAGCAGTTCTGTGGTGATATTCATGTAAAATCCGATACATAATCGGATCTCTCATAAGCATATTAGTAGAAGCCATATCAATTTTAGCCCTTAAAATATGTGCTCCTTTTTCAAATTCACCATTTTTCATTCGTAAAAAAAGATCTAAATTTTCTTCTACAGAACGATTTCTGAATGGACTGTCAACACCGGGTTGTGTTGGAGTTCCCTTTTGCAAAGCCATTTCTTCCGAAGTCTGGCTGTCTACATAAGCTTTTCCTTTTTTAATCAATTCAATGGTCCAATCGAATAACTCTTGAAAATAATCTGATGCATAACGCTCTTCGGCCCATTTGTAACCCAACCATTCTACATCTCTTTTAATCGCATCGACATATTCCTGCTCTTCTTTTGCCGGATTGGTATCGTCAAAACGAAGGTTCACAGGTGATTGATAATCAATACCTAAACCAAAATTTAAACAAATTGCACTGGCATGCCCAACGTGTAAATAACCGTTAGGTTCAGGCGGAAAACGAAAGCGTAATTTAGCTTGAGACAAACCATTTTTTAAATCTTCTTCAATGATTTGCTCTATAAAATTCAGTGATTTTTCTTTAGTTGACATATTCTTAAATTGAAAGAACAAAGTTATCAAAAATGTTGGTTATTTGGTCATTTGTTGATTTTGTTATTTGTTGGTTCTTTCAGAAAAAGTTGTAATTTTATCGGATAAACGAATAACCAAATCATCGAATATACTTAAAATGGGGACAATAAAACTTAAAAATATCCGAACCTTTTCATTTCACGGCTGTCTGATTGAAGAAGGAAAAATAGGTTCCGATTATACTGTTGATTTAGAAATTAAAACGGATTTACGTAAATCCGCACAAAGTGATCACTTGGCAGATACCGTTGATTATGTCCTTTTGAATAGAATTGTGGTAGAAGAAATGGCTATTCGTTCGGAATTATTAGAGCGTGTTGCACAACGGATTATGGAAAGAATTTTTAAGGAAATACCGGCAGTATCAAGAATTCTGGTAGCCGTTTCAAAATTAAATCCGCCAATAGGAGGTGATGTTGAAGCAGTTACGATTGAAATGGAAGAATATAGAAATTAATTTTAAGCCAATATCTAATTAAATAAAGGGATAGTAAATAAATTTGTTCAAAGTTTTTGGCTTTTGGCTTTTGGCTTTTAACTTTTTTCTTATATTTGCAATCCAGTAAATAAAGGGCGTCGTGGCCGAGCGGCTAGGCTGGGCTCTGCAAAAGCTCCTACTCCGGTTCGAATCCGGACGATGCCTCAAGGAAAGAGATACGAAAGTGTCTCTTTTTTTTATGTTTTATTTTTAAAAAAAATAAGATAAAGAATGCCTCCGGTTCGAATTAGATAATGCTTAAAGGACGAAATACGAAAGTGTCTTTTTTTTATGTTTTATTTTTAAAAAAAATAAGATAAAGAATGCCTCCGGTTCGAATTAGATAATGCTTAAAGAACGAAATACGAAAGTGTCTTTTTAAGGTATTAATTGCAATTAACTTTCAATTTATTCAGTTATTTTTTCAAAACATTACAAGTAGTAATTAAAAAATAGACTTATTATTTTAAAATATTGAAAATTAAACTTAAAAAATATAGTTATTTATTAGAAGTATTCGGTTATTTATTAAAAGCTTTAAAAATATAACATAAAAAATACAGTTATTTTTTCAATTTTACTCATAAAACACTGGGAAATAAAAAACCTCTCGATCTGAGAGGTTTATAATTAATTTATATTAAAATAATTAATCGGAAATTATTATTCTTATTGGATAAACCTTTCTTTTTAAGGCATGTGTATAAAACCCGTAATCAGTAATAGCAATTTCAAATATATCTCCTTTTTTTAATTTTGAAATTTCACTAAATACTTCGTTGCTAATTCTATTTCCTTCTACAGATATTATTTTTCCTTCTAAAAATTTCACATCGAAACTTTTAACCTCAAAAAATTCAGAATCTGACTCAACAAACATAAAATTTTCCATCTTAGTAGAAATTTTAGCATTTTTGAAATCTTTCTTAGGCATTCCAACTAAACAATCTAAACAGTTATTGCCTTGTATTAAACCAATTAAAGCAGGCAATCCCTTAATCTTAAAAACATGTTCTTCAATAATTTTAGAATTATCGTTTAAAAGTATATCTAAACTGATTTTTACTTCCGAACCAATACCTGGTTTTAATGTATACTTTCCATTCTTAAATAGTAATCCATCGCCAGTTGCTGTGAAAGATTTAGCATTAGAAACTGCAATATTTATTGGATTCGAGACACCTCTGTAAACAATATTCATTCTTTCAGCTGAAACTACAGAAAGCTTTTGTTTTGGAGAAATAATGGAGTCATCCTGTGCTAATAATGAAAAATGAAGCAGAAAGAAGAATAAACAATAATAGCTTCTTTTCATATTAAATAAGATTTTAAAAAGCTACTTACTTTCTATTTTCTGAATAGTATCTTTTACGAATTGTTTATCGCTTGGAAACCAACCTTGAACTAATAAAACAATCCCGAAAATCACTAATAAGATACTGCTTATTTTCTTTATTTTAATAATGTTTATAGGAGTCAGTTTGTTTCTTAATTGTTTTGCCAAAAGTATTTTTCCAACATCAGTAACAAGATAGGAAAGTATTACAGTGGTAAAAAACCAAACGACATTGGATACTTCCATTTGTAATTTTGGAACAAAAGTGATGATAATCAACAGCCAAAATCCAAGTACTCCAATATTGATAAAATTCAATAAAAATCCTTTGATAAATAAGCTGAAATAATCCTTTTTTATCAATTCAACCACTTCAGCATCCTCATCGATGTTTTTTCTTGCCTTACGCAGCTTAAAAAACGAAATAAGGCCATAAGTAAGCATAATGATGCCTCCAAAAATAAATAGAGCCGGATCATCTTTTAAACTCTGAATTAAACGGTAACTTCCTAAATAGGCAATACCAATAAAGAAAACATCGGCTAAAACAACTCCAAGATCAAAGAAAAAAGCAGCTCTGAAGCCTTTGGTAATACTGGTTTCTAAGAGTACAAAAAAAACAGGTCCAATCATGAAACTTAAAAATATTCCTAATGGGATTCCGTTGCTTAAAATGTATTGTATCATAGAGTTTGTTTAGAAAACTTGCAAGTTAAAATTTAATTTAAAATAAACTATCTTTTGCTCATAATGATGTTTCCTCCTAGGATTGTCTTTTGATTCACTTGTTTCGGATTTCCATAAATGGTAATGGTTCCGCCGGCACGTACTTTTGCATCGACTAAATCTGTAGCTGTTACATCTGCACTTCCACCGGCATTAACTGACACTGCAGCTTGTGAAGTTTTACATTCCTTCGCTTCCAAAATACCTCCGGAATTAATTATAACCTCTAGATTTTGTGTTTCACCAGTCAGTTTTACAACTGCGCCATTAGAAGATTTTACTACAATTTTCTTGGCTTTAATAATGGTTTTTATCTGTGATCCTTCTTTAGCAATCAAATTAAAATTAATGGCTTCCAAAGGAGTTTCACATGAAATATAAGATCCTTCATTAGCTTCCAGTGCTTCTACTTTTGTAAAATAAACTTTAGCTACGATATCTTCGCCTTTTAGCAATTTACCTAAAGGCATTCTGATTTTCAATTCGCCGTTTGCATTTACAGTTTCAACTTCCTCTGACAACTTTCCGGTAATTTCAATTTTATTTTCAGTGGAAGCAATCAGCTGAACCGAAATTTTATCGAAAGCGGTCACTTTATCAAAGTCACCTAATTTTTTGGTGGTTTGTGCTGAAAGTATATTGGTTACAACCAAAAACGGAATGATAAATAGTTTTTTCATAGTAGGAATTTTAAATTATTCTTTTCTTCTTAAAAAATGAAAATCCAATTGTTTTTTTACCAAATCGGCATTTTTAACTTTAACGTAAACTTCATCTCCCAATTGCAATAGACTTTTCGAAATTTCGCCAACCAAAGCATATTGCTTTTCATCAAAAGTATAATAATCGTCTTTTATTTCTCGGATGCGAACCATTCCTTCACATTTGTTTTCGATAATTTCTACATAGATTCCCCATTCTGTCACTCCTGAAATTACGCCTAAAAATTCTTGATCCTGATGATCCTGCATGTATTTTACCTGCATGTATTTGATAGAATCTCTTTCTGCATTCGTAGCTAAATTTTCCATACTGGACGAATGAGCACATTTTTCTTCATAAACTTCCTGATCGACAGATTTTCCACCATCTAAATAATACTGCAATAACCTGTGAACCATTACGTCAGGGTAACGACGAATAGGGGAAGTAAAATGAGAATAATAATCAAATGCTAATCCGTAATGACCAATATTATCAGTAGAATAGGCTGCTTTACTCATCGTTCTGATGGCTAAAGTATCAATCAGGTTTTGCTCTTTTTTCCCCTGAACATCTTCCAGTAAAATATTCAATGATTTAGAAATATCTCCTTTGTTTCTAAAATCGATTTTGTAACCAAATTTAGAAATCACCGTTTGCATAGCAATCAGCTTATCTTCATTAGGTTCATCGTGTATTCGATAAACAAAGGTTTTCTTTTGTTTTCCAATGTATTCAGCTACTTTTTTATTGGCCAAAAGCATGAATTCTTCAATTAAATGATTGGCATCTTTGCTTTGTTTGAAATACACGCCAATTGGTTCTGCATTTTCATTCAAGTTAAATTTCACTTCCACTTTATCAAAAGAAATAGCACCATTATTCATTCTATTTCTTCTTAGAATTTTAGCTAATTCATCCAATTTTAAGGTTGCTTCCACTAACTCATCTTTAACAATGTATTCTTTTCCTGTCAGGGAAATTTCAGCAGGAATCGTATTTGATTTTGTTTCAATAATATGCTGTGCTTCTTCATAAGCAAATCGCTGATCTGAGTAAATTACAGTTCTTCCAAACCATTGATTGATTATCTGTGTTTTTTCATTGATTTCGAAAATAGCAGAGAATGTATATTTTTCTTCATTTGGTCTGAGTGAACAGGCAAAATTACTTAATACTTCAGGTAACATAGGAACCACACGATCAACTAAATAAACCGAGGTTCCACGCTGGTAAGCTTCATCATCTAAAATAGTCCCTTCTTGTAAATAATAAGAAACGTCCGCGATATGAATTCCAATTTCATAATTTCCGTTTTCCAGCTTTTTAAAGGATAAAGCATCATCAAAATCTTTAGCATCTTTCGGATCTATTGTATAAGTCAGCGTGTCACGCATATCCCTACGATTGGCTATTTCACTTTCTTGAATGGAAGTATCCAGTTTTTGGGCATACACTTCAACATCAACAGGGAAATCATACGGTAATCCATATTCGGCAAGAATTGCATGAATTTCAGTATCATGTTCTCCAGGTTTCCCTAAAACTTTAAGAATTGTTCCAAAAGGAGAATCTGCTTTTTTAGGCCAGTCTTCAATTTTTGCGATAACAACATCTCCTTGTTCTGCATCTCCTATTTTATCTTTTGGAATAAAAATATCAGTATACATTTTAGCATTGGCCGTAGAAACAAAAGCAAAATTCTTTTGAATATCGATTACGCCGACAAATTCTGTTTTTGCTCTTTCGATAACTTCGATAACTTCAGCTTCCGGTCGTTTTCCTTTTCTTCGGTTATACACATAGACTTTTACTTTGTCATTATCCAAAGCATGATTTAAATTATTGGTTGGAATAAAAACATCTTCTTCAAAATCTGGTGAAATAAAATAAGCTGTTTTACGCGAAGTCATATCAATTGTTCCTTCGTAATAATCCTGACTCATGGCTTTTACTAAATACTTGCCAGGTTCTGATTCGATAATTTGTTTTTTGGATTCCAATAATTTTAAATCCCTTATGATTTCGTTTCTACTTTTGGTGTCATCAACATCTAAAATAGCAGCAATTTGTTTATAATTAAAAGCTCTGTTTGCGTTTTGAGAAAGTATTTTTAAAATCTTTGAAGAGAAGTCTTTTGGTTTGGAACCAAACTTTTTTGGTTTTTTACTCATAGTCATTTTCTAATATTCCTGAAAATTACAAAATAGAATTCACTATTCTGTAAACAGTGTTAAGTTTTAAATAAAATATAACTTTTAGAAAATAAATTTTTTTTCAAAAAATGAAAGTTTTCAACAGTAACTAAAAACAACAAAAAAAGAATTTTATAAATTTTAAATTTTTGGTGGTTATGATGGGGTGTTAATAATGGCAATAACTTTTTAATATTGGTTGCAATTCTTTAGTTATACATTTTTATATTGATTTATTAACATAACATTAAGAGTTTAAAGGGTTCATTTTAAAGCGGTTTTAAAAAGCTATCAACAACTGTTAATAATTAGAAAAATACAATTTCTGTAGATAAGTTTAAAACCTGATCTTGTTAACAACCCTTCTTTTTTAAGCTGATAAATAATCTAAAAATTCATCAAACTTTGTTAGGATTTTAAAATCCAATTTTGGATTACGATTTTAATCGATACAGCCAAGAAATAGTTCTAATTTTCTATCCAAAGTTGTTAACATTTAATGTTAATTTAATATTAACTGATTATCAGCGAGTTATGATTTAATGTTAACATTGCAATAAATTAACAATTTTGATACAAAAACCGCATTGATTTCCAGTAATTTATACTTATTGTAAATTCTATCGAATCTGCTAATCAATGCTTTAGAATATTTTTGTTTATTCTTGAGGTTTTATTGGATTTTAATGATTAGAACAATAAAAAGGAACTCATATTATTTTTTTGTTTTTTGAAAGACTCAGTCATAATCCAAAGTATTTCCGTTTTCATCATTAAAAAAAAGAGTTTTAAAAAAGCTATTATTTTACTTTTTTTTAAAGTAAATTATTGGAAAGTTCCGATGGTTAAAAGTGGATATTACTTATTTTTGTAGAAAATAACTAACAACACACTTATGACAATCTCAATAGGAAACGACCACGCAGGGCCGGAATATAAAAAAGCAATTGTAGAACACTTGGAAAGTAAGGGACATACAATTATCAATCATGGAACCGATACTTTTGAAAGTGTTGATTATCCTGATTTTGGCCATGCAGTCGCCATAGATGTTGAAACTAAAAAAGCAGATTTTGGAATCGTTATTTGTGGTTCAGGAAACGGCATTGCTATTACTGCAAATAAACACCAAGGAGTGCGAGCTGCGATTTGCTGGATAAACGAAATCGCTGCTTTGGCCCGTCAGCACAATGATGCCAACATTATAAGTATTCCGGCGAGATATACAAATATAAAACAAGCTGTTGAAATGGTTGATACTTTTCTTACTACTGATTTTGAAGGTGGAAGACATGCAACCAGAGTGAATAAAATTGCCTGCCAATAAATTTAACCTGACAGTTTTAAGGATTAAAGATAGCTTCGTTATTTTTTAAACTCCCAAATTGTTTTTTTCAAAAGACGATGAGCGATAACCACGTACACATTCATAAACATGAGGTAAAAGGGAAAAATTTAATCTATTCCATTTTACTGAATCTAGCCATAACTGCAGCTCAGGTTGTAGGTGGAATTATTTCCGGGAGCTTGGCTTTGATTTCGGATGCTTTGCATAATTTTTCAGATGTGCTTTCATTGGTTTTCAGTCTTGTGGCACATAAACTATCAAGGAAAAAAGCATCTTTAGATCAGACTTTCGGTTATAAGCGGGCAGATTTAATTGCAGCATTTGTTAATGCTTCTACTTTAATTATTGTGGCTCTGTTTTTAATTTACGGTGCTATAGAGCGTTTTTTCTACCCACATGCTATAGAATCGGGATTGGTAATCTGGCTGGCACTTTTAGGAATTGCAGTAAATGGTTTTTCGGTTTTATTACTCAAAAAAGACGCAGATCACAATATTAATATGAAGTCAGCTTATTTGCATTTGCTGACAGACATGATGGCTTCAGTAGCGGTTTTAATTGGCGGATTGCTAATGAAATTTTTCGGATGGTTTTGGGTAGACAGCGTTATGACTATACTGATCGCAGTTTATTTAATTGTTGTTGGAATCGATTTATTGAAAAAATCCACGAAAATGTTAATGCTCTTTACACCGGATCATATTGACATTAAAGAAATTGTACGTGAAGTGCATAAAATTTCGGGAGTAAACAAACTCCACCACATTCATGTTTGGCATCTGAACGACGAAGAATTACATCTGGAGGCCCATTTAGATTGTTTGGAAGATATTAAAATGAGTGAATTCAATAGTTTACTTAACGAAATAGAATTGGTTTTATTTGAAAAATTCCACATCAACCATATCAACATTCAACCTGAATTTAAAAAAGAAGACCCAAAAGACTTTATTGTTCAGGATTAACCCCAAAAATCAAATTACCATTTAATGACAAGTATCGAATACATCCTGAAGTTTGTGCCAACAGCTTCCAAAAATATTGAGGCGACCCTTCAATTATTGTCAGAAGACTGTACTATTCCTTTTATTTCGCGTTACCGAAAAGATAAAACAGGAAACCTTGATGAGGTTCAGATTGAACAAATCGCTAAATCAAAAAAGCAGTTTGACGAAATTGTCAAGCGGAAAGAAAGCATTTTAAAATCAATTGAAGAACAAAATGCCCTGACCTCTGAATTGGAACAAAAAATCAAAAACAGTTACGATTTGCAGGAATTGGAAGATTTCTATTTACCCTATAAAAAGAAGAAAAAAACTAAGGCAGATGTCGCTCGTGAAAACGGATTGGAACCGCTGGCAAAAATAATCATGAGTCAGCGAAATGATGATATCGAATTTTTGGCTTCGAAATACCTGAACGATAAGGTTGTTAATGAAGACGATGCTTTACAAGGTGCTCGCGATATTATTGCCGAATGGATTAACGAAAACATTTACATCAGGAAAAACCTAAGAAGAGTATTTCAGCGTAAAGCAGTTGTTGTTACTAAAGTGGTTAAAACCAAAAAAGAGGACGAAGCGGCGCAAAAATTTTCACAATATTTTGATTGGTCTGAACCATTAGGCAAAGCACCATCACACAGATTATTGGCCATGCTTCGGGCAGAAAAAGAAGGATTTATCAAACTTTCTGTTGATGTTGAAAAAGAAGAAATCATCAGTTTTATTGAAGATAACGTCATCAAATCCAAAAATGACACAACGGAACATCTTCAATTAGCCATAAAAGACAGTTATAAGCGTTTGCTTGAACCTGCAATTTCCAACGAAACACTGCAAGAAGCTAAAGAAAAGGCTGATGTAAACTCGATTCAGGTTTTTGCTGGTAACTTGAGCCAGTTGCTTTTAGCTTCTCCGCTGGGTGAAAAAAGAATTCTGGCTATTGACCCTGGATTCAGAACCGGTTGCAAAGTGGTATGTCTGGACGAAAAAGGCGATTTATTATACAATGAAACCATTTTCCCGCACGCACCGCAAAACGACACTGCAATGGCGATGAAAAAAATCAGATCTATGGTAAACGCTTATAATGTGGAAGCCATTTCTATCGGTAACGGAACGGCTTCCCGTGAAACGGAATTTTTTATCAAAAAAATAGCTTTCGACAAACCGGTTCAGGTTTTTGTGGTTTCTGAAGCAGGAGCATCAGTTTATTCTGCTTCAAAAATTGCCAGAGAAGAATTTCCCAATTACGACGTAACAGTTCGTGGTTCGGTTTCTATCGGAAGACGATTGTCAGATCCGTTAGCCGAATTGGTAAAAATAGACCCGAAATCTATTGGCGTCGGACAATACCAACACGATGTAGATCAAGCCAAATTAAAAGAGGAATTGGATAATACGGTTATCCGTTGCGTGAATTCCGTTGGGATTAACATTAATACGGCGAGTAAATCGTTATTGAGTTATGTTTCCGGAATTGGAGAAAAAATGGCTGAAAACATCGTCGCTTTCCGAAGTGAAAACGGGCCGTTTGAAGACAGAAAACAGTTAAAAAAAGTACCGAGATTAGGCGAAAAAGCATACCAGCAGGCAGCTGCATTTATCAGAATCCGTGAGGCAAAAAATCCACTGGATAATTCAGCAGTTCATCCGGAAGCGTATGGAATTGTGGAAAAAATGGCAAAAGACATCGGTATAAAAGTGAATGAACTGATTGCGAACAAAGAAAAAATTGCTTTGGTAAAACCAGAAAACTATATCACGAATGATGTTGGGATTTTAGGATTAAAAGACATTTTGAAGGAATTGGAAAAGCCGGGATTAGATCCAAGAAAAGCGGCTAAAGTTTTCGAATTTGACCCGAATGTAAAAACCATGAAGGATTTAAGAACCGGAATGGTATTACCGGGGATCGTCAATAACATTACCAATTTCGGTTGTTTTGTGGACATAGGGTTAAAAGAAAGCGGTCTTGTTCACATCTCCCAACTTAAAGAAGGATTTGTTTCTGATGTAAATGAGGTTGTCAAACTTCACCAACACGTTCAGGTAAAAGTAACCGAAGTGGACGAAGCCAGAAAAAGAATTCAACTGTCGATGATTTTATAAAATAAAAGACCCCGAAAATCAAATAGATATTCGGGGTTTTATTTTCTTATTCAGGAAACTATTGTTTGTTTTCTTCTTCTTTTTTTGAATCAGCAGGCTTATCTTCACCTTTTGCAGCATCTTTAAATTCTTTGATTCCGCTTCCTAAACCTTTCATCAATTCCGGAATTTTTTTACCTCCAAAAAGCAATAAAACAATAACCAGTATAACAATAATCTCTGTAGTTCCTAATCTTCCCATAACTTATAAATTTTGCTGACGCAAGTTTTTAAAATATTAAGCAAATATACCAAAGAATTTAAGAAACCATTATTTTTTAACGATTTATTATTAGTATCAAACTAACAAGCCTTTCTAATTCTTATATTTGTGAGATAGTTTATTACTTATGTCAGAAAAAAGATTAAAACGCAAAGCATTTCTAAATAAAATTACCACAAAAAACAGACTGGTTATTTTAAATGAGGAAACTTTTGAAGAAATTTTTTCTTTCAAACTCAACATTGTTAATGTTTTTATTGCGGCCACAATAGGAGCTATTTTACTGATTTCGGTTACAAGTTATATCATTGCTTTTACACCGCTTCGGGAATATATTCCAGGATATGCTTCTACAAAATTAAAGCAGGACGCAATTGTTTTGGGATTAAAATCCGATTCTCTCGAATTTGCTTTAAAAAAGAACGATGCTTATATTCAGTCCGTCAGAAAAGTGCTTACAGGTGATTTGGAATATGCCAAAGTCAACAAAGATTCAATCATGGCTTCTGAGTTCGTGGATCCGTCCGAATATAATTTTGAAGCTTCAAAAGAAGAATTGGAATTAAGAAAACAAGTAGAAGAAGAGGCTAAGAATAACAAAAAGAAATAAAGTATGGAATGGTTAAATCAAATAGTTCCAATGCCATTTTTATGTGGAATGATTTTTACCATTGCAGGATTAATCCAATATTATTTTCCACCAAAGAATATTAACCAATTTTACGGCTACAGAACATCAGCATCTATGTCTTCTAAAGAGAAATGGGACTTTGCCCAAAAATTTTCATCGGTTAAATTAATACAAATAGGTTTAATCCTCGGACTACTTTCCTTAACAGGTTTTATAGTAGACTTTAACGATCAGGCAAATTTAATAGCCGGGATTGTATTGGCTTTGCTATCTGTCCTTGTACTTTTGATTTCTACTGAAAATGCACTCAAAAATAAATTTCCAAACACCTAATTCAAAATGTCTTTAAAAGCATTTTTTGCCAAACAGTTTGCTGTCAGAATTCATCAGAAAACTCAAAAATGGGTTCAAAATCCCATTGAAACTCAACAAAAAGTTTTTCAGGAATTAATCCGTCAAGCGAAAGATACTCAGTTTGGAAAAGACCACCATTTCCAGCAAATCAGATCCGTTGAAGAGTTCACTAAAAACGTACCTGTTCGGGATTACGAAGAATTGAAGCCGTATGTTGACAAAGTGGTAAAAGGCGCAGCAGATATTCTCTGGAAGGGAAAACCGCTGTATTTTGCCAAAACATCAGGAACAACTTCCGGTGCCAAATACATTCCACTGACTAAAGAATCCATGCCTTTTCATATTGAAGCAGCCCGAAACGCCATCTTGGGTTACATTTATGAAACAGGTAAAGCCGATTTTGTTGACGGAAAAATGATTTTTCTGCAAGGAAGCCCGATTCTGGAGGAAAAAAACGGAATCAAATTAGGTCGTCTTTCCGGAATTGTAGCACATTTTGTTCCGAAATATTTACAAAAAAACCGAATGCCTTCTTGGGAAACCAATTGTATCGAAGATTGGGAAACCAAAGTGAATGCAATTGTAGAAGAAACATTTAATGAAAATATGTCGGTTATTTCAGGAATTCCTTCCTGGGTTCAAATGTATTTTGAAAAACTGAATGAAAAAGGGAGAAAACCCGTTGGGGAAATTTTCAAAAACTTTAATTTATTCATTTATGGAGGTGTAAATTATGAACCGTATCGCGCCAAATTTGAAAATCTGATTGGAAGAAAAGTAGATTCAATAGAATTATTTCCTGCCTCTGAAGGGTTTTTTGCCTATCAGGATTCCCAAAAAGAAAAAGGGATGTTGTTGCTATTGAATTCCGGAATCTTCTACGAGTTTATCAAAGCGGATGAATTTTTTACCGAAAACCCTAAAAGGCATACAATTGGAGAAGTAGCATTAGACATCAATTATGTTTTGATTATTTCTACCAATGCAGGACTTTGGGCTTATAATATTGGTGATACCGTTCAGTTTACAAGTCTAAAACCCTATAAAATTATCGTATCAGGACGAATCAAACATTATATTTCTGCTTTTGGCGAACATGTTATCGGTAAAGAAGTTGAGACTGCGTTGCAGGAAGCAATGGAAGGAACCTCTGTGAGGATCAATGAGTTTACCGTGGCACCACAAATTAATCCAACAGATGGATTGCCCTATCACGAATGGTGCATCGAATTTGAAAACGAACCTGAAAACAAAGAAGCTTTTGCGCTGGATATTGACAACGCCATGCGCAAACAAAATGTCTATTACGACGATTTAATTGTTGGTCATGTTTTACGGACGGTGGTTATTTCAAAAGTTGTTAAAAACGGATTTCAGGATTATATGAAATACATTGGAAAATTAGGTGGTCAAAACAAACTACCGCGACTTTCCAACGACAGAAAAATTGTCGATCTACTCAAAAGAGAATAAGAAAATGAAGATAGCAAAAAGAGTTGCAGTGCTGTTGTTTTTAGCAGGTTTTTCGGCTGCAGCCCAAATAAAAGGAACTGTAAAAGACAGTCTTTCAGGAAAACCAATTCCGTACGTAAATATATGGGTGGCCAATGAAAATATTGGAACAACTTCGGAAGAAAATGGAGAATTTACCATTACTCCAACAGATAAAAATAAAAATTTAATTTTTTCGGTATTAGGCTTTGAAAAAAAGACGGTCAGAGCTTTGGAGAACATGAAAGTTAATTTAAAACCCGTAGCCTATCAATTGGACGAAGTTTTCGTTGCTCCGCAAAGGCATGAAACGAGAGAAATTGAAATTGGTCAAACGGAAAATAAAATTTACCAGGCATTTGACAACGGACCAAGGATTGACACCAAATTTTTTCCTTACAGTGCTGCTTATAAAAAAACAAAATTTATCAAACAGGTTTCTATTCAAACGGATAGCAAAATAGCCGATGCACTTATTAAAATTCACTTTTATAGTGTTGATTCTAATGGGTTTCCGGGAGAAGAGCTTATAGACAAAGATTATGTTGTTTCAGTAAAAAAAGGAGTCAGAAAAAGCTTTTTTAATGTCACGGAATTAAATTTGATAATGCCTAAAAAAGGCCTTTTTGTAGGATTTGAAAAGCTGATAATTGAAAGAAACAAACTGGAAAAAACCACCACGAATTTAAACACAAACAAAACAGAAATACAAAAAACATATTTCCCTTTTGTTTTATACAATAATGTGGAAAGAGAATTTCTATTTACGTTTTCAGGTGGGAAATGGAATAAGAAAACGAAGAAAAATTCTGGAGCTCCTTTGGAGAAAATAACGATATCCGAACCGGCAATAAATCTAATCCTCACCAACTAAAAAATAAAAACCTTACCTTTGCAGGTTAGAAAATAAAAATTGATGAAAGAAATTAAAAACATTTCGCGCTCAAGAGCGCAAGAATCGTCGGCAGCTATCGAACGATTGTACATTACCATGAGGCATTTATTTAACAGAGGTTTTTATAAACCAATGGGTGTTTCAGGAGAAACTTTAAGAGAAGCATTGCTTGCATTGCGACCTGAAATTTACGGCTCTATTGCAGAAGAAAAAGTAGAGTTAAACGGGTTATTATACGTTATTGAACGATTACCTGTTGGAATAGAAGAATGCCGTTATATTAACTTAACTTCAGATGAAGGTTACTCAAACTCCCACTTTCAGGCTATAGTTCCGCCAAAAAGAAGAAGAAACTGTTATCGTATTGACGACGAGCAGATGAATGTTGAAATTACCCGCGGACGCTCTGATATTTATGACATTTTAACGCATTTGACCTTCATTTTTATCGAATCGCATAAAATTAAAGACAGAGTTCTGATTGATGATGAAGGTTCTGTTTCACGCGATTGGCAAAAATTGGAACAAGCAGCACTGCAAAGTAAAAAACTAACCCTGATAGAGAGAGAAATTGCGATTTCTCATGCGGCAAATATTTTAGGAAGAACTTTTGCTGAGGTAAAAGATATTTACGATGATTTCGGGAATGCTTCAGCACCGGACCGTTTCCTTCATATTGTGTATTGGTTAGGAAAATTAGCTATCGAAGAAGTAGTCGAAAACAACAAGAGAACCATTACTTTCAGCCCTATTTTAAGAGAGCGTTTAGGACATCATATCCATGGAGAAATCTGGGCAAATGACATCAAAGAAATATTAAAGAAAAACGATTTATTGTCAAGACCGATTCACATCATAAGTGCCAATATGCACAGTGTGATGAATTCGATTTTTGCTACTCATGTTTTAAAAACGAAATTTAAAGACAAATCTGACTTTGTTATTTATGAAGAGTTAAGTAAATCAGGAGCCAATGATCTTCGCGATAAAGTTTCGGCTTTTGCGTTAAATCACGGGATGATTCCTTTATTGGATACATCAGGAACCAATATCGATGTTCAGATCTTTGATACTGCTAAAATTGATTGGGCCAAATCTGCTTTTCCAAAGGCTAAAATTGGCAAAGAAGCTCCGGTTTTAATCGTAATGGATTATGCTTTTGGTGAGCAGGCTTTCGAAACAATAGATGAATTATTGAAACCATATAAAGTTAATAAGACTAAAACATTATTAAACGTGGAATCGGTTTCTATCATGGGTAAAGCCGGAATTCTTGAAGGAGGAAAAGGAGATATTATGATTCCTAATGCTCATGTCAATGAAGGAACTGCTGATAATTATCCTTTCCACAATGAATTATCCGCGGCGATGTTCGAAGGAAATGACATTCCTGTTTATGCCGGACCAATGATTACTGTTTTAGGAACATCTCTTCAAAACAGAGAATTATTAAAATTCTTCCACGAATCTACATGGGAAGCCATCGGATTAGAAATGGAAGGGGCGTATTATCAAAAAGCGATACAATCGGCATCAAGAATCAGAAAGAGCATCAATCAGGACGTAAAAGTGCGTTATGCTTACTATGCTTCGGATAATCCTTTAGAGACAGGAAGCACATTAGCATCAGGTGGTTTAGGAACAACAGGAGTAAAACCGACGTATCTGATTACAATAAAAATATTAGAGCAAATTTTCAACGTATAATTATTCGAAATGAATTTTACTGAAACGAATTTAAAAGGCTGTTTTGTGTTAGAGCCAAAAATTTTCAAGGACGAAAGAGGTTTTTTTATGGAAAGCTTTAACGAGAGCACTTTTGAAAAAGGAGTTGGTCAAAAAGTCCACTTTGTCCAGGACAATCAGTCATTTTCATCCAAAGGAGTTTTGCGTGGATTGCATTATCAGACAAAGGAACATGCACAGGCTAAATTAGTGCGTGTTCTTGCAGGAGAAGTGCTAGACGTAGCCGTCGATATGAGACCGGAATCGCCTACTTACGGGCAGTCGTTTTCGATACTTTTATCGGGAGAAAACCAAAAACAATTATTTATCCCAAGAGGTTTTGCGCATGGGTTTTTAGTTACAAGTGAAAAAGCGGCCTTCTTTTACAAATGCGATAATTTTTACAATAAGGAATCGGAAGGAGGCGTAATTTATAACGATCCGACTTTAAAGATTGATTGGAAGTTTTCTGAAGCAGATCTAATTATTTCTGAAAAAGACGCAATTTTACCCACAATAGAAAATGCTAAAAAAGTATGGTAATCTTAGTTACAGGAGCATCAGGACAATTGGGACAATCTATTCAGCATATTGCGCCAAGTTATACTGATTTACAATTTATTTTTGCTTCTTCACAAGATTTGGATATTACAAATCAGGACCGGATTAATCATTTTTTTGAACATAATAAAATTGATTTTTGCATTAATACAGCCGCATATACAGCTGTCGATAAGGCCGAAATGGAAATGGAAAGAGCCGAAGCAATTAATGTTTTTGGTCCAAAATATTTAGCCGTTGCTTGTAAAAACAACAATGCAAAATTAATTCATATTTCGACTGATTTTGTTTTTGACGGTTCGGCTGAAAAACCATATTCTGAGGCAGATAAAACAAATCCGTTAGGGGTTTATGGCAAAACAAAATTAGAAGGTGAACAAGCTGTTATTGATCATTGCAGTGCTTATTTTATAATAAGGACATCATGGGTTTATTCTCTATTTGGAAATAATTTTATGAAAACCATGTTGCGACTGGCCTCGGAAAGAGATACTTTAAGTATTGTTTCCGATCAGATTGGATCACCTACAAACGCTGTAGATTTAGCAAAAGCATTGCTTTCGATAGTAAAAAGTGATAACAGCGAATACGGTATTTATAATTTCAGCAACGAAGGAATAGCCAGCTGGTATGACTTTGCTAAAGAAATTTTCCGTGTAAACGGTATTAACATTGAAGTTAATCCAATTCCAACGGAAGCTTTTCCAACACCGGCGAAAAGACCCAAATACAGCGTATTGGACAAATCGAAAATAAAAAAGAACTTTAAGATAGAAATAAAAAGCTGGCAAGAAGCTTTACAACAAACAACATAACGAATGAAAAGAATATTAATAACAGGAGCTGCGGGATTTTTAGGATCTCATTTGTGCGATAGATTTATCAAAGAAGGATACTATGTGATTGGAATGGACAATCTGATTACTGGGGATTTAAAAAACATTGAACATCTTTTCAAGCTGGCTAATTTTGAATTTTACCACCACGATATTTCAAAATTCGTCTATGTTCCGGGGCATTTGGATTATATATTGCATTTTGCTTCTCCGGCAAGCCCGATTGATTATTTAAAAATTCCAATTCAGACATTAAAAGTAGGTTCATTGGGTACACACAACCTACTAGGATTGGCAAGAGTTAAAAAAGCGAGAATCCTGATCGCATCTACTTCTGAAGTATATGGAGATCCATTGGTTCACCCGCAAACGGAAGATTACTTTGGAAATGTAAACACTATTGGCCCACGAGGAGTTTATGATGAAGCGAAACGCTTTCAGGAATCCATCACTATGGCATACCATCGCTTCCACGGATTAGAGACCAGAATTGTGAGAATTTTTAATACATACGGACCAAGAATGCGACTCAATGATGGGCGTGTAATACCTGCTTTTATTGGTCAGGCATTACGAGGTGAGGATTTGACTATTTTCGGAAACGGAATGCAAACACGCTCATTTTGTTATGTAGACGATCAAGTAGAAGGAATCTTCAGGTTATTGCATTCAGATTATTCGGAACCGGTAAATATTGGTAATCCGGATGAAATTACTATAAAAGATTTCGCGGAAGAAATTATAAAATTAACAGGAACAAATCAAAAGATTGTCTACCACCCGTTACCGGAAAATGATCCTTTGCAACGTCAGCCAGACACTACCAGAGCAAAGGAATTGTTAGGATGGGAAGCCAAAGTTTCGCGTTCTGAAGGAATGAAAATAACGTATGAGTATTTTAAATCGCTGCCTCAAGAAGAACTTTTAAAAGAAGAACACAAGGATTTTTCTGGATTTATTCATTAATTTTTAAAATGACTAAAGGAAGGTATTCAAAATACTTGCGTCCCATAAGCATCACAATTGATTGTGTTTTACTGCTGATTTTAGCCAATTTTTTTCTAAAAGGATTTGCTGTCCATTTGCTGTATTTCATGATGTATCAAATTGTGTCATGGTGCGCATTGGCTTATTTTACCAACTTTTACGAAGTATACCGTTTTACAAAACCGGTTGAAATTATGACGATGCTATTCCGGCAACTGTTTTTGTTTACGTTGCTTGTAATGGCTTTTTTCTCTATAACAAGGGAAATTATTTTAAGTTTTAAATTACTGCTGTATTTTTTCGTGTCTTCGTTCATATATATTACCCTTTTCAAGGGATTATTATTTTATTATTTAAAAAAATACCGAATTGTTTTAGGTGGAAATTATCGGAATGCCATTATTATAGGTTATACCGAAAGTTCCCAAAACCTAAAGCATTTATTTCAGACCAGACCGGATTACGGGTACCATTTTAAAGGTTTTTTTTCAGACAAAGCAGTTAATGCTGAGATAAAAGGAGGGATTTCTGAAGTTCAGAAATTCGTTTTGGAAAACAGGATTGATGATATTTATTGTGCATTGGAAGAATTATCGGGCGATCAATTGAAAGAATTGGTTGAGTTTACCGATTATCACAAAAAAACAATCAAGTTTATTCCGGAGGCTAATGAAATTTATGCTAAAAATTTAAAGATTGATTATTATGAGTTTTTTCCGATTCTGTCTTTAAAAAGAACACCGCTGAACGAACCGCTGCTCAAGTTTGTCAAGCGTTTGTTTGATATATTATTCTCTTTGTTTATAATTCTTTTTATCCTTTCCTGGCTAATTCCAATTATAGCAATCCTGATTAAATTAGAATCCAAAGGGCCTATTTTTTTCAAACAGGGAAGACCGGGATTAGACGAAAATGAATTTTACTGTTATAAATTCCGCTCGATGCGCATTAATGATAAAACGGAAGAATCAGTAACAAAGAACGACCCTAGAATCACTAAAATAGGGACTTTCCTCAGGAAGACAAGTTTCGATGAAATGCCTCAATTTTTTAATGTTTTTATTGGTGATATGTCTATTGTTGGACCAAGACCTCATTTATGGGCTCACAATAATGAGTACCGCAGTAAAATAAAAAAATACAATTTCAGACTGCACATAAAACCTGGTATTACTGGATTGGCACAGGTTAAGGGGTTTCGAGGTGAAATCGAATCGGACGACGAAATGTTCCACAGAATAAAATATGACTTGTTTTATATCGAGAACTGGTCACTGCTTTTAGACATAAAAATTATCGTCTTAACAGTAATAAATATTTTTAAAGGACAAGAAAAAGCCTATTAATGAACGGATCAGTTTCTATAATTACGCCTACATTTAATTCAGCAAAATATATTGCCGAAACAATTCAATCTGTTCAAAAGCAAACCTATTCTAATTGGGAAATGATTATCGTGGACGACTGCTCTAAAGATAAGACAGTCGAAATCATCCAAAATTTTATGGAAGATGATCATCGAATCCATCTGATCCAAATGAATAAAAACGGAGGGCCTGCAAAAGCCAGAAACAAAGGAATTGAAAAGGCACAGGGAGATTATATGACATTTCTTGATGCTGATGACCTTTGGTTTCCTGATTTTATCGAAAACAGTATCCATTCGATTAAAGAAACCGGAATACATTTTGTGTTTTCTTCCTACCGTCGTTCCAATGAAAACCTGGAGTTTGTGTATTCTGATTTTATTGTTCCAAAGAAAGTAACGTATACAGATATTTTAAAAACAAATTCAATAAGCTGTTTAACCGCTTTTGTTGATATAAAGACTTTGGGAAAAAAAACCATGCCCGAAATATTCAAAAGACAGGATATGGGATTGTGGCTAAAATACCTGAAAGAAATTCCCTTTGCATACGGTATTCAGGAACCGAAAGCCATTTACCGCATCAGGGAAAATTCATTATCCAGAAATAAAGCCAATTTGTTGAAATACCAATGGCAGTTTTACCGTGAAGTGGAAAAACTAAACTTTTTCCAATCGGTTTATTATATGCTGCACTGGATGTATCGCGGATTTATGAAATATCGAAATTAAAGCGAAGACTGAAATTGTTTTAATTTTCCTCTTAAGGTTCGTTCCAGGATTTCTTTTCTGTTATAAGTAAAATAGAGTCCGGGCTCCAGGTATTTATCAATGGCTTCCTGAATTTTCTTTATTTGTGCCGAATTTAGCTCGATTTCACTAACATAATCAATTTCAAAAGTATCGGTTTTCGTTTGTCGGATGATAAACTCTTTTACATTTCCGTCATCTTCAATAATACTTTTGGTTACATAATAAAAAGTAAGTCCAGGTGATTTTTTTCCGCTTGGCAAAACAGCAATATCATTGGTTCTGCCTAAAAGCTGTTTCAAAACAGGTTTTTTCCAAGTGCTTTTTTCGTCCAGTATTCCAATATCACCAATGTCGTATCGGATAAACGGATGCGCCTTATTATACAAAGAAGTGATTACAATACGCCCTTCTTTGCCATTGGGAACGGGCTGGTTATTCTCATCTAAAATTTCGACAAACAGCGTTTCCGAATTGACAAGCCATTGACCATTTGGATCTTGAAAAGCAATTAAATCTAATTCTGAAGCACCATATTCATTAACAACTGGAATGCCGAATTGTGTTTCCATTAGGATTTTATCTTCCTCAAAAAGCATTTCGGAAGTTACCATACAAACCTTCAGCGACGGACAAATGTCTTTTAAAACGATGTTTTTAGCGTGTAAAAATTTGGCAAACAAAACAATAGAACTCGTATATCCATTGATATAGTCAAATTTTTTGGTCTTAAAATGGCGGAGTACTTTTTCTAAAAATGTATCCGATAAGTCAAAAATAGGAAAGCGGTATCGTTGTCCTAAAAAGTCCTTCAACCGTTCTTTCTGATAATCGATAAAGTTTAACGGGATTCCGTAAAAACGGGCCTGATAAGAAGTGTTAAAATCGATTCCGTACCATCCGAAACGGTAAATTATAGAGGTCCAGGTCAGTGCATGCGCTTCTTTGTCTTTAGCAAAAATAAACGGATCACCGCTGGAACCTGATGTTTTGTTTACAAAAACAGTTTTAGAGGAATAGCCTTTTGACAGTCTTTCTGACAGGGGTTTCTGTAAATCTTTTTTTGTCAGAACCGGTAAATCGTTCCAGTTTTGCTGTTTCAGTTCAAAAGGGCTTTTTCGAACTAACTCCTGATAGAAAGGGTTATTGTTGAGGTGAAACTCCACAATTTTTTCCCGATTCGACTCGGTAAACTGTTGATATTCTGATTCAGGAACGGCGAGAATTTCATCAAAAATCCTGTGAGCTTCCTTCATTGGGAAGCCATTTAGTTTTAAAGATAAATCAAATATTCGGAACACGGGACAGAAATTTATTCAAAAATAAGAAAACTAAGCGCACATTCTCTATAAAAATTTCCCTAATAGATTTAAACGAACTATTTTTGCAACACAAAACAAACACAACTACACAATGACAATTTTATTACTTGGTTCAGGCGGAAGAGAACATGCTTTAGCTTGGAAAATGCTTCAAAGTTCCCAATGCTCAACACTTTTTGTAGCTCCTGGAAATGCAGGAACTGCTGATATTGCAACAAACGTTTCCGTGAATCCCACTGATTTTGCAGAGGTAAAAGCATTTGCGTTGCAAAACCAGGTAAATATGATCGTGGTAGGACCGGAAGATCCATTGGTACTTGGTATCTATGATTTTTTCAAAAATGATTCCGAGATAAGCCATATTCCAGTTATCGGACCTTCAAAAGTAGGAGCACAATTAGAAGGAAGTAAAGAATTTGCTAAAGAATTTTTGGTAAAACATAACATTCCCACAGCGCGTTACCAAAGTTTTACAAAAGAGACTGTGGAAGCCGGTTGCGAATTTTTAACAACATTAAATGCACCTTACGTTTTAAAGGCAGATGGATTGGCTGCTGGAAAAGGAGTTCTGATTTTAAAAGATTTAGCCGAAGCACAACAGGAATTGAGAAACATGCTTGTTGATGCTAAATTCGGAGAAGCTTCTTCAAAAGTAGTAATTGAGGAGTTTTTGGACGGAATTGAATTAAGTTGTTTCGTTCTGACTGATGGGAAGAACTACAAAGTTCTGCCAACGGCCAAAGATTACAAACGTATTGGCGAAGGAGATACTGGTTTAAACACCGGTGGAATGGGAGCTGTTTCTCCTGTCCCTTTTGCTGACGCCGTTTTGATGGAAAAAATAGAAACCAGAATTGTAAAACCTACGATTGATGGCCTGCAAAAAGATAATATCGAATACAAAGGTTTTGTTTTTATAGGATTGATTAATGTAAAAGGGGAACCAATGGTCATCGAATACAATGTTCGTATGGGTGATCCCGAAACAGAAGTGGTAATGCCGAGAATAAAATCGGATTTAGTTGAATTGTTTCAGGCGGTAGCCAATCAAAAGCTGGATGAGGTTCACTTAGAAATCGATGAAAGAAGCGCTACAACGATTATGGTTGTTTCTGGCGGATATCCGGAAGATTACGAAAAAGGAAAAGTAATTTCAGGTTTGGAAAACATTCAGGATTCGCTTGTTTTTCACGCAGGGACAAAAATAGAAAACGGGAATATTGTTTCTAATGGAGGAAGAGTAATCGCGGTGACTTCTTATGGGAATGACTTCCAGGAGGCCATAAAAAAATCTTACCAAAACATAAACAAGTTACATTTTGATAAGATGTATTTTAGAAAAGATATCGGTTTCGACTTACTTTAAAAAAGAGTGAGCGGTTGTATCCTGATATTCGTCGTCGTTGTCTTTATGAAGTTTAAGTTGTTTAATCCAATACCATGTATAGTAAGAACAAATAACTACAAAGCCCCATGAAATAACGTTTGCAATCCACCAATTGTCAAGTTCTTCTGCACGTAAAACATCGTGTAAGGCAAAAAGAATTTGCTCAAATAGCCACTGTATTCCTTCAAAAAATGATTTCATCTTTTATATGTATTATATTTACAGGACAAAAATATAAAATATACTCATGATAACAAGCGTTTTTAGTAAATCTAGACCAATAAATTATATTTTGATAACCACTTTGTTGGTTATTTGCTTTACACTTTACCAGTTTCAGTCTAATTATAATACAATAAGCACAATAGAAATTGGTAAAAAAGTGGTGTTGTTGTTCTTGCTTATCGGGTCTTTATTTATTACCAACTTTATTACTAAGAAAAACGGATTAAGTAAAGACAACAGTTATACATTTCTTTTGTTTTTCGTTTTTTTTATCTTGTTTCCGAAAAGTTTGTCCAATGGCGCTCTTATTTTATCTAATACCTTTATTTTATTGGCTTTGCGAAGGCTTATCTCCATGCAGTCGCTGATTACCCCGAAAGAGAAAATTTTTGATGCTTCACTCTGGGTTTTTATGGCGGCTTTATTTCATTTCTGGAGTATTCTGTTTATCCTTCTCGTGTTTGTGTCGATTATCTTTCACGTTTCAAGAGATTACAGAAATTGGATAATCCCGTTCATTGCTTTTTTTGCGATTATAATCATTACTGTTTTGTTTTCACTGATTTTTGACCCGGAGTTTATAAGAAATTATATCAATCATATTGCCATCGACTTTGATTTAAAATACATAGAAAACATCTTTCAAAATATTGCTTTAACTATTTATATTATTACTGCTTTGGTCGCTTTTGTGACGATGCTGCTGATTCTGACCAACAAATCATTAAACCTGCAGTCGTCCTATAAAAAGATTATTTTTGCTTTCGTAATCGGATTGGTGATTTTCTTTATTTCTCCGGATAAAGACAACAGTTATCTTATTTTTACCTTTGTGCCGGTATCCATTATGCTGACTAATTATCTGGAAACCATAGACAAATACTGGATTAAAGAATCCATTTTGGGAATAATTATAATAGCCAGTTTTATTACTTATATTCTTCAGTTACTATAATTTATCGCCATAAGCTAAATCACCAGCGTCTCCCAATCCAGGAACAATGTAGTTTTTTTCATTGAGTTTTTCATCTAAGGCAGCGACCCATAAATGACAGTTTTTCGGAAGATTTTTTTCAAGAAAGTCAATGCCTTCCGGTGCTGCTATAACCACCGCAATGTGGATTTCTTTCGGCGTTTCTTCCGTGTGCAGCTTATTAAAAACAGCCACTAACGATTGCCCAGTCGCCAGCATCGGGTCAATTAAAATCAGATTTTTGTTTTTAAAAGAGGGAGCAGCCTTATATTCCACCAGAATATCGAAAGCATCGTCATTATTGTAATGATGGCGGTAGGCCGAAACGAATCCGTTTTCAGCATCGTCAAAAAAGTTCATAAAACCTTGATGCAAGGCTAAACCAGCTCTTAAAATGGAACACAAAACGACATTATCAGCAACAGTTGTAGTGTGTTTTACACCAATAGGAGTTTGTACTGCAATGTCTTTATATTCCAGTGTTTTACTCAATTCGTAAGCCATAATTTCACCAATTCGCTCAATGTTTTTGCGAAAACGCATACTGTCTTTTTGGATATTTACATCGCGGATTTGCGCTAAAAAATGGTTCAGAATGCTGTTTTGTTCTGAAATATAGTGGATGTGCATTAGAATTAATATTTATAATTTCAGGCTAAAAGTACAAAAAAACGCTATTTTTGTAGAAATAAAATACACGAAACTATGTTTGCTGAATTTGCATTTCCCATTTTTGAAAGAAGTATTGCTGATTATCACATTATTGATGATGTGTACCAACCTACATTGAATCCTTACGAAAAAGGATCCATAGAATATTTATTATATGCTAAAAACTGGGTAGATACAGTACAATGGCATTATGAAGACATTATTCGTGATCCGCAAATTGATCCGGTAGCTGCATT
The DNA here is from genome assembly GCF_050696275.1 of Flavobacterium sp. Classification (GTDB taxonomy): domain Bacteria; phylum Bacteroidota; class Bacteroidia; order Flavobacteriales; family Flavobacteriaceae; genus Flavobacterium. The sequence goes on from NZ_JBOGUT010000007.1 coordinate 89,260, forward strand.
GGTTTTAAAAAGGAAAATTGATGCTTCAAACCAAGTTCGTACGGATATGGTAGAGTTTATTGATAGTTATTTTCTTCAAAAGCATAAGGATGTTCAGGTAAAACCAAATGCAAAAATCAATACGGAAAGTCCAGCTTGGGCTATTGACCGTTTGTCTATTTTGGCACTGAAAATCTACCACATGAGTGAAGAGGCAAACCGTGCAGAAGCAACAGTAGAACACAGGGCAAAATGCCAGGAAAAATTAAATGTTTTGTTAGATCAGAAGAATGATATGTTTACGTCTATCAGCGATTTACTGACCGATATTGAAAACGGTGACAAATACATGAAAGTGTACAAGCAAATGAAAATGTACAACGACGACGATTTAAATCCGGTGTTGTATCAAAATAAAAAATAGACTTCTTTTTTAGATGTCAAAAATAGAACATATTGGAGTAATAAGGCTTTCAGCTATGGGTGATGTCGCAATGACGGTTCCTGTGCTGAGAGCTTTTTCTTTGCGCTATCCTGAAACAAAAATCACAGTTGTTTCCAGACCTTTTTTTAAACCTTTTTTTGAAGGCATTCCGAACGTGCATTTCTTCGCTGTAGATTTAAAGGAACGACACAAAGGATTTATTGGGTTATTACGGCTGTTTTCGGATTTGCGGAAGTTGGGTATTGACGCCATTGCGGATTTGCACAATGTATTGCGATCTAAAATAGTACGAAATCTTTTTGTTTTAAGTGGAAAAAAAGCTGCTTTTACAGACAAAGGAAGGGCGGGAAAGAAAGCATTAACCCGAGCCGAAAATAAAATTTTCCAGCCTTTAAAACCCATGGTTGAAAGACATTGTGAAACCTTCGGAAAGCTAGGATTTTCAATAGTTATTTCACAGCCTGTTTTTCCTGAAAAAGCAACTTTAAGTTCAGAAATCATTTCAGCAACCGGAAATAAAAATGAAAAATGGATAGGAATTGCGCCTTTTGCTCAATACGACAGTAAAGTTTATCCGTTAGACCTGATGCAAAAAGTAATTGATGGACTCTCTCAAGGGAAGTTTAAAATTTTGCTTTTTGGAGGAGGAGAGAAAGAAATCCAACAACTGAATCAGCTGAAAAACAATCACGAAAATGTGATGGTAATGGCTGGAAAGCTAAAATTTCAGCAGGAACTGGATGTCATCTCAAATCTTGACATTATGTTGAGTATGGATTCCGGGAATGCCCATATCGCAGCAATGTTAGGGGTCAACGTTATCACTCTTTGGGGAGCCACGCATCCGTATGCCGGATTTTCACCTTTTGATCAGCCATTGGAAAACTGCATCACATCTGATAGAGAAAAATACCCAAAACTGCCAACATCTGTTTATGGAAATAAAAAAATTGAAGGCTACCACGATGCCATGCGCAGCATCTTGCCCGAAACGATAATAGATACAATAAAAAAGGAGCTTATTTAGCTCCTTTTCTTATACTATACATCATCATAATCGACATAAATTTCAGCAGATGTCGGATGTGCCTGACAGGTTAAAATTAAACCTTCGGCAATTTCATCATCGGAAAGAATCGAATTTTTCTTCATTTCCGCAGTTCCGCTTTTAACACGGGCTAAACAACTGCTGCATATTCCGCCTTGGCAAGAATAAGGAGCATCCAGTCCTTGTTTAAGTGCAGCTTCAAGCAACGTTTGTTTGGAAGACATTTCGAAAGTGTCTTCATCACCATCAACCAAAACCGTTATTTTAGTATGTTCCGTTTTGCTTGTATCTATTGTTTTTTCCGTTTTTGAAGCAGAAAATAATTCGAATTTAATATCTTTTTCAGCAACATTTTTTTCTTTGAGGAGGTCACTAACTGTAATAATCATTTCTTCCGGCCCACACAAATAGAATTTTGAAAACTCTTTCTCCGAATGTTTATTGTTTAAAACAAAGTTAACTACAGATTTATCAATTCGGCCAAAAAGAGCGTCATCTGCTTTTGATTGGCTATACACGAAGTGTACAAAAAAACGGCCTAAATAGTGTTGCTGTAAATGGAGTAACTGATCGTGGAAAATAGTTTCTTCCGGTGATTTGTTTCCAAAGCACAGTACAAAAGAACTATTCGGTTCTTGTTTTAAAACGGATTGCAGAATCGACATTACCGGTGTAATTCCGCTTCCGGCAGCAAAAGCCATATAATTTTTCTGCTTTTCCGGATTAGGTTCAAAAGTGAATTTTCCTTCTGGAATTCCTACTTCGATAACATTTCCGACAGCTAGTTTTTCGTTAGCAAATTTCGAAAAATTTCCATATTTTACAGCTTTAATGGCCACTCTTAATTCATCACTGTTAGGTGCTGAACAAATGGAATAAGCACGACGAATTTCTTCGCCATCCAGGGTAAGCTTTAAATTTACATATTGACCGGCAGTGAATTTGTAATAATCTTTAAATTCATCAGGAATATTAAAAACAACAGAAACCGCCTGAGGAGTTTCTTTTTGGATTTCTTTTATAGCTAATTTATAGAATGTTGACATATGTTATTCTTTTCAGCAAAATTAACAAACGATGACGACATATTTAAAATTAAAAAATACTTTATTTTTCGGAATTTCAAAAAGAAACGTACTTTTACGAGTTATAATACTAAAAATACTATTTGGCAGTTTACATATAAAACCATTCTATGTTGAAAATTAATAGATTAAAATACATTTCGAGTTCTCTTTTAATTCTTTTTCTGGTGGCTTGTTCTACCAAGAGAAATTCTTTTGTAAACAGAAATTGGCATGCTTTAAACTCAGAGTATAATACGTTATATAATGGTGATGTGTCATTAGAGGCAGGAATAAACGAACTAAAAACCGGATATAAGGATAATTTTTGGGAAATATTGCCTGTAGAAAGAATGCAGGTAGCTGAAGAAGCCATGCTGCCTGGACAGAAAGGTAAAAATCAAAATTTTGACCGTGCGGAAACCAAAGCGACAAAAGCAATCCAAAAGCATTCGATGAATATCGAAGGAAAAGAGAAGAATATGCAAATGGATGAGGCACATTTACTCTTGGGGAAATCACGCTATTACGATCAGAGATTTATCCCGGCTTTGGAGGCATTCAATTATATTTTATATAAATATTCGGATTCGGATAAAATCTATGAAGCTAAAGTATGGCGTGAAAAAACAAACTTGCGATTAGAAAATGATGCATTGGCCATTAAAAATCTAAAAAGACTTATCAAGAATAAAGATATAAACGCACAGGTTTTTGCTGATGCAAACGCAACGCTGTCTCAAGGGTATATTAATTTAGAGCAAAGAGACAGTGCTATCGCACCGCTTAAGATAGCGTTACTTTCAACAAAATTCAAGGAAGAAAAAGCGAGATACCATTTTATCCTTGGGCAATTGTATGAAAAGCTAAGTTATAACGACAGTGCTTATGCTGAATTTCAGCAAATTATTGACATGAAACGAAAATCACCACGTCATTATGTGATTCGTGCCCATGCAAAGCAAGCTCAACTTGTTGATTCTACAACAGACACTATTGCGTTTCTTGAAAAATACGCCAAACTTTTAAAAGACCGCGAAAACAGACCATTTCTGGACGTGTTAAATTATCAGGTGGCAACTTTTTATGACAAATTAAATAAAAAAGAGCAAGCTATAAAATTCTACAATAAATCGTTACGATCACCTTCTGAAGACACTTACCTGCAGGCGACAACGTATAAAAACCTGGCTACAATATATTTTGACAAAGCAAAGTACCTTACAGCAGGACAATATTATGATAGCACATTAACCAAATTGGTTAAAAAAGACCGAGAGTATTTCGGCATTGTAAAAAAACGTGAAAATCTGGTGGATGTTATCAGATACGAAGGCATTGTACAGCATAACGATAGTATTTTAAAATTGGTTGCCTTTTCTGACAGTGACCGAAAAGCTTTTTTTGACGACTATATAACGAAGTTAAAAGCAAAAGATGAAGCCAAAAAAGCATTGGAAGAAAAACAAAAAGAGATAGCCGAAAAAGCGAATGCAGGAATTAAGGATATTGATATCAGTCAGGGAAAAGGAAAAGCAGCACTTAACAATCAATTACCAAAAATGATGACTCCTGATGATCCTAAAGATGGCGGGGCGTTTTATTTTTATACACCTACAACGGTTGCTTACGGAAAGATAGAATTTCAAAAAAGATGGGGAAAACGTGCGCTAAAAGAGAATTGGCGCTGGTCTGTTCAATCAGATAATATAAAAGAGGAAGAGGATCAAAAGCCGGTCGATTCAGACATCAAAAAAGATTCGGTTGTTTCAGAAAAATACAAACCTGAATTTTATTTAAATCAGCTGCCGACATCTCAAGTAGTGATAGACAGTTTGGCAAAGGAAAGAAATTTTGCAAGTTATCAGTTAGGAGTTATTTACAAGGAGAAATTTAAAGAAAACAAGCTGGCCGTAAACAAATTCGAGACAGTACTTAAAAGCACTCCGGAAGAAAGATTGATTTTGCCGTCTATGTACAATTTGTACAAGCTTTATGAGACATCGGATAAGGCCAAAGCTGAAGCGATAAAAATGCAGATAATTACAAATTATCCAAATACCAGATATGCTCAGATTTTAAGCGGGGCCATTTCGGAAGAAACCGCTGCTGATCAAACACCTGATGAGGTTTATAAAGGACTGTACAAGCAATATGCAAATCAGGAATACGTTGTCGTTTTAGCATCGATTGAAAAAAACCTGACACAATTTGCCGGAGATGATCTGATTCCAAAATACGAATTGCTTAAAGCAAGCGTTATCGGAAAACTAAGAGGAGTTGATGAATATAAAAAAGCGATAAATTATGTTGCTTTGACATATCCTAACAGCAAGGAAGGTAAGCAGGCCGAAGATATTCTTAGTATTAGCGTACCAGGATTAGAAAAGATGGCTTTAAAACAGGACAGCTTGGCTAAAAACTGGAAAATTCTTTACAAAGCAGGAAAACGGGATGATGCTGAAACTGTAAAACTAATGGAGAAATTGAATAAGTATATTACTGAAAAGCAATTTGATAAATTTTCTGTTTCCTATGATGTGTATACAGAGAATGAAAATTTCATTGTTTTACACGGTATTTCTTCAAAGGAATTTTCTCAATATTTAATAGATGCTTTAAAAGAAGCTAAAGAATACAAAATTGTGACACCGGCGAGTGTAATTTCGAGTGGGAATTATGCAGTCATTCAGGTCAAGAAAAATTACAATCAATTTCTGGAATCTAAATAAAAAGAAATGTTTGAAAAAAGCACAAAATCCTACACCGATTTACTCGGAAAAACCAACAGAATTGTTGAAGGGACCAAATTAAAAGGCGATATTGATTCTCAGGCAGACTTTAGATTGGATGGTCATTTAGTGGGGAATTTTACATCAAAAGGCAAACTGGTCATAGGGCCGGCAGGAAGCGTTACGGGAGATATTTTTTGTAAAAATGTAGATGTCGAAGGGACAGTAAATGGCAAAATTGAAGTTCAGGAAATCCTGAATGTAAAATCAAAAGCGAGTATACATGGAGAAGTAACCTGTGAAAAACTTTCGGTAGAGCCGGGAGCAGACTTCAGCGCAACATGTATCATGAAAACAGCATCAAAACCTTTGTTGCCACCCCATGGAGAACAATAATCAGGAAAAAAAACCGTACAATAAATGGTTAGCATTAATTAATATTCCCATTCAAATGGGATTGATTATTTATGTGTTCAATAAAATTGGTTTATGGCTGGATGAAAAGTATCCCAGCGAAAAAATAGAGTACTACAAAATACTTACGATGTTTGGTGTTTTTATTGCACTGTACAATGTGTATCGTCAGGTAAATGAAATAGGGAAAAATTCTTAAAATGAACAGAGAAGAATTAAAATTAGTAAGCCAACTGGCTTTGGTTATTGTCGGGTTTTATATTGCACACAAAATAATATTTTTACTCTCAGGCTTTAACACCATTAATTTCGAATATTCGCTACAACAATTGTATTTGTTTTTTGCCGGATTTTCAATAGCAATAATTATACTTCTTTTAAAAATAAAACAGAAGAATCTGGATATTGTCGGAAACACTTTTTTATTGGTAACGTCCGTAAAAATGGTGGCTTGCTATATTTTAGGAAGGCCAATTCTAAACATGACACAGGAAAACGCTTTGGAAAAATGGAATTTCTTCGGTCTTTTTGTGCTTTTCTTAGTATTAGAAACAATTTTTACAATTGTAATATTAAATAAAAAAGAGCATTAGTTTTTGATGAATTTCGATTGAAAACGTTTTCCTTCAGAAAAAATTTCAATGATATACATTCCTGAAGCAAAAGCCTCTACATTAATTTGTGCGGTATTTTCTTTTCTGTCAAAAACAGTTTTTCCATAGATGTCAACGATAATAATTCTGTCAAAAACTAAATTTTCAGTCAATTGAATTGTAATCACTGATGTAGCCGGATTTGGAAATATATTGATTTTATCAACAATCGCGTTTTCATCAGTGTCTAGTGCCGGACAGCTAACTGCTATAGGAATATTCTTTGCTGCATTCGTACCATCTCCAATCTGCCCGTAAAGATTAGCTCCCCAACCCCATAAAGTACCATCATTTTTAATAGCCAGTGTATGGGAAACTTTTGAAGTTACTGATTGCCAGTCTGTAAAATTTCCAAAAACCTGTATAGGACTTGTTTTTTGAGTATTGGTATTATCACCTAACTGTCCTGAAGCGTTACCGCCCCAAGCCCATAAAGTACCATCTGATTTTCTTACAAGGCTGTGTTGGGTGCCTTTAGCAATATTAGTACAATTAGTAATTGATAAAATATTGATTGGAGATGATTTGTCAGCGGTTGTCCCATCTCCTAATTGTCCTGTTGAGTTCAATCCCCACATCCACAGTGAGCCATTAGCTTTTAAAGCACCGCTATGTCCGTTTCCGGCACTTACAGCATTCCAATCGATGTCAGTACCAATTTTTATCGGAGCCGTTGTATTTGTTGTGGTACCATCACCAAGTTGACCTGTATTGTTTCGCCCCCAAGCGTATAATTCCCCAGTAGTTTTAATAGCTAACGAGTGTGTTGATCCTGCAGCGAGAAATTGCCAGTTGGTATCTGTTCCGATTTTTGTCGGGACATCTTTATTCACTATTGTGCCATCACCTAGTTGACCATAAATGTTTTCACCCCAGGCCCAAAGTGTACCATCGGTTTTGAGGGCTAAAGTATATTCATCACCCGCAGCTATAGATTGCCAATCCGTATCAGTTCCTATCTGAACAGGTAAATTCGAGTTCAGTATTGTTCCGTTTCCGAGCTGGCCTGCTAAATTTCTCCCCCAAGCCCATAGGGTACCATTGCTTTTTAGTGCAATACTGTGTGAATTTCCGGCAGAAACACTTTGCCAATTTGTATTCGTACTTATTTCAATTGGAAGGTTTGAATTTATTGCTGTTCCATTCCCAAGTTGCCCAACATTGTTTCTTCCCCAAGCCCATAAAGTACCGCCAGTTCTTATCCCAATGGTATGTGCGCCACCCGCAGAAACGGACTGCCAACATTGAGCTGTAAGATTTATTGTAAAAAAAGGAATAAATAAAAGGAGTAGTTTTGTTCTCATATAGTTTAATTTGTTCCTAAATATTTTAACGAAAGTATAAAAAAAATACTTGTTAACAATTTTTTAAACAAAGAATCTTCGAAAAGCCTTGTGTTTAGATTGAATTTAAATTTTTTTAAACTTCAAAAAACCAGCTTGTTAATAACTTTTATTGATTCTGTTTTTCACAAAAAAAAGCTGTCAAGAAAAAAAAATTTTATATGGTTTCAAATATTAATAAAAAATGTACCTTTGCACCAAATTTACAAACGTAGAATTATAGTTTTTATATATGGTAATTTCAACGCGACCTCTTAGATTTATAATGGCAGCATTTATTGCTTGTCTTCCTTTATTTAGTTTTGCAAATCCAGTTTCAGACACTACTAAAGTGCATACTGAAGTAGCTCATGCTGTGATTGATACAACTCATGCTGTAGCTGAGGCAACTCATGCAACAGAGGAAAAACTCACGAAAGAAGAAATAGATGTTGAAGAGAGAGCGGAATTTATTCAACATCACTTAAGAGATTCTCATGATTTTCATTTGTTTTCTTATGGAAAAGATTCAGGACACGAAGTAAATGTTGGTTTTCCATTACCTGTAATTCTTTGGGATAATGGATTGCAGATTTTTTCTTCTTCAAAATTTCACCACGGAGAAGAAGTTGCTGAAAACAATGGTAATTTTTATAAAATCAGTCATGTTAATGGTATGGTTTATAAGACCGATGCTACAGGTTCTGAATCTACAGTTAAACCATTAGATTTTTCAATTACTAAAAATATTTTTATGATTTTGGTAGTTGGTTTGTTGATGTTTGTCCTTTTTAGAAATTTAGGAAAATCATACGGTAAAAATGGCGGAATAGCAACTGGTGCAGGAAGATTTTTCGAACCATTAGTTTTATATATAAGAGATGAAATTGCTATTCCAAATATTGGTGAGAAGCATTACAAAAAATACATGAGTCATTTATTGACAGTGTTTTTCTTTATTTGGTTTTTAAACATGTTTGGATTAACGCCGCTTGGAGTTAACGTTACAGGAAACATTGCAATTACTGCCGCATTAGCTATAATCACATATTTAATTACTACTTTTTCTGCAAATAAAAATTATTGGAAACACATTTTCTGGATGCCAGGTGTGCCAATGCCGATGAAAATTATTTTAGCCCCAATTGAATTATTAGGAACTTTAATTAAACCGTTTTCATTAACAATCCGTTTGTATGCAAATATGGTTGCGGGTCACATTGTTTTAATGAGTATCATCGCAATGATGTATACTTTTAATAATGTTGCTGGTAGTGGATTTTCGTTTGTATTAGCATTTGTGCTATCAATTTTAGAAATTTTAGTAGCCGGTTTACAGGCTTATATTTTTACAATGTTAACAGCTCTATATTTTGGTTCTGCCAATGAAGAGCATCATCATGATGAAGAAAATCATCATTAATTAATTTTGAATGTTTAATTTTTAATATATATACATTATGGGAACTATTCCAAATTTAGTAGGAGCAGGTTTAATTGTTATTGGTGCTGGTTTAGGTATCGGTAAAATTGGTGGTTCAGCAATGGACGCTATTGCACGTCAACCAGAAGCTTCAGGAAAAATCCAAACTGCTATGCTTATTGCTGCAGCTCTTATTGAAGGTATTGGTTTTGCTGCATTCTTTATGGGCAAATAATATCTAAAAAAGCAATTGTTGCAACGGTTGGTTGCAACAATTGTTTTAATTAAATTTAAAATTTAAAGTAAATATATAATGGAACAATTATTAGGTCAATTTTCGTTAGGATTATTTATCATGCAAATAGTAATATTTGTTGGTCTAATTCTTTTATTGAAAAAATTTGCTTGGAAACCCATTCTGGATGCCGTAAACGATAGAGAAGACGGAATCAAAAATGCATTGCTTTCTGCTGAAAATGCAAAGAAAGAAATGCAAAACCTGCAAGCAAGCAACGAACGTATTTTGCAGGAAGCACGTTTAGAGCGCGATACCTTGCTTAAAGATGCTAGAGAAATCAAAGAAAAAATGATTGCTGATGCGAAAGAAGAAGCTCAAACACAAGGATTAAGAATGATCGAACAAGCTAAAGCTTCTATCGAAAGTGAAAAAAATGCAGCTATGGCTGAGTTGAAATCTCACGTGTCTTCATTGTCACTTGAAATTGCAGAAAAATTATTAAAAGATGAATTATCTAACAAAGAATCTCAAATGAAATTAGTTGAGAAAATGTTAGGTGATGTAAAATTAAACTAAACCAATCATGTCAAGTACAAGAGCAGCAATTCGCTATGCGAAAGCAATTTTAGACATGGCCAACTCAAAAAGCGCAGCTAATGAGGTGAGCCAGGACATGACTTTGATTGCAACTACTATTAAAGGAAATCAGGAATTGGATGCATTTATTCAAAACCCAACCATTAAAGTTGAAGTTAAAGAAGGAGCATTATTAGAAGTTTTCGCTTCTGTAAATAATGTAACAAAAGGGTTATTTCATTTATTGTTAGAAAACAAAAGATTCGAAATATTGGAATCTGTTGCGATCGAATACAATAAATTGTTTGATGAAGCAAATGGTATTGAAGTTGCTAAAGTGACTACAGCTATTGCAATCACTCCGGAATTGGAAGCTAAAGTATTGGCTAAAATCAAAGAGTTTTCAAACAAAAAAGTGACTATAGAAAACATCGTAGATGCTTCAATTATTGGAGGATTTATTTTAAGAATAGGTGACAAGCAATACAATGCTTCAGTTGCAAATAGATTGCAAGTTTTAAAAAGAGAATTAAGTAATTAGTTATTTATATAATTATGGCGGAAATTAAACCTGCTGAAATATCAGCAATATTAAAAAAGCAATTATCAGGTTTTGAATCTGGTGCTACGCTAGAAGAAGTAGGAACGATACTTCAAGTTGGAGATGGTATTGCTCGTGTTTACGGGCTTTCAAATGTTCAATACGGTGAGTTAGTAGAATTTGATAACGGTATGGAAGGTATCGTATTGAATCTTGAGGAAGACAATGTGGGTGTGGTACTTTTAGGACCATCTACAGGTTTGAGAGAAGGCTCTACTGCTAAAAGAACACAACGTATTGCATCTCTTAAAGTTGGAGAGCAAATGGTTGGGCGTGTAGTAAACACACTTGGTTTTCCAATTGATGGAAAAGGACCAATTGGTGGAGACTTATACGAAATGCCTTTAGAGCGTAAAGCACCGGGAGTTATTTTCCGTCAACCAGTTACAGAACCATTACAAACAGGTATCAAAGCAGTAGATGCAATGATCCCGGTAGGTCGTGGACAACGTGAGTTGGTTATTGGTGACCGTCAGACTGGTAAATCAACAGTTTGTTTGGATACTATTTTGAATCAAAAAGAATTTTATGATGCTGGAAAACCAGTATTTTGTATCTATGTTGCCATTGGACAAAAAGCGTCAACGGTAGCAGGAATTGCAAAAACGTTAGAAGAAAAAGGAGCAATGGCTTATACAGTTATCGTTGCTGCTAATGCTTCTGATCCAGCTCCTATGCAAGTATATGCTCCATTCGCTGGTGCAGCAATCGGAGAATATTTCCGTGATACAGGTCGTCCTGCATTAATTGTGTATGATGATTTATCAAAACAAGCGGTAGCGTATCGTGAGGTGTCTCTTTTATTAAGAAGACCACCGGGACGTGAGGCTTATCCTGGAGACGTTTTCTACTTACACTCTCGTTTATTGGAAAGAGCGGCAAAAGTAATTGCTGATGATGATATCGCTAAAAACATGAATGATTTACCGGATTCTTTACGTCCTATCGTAAAAGGTGGTGGTTCATTAACAGCGTTGCCAATTATCGAAACACAAGCAGGTGACGTTTCTGCATACATCCCAACAAACGTAATTTCGATTACAGACGGACAAATTTTCTTAGAGTCTGACTTGTTCAACTCAGGAGTTCGTCCTGCAATCAATGTAGGTATTTCTGTATCTCGTGTTGGAGGTAATGCACAAATCAAATCAATGAAAAAAGTATCTGGTACTTTAAAATTAGACCAAGCACAATTCCGGGAATTAGAAGCTTTCGCGAAATTTGGTTCTGATTTGGATGCTGTTACTTTAAACGTAATCGAAAAAGGTAGAAGAAACGTTGAAATCTTGAAACAAGGTTTGAACTCTCCTTTTACAGTTGAAGACCAAGTAGCTATTATCTATGCAGGTTCTAAAAACTTATTGAGAAACGTTCCTGTAAATAAAGTAAAAGAATTTGAGAAAGATTTCTTAGAATTCTTGAACAACAAGCACAGAGATACACTTGATGCTTTAAAAGCTGGTAAATTAGATGATAACATTACTGATGTTATTGAAAAAGTAGCTAAAGAAGTTTCTGCAAAATATAACTAAAAAGTAGTACGTATTAAGTACAAAGTGTCATGCTTTGTACTTAATGCTTGCCTCTTAATACTCATAACAAATGGCAAATTTAAAGGAAATCCGTAATAGAATTACTTCCGTTTCATCAACGATGCAAATTACATCGGCAATGAAAATGGTTTCTGCTGCAAAGCTGAAAAAAGCACAGGATGCAATTACAGCTATGCGACCTTATGCCGAAAAATTAACGGAATTATTACAAAACCTTTCAGCAACTCTTGAGGGAGAAGTAGGAGGAGATTACACTACACAACGTGAAGTGAAAAAAGTATTAATCGTTGCCATAACTTCAAATAGAGGTTTGTGCGGTGCTTTTAATTCAAATGTAATTAAAGAAGTTAAAACTATTTCCGACAGATTTCAGGGAGCTCAAGTGGATATTTTTGCAATTGGTAAAAAAGGACATGATTCTCTAAAGAAAACACACAATGTTCAAGGACATCACAATGCTATCTTTGATAATTTGACTTTTGACAATGTTGCCGGAATCGCTGAAGATTTAACCCAAAAGTTTACTTCAGGCGAGTACGACAGAATTGAAGTGGTGTACAACCAATTTAAAAACGCAGCTACTCAAATTATCAGAGCAGAGCAATTCTTACCATTGGCGCCAATAAAATCGGACAAGCCGGTTGCAACTGGAGATTATATTTTTGAACCGTCAAAAGAAGAAATTGTGTTAACATTGATTCCAAAATCATTAAAAACACAATTGTACAAATCAATCAGAGATTCATTTGCTTCAGAGCACGGTGCGCGTATGACTGCAATGCACAAAGCAACAGATAACGCGACAGAGTTGAGAAACCAATTGAAGTTAACGTATAACAAAGCACGTCAAGCAGCAATTACTAACGAAATCCTTGAGATTGTTGGTGGAGCTGAAGCTTTGAAAGGATAATATTTTTTTATTCGATGATATTTAAGAGCTGGTATTTTTGCCAGCTCTTTTTTTTATATTTTTATAGTATAATTAAAGTTCAAATAAATTGGAAATCAGAGAACTTACTACACTAAACGAAATGCTGGCTCAAATTGAGACCATGCAGCATTTATACCCAAAACTTAGTTTAGAGAAATACCAATCGTATCTTCAGGAAATGATTCCACACAATTACAAGCAAGTGGCTGTTTTTGAAGAAGAGACTTGTGTAGGTATTTCAGGATATTGGACTGCCACAAAACTATGGTGCGGAAAATATATTGAATTGGATAATTTTATTGTGCATCCGGATCACAGATCTAAAGGAATCGGAAAAATAATCACAGATTATATCGACAATAAAGCCGAAGAAATAGGTTGCACAAACATTGTTTTGGATGCCTTTACAACAAATTTTGCAGCACATCGTTTTTATTACAATCAGGGATTTGGGCCAAAAGGGTTTCATTTCGTGAAAATTTTAAATGAGGAAGGATTAACATAAGCAAAAGAAATACTTATTTTTGCTTAGAAACAAAACCAAAAAACATTTTGAGTTTATACAAAAACCTTTTCAAACAAACACTAATCTATGGTTTGGCAACAGTTTTGCCACGAATGATAAGTTTTTTACTTAACCCGTTATATGTTCATGTGTTGCCTAAAGGAGAATTTGGGGAGGTTTCCATTGTTTTTGCCTGGCTTGTTTTCTTCAATGTGATCTTGTCTTACGGAATGGAAACAGCTTTTTTTAGGTTTTACAATATCGAAACCAATAAGAAAGATGTTATTTCGACTTCTACGATTTCCATCTTCTGGACTTCTATCGGATTCCTGTTTGCTTCGTTGTTGTTCCGGGAAACCATTTCTGGCTGGCTGGGAATCAAAACACAATACGTGTCTTATACCATCTGGATTTTAGTATTGGATGCTTTAGTTATTATTCCGTTTTCAAAGATGCGTGCTGAAAAAAGGCCTATGCGCTATGCAGTCATCAAGATAGCAAATGTCGGAATCAATTTGTTGTTTAATGTATTCTTTTTATTGGTCTTGCCTAAAATCGGAAGCAACAATCCGTTAAGTACGATCTATTTCGAACATTTTGAAGTAGGTTATATTTTCGTTTCGAACCTAATCGCCAGCCTTCTGACTTTTATAGTGCTTTCGCCGAATTATTTCAAAATAAACTGGCATTTTGACAAGGCACTCTGGAAAAGAATGATGCACTATTCGCTGCCTATTTTGGTAGCCGGAATTGCCTTTGCCATCAATGAGCATTTTGATAAAATCCTGCTCGAGTGGTGTCATATCAGCAAATCGGAAATTGGCGCCTATTCAGCCTGTTATAAATTAGGATTGTTTATGGTGCTTTTCAGAACCGCTTATACTTTAGGGATTGAACCTTTTTTCTTCAGCCATGCTGATAAAGAAAACGCCCAGCAAACGTATGCGACAGTGACCAAATATTTTGTGATTTTCGGTTCGTTTATCACCCTGTCAGTTATTGTTTTTGCCGATGTATTAAAAATTTTCCTCGTGCCAAATCCAAGTTATTGGGAAGCCATGAAAGTAGTTCCGTTAATTGTTCTGGCTAATTTCTTTTTGGGAATTTACACGAACTTATCCGTTTGGTACAAATTAATCGACAAAACTAAAATTGGCGCTTATATTTCCATTATCGGCGCCCTTATTACCTTAGTACTGAATTACCTTCTTATACCGACTATGAGTTATTACGGCTCTGCAATTGCCACAATTTTTGCTTATGGAAGTATGATGTTTATTTCGTATTATCTCGGGCAAAAAAAATATCCAATCCCCTATGACGTAAAAAGGATTGCAAGCTATTTGGGCATTTCAGTTGTCCTTTCTGCCCTTTCCTTTTATGTACCGTTATTCCGAAAAAGCTATATCTTCGGAATACTTGCCATTGTTTTATTTGGATACTACATTTACCGGAATGAAAAAGAAACATTCCAGCGAATTTTAAAACGAAATTAATATTTTTGAGAAGCTATTTCCTGTCGTCCGCTATATCTTTTCCCGGCTAAAGAAGCCAGAAAAAGGATGCCGCTTCCACCAGGGCTAAAAACAATAAAAATGACAATAAAAATTATCAATAAATCACAGCACGAGTTACCTAATTACGAAACCATAGCTTCGGCTGGAATGGATTTGCGTGCCCATATTTCAGAACCCATCACATTAAAACCACTGGAGCGAGCATTAGTAAAAACAGGACTTTTTATAGAATTGCCCATAGGTTATGAAGCACAGGTCAGACCAAGAAGCGGACTGGCTTTCAAAAAAGGAATTACGGTGTTAAATTCTCCGGGAACAGTCGATGCGGATTATCGTGGAGAAATTGGTGTAATTTTAGTAAATTTATCCAATGAAGCATTTGTAGTGGAAAACGGTGAGCGTATAGCTCAGTTGATTATTGCAAAACATGAGCGCGCCGAATGGCAGGAAGTGCAAGAGCTTTCAGAAACTTCACGAGGTGAAGGAGGCTTTGGAAGTACCGGAGTTAAGTAAATGTAAAAAAGAGGTAATAACTTATTAGATCATTTTACCTTTTTCAATCTTTATAATTATAAAAAACAAATGAAAATAATAGTGCCAATGGCCGGACGCGGTTCACGTCTTCGCCCACATACCTTAACAGTTCCAAAACCATTAATCCCTATTGCAGGTAAGCCAATCGTACATCGTTTGGTCGAAGATATTGCAGGCGTTATCAATCAGAAAATTGATGAAATTGCCTTTATTATCCACAAGGATTTTGGTAAAAAAGTAGAAGAAGATTTAATAGCAATCGCTGAAAAACTTGGCTCTAAAGGAACTATTTATTATCAAAATGAAGCTTTGGGAACCGCACATGCTATCATGTGTGCCAAAGAAAGCATGACCGGACCAATTGTAGTTGCCTATGCAGACACACTTTTTAGAGCTGATTTTACGTTAGATACTACAGCAGACAGTGTGATTTGGGTAAAACAAGTGGAAGATCCGAGTGCTTTTGGTGTAGTTCAGTTAAACGAAAACAACCAAATTGTTGACTTCGTAGAAAAACCAAAGGAGTTTGTGTCCGATTTAGCAATTATCGGAATTTATTATTTTAAATCAGGAGAAGCACTTCGTTCTGAACTGCAATACCTGCTAGATAATAATGTTGTAAAAGGCGGAGAATACCAATTAACTGACGGATTGGAAAACATGAAACAAAAAGGCATGAAATTTGTGCCTGGTAAAGTTGATGAGTGGATGGATTGCGGAAATAAAAACGTTACGGTTGAAACCAATTCAAGAATGTTAGGATTTTTACACCAAGATGGACACGATATGGTTTCAGCAAATCTAAAATCTGAGAATTCAACGATAATTCCTCCTTGCTTCATAGCGGATGATGTGATTTTAATTAACGCAGTAGTTGGTCCCAACGTATCTCTGGGAAGAGGTACTCATGTTGTTGAGAGTACAATTAAGAATAGTTTGGTGCAAACACACGCACACATAAGAAATGCCAAATTAGACAATGCCATGATCGGGAATCACGCCACATTCGATGGTGCTTTTACCAGTATTAGTATTGGAGATTATTCCGTTTTAGAATAAATGAGAAAAAAAGTGTCAAAAATAAAAAACTTTGCTGTTGGAATGTTCTTCATTTCTACGGCGCTATTGGCACAAACCCAACCTGAAGAAGCAGCTTTGGTCAATGATGATTTTCAGGAGTCCTATTATGAATCCTTAATGCAAAAAGGCATGGAGAATTATGATAAGGCTATTATCTCATTAGAAAAATGCCTGAATCTGCAACCGGAAAACGCAGTGATTTATCATGAATTGGGTAAGAATTATTTCTTTCAGAAAGATTATGCTAACGCAGAAAGAACATATATAAAAGCAGCGCAATTAGACACAAAAAACAAATGGTATTTTATCGATTTGTACGAGGTGTATTATGAAACAAAAAATTACAACGAAGCATTACTTGTCGTAGAGAAAATCATTCCTTTTGACAAAAAATACAAAGAAGATTTGGCTTCTCTTTATATGTATACACAACAGTTTGACAAGGCATTGGTTTTAATTAATGAATTGGATGAAACTGTTGGAAAAACGGAACTTCGGGACAATTACAGGCTCGAGATAAATTCACAAACAAAAAGCAATATTTCGAATAAAACCGAATTGGAGAAAGCCATTGAACGTTCCCCTAAAAACGAAGAGAATTACATTTCGCTGATTTATATGTATACTGATAATAATCAGGAAGACAAAGCGTTTCAGGTGGCTCAAAAACTCGAAAAAAACATTCCGGAATCTGAATGGGCACAGGTTTTCCTTTTTAAATACCATATCAATGAAAACAATGGAAACGAAGCGGTAAAATCCATTGAAAAAGTATTTAACGGATCAAAAATTGATAAGAAAATTAAATACAGGATGTATAATGAATTCCTGATTTTTGCTTTAAAAAACCCAACATTCGAACCGCAACTGAACAAAGTGACGGCTTATTTTGAAAGTGATTCCGAGTTTGATGTGCACAAAGAAATTGGAAAATTTTATTACAAAAAGAAAAGCTGGGATCTGGCTGTTAAAAATCTGGAGAAATCCTTTAAAAGCAACAATACAGACCTGGAAACCAATATTTTTTTATTGGCATCTTACGAAGAAACAAATAATTACGAAGGAATATTAAAGGTCGCCAGCGAATTGGTAGACACTTTCCCAAATCAACCTGAGTACTATTTTTTCGCCGGAAAAGCAGCGGGCCAGTTAAAAAACTTTAAAAAAGCAAACGAGCTTTTGGAATCAGGCCTCGATTATGTAGTAGAAAACAAAGAATTGGAAATCGATTTTTTAAATCAGTTAGCTGAAGTTTCCACAGCTTTGGGCAATTCAAAGAAAAGCAACGAATATCTGGCAAAAGCCAATAATCTTAAAAGTAAAAAATAAAAATGCGTAGAATACTTCCAATTCTATTATTGGTTTTAGTGTTGTCCTGTAAAGCGAAACAAAAAGCCATTGCTCCGGAAGCCGTTACAACGACAGTTTCAAATGAAACGGTTTCTAATATCATAAAGAATCATTATGCCTTAAAACGAGATTTTAAAACGGCATATATCAAGGCAGATGTAGATTACACAGACCCGAAACAGTCTTTAGGACTTTCGGCAGATATCCGAATTAAGAAAGATGAAATTATTCTGGTTAGTCTAAAAATGCTTGGGATTACTATGGCAAAAGCTATGATTACACCAACTCAGGTTCGTTATTACGAAAAAATGAACGGCAAATTCTTCGAAGGAGATTATAAAACATTAAGTAATTGGCTTGGAACTGATTTGGATTTCAACAAAGTTCAAAGTATGCTTGTCGGACAGGCAATGGATGATTTGAGCAAAGGGAAATACAATGTTGTAACGGAAGAAGACGCACCTAAATTAGAGGAAGTTTCGACAGGAAATTTTACAAAAGCATTTGTTTTCGATGCGAATTCATTTTCATTAAAAAGACAGGAAATAAAACAACAATCGCCTGAAAGAAAACTTCTGGCTAATTATTCCGATTATAAATACTATTCCGAGTGTGTTTTACCAATGCAACTCATTATTTTTGCAATTCAGAATAACGAAACAACATCAATTGCCATTTCATATAAAAACGCTGCTTTCAACGAAGAATTATCTTTTCCCTACAGCGTTCCAAGTGGTTATGAACAAATTATTATAAATTAGACAAAATAGCAAGAATGTTTAAATATTTCCTATGTTTTTTATTACTGTCAACTTCGCTCTCATGGGGACAAGAAGAGGACAGACAACGAAAATTAGAAGCCGAAAAAGCTCGTCTGCAGGAAGAAATCAGACAACAAGAGCAGCAGCTTAAAAAAGAAAAAAGCAAAGAAAAATCAGCAGCAACAGTTGTGGTCCAGCAAATGGCCAAAATAAATCTGCAGCAAAAATTGATTAATACAACAGCAAAGCAAGCCAAAGTATTGGGAAACAGCATGTATATTAATCAAGTTAGTGTAAACCGGCTGAAGAAAGAGATGGAAGTGCTTAAAGAAGATTATGCGGAGATGATTGTAAAATCATATAAAAGCCGTTCGGAGCAAAGTAAAGCGATGTTTTTATTGTCTTCCGAAAACTTTTTGCAAGCGTACAAAAGAGCACAATACATGAAGCAGTATTCAAACTTCCGAAGAATGCAGGGAGAAGAAATAAAGGCAAAAACGCTTCAATTAGAGCAATTTAACACAAAGCTTCAGGTTCAAAAACAGGAAAAAGTTAAGCTTATTGCCGAAAGTGAAAAGGAAAAACAAGAACTTGAAAAAGAAAAGAAAGAGCAACAGCGTCTTTTGAATCTGATAAAAAAAGACAAAAACAAGATTATTGCTGAGATTAAGAAAAAGCAAAAAGAATCTAAAGCAATAGAAAGACAAATTGATCGATTGATTAGAGAAGCAATTGCTGCAGCGAATAAAAAAGTGGGTAACACAACAAATACAACAACCTTTGTCCTTACACCTGAAGCAAAAGAATTAGCCAATGATTTTAAATCGAATAGAGGACGTTTGCCTTGGCCTGTAGAAAAAGGATTGCTGACAAAAAAATTCGGAAGGCAGCCACACCCTTTAGAACCATCGATTATTATTGAAAGCAGTGGTATCGAAATTTCTTCAGAAAGAGGAGCAAAAGCCCGCTCGATATTTACTGGTGAAGTAAGTGACGTGCAAATGGCATCAAATGGGACAGCAACCATTATTATACGCCACGGAGATTATACGACAACCTATTCCAATATAGAAAAAGTGTTCGTTAAAAAAGGAGATAAAATATCCACGAAAGAAGTTTTAGGAGAAATCCATTTTAATAACTTCACAGGAAAGGCAATTTTAAAATTCCTGATTTTTCAGAATACAACAAAGCTAAATCCACAATCCTGGATTATAAATATGTAAAAAAAAGAGTTCGCCACGGCGAACTCTTTTTTTATATAAATAAAGCTTTTAATTCTGTTGCTTCTTCAGGCTTCATTTTACCTGCAAGAACTAAACTTAGTTGTTTTCTTCGTAAGGCAGCATCATAGCGTTCCTTTTCTTCATCAGTTTGTGGCAGTATTGCCGGTACTTCAACGGGACGTCCTGTGTCATCAACGGCTACAAATGTATAAATAGCTTCGTTTGCTTTTGCTCGTGTTCCTGATTCCCTGTCTTCCACCCAAACATCAATATAAATTTCCATTGAAGATTTAAAGCTTCGGGATACTTTGGCTTCGACCGTAACCACACTTCCCAATGGAATAGCTCTGTTAAAAGCCACGTGATTTACGGATGCCGTAACAGTAATTCTACGGGAATGGCGTCTGGCAGCAATACTAGCGGCGCGATCCATTCGAGCTAATAGTTCGCCTCCAAACAAGTTGTTTAAAGGGTTGGTTTCACCGGGCAAAACCATATCGGTTAAAATAGTTAATGATTCTGAAGGAAATTTTGCTTGCATGAGATTTTTTTACAAAGATATAAGGATTGGAAGTGATATTAAAAAAAATGCCTTTCAAATTTTGAAAGGCAAAAAAGTATTTTTACAACTCTTCGATGAGTAACCAGGCATCCTGATTTACTGTTTGCTGTATCTGAGTCATTTTATATTGTGCTTCGGTATAGGTGGCGAAACTTCCGTATAAAACAGGATATAATCCGTGTTTGTTTTTAGCCAAAAGCCTTGCTTTAAATCCTTGTTCGTTTAATTTGTCGAAAATTTGTTTTGCATTGCTTTCGTTTCTGAAAGCACCGGCTACAATATGAAAAGGTAAAGTACTGTTTTCTTTTACGTTCATAACCACCGGATTAATAGGGTTATCAATAAAAAAGGTTGCTTCCTGAATTTTATTTTCAACTTCTTTTTGTACTTCAGACTGAACCAATATTGTTTCAGATTGCTCCTGCTGTGAAATATAAGTAGCATAACCAAAACCGGCACCTCCTACAGACATAACCAAAACCGCCGCATATTTTAAGAATGATTTCGCACTGATTCTTCTTTCAGGTGTAAATTGAATAGGAATTTTTTCTTCAAGAATTTCAACTTGTTTTTTAAATTCTTCTCGTTTTACAGCTGGAGAAACAAACGAACCGAAACCGAAAGAATCGGTTAAGTAATTCAAATGATTTGAAGGAGAGAAAACTAAATTGTTTTCACTGTTTAATCTGAATTCACCAATGTTTTTAAGCACCAGATTTTCCTTATTCTGTAATAGCGTTTTCCATGAAACAATTTCATTTTCAATAGCATTCACAACAGAATCATAGCTCATTTTTTCGGCTATAGCAATGTGATTTGCCAACAATCCATCGTTGTTTTTCAAATAAGAATTGAAAGAAATTTCTTTCTTCGGCGCATAAAAAGTATGGTTACTTTCTTGTATGTTTGTAGTGACTGTTTCGGTTAAAAAAGCCCCGAAACCAGGAACTGTTACACATTGGTAACGATACAAAAGCTGAGAGATATACTGTGCTACATTCATAATAACAAAATTAAAGAATACAAGACACAATCAAAATTTTATCAACAAATGTTATTAACAATTTGATTTTGACTTGCATAAATATACGCCAAAAAATTATAATTACATGACAGAAAACGAGTTACATTATTTATTAGCCTTACAGAAAGTAGAAGGAGTTGGTGATATTATCGCCAAAAAATTACTAACCCATTGCGGTTCGGCAGAAGCAATTTTTAAAGCAAAAGAAGATCAACTGACTGCTATTGACGGGATTGGTAAGATATTAGTAAAGCGCTTGAAAGACAAAACCATTTTTGTCCAAGCAGAAAAGGAACTTCAATTTATTCAGGAAAATAATATCCAGATTTCTTTTTTTAAAGAAGAAAATTATCCGGAACGGTTAAAGCATTGTATTGACAGCCCTATTTTAGTATTCACTTCAGGGAATATCGATTTTAAGAAAAAACGAATTATCAGTATTGTAGGTACCCGCCAAATCACGTCCTACGGAATCGATTTCTGTAAAACACTGATTTCAGATTTAGCACCCCTCGATCCTGTTATTGTCAGCGGATTTGCCTACGGGGTAGATATAGCTGCCCATCAGGTTGCCATGGAAAATAATTTACAGACTATTGGTGTTTTGGCACACGGACTGAATCAGATTTATCCGAAAATGCATAAAAAATACATGTCCAAAATGGAGCAGAACGGAGGTTTTATGACTGATTTTTGGAGTACATCCAATCCGGACAGGGAAAATTTTATTAAACGGAACAGAATTGTTGCCGGAATTTCTGAAGCAACAATTGTGATTGAAAGCGCTGATAAAGGAGGGTCGCTTATTACCGCCAACATGGCCAACGATTACAACCGCGATGTTTTTGCTGTTCCGGGCAGAACTTCGGACAAATACAGCCAAGGATGCAACGACTTGATAAAAAGTCAGCGAGCCCATTTGCTGACAGGTGCCGGCGATTTGATTTATATGCTCAATTGGGATATAGAAAATAAGGAAAGACCAATTCAAAAACAATTATTTGTAACGTTGGAAGAAGATGAACAGCTTGTTTTCGATTTCCTTCAAAAAAACGGAAAAGAACAAATGGATCTCGTTGCGTTACACTGCGATTTGCCGATATTTAAATTGTCTTCGTTATTGTTGAGTATGGAATTGAAGGGCGCTATCAGACCTTTGCCGGGAAAAATGTTTGAAATAATATAACAGGAATAAATTTACACGAATCTGCTATGTCAGATAACACGAATTTCAAATTGGTGCTATTGGATTATAATGAAATAAATGCTGACTTTCAGTGTTTTAAATAAAATATAGTCATTAATCCGTAACTTTGCTGTTCTGAATTTTGTTTAACTTAAATTGTAAGTCATGTATATTGTAAGGGAAATATTTTATCTGCAATTTGGCCGATTTAAAGAAGCCAAAGCACTAGTTGAAGAAGCAGTAGATCTTGGTTTGATGACACAACCGGCAGGAGGACGTATTTTAACCGATTTTACAGGAGATGGATATCGTTTGATTTTTGAATCACCCTATAAGACACTTGCCGATTTTGAAGTAGATTTAGCGCGAGAAATGAGTGCTGTTGCCTGGAAAGAATGGTATGAAAAATTTAAACCCTATGTTCTGCATTCACAAAGGGAGATTTTGAAACAGATAAGCTAAATGGGATACTTTGGGAGTATTTAATAGATTTGAAAAGCAGAATCACTCTTAAATTAGTAAGACCTGCCATTGGGCATTTGATATTTTAAAATATAATTCTAAATTTGCACCGAATTCTTCCATTTAGAGTTTATAATAAATAATTCTCACTTAAACGTTTATAGCATGCAACTGTACAACACTTTAAGCGCAGAAGAAAGAGCCAAGCTTATTGATCAAGCCGGCAAACAAAGACTTACTTTATCTTTCTATGCGTATGCCAAAATTGAAAACCCACAACAATTTCGCGATAATTTATTCATCGAATGGAATAAGCTCGATGCTCTTGGCCGAACGTATGTAGCCAAAGAAGGAATAAACGCCCAAATGAGTGTACCGGCTGAAAACTTTGAAGCTTTCCGAGAAACGTTGGAAGCCTATGATTTCATGAAAGACATCCGTTTGAATGTAGCCGTGGAACACGATGACCACTCATTTTTAAAATTAACGGTTAAAGTCCGAGACAAAATTGTTGCTGACGGATTGAACGATGAAACGTTTGATGTTACTAATATTGGGGTGCACTTAAAGGCGAAGGAATTCAATCAGATTTTGGATGATCCAAATACGATTGTGGTCGATTTCAGAAATCACTACGAAAGTGAAATTGGGCATTTTAAAGGAGCCATTACTCCCGACGTTGAGACTTTCAGAGAAAGTTTGCCTATCATCAACGAACAATTGAAAGACCATAAAGACGATAAAAACCTAGTGATGTATTGCACTGGAGGAATCCGTTGTGAAAAGGCTTCGGCGTATTTTAAACATCAGGGTTTTAAAAAGGTTTTTCAATTAGAAGGCGGAATTATCAATTATGCCAAACAAATCAAAGACGAAGGTTTGGAGAGCAAATTTATTGGTAAAAATTTCGTTTTTGATCATCGCCTTGGCGAAAGAATTACAGACGATATTGTGTCACAATGCCATCAGTGCGGAAAGCCTTGCGATAACCATACGAATTGCGAAAATGAAGGGTGCCATTTATTATTTATCCAATGTGACGAATGTAAATCTGCAATGGATAACTGCTGTTCTTCCGAATGTCAGGAAATCATTCATATGCCTTTAGTGGAACAAGTTAAATTGCGTCGTGGCGTCAAAAACGGAAACATGATTTTCAGAAAAGGAAAATCAGACAAATTAAAATTCAAGCATTCGGGAGAACTATCAGGAATTGCTTTGGCGAAAGCCGATCCAAACACAAGCGTTTCCGAAAAAAGAAAGCCAACCGCCATCCGTCAGAAAATAAAAATCAAAAAAATACTGATTGCCCAAGCAGAACATTATTATGTAAAATCGCAGGTAGGCCAGTTTTTGGTTCAAAACCATGAACTTAAGCCGGGAGATAAAGTAATTATTTCAGGACCTACAACAGGAAACCAGGAAATTACTATTCAGGAAATGTTTGTAAATGGCAGTCAGGCTTCGGTTGCGGTCAAAGGAGATAAAGTCACTTTAAGTTTGCCGTTCAGAGTTCGATTATCGGATAAATTATTTAGGATTTCAGAATAAAAAATCGGAAGATAAACACTTTAAAAGCCTATTAAGTCCTTGATTTAATGGGCTTTTTATTTTAGAATAAAATTAAGCTTACAACTTTCCGACTTTGCAACATTGCGACTAAAAAATACTATCTTTACACTCAAAACGTTATTACTAAAAGTAGTTCCGATGCGAATTCGGAATGACCAATATATATTCAAATTATGGCATGTACAAGTTGTTCAACTTCCGATGGCGGTGCGCCAAAGGGGTGTAAAAATAATGGGACTTGCGGCACCGATAGCTGCAACAAATTAACTGTTTTCGATTGGCTTTCAAACATGAGTTTACCGGGCGGTCAGGCACCTTTTGACTGTGTTGAAGTTCGTTTTAAAAATGGAAGAAAAGAATTTTACCGAAACCCGGAAAAACTAACACTGAGCATTGGTGATATTGTAGCTACTGAAGCTTCTCCAGGACATGATGTTGGAATTGTTACTTTAACCGGAGAATTGGTTAAAGTGCAAATGAAGAAAAAAGGGGTTAATCACGAAGGCGAGGTTCTTAAAATATACAGAAAAGCATCTCAAAAAGACATCGATATCTGGAGTACGGCTCGCGATAAGGAAGATCCTATGAAAGTCCGAGCACGTGAAATAGCCATAAGACTTCAACTGGAAATGAAAATTTCAGACATCGAATTTCAAGGGGACGGATCAAAAGCAACGTTTTATTATACTGCAAACGATAGAGTCGATTTCAGACAATTAATCAAGGAATTTGCCAGTGCTTTCAGTACCAGAATTGAAATGAAGCAAGTAGGTTTCCGTCAGGAAGCGGCCCGTTTGGGAGGAATCGGTTCTTGCGGAAGAGAATTGTGTTGTTCTACCTGGCTGACAGATTTCAGAAGTGTAAATACTTCAGCGGCCCGTTACCAGCAATTGTCTTTAAATCCACAAAAATTAGCCGGACAATGCGGGAAACTGAAATGCTGTCTGAACTACGAGTTGGATACTTACATGGACGCGCTGAAGGACATTCCGGATATGGAAACCAAACTTTCGACTGATAAAGGCGATGCTATTTGTCAGAAGATAGATATTTTTAAAGGCCTAATGTGGTTTGCTTATATTGGAAATTTTGCCCAATGGCATATTTTGAAAGTAGCTGAGGTCAAGGAAATCATAGACCAGAATAAACAAAAGAAGAAAGTAGCTTCGCTTGAGGATTTTGCTATTGAAGTTGAAAAACCTGAGGTTGAAAAAACATTCCAAAATGCAATGGGACAAGACAGTTTAACCCGTTTTGACCAGCCAAAGAAAAAAAACAAGCCAAACAAAAACCGTCGTCCGCAAGGTCAGGGGCAAGCACCGGTTCAAGGACAAAATCCGAAACCGAAATCAAATCCAAACCCAAACCAGAAGCCAAATCCAAATAAAAATAAACCCAATCCAAACGGACCAAAAATCAGAAATGAGAAAAAAGATTCTAATAAATAGCATTGTGTTGTTTTTTGCCGCTTCGGCTTTAGTGTCCTGCGATAAAAACAGAATTTTTGACGAATACAAAACCTTCAATGACGGATGGCACAAAGACAGTATTGTAACATTTGCTTTCGAGCAGGAGATTACAAAAAAGCCAGCCAATATGTTTATCAATATCCGCAACAATGACGATTACGAGTTCAGTAATTTGTTTTTGATTGTAAAGTTGGAACAGCCTAAGGGGAATATTAAAGTGGATACGCTAGAATACCAAATGGCAAATCCTGACGGGACACTGATGGGAGAAGGGTTTTCAGATATTAAAGAAAGCAAGCTGTGGTATAAAGAAAATGTATTGTTTCCAGAGAAAGGAAAATACAAAGTATCTATCCAACAAGCCGTTCGACAAACCGGAAAAGTAAAAGGAGTCGAAAAGCTGAAAGGAGTTACAGAAATAGGTTTAAGAATAGAATCATTAGAAGAAAAATAAAATGGCGCAAAAACTGAACACTAAAAAACCGGATTATTCACAGTATGTGAAAAAGTTTTGGAAATACTTCTTCCTGATTTTTGGAGGAGTTCTTCTGTTTTTTCTATTTGCTTCTTGGGGACTTTTTGGGTCCATGCCATCTTTCTCGGAATTAGAAAACCCGGAATCGAATCTGGCTACCGAGATTATTTCCTCTGATGGCGTGACTATTGGAAAGTTTTTCAATGAAAACAGAACACCAATCAAATATGATGATTTACCGAAACATTTGGTAAAAGCCCTGGTGGCTACTGAAGACGAGCGTTTTTATGAGCATTCCGGAATTGACGGAAGAAGAACCATGAGTGCTGCCTTAAAGTTAGGTACTGATGGAGGTGCAAGTACACTGACACAACAGTTGGCCAAGTTACTTTTCCATGGTGAAAGATCGAAAATCAAGCTGGTAGGACTGGTTCAAAAAGTAAAAGAATGGATTATTGCCATTCGTCTTGAACGTCAATATACAAAAGACGAAATCATTGCCATGTATCTTAACAAAGCCGATTTCATTAATACGGCAGTTGGAATCCGTTCGGCATCCAAAGTGTATTTTGCCAAAGAACCTAAAGATCTAACAGTAGATGAAGCGGCCATGCTGGTTGGAATGCTTAAAAACCCATCCTTATTCAATCCGTTAAAAAGAGAAGAAAAAGTAAAGGACCGCAGAAATGTGGTTTTGAAACAAATGGAGAAAAACGGTTTCCTGACGACTTCAGAAAAAGAAAAATACCAGGAAAAACCAATCAAACTGACGTTTACTCCGGAAAAATATAATGAAGGAACAGCTACTTATTTCCGTGAATACCTTCGGGATTACATGAAAAAATGGGCACTGGAAAATAAAAAAGAAGACGGTTCAGATTATAACATCTATTCTGACGGATTAAAAATTTATACTACAATCGATTCCAAAATGCAATTGTATGCAGAAGAAGCGGTTAAAGACCATTTAAAAAACTTACAACAGGAGTTTTTCCTGGAAGCGGCTCAAAACAAATTAGCCCCTTTTATTAGAGTAACACAGCCTGAAATCGACAAAATCATGGAACGTTCAATGAAAACCACAGAGCGTTGGCGTATTATGAGTGATCAGGGGAAAGATGAGGACGAGATCAAAAAATCATTCTACATCAAAACAAAAATGACGGTTTTTACATGGAATGGCGATAAAGACACTACCATGACACCATACGATTCGATCCGATATTACAAGCATTTCCTTCAACCGGGAATGATGTCTATGGAACCGCAAACAGGTAAAGTAAAAGTTTGGGTTGGTGGTATCGATTACCGATATTTCCAGTACGATCACGTAGGCTTGGGTGCCCGTCAGGTTGGTTCAACCTTCAAACCTTTTGTGTATGCAACAGCAATCGAGCAGTTAGGAATGTCTCCGTGTGATACGATTATTGACGGTCCTTTTATGATTCACAAAGGAAGACATAACGTTACCGAAGATTGGGAACCTAGAAATTCAGACGGAAAATACCGAGGAATGGTAACGCTTAAAAAAGCATTGGCGAACTCAATCAATACCGTTTCGGCTAAATTAATAGACAAAACCGGACCTGACCCAGTAATCTCTTTAATGAGAAAATTGGGTGTCGACAGCGATATTCCATCACAACCCTCTATCGCTTTAGGAGCGGTGGATATTACCGTAAAAGATATGGTAGCGGCTTACAGTACTTTTGCCAATCAGGGAATTTATTTAAAACCACAAGTAATTACCAGAATTGAAGATAAAAACGGAAACGTAATCTACGAACCTAAAATGGAATCACGAGATGTGTTAAGCAAAGATATTGCCTACGCAGTAATCAAATTATTAGAAGGAGTAACAGAATCCGGATCGGGTTCCAGATTACGAACTCAAGGAGGTGGAGCCGGAGACAAACGATGGACAGGCTACCCGTATATGTTTGAGAATCCAATTGCAGGAAAAACAGGAACAACACAAAATCAATCTGACGGTTGGTTCGTAGGAATGGTGCCTAATCTCGTTACAGGAGTTTGGGTAGGAAATGAAGACCGTTCGGCGCATTTCAGAACCATAACAAACGGTCAGGGAGCCACGATGGCATTGCCTATCTGGGGATTATTTATGAAAAAATGCTATGCAGATCCCGACCTCCACGTATCCAAAGAAAAATTCGACAGGCCTGAAAACCTATCCATCAAAGTAGATTGCGCTACAGAAAGAAGGGTAATTCGGGATACGTCTGCCATAGATTCAACAGCAGTCAAGCCGGAGGAAGAACAAAACACAGATGAATTTGGAATATAATTTTTAGAAGCTATTCCCGTCATCCGCTTTATCTTTTCCCCGTTAAAGGAACGGGAAAAAGGATATCGCTGCTCCCGGGGCTAACGAAACACATACAACATGATCAACAAAAAAGTAAGTAATGTACAAGAGGCATTACATGATATTAAAGACGGACAAACCATCATGCTAGGTGGTTTTGGTCTTTGTGGCATTCCTGAAAACAGTATTGCCGAATTGGTTACTAAAGACATAACCAACCTAACTTGTATTTCAAATAACGCTGGTGTCGATGATTTCGGATTAGGATTGTTGCTGCAAAAACGTCAAATCAAAAAAATGATTTCTTCGTATGTAGGTGAAAATGCTGAATTCGAACGCCAAATGCTTTCCGGAGAACTGGATGTCGAACTGACACCACAAGGGACTCTTGCTGAAAAATGCCGTGCTGCTCAAGCTGGAATTCCGGCTTTCTTCACACCGGCAGGTTATGGTACAGAAGTAGCGGAAGGAAAAGAAGCTCGTGAATTCAACGGGAAGATGCATATCATGGAATTGGCTTACAAAGCAGATTTTGCCATCGTTAAAGCTTGGAAAGGGGACGAAGCCGGAAATCTTATTTTCAAAGGAACGGCCCGAAATTTCAATGCTTGTATGGCAGGTGCGGGGAAAATCACTATTGCTGAGGTAGAAGAATTGCTTCCGGTTGGGTCTTTGGATCCAAACGAGATTCACATTCCGGGAATTCTGGTGAACCGGATTTTTCAGGGTGAAAAGTTTGAAAAAAGAATTGAGCAACGTACAGTAAGACAAAGAAGTTAATCATGGCATTAGGTAAAGAAGATATAGCAAAAAGAATAGCAAAAGAGGTTAAGGACCGCTTTTACGTAAATTTAGGTATTGGGATTCCAACATTGGTGGCTAATTATGTCCGCAACGATATTTCAGTTGAATTTCAATCTGAAAACGGGGTTTTAGGCATGGGTCCTTTCCCTTTTGAAGGAGAAGAAGATGCAGATGTTATCAATGCTGGAAAGCAAACGATCACAACATTGCCTGGAGCCAGTTTCTTTGATTCTGCTTTCAGTTTCGGAATGATTCGCAGCCAGCATGTCGATTTAACGATTTTAGGAGCTATGGAAGTTTCTGAAAACGGAGACATCGCTAATTGGAAAATTCCAGGAAAAATGGTCAAAGGAATGGGAGGCGCAATGGATTTAGTAGCTTCAGCAGAAAATATCATTGTAGCGATGATGCATGTCAACAAAGCAGGCGAATCTAAAATCCTTAAAAAATGTACTTTACCATTAACTGGCGTAGGCTGTGTCAAAAAAGTAGTAACAGAATTAGCCGTATTAGAAATCACACCAAAAGGATTTAAACTTCTGGAAAGAGCTCCTGGCGTTTCAGTAGAAGAAATCATCAAAGCCACCGAAGCTGATTTAATCATCGAAGGAGATATTCCTGAAATGAATATCGAATAAAAAAACAGTATATATTTTAAAAAGCATCTTTCATAAGATGCTTTTTTTTTGAATTTTATCAGTGTTTTTATGGGTTTTATGGGATTGTTATTTTAAGGTTAACTTAAGGGTTGTTATTTCGTAAGAGATTATAATACAATTAATTAGATTTGTTTTTAACAAGTAAGCAACAATTAATTAATCAACCAAAAACCAATTATTATGAAAAAACATTTCGGCAGTTATGTTTCGGCATTTACGCTGTCTTTATTCGCTTTATCTGCTTTTGCCCAAGAGACAGATAAGAATGTAAACAAAAAAAACCTTGGCGAAAATGGCGTGCCAAACTTGATTACATTCAACGAAAAATCGACGTATAAAAGTGCTGATTTTCAAAAAATCTTTCAGGATCAACTAGGACTGAAGCAAAATCAAAATTTCTCAAGAGTTAAAACCGAGCCAGACAATCTGGGTTTTATACATGAAAAATTCCAATTGTACCACAACGGGATCAAAGTGGAGTTTGCTACGTATACCATGCACTCCAAAGCGGGAAAACTAGCCTCAATGAGTGGTGAATTTTACAACTTAAAAGAGGTAAATACTACGCCGTCTATTTCCAGTCAGGAAGCTTTTAACAGAGCATTGAACCAAATCGGAGCTAGGCATTATTTATGGGAATATCCTGCGGATGCTGCTGCTATGGATTATGTGAAGCCACAAGGAGAATTGGTTTTACTGCCTTCCATGCAGGATCAGGGTCAGAAAAGAGGGTCAGACCAAGCCCGATTAGCCTACAAATTTGATATTTATGCTACAAACCCTATCAGTCGAGGTGATTTGTATATCGATGCAAATACCGGAGAGGCTTTGTTTTACAATGCTACGATTAAGCATCTTGGAGAACACAGTCACGGAAAATCAGGGAATACTGCTCAAAATCACAAGGAAGTTGACACTTCAAATGTAACAATGGTTGCGGCAAATGCTGCCACAAGATACAGCGGTACACAAACAATAGAAACTACATTAAGCGGATCGTCTTATATTTTGTCTGATACAGGTCGTGGGAATGGTGTTCAAACGTACAATTCAGCAAGAACAGCGACATACCCAACGACTAATTTTACAGATGCCGATAATAACTGGACCGCTGCTGAATTCAACAACACAAACAAAGACAATGGTGCATTAGATGCGCATTGGGGAGCTGAAATGACCTATGATTATTGGTCGGCAGTTCATGGCAGAAACAGCTATGATAATGCTGGTGCAAAAATCAAAAGTTATGTGCACTATAATTTAGTGGCTGCAGGTTACCCTGATAATAACAATGCTTTCTGGAACGGAAGCGTGATGACTTATGGTGACGGAAGCGGAACTATTTTCGATGTATTGACTTCGATGGATGTAGCCGGTCACGAAATAGGCCACGCTGTTTGTACTTACACGGCAAACTTAGCATATCAAAGAGAATCCGGAGCTTTAAACGAAGCCTTTTCAGATATTTGGGGAGCTTGTATCGAATACAGAGCGGCGCCTACAAAAAGCACTTGGTTAATAGGAGAAGATATCGAAAGAAGATCAGGACATGTTGCCTTGCGCTCCATGAGTGATCCTAATGCCGAAGGACAACCTGATACTTACGGCGGAACGTATTGGAAAAATGTAAATTGTGGTACACCAACAAACTCTAATGACTATTGTGGTGTACATTACAATTCAGGGGTGTTAAATCACTGGTTCTATATTTTATCCGTTGGTAAATCAGGAACAAATGATATCGGAAGTGTTTACAATGTAACAGGAATCACTATCGATAAAGCAGCTAAAATTGCATATCGAATGGAAAGCCAGTATTTGTCTGCTAATTCAACTTATGCGAACGCAAGAACGTATGGTATTCAATCGGCTGTTGAATTATACGGTGCGGGTTCTGCCGAAGTTATCGCAACTACAAATGCATTTTATGCCGTTGGGGTTGGTGCTGCTTATGCAGGATCAGGAGATACAACTGTTCCAACGACTCCGGCAAGTTTGGCTGCGTCAGGAACAACATCGTCTTCTACTAATTTGTCATGGACTGCTTCTACAGATAATGTTGGCGTTACAGGTTATAATGTTTACAGCGGGACTACTCTTTTAGGAACAGCTACAACAACAACCTATACGGCTTCTGGCTTAACAGCTTCTGCAGCGTATACTTTTACAGTCAAAGCCAAAGATGCAGCGGGCAATCTTTCTGCTGCGAGCAATGCGGTTAATGTTACAACTTTAGCAGCAACAGCTTCGTATTGCGCTTCTCAAGGTGGCAGTGTGACTGATGAATTAATTGGCAGAGTTCAAATTGGTACCATCAATAATCCTTCTACAGGAGGAACGGGATATACTGATTTTACGTCCATTTCAACAAACCTGACTTTAGGGGCTGCTACAACAATTACAGTGACACCTACATGGACAGGAAGTGCCTATGCTGAAGGGTATGCAGTTTGGATTGATTATAATAATGACAAAGATTTTGCCGATTCAGGTGAATTGGTTTGGAGTAAAGCGGCGGCTACAACAACTCCTGCTACAGGAAGTTTTACTGTTTCAGCAGCAGCAACTGCCGGAGCAACAAGAATGAGGGTTTCTATGAAATACAATGGAATTCCAACCGCTTGTGAAGCATTCCAATACGGTCAGGTGGAAGATTACACGGTAAATTTAGTTGCCGGTACTCCAGATACAACGCCTCCTACAGCACCAACGAACTTAGCGGCTTCAGGAACAACGGCGACGACTACTAATCTGTCATGGACCGCTGCTACAGATAATATTGCAGTGACCGGATATGATGTATATCAAGGAGGTGTTTTCAAAGCTACTGTAACAACCACTTCCTATGCGGTAACTGGTCTAACTGCAGCTACAGCGTATACTTTTTCTGTAAAAGCAAAAGATGGTGAAGGAAATGTTTCTGCTTCAAGTAATACGGTAAATGTAACGACATCGTCAACTTCGGTAACATATTGTGCTTCCAAAGGAAACAGTGTGGCTGATGAATATATTGATTATGTGGCTTTGGGTGGAATTGCAAATACAACAGGAGCGAATGCAGGTTATGGTAATTTTACAAACTTGGTTGGTAACGTGCCTTACGGTTCTAATACCATTACGTTCAGCACTGGTTTCTCAGGTATCGCTTACACAGAATTCTGGAGCATCTGGATCGATTATAACAAAAATGGTACTTTCGAAACTACAGAACAAGTAGTTGCAGGTTCTTCTTCAAGCAGCGGCAACCTTACAGGAACATTTACTGTTCCAACAACTGCCTTAGCCGGAAACACAAGAATGAGAGTTTCTATGAAATACAATGCGGCTCCTACAGCTTGTGAAACATTTTCTTATGGAGAAGTAGAAGATTATACAGTAAATATCGGAGGTGCTGCAGTAGCGGGAGTTGCTGCCGGAAATACTATTGATAATGAAGCGAATGTTTTCGATTTCAATATGTATCCGAATCCTGCAGATAATACCTTAAATATTGCTGTTGCCGATGGTAGAAATACTTCGTTCAAAATCTTCAATTTATTAGGTCAGATTGTAAAATCAGGTCAATTGAATTCAAGTGAAATTAATGTGGTTTCTATCGGAGCTGGCGTTTACATCTTCGAATTGAACGACGGACAAAAAACAATGACCAAGAAATTCGTCAAAAAATAATTTGTTAGTTTTGATAAAAAAGAAAAGCCCTGCATTTTAGACTGAACCCAAAAAGTTAGACAAATTTATAATTAATTTTGATAATAGTGAGCTCGATATTTTATCGGGCTCATTTTGTTTAAATTTGATTTGATTCTTTCATCATTATAATACTTAATGTAT
>NZ_JBOGUT010000008.1:0-121350 GCF_050696275.1 Flavobacterium sp.
GCTTTCCTTTGAAAAAGGTAACCATTTTTTATCAAAGACAAAGTAAAGGCGGATTTACTTCGTCTGTTCGGCAATGATAGTATCTTTTTTATATCATTTTGTGAGAGTTGCGTATATTTGAGAGTTATGCGACATTACACCTCAAAAACCTGTCAATGAAAAAGGAAAACTTGTATAAATTTATTTTATTATCGATGATTGTATTTGTGGGAACTATATTTTTTAGAGCTAATTATCGCCTCGATAAAATCCAAAATTATGGAGAGAGTACAATTTGCAAACTAACTCTTTGCGAACAGCGTGGAAAAAGTAGCGTAGCTTTTGTAAAGTATTATGTTAATGGAAGAAAATATAGAACAAACGCAGGTGGTTGCCCAGATGGTGGTGAACAAAAAATAAACAAGTTTTTCTCTATGAAATATGACAAAGAGAACCCAAATAATATTGTTGTGGATTTTTCTTCAGAAATAAAAGACCGAATTTCAATAAAAGAACTGGAAGAAAAAATAAAATATAATATGTACGAATAGTAACGATCGCATAACAGCCGTTTGGCGAGATTGCTAATTTTGTAGTAAATTCATGTTTACATTTCGCAAGAAATTCTATCTTTAACAGAAAATAATCGGTTCCGAAGTTCGCAACCACGCCAAGCGTCGGGACGTTGTGTGCCATTTTGTGAAGACCGTTACCAAAACAGAACGTAATAAACATTTTAATATATGCAAGACGAAATTTTAAAGCATTCAAGAAAAATATACAAATCAGCTAAGGACACCAAACACACATTTTGGGAAAAAGCAAAAGAGATACTTTTAGAAGTATGTATCATAGTTTTTGCTGTGACACTTTCGATTTGGTTGCATAGTTGGAGTGAGCACAAACACGAACAAAAGGAAGCTAATAAATTCCTAATTGGACTTAAAAATGATTTAAAAGGTGATATTGAAATTTTAAAAAGCAATAAAAATAGCTCAATAGAATTAAATTCAAATTATAAATTTTTGCAAAATGTTAGCAAAAGTCAATCTGACTCAATAATTGGTCCACATACTACTTTTTATATGCTTGGAACTGCATTTAATAACGCTAGATATGAAGGATTTAAGTCCAGCGGGAAAATTGAAACCATTGAAAACGACAGTTTAAAAAATGCCATTCTGCTATATTACCAACAAACTATTCCGAATTTAACTACGGGAATTAATTATCTCAATTCCTTTCAATTAGAACAACTCAAAGATTCTCAAAATAGTCCTGATAGCTTATCACTATACACTTATTACAATAGTAAAAAATTAAAATCTATGCTTCACAATATTGAGTATAACGCTGAACAAAGCATTTTTTCTTTTGATAAAGCAATCAATCAGGCAGAAAAAATTATGGAGACAATAGACAACGAAGCGGAAAGATAAAACAGCTACCACTGTTAGTGGCTGCCGTTTCTTTTCTGTCGTTCGTCATATTACACATATTAAACACTCTGTCCGAAAGTCAACAGGTTGTTGTCTGGGTCAAGCAACGCAAATTCTCTTTGTCCCCAAGGCTTTGTTTCTAAATATCCGTTTGGGTGAATTGAAATTTTGTTATCCAAAAGCGTTTGATAGAGTTTATCAATGTCATTTGTTCTGATATAAACTTGTCCGTAATTTTCTTTTGGGTCAAGTTCTTTAAACTCAAAAAAATGAATTTGAATACTGTCCTTATGAATCATTAAATAGCCATCAAAGTCTTTGTCGCCAAAAAACTGAAAACCTAATTTGTTCACATAATAGTCTTTCGTTATTGCTTTGTCCCGCATTGGTAACTTTGGATTGATTTCTGTCAGCATATTTTTTATTGTCAAGTTGTTGTATTATGTAAAGTTCAGTGGCTTGGTGCAGTAGCGGGATTTTTAATAAATAATCCTAAAGATAAGCAAAATTTCAATTTAGTAATTTCCGACTAAGAAAAACAAACAAGCTATTGTGCCAAACCGCCGTAATATTTTTTCATTTTAGGTTAGCAACAATCCCAATTGAACCAAGCTTGGCTAAAATCTTTTTCCTTTAAACTTTTCAAGTTTATCTTTTAATTCATCTGAAAATTTCGGTATCATTCTATTTTAACGATTTTGTGTGATATTTCGGCTAATGTTCTGGCACTTGGCGAAGCAGCGGATTTCGAAGCACAAAAGCTGAGTTTATTACTAAAGTTCAATTGAAAAACTAGCATTGAATTTTGCACTTTAGCCTGCATGACGCAAAAACTATTGTTAGCGGTTCGTTGCTTATATTTTTTGTTCTGCCGATTTAATTTGTATAAAGTCTTCATATTTGGTAAAATACTCTAGTCCTAAAACTAATAGCATTGAGCTTATGACATATACTTTCTGCATAATGACTGCCAAACCCAAATAGCCAAATCCAAATAAGGCAAAGAAACAGTAAAAAGTCAGTAAGCAAATAATACAGCAGAATTTAAGTAAATGAAGTTTTGACTTTAGGATAAATACAGTAATAATAAATAAACCAAACAATGTTAAAATAATTGATATTACTCCTACGTCATGCAAGGGTGTTGCGATTAAGAAAATAAATATTATGTTGGTAGCACCTATAAATTTTATAATAGTAGCCCATTGTCTTGAAGAGATTTTTTTTGACATATTGATAAAAAAAACTCCATAACCAACCGAGTGGAATGCCATTCCAATAAGTGCCCAAATCCTGCCAAGGTTTTCCGAACCATTTATCGCTTTTGTTGCAAACAAATTGCTTAGGAAATTTTTTGACCAACCAAACCCTATAGAATTTTTGTCAAGCAATGAGCCGCCTGGATAAGCCAATGTTGCTATTACTATTAATATCCCTGAAGTAACTAAGCATATCAAAACCGAATACTTCTTAATCATCTCTTTAATCATTTGGTCAAAAAATTAGTTATGTATAGTTACAGCAAAAGTCGTTTGCAATGACCGCTAACGTTTTGCGGCTTTGCGTTCGGGCGGGATTTTATGCACAAATGTTCAGCCTTTAACGGATGCTAAATTTATAAAAAAATGTTGAATTTTGCACTTCAGCCTGCTTGACGCAAACCGATGTTAGTATCAGCTGTTTTCGGTCAGCCGTTTAAATGCGTCAATAAATTTTATCAGGTCGTTTTTTGTTTTGTTATCAATTATATTGCTGTGTTCGTCTATTTTTCCTTTCACTCCTTGAATGAGCAATGTTGTGTCAGTCGTGAATTTTGTCATTACTGTTTTCATTATTAACTGTAGTTCTTCGTGTCCTTTCTCACCATTTGCCGATGCTGTAATTATTCCTAATGGTTTGTCTGAAAATACTGTTGTTGAAATGCACCATTCAATAACGTTTTTTAGTCCGCTTGGAATACTGAAAACATATTCAGGTGTACAAATCAAAATTCCGTCTGCAGTTCCAATGCTGTGCCTAAGGTCTAAAACTGTCTGTGGCGTATTGTCAATGGAAAGTTCGGGGTCAAAATGTGGAAGTGTTTTTAAATCGTTGAAAACTGTCAAAGTAAAAAAGTCTTTTGTTAAGTCCGCAAAGTTGTCAATGAGTTTTAGGTTAGAAGAATTGTGGCTTGCACTTCCGTTTATTACAAATATTTTTTTCATTTTGTTTGTCTGAACTGTTAGTGGCTGCCGGCTTTAATACGATTTAATATGATTGTATTGGGTTTTTTTGTTAACTAGCATACAACGATCTTTGGCTTTGCAGCTGTTGCGAAAATTCGGAAACGTTTGTAAATATAAAATTTCTTGCGAAACGCAAACGTGAATTTACCACAAAATTAGCAATCACGCCAAGCATCTATGTTAAACGCAGGTTTTTTATTCTGTACTGAAACTATATTGGTAACCTCCACTTTTTGAACATGGTATAAAAATATTTTCCGATAATCCGTTTTCAAGATTAACAGAAAACTCTTTTCTCATTTCGCAATCCTTTGATTTCGACCAGATAAGTATCTTATTTTGTATTATTTTTTCTGGTAATTCTTCAGGCATTCCAACATAGTATTTTCCAACATACTTATTGTTTATGTCGTAAACTTTAATATTGCTAGTTCCATGACAAGTCGAAGCTGCGCGAAAGACATAAAATGAAGTCAAGATTTTATATTGCTTTCCACTTTTAGTTTTTATAAACCCCAAGTATTTAATTTTGGTTTTATTGCAATCTTTCATTTTAGCTAAATCATACACATAATTTTTACCAGTCACATTTTTTTCTAAAGCTAGAAGTTCCAATTTCTCCAACCGGATAGATTCCGAAGTAATTTTTTTGGCTACAGAAAATGAACTTAGTAATACTAAGCAACGGATAAATACGGAATAACTAATCGTTCTCATAAACTTGCATACAACGTCCCACCGGCTTTAAGAAGTGGCGGATTTTTGTTACTGATGTTTACAAATATACCGAAAAGTTTTAAAGAGAATTGTGATTGAATAGGAGAGATGTGCTAGCTCAAACTCCTCTAATTACACACTTAGCCCGCTATTGCATAAAACCGCCTTAGCAGAAGCATTAACTCGTTTAATCTAACAATTCATTTAGTGCTGATTTTGCCTCATCAACCAAATCATCATTCTGAAGTTTTCTGCGAATTTCATCTTGCGAATAGCTTTTAAATTCGTTTTTGAACATTAGAATTTTCCTGTTTCTCGATTCTACCTTTTCTATTTCGTCATGATCTGTAAACAGTTCTGCAATAACTTTTCTACGTTTTACACATAGATAAAACAATAATAAAGTTGGGATGATATTGATGCCAAAACTACCAATTCCAGCATAGAATTTTGTTTGGCTAAAAGTAACTAGATTAGGTATTGCAAAAATTAAAAGAAGCGATAAAAAATAGAAGGAATATTTATAGAATCGATATACTAGAAAAACAGAAATCAAAAGACCGGCAATACCAATTGCGAAAGGCAAGCTAATATATTGAATACTGAAGAAAGATGATATCGCGTAAATTGACAGAAATAAAATAACCACAAATTCGACTTTTATTCGGTTCATTTTTTAAAGTGTTTTTGCTAACGTTCCGCTGCTTAGCGCAGTGGCGGAACTTTAATAATTAGTTCTAAAGATAAACAAAATTTAAACTTAGTAATTTTAACAGCTGTTTATGCTGCAGGATTGCGTTTGTCAGAAGTTGTTAATTTAAAAATTTCGGATATTGATTCTGCTAAAATGATGATTATGGTCAGGCAGTCGAAAGGGAAAAAGGATAGGGTGGTGGTGTCTGAAAAATTGCGCGGGTTTATTTTTTGGAATACAAACCAAAGGTAGGCTGTGTTTGTCGTTAAATAGTGTCCTAATATGATAGAAATTCCATCAATAAAAAAGGTTTTAATCTCCATTTTACAACTTTCGTTGACTAAATGTTGACTAAAACCTTTGTAATTACCCATAAAAAGGGTTATTTCGTGACCCCAAACGGACAAATTTCAAATCATTTTATGGAAGATTTGAAGATTTTGGCTTACTATATGTAGAGTTTGTCTTTGAATGGCGTTAACAATTTGGTTTGGATGTACCGTTGGGGATTGGTGCCTTGTTCAGTCATATGAGAATGAGTGATTGAAAAATTTTCTATTTAAATATCCAATTATAAAAAACTCAAGATGTGGATCACTTAAAGTATAATTATATGTAGGTTCAGTGAAGGTAGAATGTTAAAGTTAATTCTAAAGAAATATTTTTAAATATCCTCATAACAATATGTTGTAAAGAACAGCCAACTTTTAAATTGAGCTCTTAGTGACCTGTATATATTTTAGATATGTTTAAATACCAATAAAACAGAATGCCATGATTCCGGTATATAAAAAAGACAACCTTTTGAGTTGTCTTTTGTTTAATTAACTGCAAAAATGAAAATTTACTTTTTGCAATCTGCCGGACCACAAGTACCTGGATCATCATCGCAGCAATGAGGTAAACATTTTTCAGTACAGTTTTTCTTAGCCTCAGATTTCGTTAAGTTGGCATAAGCGAAGACACTTCCGGCGGTTAATACCATAGCCGCAAGAGAAAGAAACATTTTGTTTTTCATAACTTGAATTTTAAATGATTAATACTAGTAAAGACGCAGCAATCTAAAAATGATGCAAGTTTTTTGAATTTTTATATTTAACAACACGAAGTTTTCATGTTGGCAGTGATTGGAGTCTCACAGCCACAGCCTTCTTCTCCTTTAAGTTTTTTTTCTTCATCTAATTGGCAACAGGCATCTTCTTTATTAGATGGAGCACCGCCACAACATGTGGAAGTATTGTTTTCCGTTGTTTGCGCATCATTGTTACTCATGTTTTTTAATACCGGGGAAATAATTTCGTTTTTCATTTTGAATACTATTTAAGTGAGTTATTAATTACACTTATATAGACGCAACTTTACAAAAATGATGCAGTGTTATTAGCAGTTTTCTCCACGGCATGATCTTTTAGAAGTAACATTCATTACATTCCCACGGCGGTCTAATTCAATGCTGCAGCAATCCAAAAGCATTTCCTTTAATCGGGATCTGCCTCTTTGTACCCGTGAACGGATAGAAGGGTAAGCGAGGTTGTATTTTTCCGTCAGGTCTTTCTGTTTAATGCCATGGATTTCGCTATCCATGATAATATCCCGATATTCTTCGGGTAACCGCTCAATGAAATTTTTAAGGCAACAATCCAGGCCCTGTGTAGTTTCAAAATCTGTTTCCTGTTCTAATTCTTCCATCAAGTATTCGGTTAATTCCGATTTCTTGTGATGGGAGTTTTTTCGATAGTAATCGATGATGGAATTTTTGGTAATAGTGAAAAGCCAGTTTTTCAATTTACTTTCATCTGTCAGTAAGCCTAATTTCTCGTTTACCTTTATAAAGACTTCCTGTAAGACATCAGATGCATCATCACTATTATTTATGCGGGCTTTAATGTAATTGCCTAGAATATTGTAAAACTGATTGTGGATAGTGTTTATTTCCATTTTAATAGATTTTATGTTCCGTTTTTGCAGAAAGCCAGATTAACAACAATTGAGTTTGCTTCTGAAATTGTTCCACACATTAGCTGTTTTTGGAATGCACAACACAATATGAAGTAGTGCCATTATAATAGCTCCTGGTAAAAGATTTATGATTAATGTATTAAATAGGTCAGTGACGGAAGATTGAGTAATATGTGAAATTAGTATCTCACCATTTTGAAAGGTTAGTCTGATGGACAAATAAACCGCAATGGAGGCAAAGTGAAAACCATTCACAAATAAATGAACAATATATTCCCAGCGAGGCAACCCTCCCATAAACTGCCGACTGTCTTTTTCTACAAAAGCATCATAACCCAATACCAGTATATCTAAAATCACAATGGCTAATCCTATAAGGAAATTTGCATCACTATCCTGTTTTAGAAACAAAAAATAAAGGATTATCGGAAAGAAAACAGCTCTTAAGGCATGGGTAAGATGCTCCATTTTACTTTCAATCTGATTGTGCAGCTGATATTTGAAAATGTGCAGATAAAAGCCATCATATAAGGCTAAGATTGCAAAAAGAACAAGAAAAAAAGATGAGATGATAATTGCTATTTCCATTTTAGTTTTAATTAATAACTGCAAAGTTATGGGACAGCGGGATTAACACTAAGGACAAATGTCCTCTAATTTTGTGCAATTTCTTTTCTTATTCGGCTTAATGTTCTGCGGGTTATACCGAGATAAGAAGCGATATCATTTATGGTTGCCTTATGAAGGATGCTTGGTTGTTCTTTTAAAAGCCGCAAGTACTTTTCTTTAGCATTTTCATTACACAACACATTTGCGTATTGTTCCATTACAATGTATTGTCTTTCGGCAATGACTCTCCCTATCGTTTGCCAAACTATACTTTCTTTAAATAGTTTTTGCAAGTTTTCATAGTTGATTACTAAAAGTTCTGCATCTTCCATTGCTTGAATTGATAGGGTAGAGGGTTCTTGTAGAATAAAGCTTTTATAAGAAGTTGTGAAACTATTCTCAGTACAAAAACAGGAAGTTATTTCTTCTGCATTTTCATTTATATAAGAGGTTCTCAAAGTCCCTTTTTGTATAAAAGCGATTTGTCTGCAAACTTTACCCAATTGGATAAAATGGCTGTTTTTTTCCAAACTTATCTTCTTGAAATTTGGAAGGGTATTTTCAAATTCCTCGTCTGTGATTGGTGCTATTTGCTTTAAAAATGTTTTGAAGTGTTCCATCTTTATAATGCTTGAAGGCTGTAATATTTTTTTCTGAACCAGAAAGCTACATTTACTAAAGCTATAAGTGCCGGAACCTCTACCAAAGGCCCAATAACTCCTGCAAAGGCCTGACCGCTATTTATTCCAAAAACACCAATTGCCACGGCAATGGCCAATTCAAAATTATTTCCTGTAGCTGTAAAAGCAATAGCTGTAGCTTTTGAGTAATCGGCTCCGAAATACTTGCCGACAAAAAAGCTAATGACAAACATGATAGTAAAGTAAATTACCAGTGGTACAGCAATGCGTATAACATCCATCGGAATCTGAACAATCAGTTCTCCTTTAAGGCTGAACATTACTATAATTGTAAAAAGTAATGATATTAATGTGATTGGTGAAATAAAGGGTGCATATCTAGTTTCAAACCACTCAGAACCTTTCCATGCAATAAGAGCATAGCGACTGATAATACCAAGTGCAAAAGGAATTCCTAAATATATCCCAACACTTTCCGCAATTTGGCGGATGCTAATATTCACCTCAAAGCCGGTATAGCCAAAATACGGCGGAAGAATTGTAATAAATACATAAGCGTAAACACTGTAAAGCATTACCTGGAAAATGCTATTGAGGGCAATTAGACCCGCAGCATATTCACGGTTTCCATCTGCTAGATCATTCCAAACTACGACCATCGCAATACAACGTGCTAAGCCAATAAGAATGACACCTATCATGTATTCAGGATAACCGTTTAACAGTAGTAAGGCTAGGAAAAACATCAAAATAGGACCAACAATCCAGTTTAAGAATAAGGATGCACCTAATACCTTGGTGTTTTTGAAAACCTCCCCCATCTGTTCATATTTTACTTTTGCCAGCGGGGGATACATCATTAGGATTAATCCAAAAGCTAAGGGGATATTCGTTGTTCCGCTGGAAAAGGAATTGATAAAATTGCTACTGGAAGGTATGAAATAACCAATTGCGACACCAAGAGCCATAGCCAGGAAAATCCAAAGGGTTAAAAACCGGTCAAGAAAACCTAATTTCTTTCGCTCAACTACAGGCACACAATTATTTGCTGACATAGCTATTGTTTAATTTTTGAGAATACATAAAACATTTCAGTTCCGATTTGAAGACTTCGATCTTGGTATATTTGTTTCTGCTGCGGTGTAGCGTCTGAAACCTTTGGATCTTCAAAAGTAATCGGGATTCTTTTTTCTGCACCGGCAATAAACGGACAGCCTCCATCAGCCTGAGAGCAGGTCATTATAGCAGCAAACCCACTTTCAGGATTAAAATCATCGTCATACGTTTTAGAAAAGCCAATGATAGGGAGTTCATTCGCTGAAAACTTTATGGAATACACAGGATTTGAACCTTCTGAAATCGTTTTGACTTTAAATCCTGAAAGCATTAATGTTTCTGCTACCATTGGAAATAAAGCAGTAGCTTCAGTACCTCCTGAATAACATGAAACGTCTTTTATATTATAATGTGCAGCAGCAGTCTGCGCCCACACTTGGGACAAATGGCTTCTTCTGGAATTATGTGTACAAATTAGGTTTAATCTGATTTCCTGCCTATTGCTAGTTTTATTTTGTATAAAGTCAACTAATGGCTGAAGAACACTTTTACGTTCTTCAGAAATTTGGTTAAAATCGAATGATTGAATGGTACTTTTTATTTCAGCGTATAACATAATCTAATTGCTGTTTAGTTGATGTGTTGTTTTATTTTTTAATTAGCAGCAGCCTCCGCCAGGCGTGCAGGTATTAGCTTGACTTGTTTTTTCTGAAGGAATTCCACATTGATCTTGAGCCAAACATGCAGTCTGTTTATTTAATAAAATGAAGTTTTTTCCATTAAAGTCTAAATCATACTTACCAATGGTAGTATCTTGATATTCCACTTCAATTTCATGATCTTCAATGCCTAAAACTTTCTCTGAAAGTTCAATGATATGAACCAGTTTCTGAGGTTTAAGCCTGTGTTCATAGTCATTGGCATCCCAAAGCTGGAAGTTTACAACAGTTTCTTTTCTTACTGTTCCGCCGCAGTCAATAAAGTTTTTAGTTATCAAACCAACTTCTGTAACGTGAAAATATTCTGGAACAAAATCACCATTTGGCAGTTCAAAATTTACAGCTTCCACTGTTTTAAGTACTTCTTTAATTTCTGAAAGTTTCATAATTTTTTATATTTAGTTAAACTATTTTATCTTTAAATAATTAGTGTGCTTCTT
This sequence comes from Flavobacterium sp., assembly GCF_050696275.1. GTDB lineage: Bacteria > Bacteroidota > Bacteroidia > Flavobacteriales > Flavobacteriaceae > Flavobacterium. Next base: position 10,479 of record NZ_JBOGUT010000008.1, read on the forward strand.
CTTTCAAGAAGGGCAGTATCTCTCCAGATATTATTTTGTTTTCCAATTTTTTCCCGAATACCTAGGATTCTGAATCCGGCTTTTTCATGAATGCGTATACTTGCTATATTTTCTGGAAATATCCCAGCCTGTAATGTCCAGATGCCTTCTGCTTCGCTTTGTTTAACAAGTTCATTTAAAAGAATAAGGCCGATCCCTTTTCCTGAATGTGTTGGATCAACATATACGCTCACTTCTGCAACTCCTGCATAAACACAGCGGGAAGAAACAGGAGTAAGAGCAGTCCATCCGATTATACTGTCATCATCTTCCATCACAATTCTGCAAGATGTAAGATGTGAATTGTCCCAGTCCTCCCATGACGGTGCGCTGGTTTGAAAAGTGGCATTATTGGTCTCTATTCCTTTTTCGTAAATTAATTTTACCTGTCGCCAGTCTTCAGCTGATAGTTTTCTGATTTCCATAATTTTTAGATTAACAGCATTCGTTTCTCTTTTTAGCAAGATGATTTGATATATGCTCAAAAAAACCTTTTATCTTTTCCAGTCCAGGTTCATTGATGCAATAGCAGATAGAATTTCCTTCGATGCTTCCTTTTATTAAACCGGCATTCTTCAACTCCTTAAGATGCTGAGAAACTGTCGGCTGTGAAAGAGGAAGTTCATTTACAATATCTCCGCAGATACATGTATCTACTTTTAATAAATATTCCATAATAGCAATACGTGCAGGATGTCCTAACGCCTTGGCTAAAACAGCCAATTCATTCTGGCTTTCTGTAAAGTGATCTGTTTTTGTTGCCCCCATCGTTTTATATTAATATTGCAATATTACGATATAAAAATTAAAATAAAAATATTTTATGCTTTTTTTGTAATGTAAGTTATTTGAAAGCACTAATTATTTTTTTTAAATTAATTTTCTTTAAATTAATTTTCTTTAAATTTTGTTAATATAAATTTTAAATCTTAGTATATAAAGGGATAACAAAGGTGGTTTGAATCCAGGGTAGTCACCTCGACGGTACATCCAAACCGTTTAATTATATAGGTTAAAACTGAAAAAAGGAAGGAAAAAGCATAAAAAAAACGCTAAAACTGGTGTTTTAACGTTTTTTTAAGAGTGACCTCGACTGGATTCAAACCAGTAACCTTCTGAGCCGTAATCAGATGCGCTATTCAGTTGCGCCACGAGGCCTTTTTGTTTTGCAGACTCTTATTAATAAGATTGTTCTGTGAACTTGTTTGCGGGTGCAAATATAGGCATATTTGATTAAAATGCAAATAAGAAATAAAAAATAAATGATTAATTTTTCTGTAAAGTAATTAATTACCTAATGCTCTTGAAGTTACGTAATATCGCCAGCCAATAATAGCCATTTGCCATTTTTTGGCTTTGGTCAAATCTAACTGTTGTTTAGTAAAACTGGGTAATAGTAGTCTGTTTATTTGAGCTAAAACTTTATACATGAATTGTAAATTTTGAGCAAAGGTATAAAAAAAGACTGTCTTGGCTTTCGACAGTCTTTTTTGTTTTAATTATTTCGTTTCTCTTTTTCTTTTTGGGCTTCTTCTCTTGCTTTTCTGGCTTCTTTTAAGGCTTCTTCACGCTCTTTCATTGCTTCTTTTATTGCTTCTTCGCGGTCTTTCATAGCATCTCTTCTTGCTTCTTCTGCTTCTTTTCTGGCTTCTTGAGCTTCTTTTCTCGCTCTTTCGATTGCAGGTCTTGCTCTTTCTACTCCTTCGCGAGCATCTTCCATAGCACGTCTGCGAATATCGATACGCTCAATGTTTTCCGTTCTTCTGCCATTTTTATCTTTGGTTACGATAATGATTTTGCCATCTCCATCTTCTATGGTTTGGATAACATCATCGGCAATAACGATATTTTTAGAACCTTTTGGCCCTTTAGGTCCTTTTGGCCCTTTTGGTCCCTTGGTATTGTATACGAACACTTTGTCTGCATCTTCAAAATCCATTTCGCCTACTATATCTTCCGCGATTTTCTCACCATTTACCCAAACTTCTTTTTTGTTTCCATTTTGTTTAACTACTACGCTTTTTCGGGCAATCTTTGGTGATTTTGGAGGCATTGGAGGAATAGGAGCAATTACACCTTCAGGCATTTCTGGCATTTCCGGCATCTCGGTCATTTCTGGCATCTCAGGTATTTCTGGCATTTCAGGAGCTTCCCAATTAAAACTGTAATCATCTTCATCTTCCACAATTACTTCAATGTCATCGTCGTCATCGTGATGTCTGATTTTTCTGATTTCAGCCAATCCGTTCAGGCCTCTTCTTGCTTTGGAAGTACCAAAACCAATAGCACCTTTTCCCTTTTCATTCGTTTCCTTATAGAAATGTATCGGTTGGATAGGAGCATCGCTTTCCGTTTGGCTGGTTCCGGTGTTTCCGTTTTTGTCTTTGTAAGTCACTTTAATACCAGTGATTTCGCCATTATTGTTTCTTTTTATTTTAGAAACTTTTAAAGTAACCCCGTGATCCTTTTTCAGTCTTTCCGATTCCCTGTCAATTTCTTCATTGGTTGAGTTTTTATCGATAACAACTGAGATTACATCTCTGTTTTGCTTGCGCTCTTCAGTTTTTGAAGCTGGTTTTTCCTGCGCTAAAACTCGTACCTGAAATTGAAACATGAAAAAGGCTAACAAAGGGAGAATAGCGAGGTACTTCCAGGAGTTTGTCTTACTTGATTGATTTTTGTTTAACATAACAATTCGTTTTTTGATTAATGATTGATAAAAATGATTGGTAATCGTTAAGCAGTTTTGATGAGAAACTACCTTTAAAAGTGCTTTTTGATACACTTTTTTGTCGTCTATGTGTTGTATTGCTTTTTGATCAGCAATGTATTCGAGGTTTTGTGCAATGGCTTTTTTATAGAGCCAGATAAAAGGATTAAACCAGAAAATGATGCAAAAGATTTTGGCTAATAAAATATCGATGGAATGTCTTTCCTTGCTGTGTATCTTTTCATGGAGTAAAATACTGTGCAATTCATCATTCGTATAAAAACTAGAGTTGAAAACGATATAATTGAAGAAAGAAAACGGAGCAATATCTTCATTCAGGTCGACCAGCGAAAACTGCTCTCTTCTGATTATATCTTTTTTGTATAAAAGTTTATAAAGTGAAATAAAATGAGTTAAAATTCTAATAAACAATACTATTGCAATAATTGTATAACTAACAAGTGTCAATTGAAACCAATCGATTGGCACTTCGGCCGGAATACTTGCCTGATTTGTGTATTGCACTAAGTTGTCTAAAGAAACCTTCGGCTTTTCTACGAGAACTACTTTTCGGATAAATAATAAAGGCATTATAACTGAAGTAAGTAGGCCAGCCAGCAAAAACCATCTGTTTGTGTTGAAAAATGTCTCTTTCCTCAGTAAAAAATAATAGGCCAAAAAATAAGCTGCTACAAGAGCACTTACTTTTAATAGATATATGAAAAGTGTTTCCATATTATTTCTTTTTTTCTATGATATCTAAAATTTCTCGTAACTCTTCAGCTGAAATCTTGTCTTCTTCTGCAAAAAAGGAAACCAGATTTTTATATGAGCTGTTAAAATAATTGTCAATTGCCGTATTCATAAAGCGCTTACGGTATTCCTCCATAGCGATTACGGGAAAATATTGATGTGTGTTTCCGTAGGCATTATGTGATACAAAACCCTTTTCTTCAAGATTTCTTATGATAGTTGAAAGTGTATTATAGTGTGGCTGGTCTTCTGTAATTTCAGCCAATACATCTTTTACGAAAGCTTTTTTCAGCTTCCATAAAATGTGCATTACCTCTTCCTCTTTATTTGTTAGTTTTTGCATTTCTTAAATTTTATATTTCAAACTTATAACTATATTTTTAGTTACGCAACTATTTTTATAGTTATTTAACTGAATTTTAAGTTTAAAAAATGAAATCAATCTATTTTGTAATGTTAAGACGTTGAATTTCATAAAGATACTAAATGAAAATATAAAGATGCCAATTAATTGAGATTAATTTATTTGTGAAATGAAATTGACATTCACTCAAAACAACCTTAATATTAACGGGTATTATAAATAAGTTAATTGAAAATATATTAGTATTTTTACTACAAAAAACAGGTATTTATACGCTATTTTCTCGTTTTAAGTAGCACTACATTTGAATTGGAGTACCAAATCATGCCATTGAACAGTAATTCGGGTTTAGAAATGAATAGAATCATAGCAGTGTTTTCTCTTTTATTTGTCAGTACCTTTCTGTTTTCTCAAAATGAAAAATTAATTATTGGGAGAACGACAGGGAAGTTAGCTGTCAGGAAAAAAACGGAAATAAGGACTTTCGGGTTTACTAACTCACTTTCCGGTCAGGTCACTCTGCCAGGTTCTACTATTGATATAAAAGAAGGGGACAGCCTAAGTATCGATTTTTGGAATATTTCGCAAGGAAATCCAGTCTCTTTGTATTGTAAGGAAATTGAATTTCTGCAACGGAATAAAGAAAAGGAAATAATGAATACGAAAGAGCCTGTACATCATATGGAACATGGGTTTTATTCTTTTCTGGCTAAAAAAGCAGGAACCTATCTTTATTACAGTCCTGAAAATTATCCTTTTAATCTTCAGGCAGGCATGTTTGGAGTCATTATTATACGGCCAAAAGAAAATGCCAAGCCTTTCAGTGAAACACTATGGTGCAGTTATGAAATAGATACTAAATGGCATACAGATGCTATTATGGGTACGGAATATGACGTGACAAACAAACCGATAATCCTTCCTGATTACAAACCCAATTACTTTTTGATTAATGGTGAAATTGCTTCAGAAAGCAAAGGTTTGCAGTCGTTAGAGCACAAAAACGAAGCGGTACTTCTCCGTTTAGCTAATTCCGGATTATACCTTCATGAGATAGAATTTCCATCCAGTGCAAAACTTCAGCTGATGTTTGGAAACAATACCAGTGTAATAACTTCGGATAAAGGATATAAAGTGCTGCTTCCTCCGGGTGAATGTATTGAATTGCTCACTTTTTTAGGAAATACAGCAGAAAAAGAACAAATCACGTATCATTTTATAGAACCGATTTCAAAAAAGGAATCTTACAAGGCTAATTTCCCAGTCTTTTATTAATATTTAAAGCGACCTCATGAAAAAAACATTTTTATGCCTCATTATTCTTTTTTCTTTTTCCTGCTCATTTGCGCAAAATAAGCCGACTTTTTCTGTAGTTGGCAATGAAACAAATAAGGAAAGTTTGCTAAAAAGTAAGCGGTTGGATATTTCCAAGATTAAAGTGGAAAATATTTCAAATAAACCCATATATCTCGTTTGGGAAACAGTGAGTAATACATTTCCGAAAGAATGGGATTGTTCTATGTGCCAGCATGGGGCATGCCAGATAGGGATTCCGAAGGGTTCTGCTTTTAGTAAACTGAATGCAGATCAGCAGGGATTTATTGCCATTCATGTAATTCCTGCCAACAAAACAGGCACTGGGATTGTAAAATTTAAAATTTATGATAAAGAAAATCCGGATTATGCCAAGATTCTAACCTTTGAAGTTGAAGTTTTTTAATATAAATAAACAATCTAATATTCACTTAAAAACAACCAAAATGAAAAAAATCTTTCTTTTATTATCTACTGTCTTGATTACAGGCTTCTGCTATAGTCAAGATAAAACAGAGACGAAATATATTCGTCGGAACGCTAACTCGGTAGAGGCACAGCCTGATCTCGAAGCCATGAACATAGCTTTCAAAAAAATGCGGGAAATGGGCTGTGACAAAGGACTTGCCTGGTATTATCAAGGTGCAATACATAATATTCCAGATGTAATTAATGGAAAAAATGTACTTTGCCCAGAGTATCAAACTAGTAAAGACAAATTATGGGCCTGGGGTGATTGTACACACAAAAGGACAGAAAGCGCTTCCTTAAATTTTCTTTTGTGGCATAGGATGTATACATGGTATTTGGAAAAAATTGTAAGGGAGTTATCCGGGAAAAAAGATTTTGCCCTACCGTATTGGAATTATGGAAGCAAAGAGGTGAAAGATAATATCATGGCAGAAAAAATGAGGAACAAATCCGGCTCTTTGTACGAACCGGCAAGGTATAGCATTCTTAATGCCGGAAAACCAATTCTCGAAGATCAGGTACAACAAATTCAATTAGCATTGGATGAATTGCAAAAGAACCCTTCGTTTGCAGGCTCGGCCGGATTTAGCAAAACATTAGAAGGCTCGCCACATGGTTATATGCACAATCTTATCGGGGGAGGATATGCAATTCCAAGTGAAACGTATTATAATTCGATTTACCAAAAAGATTATTCAGGTTTGATGGCCAATGTGCCTTCTGCGGGATTTGATCCTATTTTTTGGCTGCATCATAGTATGGTTGACCGTATTTGGGAATCCTGGGATGTTTCAGCTTATGGACAGCGCCCTACGTTAGAGGATTTGAAAGCGAACCCTTGGCCTTATGAGTTTATTGCTCCTAACGGTGATCATGTTACGTATACCATGGAGGAAATGTATAGCATAGTTTTCAATTTAGATTATAAATATGATAATTTGCTGTATGGATCTAAATCTTCGGCTTTAGCTGCCAAAGAACCGAAGGCAAAAAGTAAAATTTCATTCCAGGATTCCAAAGAAAAAATCATTTGGGAACAAAAAGTTGGAAAAACACTTGGAGAAACTGCTTTTGCACATAAAGTATCTGGGAATTTGGCAAAAAGCACGAATAAATCCTTTACAAGTGAGGCAGATTCGAAAATAGTACTAAATTTGGATGTTGTGGTTTATAAAGAGCCAAAAGATTATTATACTGTGTATCTTCGTTATCCTGGGAAACAAGATCAATATGTTGGAGTAATGACTTTCTTTGGAGTCAGCCACGATCATGGAACTGGAGTAAATCATGAAATAGGGGAAAGCGGCGTAAAACTTAATTTCTCTTATTATATATCAGATGATTTATCGAAGATGAATAACGATTTCGAAATCATTATAAAAAAGACCGGAATTGGCGATGCTAAAGTGACATTGGAAAACATTAGTGTAGCAAAGTTAAACTAAGCCACAAACTAATAAAGATTATTCGAAAAAAGCGGTACCGTGAGGTATCGCTTTTTTATTTTTAATTACTTTACATTGATGATTACACTAGTGCTTCTGTTTCATCATTAATTTTTAATTAGCTTAATCGTTTTTTGGATGCCATTATCGGTTGCAACATTAACGATATAAAGTCCTTTTGCCCAATCGTTTGTACCGATGGTTAATTTGGCAGTATAAGCAGTCTCATTGCTGTATATCTGTTGGCCTAGTGCATTATAAATGGAAACAGATTGTATTGAAGTATTTCCTTTAATAGTAAAAATGGCATTAGTTGGATTGGGATAAAGCTGGAAGGAATCCGTTACTTCAAAATCATTTGTTGAAAGTGCCGGGCTGATGAATTTTTGAGCATAGATTCTTGGTTCACCACTCATTTTTTCTTCCACAAAAACAACAACACTTTCATTATTAAAAGGCTTGTTTAAAACAATTCGACCTTTACTGGCGCTAAAAGTAGCAACAGGCAAAAATTCTTCCGGCCATGAAAAATTACCATTTGAATCAAGTTGAACCATGTTTAAAGGTATTGGACTAACACCATTATCAATACCACTTTTAATTAGAAAATAAGGATTATCATTTACTAAATATAAATCACCAGTGTGGTTTTTGTAATTGGTGTTTACAGGATAAACTTGTTTTGCATTGGCAGTAAATTGTCTCTCTCCTGTAATTTTATCGAATTTTTGAACAAATTCTCCAGTACTGCTTTGTGAGGAAGTTGTATATTTACTAATGGACCATACATATTGTGAACCCGGTGTACAAGCCACTTTTGTATCCATTTCATAAAAAGTTTGGTTAGTATCAAAATCGACTCCGTTTATTCCCCAAGGTATTGTTCCGTCAGTATTTATTCTTTGCAAGTAAGAATCATAACGCGTTCCGGTTGCTCCGGAATAACCATAATATATGACATTTCCATCCTGAGTACTGCTGTAAAGAGAATTATAGGCAGTTCCTTTGTTTGACAATTGTGTTGGAGCTGCCCATTGAGCAATTCCGTTTGCGTTGTATTTTTGGGCAAATAAATTACTTGCTACACCGAAAGAAAGCTTCTTATGAAAAACTACCATGATTTCCTGATTCGACAATTCATACATGTTAGCTGGTGTGGTTGCATTTGTTCCGTTATCAGACATAACACTAACTGGTGTCGCCCATATTGGAGCTCCATCTGATGTAAATCGTTGTATTTTAGATTGTCCGTTTCCTGTCCAATAGTTTATAATTACGTCACCGTTGGCTAACGGTAGCATAGTTGGCAAATAAGCTGCTCCCAAACTAATTCCGTTTTGTCCCCATAACATGGTACCATTAGAACTTATTTTGTATACAAATCCTGGGTTTCCTGCACCATTTGCGGTTCCGGTTGCGCCCACATACAAACTGTTTTGAGAATCAATTGCAATTTTCCAAATTACTGTAGAGGTAGACATCGGAATTGTATTACTGATTAACATTCCTTCGGGGCCAAATTGCTGGTAACCATCGCTGTCTAATAGTTGTACTCTCAATTCAAAGTTTATAGGTGCTGGAACTTGTTTCCAAAATACGATAAAAGTTTTTCCATCTGAAGTTGCAATAGACTGTGAATCACTTGAAATTTTATTGATTACCAAAGTATTAACAGCAGTATCTGTTGTCCATTGGGCATTTGCATAAAAACAAGTCAATAATGCAAATAATAGCGTAATTTTTTTCATTGTAATATTGTTTAAGTTTAGAATTAAAAAACAAGACGATTGTTTTATGATGATTCAAAACTATTTAATTACAATTTCAAAGAATATTTTAGGAACCTCTATAAACTACTCATGCTCATTTTTATACCAATTATTTGCCACTCATTTTTATTTAATTAATTGGTTCTTAATAATTTGAATAAAATGTTGTTTTTACTATTTTTTAAATTGCAGCCGAATTTTTTTAATGTAAGTTGATTAAATATGTTATTAAATCCTGATTGGTATTGGTCAGATCTAATTTTTTTCTCAATCTGGTTCTGGCATTTTCTAACGATTTTATCGATTGGCCTGTAATTTGAGCAATTTCTTTTGTGGTCAGATTCAGTTTTAATAAAGCACATAATCTTTTATCCCGATACGTTAATTCCGGATGTTTTTCATTGAGAATATTGTAGAAGGATTCATAAACTTGTCCGTAGTGCAATTCAAATTCTTCCCAAACATTGGAGTTGTTATTTTGCCCCAATTGCTTTATTATTAAGTCAATAGTTTGCTGGGTTTCTTTTTTTGGAGATTGCAGCTTCAATTGTTTTAAGTCATCTAAAATCTGTTCGATAATTTCTGCTCTTTGAATTTCCATCATCGATAGAGTTACCAATTCTTTCTTTTTTGATTCAAACAAATCTTTTTCTAATTGTGCCTTCGAAAGTTTGTTTTTATACTTTATTAATAAAATAAAAAGTACTAGCATCACAATAATTAAACTGAATACAATGATGTAATATTTAAAATTCTCTTTGGTTTCCTTTAAAACCCTTACCTCTTCGTTTTCTTTATATTGCTGCTCTAATTTTAGTTTTTCAATATTGATACCTTTTTCTTCTACATTGAGACTGTCTCTTATCTGATTGTATTCTTCAAAATAAGTTGCGGCATTTTTATAATCTCCTTTTAATAAATATGATTTATACAAATTAAAAACAGCATCTTTATTTTGAAAGCCATATTTGGAAATTTTTGTAATCTCTGCTGCTTTTTTAGAGTAAAATAAAGCAGAATCTGATTTTTTCTGTAATAGATATAAGTTTGAAATAGAATTGTAAATCCAAGATTTTGTGCTATTGTCCGATTTGTTTTTTATTAAATGAAGTGATTTATAAAAATAATAACTCGCCCGATCAAAATTGTTTTTCTGAGCATAGCAATATCCCAGATTACTATATAGAACAGTCTTTAAGTCATCATCTTCGAGGTTTTGTATCAATTGCAATGCCTTTTCGAAATTCACCATGGCACTATCAAGATCATTTTTACTCATGTATAGTCTGCCAATATTGTTGTATGTTTTAGCAATAGAAAAAGGGGCTTTGTTTTTAGTGTAATGTTTCAGCAGATTCCTAAAATAATACATTGCCTTTTCCCAATTATTAGAGGCGGCATAGACAATAGCCAAAGAACCTTCGAGGTGGTGTTTTTTTTCATTGGTATTGTCTTGTTGATAAAATTCGTAGGCTTTTAAATAATAAGCCAAAGCAACATCGTAGGCATCTTTTGTTCGATATATCCCTGCGATTGCGATGTTGTTGTTTGCAGTAACTTCTTCTAAATCAATTTTTTTGACCAATTCCTCAGAGTATTCAATATAATGAAGCGCTCTTTTCCAATCGGAATCCTTCAATTCGGAAGCAATTTTTAATGAAATTCTAGCCTTTTCTTTATCCTGTAAGCTCATAGTCAAGCTATCAAGCAACGTATTGATCTCATTTTGCGAGAAGGCAAATTGTGTTAAAAAAAGAAATAAAAGCAAGGCCTTTTTCATATTAAAATCTATTTTCCATGGAAAGTTAACTACTAATTTGTTGCGGTTCTTTAATTGTTAATCGGTAAACCCATATTCCTAAAAGCGCTGAAATAATCCCTAAAAATCCCATGAAGATCCAATTGGCTTGATAACCGGTCAAGTGGCCGTACTTTTTTCCATAATATTCAATGATTTCCATACCAAGTTTAGCACTTGTAATGTGTGCCAAACTGTAGCTCATCGTAAAAATAGCCATATAACGGCCTTCGTGACCTTTTGGAGCTCTACTCATAGCAAATGAATTGGAAAATGGAAACGCAAACATCTCTCCAAAAGTCATAAACAACATCATAACAACTAATATTCCGGCCCAAGCATTAATAAGCATCAGAAACATACTCATTGTCATGGCTAATGCACCATAGGTTACAATTCTGACTTTGTTTAACTTTTTTCTTTCCACATAGCTTACGATTGGCATTTCAAGGAAAAAAATAAGTAATCCATTCATCATTAACAGTAATCCGGTTTGAAATTCTGTTAAGTTGAATTGCTCTTTATGGTATAATGGAATGGTTGTAAACAGCTGAAAAAACAATATTCCGGTGATTGTACAGCATGCTAAAAATATCCAAAACGGCTTGTCTTTAAAAACGGAATGAGTAAGTATTTCTCCAGGATGTTCTTTATCTGTAAATTTCGATTTTTTCTTCTCTTTTACATTCAGCCAAAAGATTAAAATAGCCAAAATACAGGTAGCTCCATCAACCCAGAATAATCCTCCGTAACCGATATTCATAATAATTAAGCCACCCATGGCTGGTCCGGCAGCAAATCCTAAATTAATAGCCAAACGCACCAGAGTTAGTGCCCGAGTTCTGTTTTCTTTGTTGGCATAAGCTCCAAGCGAAACAAACATAGCCGGACGAAACATATCGGCAATGATCATAATTACAAACATACTGATACAAAGTCCGATAAAACTGGTTATATATTGTAGAATAAAAAAGGCGATTCCACTAGTGAATAAGCTGAAAATCATAATTCTATAAAAGCCGATCTTATCTGAAAGTTTCCCGCCAAGCCAAGATCCCAGCATTGAACCAGCTCCAAAACAAACCATAATCGTACCTACCTGACTGTATGAAAAATGTAAATCTTCTTTTAAATATTTTGATAAAAAAGGCAGAACCATTGTTCCGGCCCGGTTAATAAAAGTCATTAGTGTCAGAATCCAAATTTCTCTCGAAAAACCTCTGAAACTATTGATGTAGTGGTTAAAAGCGTTTTGAAGCATAAAGAATGAAGTGTAAATTTCAAAGTTACAAAATTACGGCTTTGCCACTTTCCAACTTTTAAACTAATTTTGCCAAAAATTTTACCATATAATGTTTTATAATCTTCACACACATAAAACCACAAATCAGGAGAATGTCTTGGAAATTGTTAATCAATATCCGGATGAATTCGAGGCTGAAGTAACTTATTTTTCCATTGGAATTCATCCGTGGCATATTGACTTGGAAAAAGTGGATGCGCATTTAACATGTATTGAAGAAAAACTGCAATTTGAAAATTGCCTGGCTTTAGGAGAGTGCGGTTTGGACAAACGAATTGAAACTTCGTTAGCGATTCAGATGGAAGTTTTTGAAAAACAATTGGCTATTGCCAAAAAATATAAAAAACCTGTAATTTTGCACTGCGTTTCAGCGTATCAGGAGGTAATAGAAATAAAAAAAAGACTGAAAGTTGAAGTTCCAATGGTTATTCATGGATTTTCAAAAAACTGGCAAGTTGCAAAATCGCTTTTGGATAATGGGTTTTATTTGTCCTTCGGGAAATACCTGTTGCGCAATCCGGAGCTGGCAGCTGTTTTTGAAAAAATACCTGACGATCGGTTTTTATTGGAAACAGATACTATTGAAGAAACTATTTTCGATGTATATGAAAAGGCAGCATTGATAAAGAAAATGAATCTGGAAAATAGAGTTGAAGCTAATTTTAAAGCTATTTTTTTTAAGACAATTAAATAAATTAACGGATAATCAAATATATATTATGGCAGAGTGGACAGAGAGAGCTGAATTATTATTTAAAAAGGAAGGTTTAGAAAGACTTAAAAAGTCAAATGTATTAGTTGTGGGAATGGGAGGTGTAGGCTCGTTTGCAGCCGAGTTTATCGCTAGAGCCGGAGTTGGAAAAATGACTATTGTGGATGGTGATGTGGTTGATATTACGAATGTAAACAGACAATTGCCTGCATTGCATTCAACGGTTGGGCAACCTAAAGTAAAAATAGTAGGGGACAGGCTAATGGATATTAATCCTGAGTTGGAGTTAACAAGAGTTGAAGAGTTTCTTTCTCCTGAAAGAGCATTCGAACTGGTTACACAAGATTTTGATTATGTCTTGGATTGTATTGACAGTATTACCCCCAAATTGAATCTGATCCTTGCTGCAAAACGTAAAAAAGTAAAAATAATCAGTAATATGGGAGCTGGCGGAAAACTGCTGGCAAATAAAGTTGTGGTAAAAGATATCAGTAAAACCGATGTTTGTCCTTTGGCCAAAACCATTAGAAAGCGCCTTAAAAAAGAAGGAATTTCCACTGGTGTTAAAGCAGTTTTTTCAACCGAAAAGCCAGATGCAACAAGTTTGAAAATGACTGACGGGAAAAATTTCAAAAAATCATTTTATGGGACAAACAGCTGGATGCCAGGATTATTCGGACTTCATGCAGCTGAAACAGTTGTAAAATACCTATTGAAAAAAGAACGTAACTAAGAAGTCTTTTTTTCTTTATTAAAATAACTGTCAATCACAGTATTTATAGAGTCTTTTTTGACTGTTTTTACTTTGATTGTCAGTTTTTTAGGTCTTACGGGAATGTAAATTTCAGTAGTCCATTTGGCAGCCGAATTACTGTTCAGACTATTTACTGGAATTATTTCAATTTCTTTATGAAGAGGGCTTTGTTCCAATCGATTCTTTTCCATGAAGGCAAAGATTTTAGACAAAGCTTCTTTTTTATGCATGTAATTTCCTGTAAGCGTCGCTTTTACTGCTTGAAACGGATTTGTCTGTCCAGTATAAATATCACTTTCAGGAGTTGTAAATACCTTTTGTTTCGTTGGAACGGCCACAGAAAAAGTAATGGTATTCTTTATGGTATCTCTGGAGTGATAAATAATAAAAGGAGATCCATTTGAAGGAGTATTTGTGCTTTTCAATAACTGATTTAGCTTTGGAAGTACTGCTTTTATTTTAGCCGGCAATTCTTCCGCTTTACAACTTAAAGGACGTTGTATGTAAAAAATAGTGTCACGGTCTACAAAAGCAATATCTTTTATACTAAAACTGTTTACTTCAGAAGTAAGAATCGCATTTAAGTTAGACAATCCCAACTCAAACATTTTATCAAAATTGTGGTGAGTTCCTCTATTGATAAGGCCTAGAAATTTATCCTTGAAATTTAATGTTCCTTTTTTTGTCCAGGTAACGGCTGTTTTTTTATTTAACGTATCCTTGAAGCTAAGCTCCATTTCACTTTCAATATTGTTTATTGAAATATTTTGTAAAATCTTTTCACCATCGACATTTTCAATATGATTGATTTTTGTCACTTCATTTTTCCAAGGATTTATGTTGTCCCAGTTTTTTGAATCGGAAACGTATTTAAAAACGATATCCTTGGGGACATCAATAATTTTAGTTTTTTCAACTGTGTAATTTCCGTCTTTAGTGGCAACAAAAACCGAAATAGTTCCGGAAATCAGAAGTAATAGTAAAAAAAGATATTTTGCAATTCTCATGTTTTGTAGGATAGTAGGTCTGTAAATTTATAAAAAAAAATGTTAACAAAACATTCGATCTACATCGAAATTTTAATTATTCTTTCATGAATGCTTTAATGGCAAATAAAATTGCAATAAATAATATAAATGCGACCAAAATCCATAAACTTCCTTTGTAGTATTGTTTGTGAAGCTTCAAATCTTTTCGGTAAGAAAACACCATGATGGATATAAAACAAACGACAAAAATTGCCGCGAAGATAAGCTGACCCTGACTGAACATAAATTTTTTCTGTAAAAATAATCAATTGTAATTTCATTTTAATACTTTGCATTCTAAATTAATTAAATAGAATTATGCAAAAACAAATCAAAGCTGTTCATGAGTTCCACAGTGCTTTCGGACTGGGGATTAATAATGAACCAACAGGCGATTTAGGAGAAAGTAAAAACGTACTTCGTTTTAATTTGATGAAAGAAGAAAACGAAGAATATCTGGAAGCTGTTCAGAATAATGATATTGTGGAAATAGCAGATGCTTTGGGTGATATGCTTTACATTTTGTGCGGAACAATTTTAGAGCACGGCCTGCAACATAAAATTGAAGCGGTTTTTGATGAAATTCAACGAAGTAATATGAGTAAATTAGGCGAAAATGGAAAACCTATTTATCGTGAAGATGGTAAAGTACTGAAAGGTCCAAATTATTTTAAACCGAATTTTGAGGAAATTCTTCAGCCTTGATCTGAATAAAAAGCAGAAGTGAGATTTTTAGTCTTACTTCTGCTTTATTTACTATTTATTTTAACCTACACTTTAACAGTCCAGCCAAAAGTATCTTCAGCCAGTTTGTATTGAATATTGGTTAATTTTTCTTTTAAGTCTAATGCGAATGAATTTTCGATTTTTGGTAATTCATAATAAGTATCCTGATATGAAAAACCAACAATCGGGTTTACGACAGCGGCCGTTCCAGCACCAAAAATTTCTTTCAGACTGCCGTTTTTAGCAGCTTCTACAAGTTCAGAAACTAAAACAGGACGAACATCCACATTGATTCCTTCACGTTTAGCCAAGTCTATAAGGCTTTTACGTGTTACACCATCAAGAATACGCTCGCTTGTCGGAGCAGTATATAGTGTATCGTTAATTCTAAAGAAAACGTTCATCGTTCCGGCTTCTTCCAGTTTCGTATGCGTGGAATCATCTGTCCAGATAACTTGTTGGAAACCTTGTTGGTTAGCTAGTTTTGTCGGATAAAATTGCCCTGAATAGTTACCGGCAGCTTTTGCAGCACCAATTCCGCCATTGGCAGCACGGCTATAATAATCTGCGACCAAAACTTTTACTTCTCCTGAATAATATGCTCTTGCCGGAGATAAAATAATCATAAATCTATATTGCGTAGAGGGTTGCGCAACAACACCTGAACCAATGGCAATCATGAACGGTCT
This sequence comes from Flavobacterium sp., assembly GCF_050696275.1. Taxonomy (GTDB): domain Bacteria; phylum Bacteroidota; class Bacteroidia; order Flavobacteriales; family Flavobacteriaceae; genus Flavobacterium. The sequence continues at coordinate 26,354 of NZ_JBOGUT010000008.1, forward strand.
AATATATAAGGTGTTTCCTTTTCCTTTTTTTACCCAGTCCTTTTCGATTTTTAAAATTTCTTTTAATCCATCAAGAAAAACGGTTTCAGGAACTTCCGGCATACACATTCTCTCAGCCGATTTGTTAAATCTGATGTAGTTTTCTTCCGGTCTGAAAAGCCAAATGGAATCGTCTTCGGTTTTATAAGCCTTCATCCCTTCAAATATAGCCTGACCATAATGGAAAACTTTTGCTGATGGATCTAATAAGAAAGGTTCATATGGTTTTATAACAGGTTTCTGCCAAGCACCGTCTTTAAAATCACACACTAACATGTGATCGGTAAAAACATTACCAAAGGTAAGATTTTCGAAATCTACCTCATTAATTTTTGAAGAAGCTACTCTCACTATATCGATTTCACTTTGAATATTTAAACCCATTACAGAAATTATTTTTTGCTAATTTAGTAAAAATCATGGGTATATTTTAAATTTTGACTAATTTCTGATGTATTATCCCTAATTTTTTTCAAAAAAATAAAACTTAATATCGATTATTACATTTTTGTTAATATTTTTAGATTTCTGTTAAAGTAAATTTACAAACTCCATAATTTCTTATTAAATTTGCCCTTATAATTTTTAAACACTCAAAAAAAATGAAAAAGATAAACGTATTTGCTTTCCTAATGGTTCTATTCTTAAGTTTTAGTGCTTATTCGCAGAATACTGAAAAAAAAATAAAAAAGACAAGTGCTACGGCTGTCAATACTAATGACTATGCTTTGTTTGGCGATAAGTTTACGGCTGCAAAAGTTTTAAGTAATAAAGAAATGCTTAAAAAATACAAATCATTAAAAAAAGGGGATACAATTACGGTTCAATTCAAATCAAGTATCAAAGAGGTTTGCAAGAAAAAAGGATGTTGGATGTCTATGGATTTGACTGACAGCAACGAATCATTTGTACGATTTAAGGATTATGGTTTTTTTGTTCCTTTAAATGCAGACAGTCAGGAAGCAATTGTAAGTGGAATTGCCTATATCGATGTTGTATCTGTTGAAGAATTAAGACATTATGCTAAAGATGCTGGAAAGCCACAATCTGAAATTAATAAAATCACTAAGCCAAAAATCACTTATGCTTTTCAAGCTACGGGCGTTTTAATTAAGAAATAATGAAAAATGCTATACTATTGATTTTTGCCTCAATACTACTATTTTCCTGCGATAAAAAACAGGAGAAAACAGTAGAAAAATCTGAAGGTAAGAAGTTTGAAATGTATGAAATGTCAGAAATGTCAATGCTCATGGAGCAAATGTATGCTGATAACGAACGTTTGAAACAACGGATTATTCAAGGTGATACTATTGGAGAATTTCCAAATCATTTTTTAAAAATTCATAAAGCAGTAATGACAGATAAGCAGGAAAATGACGCTTTTTTTAAAGAACATGCCGCTGCCTTTATCAAGTCGCAGGAATTAATCTATCAGGATCCTGAAAATGCCAAAGCACATTTTAACGAAGGCGTGGATGCCTGCGTAAAATGCCACGAAGTAAAATGTGGAGGCCCAATTGTCAGGATTAAGAAATTGTATATAAAATAGTTTTAATTGAAAAGAGAAATTATTAAAACACGTGATGGCTCCACAACGATTCACTTAGTAGACTGGAATGAAAGTTATCATTCTAAAAATGGAGCGATTCAGGAAGCTTATCATGTATTTATCAAAAACGGACTTTCCTTAATTGAAGAGAAGTCCGTTTCTGTTTTAGAAATAGGTTTTGGAACCGGTTTGAACGCCTTTATTACTTTTTTAGAGGCTAAAAAAAACAATCTGAATATTGATTATACAGGAATAGAAGCGTATCCTGTTGCAGAAGAGGAAGCTTTTGCAATGAATTACCTGGAAGAATTGAAATCAAATTCTTTTGAAGCAGAATTCAAAAAAATGCATCAATGCAATTGGGAGGAAAAAATAAATTTCAATACGAATTTCTCATTAACAAAACGAAAACAGTTTTTTCAGGATATTCAGGATAAAAATTCTTTTAATCTGATTTATTTCGATGCCTTTGGCTACCAAGTGCAGCCTGAATTATGGAGTACAGAAATCTTTAAAAGTATGTATGAATCCTTAAAAGACAGCGGTATTTTAGTAACTTATGCTGCCCGTGGTGTTATAAAACGCTCCATGGAAGAAGTCGGATTTAAAGTCAAAAAAGTACCTGGACCACCTGGAAAAAGGGAAATGATGATTGGTTTTAAAAACATTTAGCACAATTTTATGATAAATTATTCGTTAAATACATTATATTATCTTAAATTTGAGAGAAGATATAATACCACAAATTTTAATTTATTGCCAATGTCAAGACAAATGATGAGTTACACAAAATCAATTCTTGAAAGAGTTAGTTTTGATCCTGTATTGTTCTGTAAGGAGTTAGAAAAAGCTATAAGAATGCTTTTACCTTATGAACTAGAAGAGTTAACAGTTTGGGTTTTAAACTTTACCAAAGAGAAACCGGAACTTAAAAAATGTGAAATTTACCTTAATGTATAAAAGAAAAGGAGCTGTATAGCTCCTTTTCTTTTATGTGTATTTTACATTTTGGTAATCAAAGGATTACATTCTTAAAAAATATTTTTTTGAATGCAGTAAGACTTTACTCTTAAAAAAGCCCATAAAATGCAGTTCGTCGATAAAAAGTGTATTTTGTCGTATTTTTTTCTAGTTTATTACTTCTTTTTCCTTTATTTTTACAAGGCGTTATTATTCAAAATAGTCTCACTTTAATTTTTTTAATATGCCTAGAATGATTTATGATTACACCAAAAATGTACTTGAAAAAGTAAGCTTTGATTCTAAGCTTTTCATGAAAGAGCTTAAAAAAGCAGTTAGAAATCTACTACCTTACGAAATTGAACATCTAAAGAAATGGTTGTTGTTTTTTACAAGTGAAAAACCGGAACTTAAGCAATGCTTATACATTGTAAATGATTAACCTACTTATTTTGACATAAACTTAACCGGAGCTTCTATAGCTCCTTTATTTTTTATGTAAAGGACTAATAATATCCACATTGTGAAAAGTAATTGCGCCACGTAAAACACCTGATATAGTTTGACGCAAAGCTTCAATTATATGAATTTTAAGCTCGTTTTTAGGGAAAATGAGGCTTATTTCCCGTGCTGGTTTTGGTTCAACAAAATGTTTTAGCTTTAATTGATCTGATTCTTTTAAATCTAAAGTATGCAAATAGGGAAGGAGTGTGATTCCTAAGCCTTCATTGGCCAATTTTATTAAGGTTTCAAAACTTCCGCTTTCAATTTGAAATTTATTTTCCGAACTCTGGGCATTGCGCTTGCACAAGTTTAAAATACCGTCTCTAAAACAATGGCCGTCTTGCAACAGTAAAATTTCATCAACATTCAAATCATCTATTTCCAATTCATTTTTAGCGAATTTTAAATGGCTCTCAGGAACATAAACCATAAAAGGCTCATAGTACAGAACGATTTCTTTTATTTTTTCTTCCTGAAGCGGTGTAGCTGCAATTGCGGCATCCAGATGACCGTTTTTAAGCTTCGCAATGATTTCAGCAGTATTTAATTCTTCAATAATCAGTTTGACTTTCGGGTATTTTTTGATAAAATTATTGAGGAACATTGGTAATAGTGTTGGCATAACTGTTGGTATAATGCCAAGCCTGAATTCACCACCAATAAATCCTTTTTGTAAATCGACAATATCCTGAATTCTATCTGCTTCGTTTACGATATTTTTCGCTTGAGTTACTATTTTTTGACCGATTTCAGTTAATTGAATGGGTTTTTTGCTTCGATCAAAGATTTGAATATCAAGTTCTTCTTCAATTTTTTGAATCTGCATACTAAGCGTAGGCTGCGTTACAAAACATTTTTCGGCTGCTAATGTAAAGTTTTTGTATTCGGCTACTGCCAAAACATATTGAAGTTGTGTGATTGTCATTAGATAGGATTTTGTTATGCAAATATAAAAACTATCAATTTAATTGATGTAAATTACTGTCTATTTTGTAATAATTTTGTATTAATAAAAGTAAAGTTATGAAAATGAATAGTTTAGGATTGCCTATTGAGGAAACAGAAATCCTAGTTACGGAATTAAATATCTTATTATCCAATTTTCAGGTATATTACCAAAATCTTAGAGGTTTACATTGGAATATCCGCGGAAAACGATTTTTTGATCTGCATTTGAAATTTGAAGAGTTGTATAATGACAGTCAGTTAAAAATAGATTTAATTGCCGAACGTGTACTGACTTTAGGAGGAACTCCTTTGCATACTTTTGAAGATTATATTAAAATGAGCAAGCTTGCCATTGGGAAAAATATTCATAATGATGAAGAAGCGATCGCCTTGATCGTAAATTCATTGTCGCAATTGCTTAAAATTGAAAGAATAATTCTGAATCAGGCAGCAGATATACATGATGAAGGAACAAATTCAATGATGAGTGATTTTATAAAAGAGCAGGAAAAAACAATCTGGATGATGAAAGCGTGGCTTGAGGAAGAAATATAATTATTCTTTATCTAAATCCAGGTTTTCATTAAATGCAGAAGGAAGCATCTGAGGGATGAATTTAATCAGAATAGGAAGTAATAAACTACCTCCGGGAACTAGGAAAATAGTTAATGACGGAATGGTTTTACAAATGTCAAGAATTTGATTCCTTACTTTTTTCTTTTCCTCCGGATTTAAATCGCGGGTAGTTGATTTTGCTAATAAAACCATCAGTTCCTTGCTTTGTGAAATTTCGAGTAAAAGCCTGTTTTTATTTCTGGAAATCAGCGTGTGTACACTTTGTGTTGTCTGATCGTAAAAATGTTTCACCGGATTTGAAAAATTGAAATAAGGTATCTGATTTTTATTTGTTGTCAGGAATAAATCAACATCCGCAATGCTTTTTTTAGCAAATGAATTGGGAATTTGTAATTTTTCTGCTAATTGAAATAAGAATTCTTCTTCCTTTTTTTCCATTTTCTGGTCATTCCACATGGCCATCCCAGCCATATCAATGAGGTAAAATTTCTCATAATCATCACTAAAATAGGATAAATCTAAATTCTCAAGCGATACAATCCCTAGTTTACTAAATTTGGTATAGCGGACTGATGATTCAAATAATTTTTGAAGAAGTTCGTCATATTTTGTTTTTGTTTCTTTGGTTTTTAAAGCAAGCGAAACAATGTTTACTATAATTTCTTCTGTTTTTTTGAGGTATTTTTCAGGAATATTTCCTCCTTTTAAATACTTTTTGAACGCTAAAACATCTATAAACAATAAAGCATTAGTCAGAATATGCGAAAAATTTTTGCTTATGATATTTTCGTTTGTCTGAATACGGGAATTTATAATTTTTTCTAATGAATTCGAAGGAGAATCCTGCGGAAGGATTTTATATAAGATATTGGAGCTTTTAGGATGTAAATCATTATAAAAATCAACACATTTCTGTATGAATTCAATATGGTTTCTATTGTTTTCACAAAGTTGATAAACACCAAATAACGTGTTTAGAAGTGCTATTTTAGAAAATTCTTCCGTTGTCCATCCTTTGGTTTCAATCGGTTTTTCGGTAACAAAATGGGTAGTGTATCCTACTAAAAATCCTGTTTCCCTGGTTTTTTCATAGAATAATTTTGAATCACTGATAATAGTCTGTTTCTGAGAATTCTGCCCAAAGAAAAACTTATCAATCCAACCATGTGCCGAAGCATTTATCATACCTGTTTTTTGTACTGCAAAGCTATATCTTTTTACTGAAGTGCAAAGAATTTAAAAATAAGTTTTCAATAATAAATCAGGGTCTGGATTTTAAGTTCTGTTCACAAAGCTTAATGATTTCGACTATTCTGGAGTTTCTTGTTTCTTCTTTTTTGGCATGATTTAACCAGTAAAGATAGCTTTTTCGATACGTTGGACTAAAATTTTGGTAATTGGTAAACGCAGTCTTGTTTTTATTGAAAGCCAATTGCAAATCTTCCGGGATTTCGTGATTTTCGACACTATCCAGCGAAGTCCAGGAGCCGTTTTGTTTGGCCGTTTCAATTTTTTTCAAACCGCTTTCATGCATCCGATTTTCCTTAATGAGTTTTTCTATGTATGTTTTATTGAGCTTGCTCCAAACGCTTTTATCTTTTCTGGGTGTAAAAAGCTGTCTGCGACGCTCTTCGTCAATTCTTTTCACTGTAGAATCTATCCAACCGTAACAAATTGCGACTTGTACCGCTTCTTCCCACCGCATACTTTCAGATTCACTGCTTACTTTGTAAAAAATCAAATAAATGCCATCAGACGTATTATGATTTTTATCCAGCCATTGCCACCATTCTGTATCGTTTTTGAAATAGAATTCTTCTTTTGTTTTCAAAACTACTTGGCAAATTATTTAATAATGGCTGAACATGCAACTCTGGCTCCTGCATTTCCGGCTGGCTGTGACGTAAAATCATCAGTCCCTTTGTGGATAATCAGTCCTTTTCCTAAAATATCTTTAGTTTCGTCTCCACAACCGATACACCATTCGTTTGTAGTTAATTGTATGGTTCCGTTTCCGTTTGCATCAGCAGTAAAATTTCCTATATCTCCTTTGTGGTATTCACCAATGCCCCATTTTCCGTGTTTTTTAAAGGTTGGATTCCAATGGCCTCCTGCAGAACTTGCATCCGCTGCAGAGCAATCAGATTTTTCATGAATGTGGATGGCGTGTATACCAGGAGTTAGGCCACTCATGTTTGCCGTAAAAGTGACTACGTTATTTTTTTCTACAAAAGTCGCAGTTCCGGTTACGTTGCTGTCACTTTTTGAGGAGAAGACAATATTCAATTGGTTTTTGTTTCCGGAAGAACTTTTGCAGGCTACTACGGCCAGAAATATTGAACAGGAAAGAAGAATTAACTTTTTCATATGCTTTTTCTTTCAAAGATAAGTAAATTTGAAATGCTTTAAAAAACTAAAAAGAGAAATAGTTAGTGTCTGAGGATGTTAAAATCTGAAATAATCTAAATAAAAAAACCGTCATAATTATTTCTAATCTGACGGCCTTTTAACAACAATTAACTTAACTAATAGTTTACTCTTTTAGAAACAGTATGCATTTTCTTCTACTAATTTAGAAGTAATAGTTTCTCTCAAAGCTACCACATTAGGCATATTTGTATATTTTGTAAAACGACGCAATCCCATTAACATCATGCGTTGCTCATCTCCTTCAGCAAAAGAAACGATACCTTCTTTTCCTTTTTGGTTAATGATATCTACGGCATTATATAAATACAATTGAGCCATTGCAATTTGCTCTTTTACGTTTTCAGCACCTTTAGATTTAGCTAGTTTTTCAGTACGTAAAACAGTACTTTCCGCCATGTAAATCTCGATTAGCATATCGGAAGCTGCCATTAACAATTGTTGGTGGGCATCTAAATCCGGTCCGAATTTCTGAACTGCAGCTCCGGCAACCATTAAGAATGCTTTTTTCAATTTACCGATTAATTCTTTTTCTTCAGCGAATAGTTCAGAATAATCAGGTGTATTGAAATCAGGGATTCCTACTAATTCTTCGGCAACTTTCATAGCAGGTCCTAGTAAATCTACATGACCTTTCATTGCTTTTTTGATTAACATTCCCACTGAAAGCATTCGGTTGATTTCGTTTGTACCTTCGTAGATACGAGCGATACGAGCATCACGCCAAGCACTTTCCATTGGAGTATCTTCAGAGAAGCCCATTCCTCCAAAAATCTGGATTCCTTCATCCGCACAGTTTTGTACGTCTTCTGAAACCGCTACTTTAAGAATAGAACATTCGATAGCAAATTCTTCAACACCTTTTAATTCTGCCTCTTGATGAGAAGCACCTTCAGCTTCACGAGCAATAATTCTGTCTTCAATGCCTTTTGCAGCACGATATGAAGCACTTTCGCCAGCGTAGCAAGAAGTAGCCATTTCTGCTAATTTTGAACGGATTGCACCAAAATTAGAAATAGAGGTATTGAATTGAATTCTTTCGTTAGCGTATTTTACAGCACCTGAAGTTACTCTGCGTTGTGCATCCAAACAAGCGGCAGCTAATTTGATACGACCAACATTTAAAGCATTCATGGCAATTTTGAAACCATTTCCTCTTTCAGAAAGCATGTTTTCAACTGGAACTTTTGTGTCAGCAAAGAAAACCTGACGAGTAGAAGAAGCACGAATTCCTAATTTATGCTCTTCTTCATTCATTGTAATTCCGTTACTTGAATCGTTTTCAACAATGAAACCTGTAATGTTTTTATCATCACCAATTCTTGCAAAAACAATGAATAACGAACAGAATCCTGCGTTCGAAATCCACATTTTTTGACCAGTGATTTTATAATGCGTTCCGTCTTCTGAAAGAACCGCTTTTGTTTTTCCTGAATTGGCATCAGAACCTGCACCCGGTTCCGTTAAACAATACGCACCAAACCATTCGCCTGAAGCTAATTTAGGAACGTATTTTTTCTTTTGTTCTTCAGTACCATATAAAGTAATAGGCATGGTTCCAATCCCTGTGTGAGCTCCAAATGCCGTTGAAAAAGATCCAGTTGCCCCAGAAATATAGTCACAAACCAGCATGGTTGAAACAAATCCCATTCCTAATCCGCCGTAAGCTTCAGGAACAGCTACTCCAAGCAAACCAAGTTCCCCTGTTTTACGCATACACTCTTCAGTAAATTTGTAATCTTTTTTCTCAAAACGGTCTTTATTTGGCCAAATTTCTTTATCTACAAACTCTTTTACAGAGTCACGCATCATAATTTGTTCTTCTGAAAAATCTTCAGGAGTGAATACATTTTCACATTTAGTTTCTTTTACAAGGAATTGACCTCCTCTTGTGATATCTTCCATTATTTCTTATTTTAAATGATGAATTTTAAATTTTAAATTATTTTAAAATAGTCTCTTTTGATGTTTTAATTATCTTGGTAATTATGTTTATTATGTGTTCAATTTCTATTAAATAATTGGCTATTGGTATTGAGGTTAATTCAGATTTGTCTAGTAACCGTAACCAATATTTAGTTTCTCTTGCCTCTTTTGAAGCTATTGCCATTTTATTTATAAAATCTTTCTTTGATTGTGCTGCAATTGCTTCTTCCACATTTGCTCCAATACTCGTTGCTGACTGCAGTATTTGTTTTGAAATAATGAATTCATGTTCTTTTTTAAGCTCTATGAAAAGATTTACTATTGATAATGCAAAGTCAAAAGTTTTAACCGCAATAATATTATCCTTCACACTCATTTAAAATATATAATTCAAAATTTAAAATAAATTAAAGCAACTCGTAAATTCCAGCTGTTCCTTGGCCAGTTCCCACACACATGGTTACCATTCCGTATTTATTACCACGACGTTTCATTTCGTCAAACAATTGGACAGATAATTTTGCTCCGGTACAGCCCAGTGGGTGACCTAAAGAAATTGCTCCTCCATTTACGTTTACGATATCCGGATTTAAACCTAATTCTCGAATAACAGCTAATGATTGCGAAGCAAATGCCTCGTTCAATTCGAATAACTCGATGTCTTTCAATTGTAAACCAGCTTGTTTTATCGCTTTCGGAATTGCTTTTACAGGCCCGATTCCCATGATTCTTGGCTCAACACCAGCTGAAGCAAAGTTTACCAATCTTGCAATAGGCTCAAGGTTTAACTCTTTTACCATTTCTTCGCTCATGATTAAGACAAAAGCTGCACCGTCACTCATTTGAGATGAATTTCCGGCCGTAACACTACCATCAGCAGCGAAAACAGGTCTTAAGTTTCCTAAAGCAGCTACAGTAGTATCAGCTCTTGGACCTTCATCTTTAGAAACAACATATGATTTGGTTTCTTTTTTACCATTTTCATTGACAAATGTCTGTTCAACTGTAATAGGAACAATTTGTTTGTCAAATTTCCCTTCCGCTTGTGCTTTTAATGCTTTTTGATGCGAATTGAATGCAAATTCATCCTGATCCTGACGGGAAACATTAAACTGTTTTGCTACAGCTTCAGCTGTTAAACCCATTCCCCAGTAATAATCTTCATGCCCAGCCGCTGCTGCTTTATAATCAGGAGTAGGTTTGTAACCTCCCATTGGAATAAAACTCATGCTTTCGGCACCACCTGCGATGATACAATCAGCCATTCCTGCTTGAATTTTGGCTGTTGCCATTCCGATTGTTTCCAAACCTGAGGCACAATAACGATTTACAGTTACACCAGGAACATCCTCAATTTTTAATCCCATTAATGAAATTAAACGAGCTACGTTTAGTCCTTGTTCTGCTTCCGGCATGGCATTTCCTACCATAACGTCATCGATGCGTTTTTTGTCGAAACCAGGTAACTCGTTCATCATGTATTCGATGGTTTCAGCGGCTAATTCGTCTGGTCTTTTAAATCGGAACAAACCTTTAGGTGCTTTACCAACGGCTGTTCTGTATGCTTTTACTATATATGCTGTTTTCATAATTATTATTTTGAATTTTGAATTTTAAATTTTGAATTACTTCAAAAATCATTTAAAAGTCAACATTTATAATTTAAAATTAGTTTCTCAACGGTTTCCCTTTGGTTAACATAAATTGGATTCTTTCCAACGTTTTTCTTTCGGTACAAAGGGAAAGGAAAGCTTCTCTTTCTAAATCCAATAAATATTGTTCCGTTACTAATGTTGGTTCAGATAAATCACCACCAGCCATTACATAAGCTAATTTATTGGCAATTTTTCTATCGTGATCTGAAATGTATTGACCGGCTTTCATTTGGTCAGTTCCCACTAAGAACATTCCTAAAGCTTGTTTACCTAATACTTTAATGTCTTTGCGTTTAACGGGTTGTGTATAACCGGCTTCGGCCATTAACAAAGCATGTTTTTTAGCTTCAGCAATTTGGCGGTCTTTATTTACGACAACTACATCTTTTCCTTTTTGTAAAATTCCTAAATCAAAAGCTTCGTAAGCAGAAGTTGCTACTTTGGCCATACCTACGGTTAAGAAATATTCCTGCAGCACATTCAATTCCACATCATTTTTACGGAAAGTATCAGAAGCTCTCAATGCCATTTCTTTAGAACCACCACCGCCAGGGATAACTCCAACACCAAATTCTACTAATCCGATGTAAGTTTCCGCAGCAGCGACTACTTTGTCAGCATGCATTGATAATTCGCAGCCACCGCCTAATGTCATTCCGTGAGGAGCAACTATTACCGGGATTGATGAATAACGTGCACGCATCATAGTGTCCTGAAACATTTTGATAGCCATATTCAATTCGTCATATTCTTGTTCGACTGCCATCATGAAAATCATTCCGATATTAGCACCTACTGAGAAATTTGTTCCCTGATTTCCAATAACTAATCCTGAATATTCTTTTTCGGCTAAATCGATAGCTTTATTAATTCCTTGAATTACACCGCCACCGATGGTATTCATTTTTGAATGGAATTCTAAATTTAAAATTCCATCTCCTAAGTGCTGGATAGTTGCATCTGCATTACCCCAGACTTTTTTGCTTTCACGGATATTGTTTAAGATGATAAATGCATCCTGACCCGGAACTTTAGCTTGTGATTTTGAAGTGATATTATAATAATGAGTTGCTCCTTCTTTTACAGAATAGAATGAAGTATTTCCTGAAGCAATCATATCATTAACCCAAGCAGCAGGAGTATAGCCTTCAGCCTTCATTAATTCGATTCCTTTTTCAACACCAATGGCGTCCCAAATTTCAAATGGACCATTCTCCCAACCGAAACCGGCTTTCATTGCATCATCAATTTTGTAAAAGTCATCAGTGATTTCAGGAACTCTGTTTGAAACATAAGCAAACATAGAAGAGAAGCTTTTTCGGTAAAATTCACCCGCTTTATCTTTTCCTTTTACCAATATTTTGAATCGGTCAATAGGTTTGTCAATTGTTTTTGTTAATTCTAAAGTAGCGAATGAAGCTTTTTTTGCCGCTCTGTATTCTAAAGTATCTAAATCTAAAGAAAGTATGTCTTTGTCTACTTTTTTGTAGAAACCTTGTCCTGTTTTGCTTCCCAACCATTTATTTTCCATCATTTTATTGATGAAATCAGGTAATTTGAACAATTCGTGTGCTTCGTCGTTAGGACAGTTTTCGTAAATTCCGTTGGCTACGTGAACCAAAGTATCTAAACCAACAACATCAACGGTTCTGAAAGTAGCTGATTTTGGGCGACCAATAACAGGACCGGTTAATTTGTCTACTTCTTCAATGGTTAATCCCATTTCTTTTACCAGATGGAACAAACTCTGGATTCCGAAGATTCCGATTCTGTTTCCGATGAATGCAGGAGTATCTTTGGCTACGACCGAAGTTTTTCCAAGGAATTTTTCTCCATATTCATTAAGGAAATCCAATACTTCAGTTGAAGTTTGTGGTCCAGGAATGATTTCAAATAATTTTAAGTAACGTGCCGGATTGAAGAAATGGGTTCCGCAGAAATGCTTTTGGAAATCTTCACTTCGTCCTTCGCTCATAAAATGAATAGGGATTCCCGAAGTATTTGATGTAATTAAAGTACCGGGTTTTCTATATTTTTCAATTTCTTCAAAAACTGATTTTTTGATGTCTAATCTTTCTACGACAACTTCAATGATCCAATCGACATCTTTTATTTTAGCTAAATCGTCAGTGGTGTTTCCAGTTGCGATTCGGTTAGCAAATTTTACATCATAGATAGGAGAGGGTTTTGATTTTAGAGCATTCGCTAAATGGTCGTTTACCAATCTGTTTCGAACGATTTTACTCTCAAGGGTAAGTCCTTTTTTGGTTTCGGCTTCCGTTAGTTCGCGGGGAACAATATCAAGAAGCAGAACTTCTACGCCAATATTGGCAAAATGGCAAGCAATCCCCGAACCCATAATTCCGGATCCGATGACTGCAACTTTTTTAATAGATCTTTTCATTTTCTATTTTTTCGGGTTGATTGAATATATTTTTGTCTTGAATTAATTCGTTTATTATTTCTGCTACTTCCATAAAGTGGAGGAGTTTCTCTTCAGAAACATTTTGTTTTACAGTCTCATTAAACTTTAATACGGTGTTTTTGGAAAGTTCCCTTTTCTCTTTACCGAATTCAGTTAAATAAATGAGTACGCCACGGCCATCTTCCGGATTTGGTTTGCGATATATCAGTCCTTTTTCTTCCATAGATTTTAAGGTCCTGGTAAGGCTGGTTGCTTCCATTCCCATTCGTGGTCCCAGAGCTGTTGATGGCGTTCCGTTTTCCCTGTCAATACTTAGCAAAGCAAACCCTGTAGCCATTGTAGCTCCATATTTAGAGGCTTCTTCATTGTACATTCTTGACACTGCCTGCCAAGTTGCCCGAAGTACATAATCTATCGTTTTATCTTTCATAGATTGAATTTGAAAATCAAAGATAATAAAAAATACTATGCATGCATAATAAATTTTATTTATTTTTTTATTTAATGATTAGATATAAAAAAAACCCCTTAGAATTAAGGAGTTTTCGTTATAGTGAAGTAAAATTTATTTTAATTTGCCGTTTACAAATGCTACTGCGGCACCAATACATGCACCCATTAATATGCAAACTACGATATCAGTAAGCATATGCTGGATGTTTAATTCCCTACTGGAATACATAAAAAAGTTCATGGATAAACTGTTAAAAAAGCCAATAACCGCACCTGCGGATAATCCGGTAACAACGTTGGTAATGCCAGCCCACTTTGTAAATATATAAGACATAAAAAAACCAAATGTCATACATCCTAAAAAGATAAAAAGCAGATTGGTGTTTTCATTTTGCGGATACAAATCTTTAAAAAGCATACCATAAAATACCCAACCTAAAAGGAAATCTACAATTCCACCTACAATTCCTGCAATAAAAAAGTTCTTTAAATTCATTTTGTTTTTGTTTTATTGGTTAACAATGTGAATTTAATAAAAAAAAAGTTAAAAAAATTAATTTATTTTAACAAGAATGACCTTATTTGTTGTTTATTGTTTTTTGAAATTGCCGTCGTTAACATCTTTTAAAAATTGTATTACTCCGGAAAAATAGGTTTTCTGATCATCGTATTGAGAAAGATGACTTCCGTTAGGGCAGAATAGGAATCGGCCGTTTTGAACTTCTTCGGAAATCCATTCCATATGCTTGGGATCCATGGTGTCGTATTTTGCGCCAATTGTCAGTGTAGGAACCGTAATGGTTTTCAATCGAGATTTTACATCCCAATCTTGCAGTGTTGCATTTCCTGTGATTCCAAATTCACTCGGACCTTGCATATAAACATATACATTCGGGTTGATATGTTTGAAACATCTGTTAATCGATTCCGGCCATTCTCCAAGCGGTTTTCTCAGAATATGTTCTGTGTAGTAATATTTGAAAAGTAATTCGGTATACTTTGGATTTGAATAATCTTTATTCTTTTCAAATTCTTTAATCTGATTGAAGACAGTTTTTGGTAATTGTGGTCCCAAAACTTCTTCGGCATATTTATTATAGTCCGATGCACTTGCCATCATGTTTGAAATAATCAGGCCTTTTAAGTTTTTTTGGTATTTTAAGGCATATTCCATGGCTAGAATTCCTCCCCAGGATTGTCCTAACAAATAAAAATTGGAATTATCTAAGCCAAGTGCAATGCGAACTTGCTCGACTTCTTCAACAAAACGCTCGTTTGTCCATAATTTGTTATCATTAGGTTGGTCACTGTAATAAGAACCTAATTGGTCATAATATATGTATTCAATGCTTTCGTTGGGAAAATAGCCATCAAAACTTTCATATAATTCGTGAGTCAGTCCCGGACCGCCGTGTAAGAGTAATACTTTTATTTTTGGATTATTGCCAACAGTTTTTGTCCAGACTTTAAATGTACCGGCGGGAGTAGTGATCGGAATCATTTTGATACCGCCGGTAAATTGATCGTCTCTTTTTGAAAAATCCAGGTAATGGTACTTAACCGAATCCTCATTTTTTTTACAGCCAATAAACACAATCATCAGCAATACTAGACAAGGAAGGAAGTTAAGTTTCATATTCCAGGAGTTTTAATTATAGATTTTATCGTATAAGCCTTTGTATTTTTCCAAGACTACTTTACGTTTCAGTTTTAAAGTAGGAGTAAGCTGGCCGCCATCGATAGACCAGATATCAGGAGTAAGTTCAAATCGTTTGATTTTTTCCCAATTACCGAATTTTTCGTTCAAAGAATCCACTTCTTGCTGTATACGCTCAATGACCTTTGGATTTTCAATGATTTCAGAGTTTGAATTCCCTAAAGTGATCTGATGTAATGAAGCCCATTCTTTAATAAAGTCAAAACTTGGCTGAATAAAAGCAGCCGGCATTTTCTGTCCGTCACCGATAACCATGATCTGTTCAATAAAACGAGATTGTTTCATTGTATTTTCAAGAATTTGCGGTGCGATGTATTTTCCTCCCGAAGTTTTAAACATTTCTTTTTTACGATCCGTAATCTTAAGGAAGCCTTCTTTGTCAATTTCACCAATATCTCCAGTATGGAAATAACCGTCTATAATGGCTTCATCTGTTTTTTCTTTGTCTTTATAGTATCCCATCATTACGTTAGGTCCTTTGCAAAGGATTTCTCCGTCTTCAGCGATTTTTACTTCTAAATTATCGATAACCTTACCAACAGTTCCAATTTTGAAACCTCTGTGTCTCATATCATTTACAGCAATTACCGGGGAAGTTTCGCTTAATCCATAGCCTTCAACAATTGAAATCCCGGCGGCGGCAAACACTCTTGCTAATCTTGTCTGTAAAGCTGCACTTCCTGAAACCATCAGGTCAAGGTTTCCGCCTAATCCTTCTTTCCATTTACTGAAAATAAGTTTTCTTGCAATTTTAAGCTGGAATTCATACCAAAAACCATTGGCTCCGTAAGGTTCGTATCGTAAACCTAAATCGATAGCCCAGAAGAATAATTTCTTTTTAATACCGGTAAGTTCCGATCCTTTAGCATAGATTTTATCATATACTTTTTCCAAAAGCCTTGGAACAGCAGTAATGACATTAGGTTTTACTTCTTTAAGGTTGTCACTGATTTTCTCAATTGATTCTCCAAAATAAATCGAAACACTGTAATATTGGTATAAGTACAGAATCATTCTTTCGAAAATATGACAAACAGGTAAGAAACTTAAAGCTTTGTTTCTCCCTTCATCAAATGGAATTCTGCAGGCACTGTCCAATACATTCGAAACTATATTTTTATGGGAAAGCATAACGCCTTTTGGCCTCCCTGTTGTACCTGAAGTATATATTATAGTAGCAAGATCATTTGTAGTAATTGCGTTTTTTCTGTCTTCAACATCGGCTTGATTTGAATTATCTTCCCCAAGAACAAGTAACTCTTTCCAGTTTTTGCAGCCTTCAATTTCATTAAATGAAAATACCTCTTTCAGAGAAGGAACATTATGTTTTATCAGGTTTAATTTTTCTAAAACTTCCAAATCCGAAACAAAGCAGTACTTCGCTTCAGAGTGATTTAGTATGTATTTGTAATCTTCTTCGGAAATCGTCGGATAGATAGGAACATTTTGTGCTCCTGTTTGCAAGATACCAATATCTACAGTATTCCATTCGGTTCTGTTGTTGGATGAAATGACAGCAATTTTATCATCTTTTTGAATCCCCATCCGAAGCAAGGCTCTCGAAATGGTATTGGCATTATTTATATATTCCTGCGTTGAAGTTTTAATCCATTCTCCATTATATTTTGTTACCAAAGCATCTGGTAAATTCTGCTTACTTAATTGATAATAAGGAAAATCAAATAGTCTTGTAATATTGGTCATTCTAAAAATAGGTGTTAATTGAATGCAAATTAAACAAATTAAACAAGATGGACAATAGATATATTTATTTAAAATCTAAAGAAAGTGAATTTACACAATACCGGATTCCTGTTTTTGTAGGGCCGTCATCAAACACGTGACCTAAGTGACTGCCGCAGTTGGCGCACAAAATTTCGGTTCTGATCATACCGTGTGTATGGTCTTTTATATATTCTAATTTGCCTGGGATGGATTCATCAAATGAAGGCCAGCCACAATGTGCGTTAAATTTCGTATCACTTTCAAATAAAGGTTCTTTGCAGGCGGCACAAACATAAGTTCCCTTTTCAAAATGAAGATTGTACTCTCCGGAATGGGGATATTCTGTGCCTTTCTCACGAAGAACTCGGTATTTTTCCTCACCTAATTCCAGTTTCCATTGTTCTTCTGTTTTTTCTATCGGATATTTCATGATTACAGACTTTTTTATTTTAGTGATTGCTTAATTCAAATTGAAAAAGCATTACTCGATTACTATTAAATGTTAGCAAACAAAATACAATTGGTATTACTATAATTTACTTCTGAATAAAATCCATTGTTTTGTTGATGACATTCTTATCTCCGAGAATTTTTCGGTGACCTAATTTTTTTGTGATGAAGATTTCACCGTTTGGAAGATGTTTATGAATGTTTTTTCCGCAAAAGACAGGCACTTCATAATCATTCTCATCATGAATGACCAATGTTGGAATGGTTACTTTTTCTGCTGCGATATGTGCCGAATAATTATCCATTGAAACACCAAATTTCTTTTCGAAACCGTCAATCATTTTATTGGATATGATTGGTTTTAATTCTAATTTTCTAACAAATTCATCAAAAATATCTCTGATTTTGTCAGCACTTCCAATAACAACTAATTTCTTGATTTTTAAACCTTGTTTGACAGCATTCAGTAATGAAATTCCACCAAGAGAATGTCCTATTGCGTAATCAAACGGGCCGTATAATTTTTCAAGTTCAAGTATAGAAGCAATGAATTCGGGCATTAGCGTTGTTTTTCCGGCAGATTTTCCATGAGCAGGCGCATCAAAACTTATAGTTGAATAGCCTAAGCCAAGCAATTCATCGGCAAACTTAACCAGTTGCGTGCCTCGTCCGGACCAGCCATGCACCAACAGCACCTTTTTAGGGCTGTCTCCATAATGATATACTACAATTTCTTTTTTTATTTCAGGGATAAAAATAGTTTCCTGCTTTGTTTTTCCTTCCATTTCAAATTCTCTTTTCGGAATTTTATGTTTGATAGGACTGGTAAAGATTCTGGAAGCGAGCTTTGTTACTAAATCGGCTGAAATAAATTGGACAAATTTGACAGCGTATATAATTACTTTGGGAACTTGTATTCCTTCCTTGTGTTTTGTTTTCAAAATATAGGATGTTATTAATGTACCGCAATTTAAGGTTTTTTTAAAATTTTAAATAAAATTTGAATCATAAAATAATCATAAATACTTTACGTTTTTATTTAACGGAATTGAAAAAAATGGATTAATTTTACTACACATAACAAATACAAAAAAGATGAAAAGAGGTTTAATAATTGTTGCAATAGGTATTTTGGCATTGGTATATTCTTGTGCCACAAATCCTTTTACAGGTAAGAAAACGATGGCCTTAGTTCCCGATAGCGAAATATTTCCATCAGCATTTCAGCAATATGGACAATTTTTGGCTGAAAATAAAGTAATTACCGGCACTAAAGATGCTAAAAGAGTAGAGACTGTGGCTAATAAAATAAAGGTTGCTGCTGAAAGATGGCTTACTGCTAATGGTAATGCTTCTTATTTAGCCAATTACCAATGGGAATATAAATTAGTAGACAGTAAAGAAGTGAATGCCTGGTGCATGCCTGGAGGAAAAATTGTGGTATATACCGGGATTTTACCAATCTGTAAAGATGATGCCGGCTTAGCAGCTGTTTTGGGACATGAAGTTTCACATGCTTTGGCGAATCACGGTCAGCAAAGAATGAGTGCCGGATTATTGCAACAGCTTGGAGGCGTTGGCGTAGCAGCTGCTACCGGAAACAAAAGCCCTCAAACACAACAGATGATTATGCAGGCATATGGAGTAGGGAGTCAGGTAGGAGTAATGCTTCCGTTTAGCCGTGACCATGAGAGTGAAGCCGATATGATAGGGCTTACTTTAATGGGAATTGCCGGATACAATCCTGAGAACGCAGTATTTCTTTGGGAAAGAATGTCTGCTCAGGGAGGCGAGGCACCAGCGGAAATTTTAAGTACGCACCCGTCAAATGAAACGCGTATTGCCAATTTGAAAAAATTATTGCCACAGGCAAAAGCGGAAGCAGCAAAATTTGGTGTTGCTTTTAAATAAAAATATAGTACTTTCGAAGCTGCTCTTTTGAGCAGCTTTTTTTATGTCTAAAAATTTATAAAGAATGGAAACACTACAAAAAGGAGATAGAAAATTATTAAATGCCTGGGCATTTTACGACTGGGCCAATTCAGTGTATAGTTTGGTAATTGCATCCTCCATATTCCCTATTTTTTACGAAACAATATTTAAGGAAGCTAAAAGAGATTATGTAGAAGTATTCGGATACCATTTTAAAGATACGGCAATGATCACTTTTGTTACTGCTTTAGCCTTTTTAATTGTAGCTTTCATTTCACCAATCTTATCAGGTATTGCGGATTATATTGGAAACAAACTGGCCTTCTTGAGATTCTTTTGTTATATGGGAGGATTGTCATGCATTGGTTTGTATTGGTTTGATATTAACAGCTTTTTTTGGAGTTATACCGTTTATTTATTTGGATTAATAGGTTTTTGGGCGAGTTTGGTTTTTTATAATTCATACTTACCTGACATCGCTTACCCGGAACAACAGGACAAAGTTAGTGCACGTGGATTTTCTATGGGATATATTGGAAGCACCTTATTACTTATTATTAATTTAATTATGGTAATGAGTGTTCCTGATAGTGAAAAAATTCAAATGATGAAATATTCATTTGTTCTGACAGGAATTTGGTGGATAGGGTTTAGTCATATTACTTATTATTATTTGCCTAAAGGAGCCTCCACAGGTCATAAAGTGACTAAAGAGGTTGTTTTTGATGGTTTTAAAGAATTAAAATTAGTTTGGAAAGATGTTAAAAGCAACATTCCTTTAAAAAGATACTTGTCCAGTTATTTTGTATTCATCATGGCTGTTCAGACGGTAATGTTAGTGGCTACTTATTTTGGTGCAAAAGAAATTCATTGGAAAAACTCAGACGATCCAGCCTTAATAGGAATGGATAAAATTTTTCAAGTAAAAGAAACGGGTTTGATAATCTGTATTTTATTGATTCAAATAGTAGCTGTTCTAGGCGCTTTTTTAACTTCGAGAGCTTCCGGTAAGTTTGGAAATATTAATTCATTGATCTTTTTAAATGCATTTTGGGCGGTTTTGTGTGTGTTTGCTTATTTCGTGGAAACACCAAATGAATTTTACATTGTTGCAGGTTTCGTCGGATTAGTAATGGGTGGGATTCAATCGTTAGCTCGTTCAACATATTCAAAATTATTACCTGATACGACTGATACAGCATCTTATTTTAGTTTTTATGATGTTACAGAGAAGGTAGGTATCGTAATTGGAATGTCAGTGTATGGAATTATCGATCAGGTTACTGGCTCAATGCGGAACTCAATTGTTTTCTTGGGTGTTTTCTTTGTCATTGGTGTACTGTTGCTTTTAAGGATGCCAAAACAAAATGCTGTAGAATAATAAATAATTATATATTTGTCAAAATTTACAAAAAACCAACCCCGCAAAATGAATAAATTAAGAAAATTTTCAACATTTATACTGTTGTTTACAGCAGTTTTTTACTCTTCATGTACAACGGAAATTGAGCCTTATGAAGGAACAATACCGGGGTCAGGAAATAATCCAGCTACAAATCCGACATCACCAGCATCATTTAAAGCTGATTTTGATGGAAGTACATTTACAGCATCTACCATTCAGGCTATTGTTAACAGCGATTATGTTGCCATTACAGGTATGAATGCATCAGGAGCGTTTTTTCAAATTACAATTCCAGGTGCTACAGTTGGTACTTATACTTTAGATATGCCAACGACTTCATTAACTACTTTTGCATTAATTTACAGTGCAGGTTCAGGGAATATTCCTTATTTGGCAGCCGATGATGATACAGGTGATTTTGCTGCTTTCCCAAATTATACAGACACGGCACAAATTGTAATTTCAAGTATTGATACGGTAAATAAAAAAATATCAGGAACATTTAAATTCACAGGTGTGCGATTTGCAACGGGTTCAAGTACCACAATTGAAACCAAAGTATTTACAAACGGTGTGTTTACTAACTTATCATATACTGCTGATGTAGTGGCTCCTGCAGGAAATACTTTTACAGCTAAATTAGACAATGTTGATTATGTTTCAACAAATATAAACGGCGTTAGATCAGGTGGATTCATTTCTGTAATTGGCAGAAGAGGGAATGTAGAGAACATTGGTTTGTCAATTCCTGATAATGCAACAGCAAATTCAACTTATACTTTTACAGAACTTAGTTCGACAGCCAGAGGACAATATATTTTGAATGCTACTGCAACCGGTATATTTGGAGGTGCAGGAACAATGACAATTATTTCACATAATACGACAACTAAAAGAATAAAAGGTACTTTCAGCTTTACGGCCAGTACTATGATGCCTCCTATTGTAACTCATGAAATTACGCAAGGGACATTTGATATCACTTATATGTAATCAAACAAATCTGAAGCATTCAATTTAAATTCCCGTTCCATTTTAGTGA
Source organism: Flavobacterium sp. (assembly GCF_050696275.1). GTDB lineage: Bacteria > Bacteroidota > Bacteroidia > Flavobacteriales > Flavobacteriaceae > Flavobacterium. The sequence continues at coordinate 48,090 of NZ_JBOGUT010000008.1, forward strand.
ACGGGTTTTTTATGGCATAATACTTGACAATATTATAATGCAAAACCAACAAATTATCATCTTATTTGTTGGTTTTCAACAAGATGATAGTTTATAATGTAATAACTTTGTAGTATAAACTGTTATAAGTTTAATGACAAAATGACCTAAATACAATATGTCTCAACAAAAAATAATCACCATTGACAATTTGTCACTACAAGAATTTGATTCTGAAGCTGATTTAATTCCACTTCTTACGCCAGAAGACGAAGAAGAAATGAATAACGAAGAGCTTCCGGCTGATTTACCTATTCTTCCGCTTCGCAACACAGTACTTTTTCCTGGTGTTGTAATTCCTATTACTGCGGGAAGAGATAAATCGATAAAACTAATTAACGATGCCAATGCTTCGGATAAGATCATTGGGGTAGTTTCCCAAAAAAATGAAGAAGACGAAGATCCAACCGAAGAGGGAATCAACAAAGTTGGAACAGTTGCTCGTATCCTTCGCGTCTTAAAAATGCCTGACGGAAACGTAACAGTTATTCTGCAAGGGAAAAAACGTTTTGAAATTGATCAGATGACGGCAACAGAACCGTATCTGAAAGCTACTATAAAAGAAGTCTCGGAGGTAAGACCAGTTTCAAAAGACAAAGAATTTTCAGCGATTATTGATTCAGTTCGTGATTTGGCCATTCAAATTATAAAAGAAAGTCCAAATATCCCGACTGAAGCTACTTTTGCTATAAAAAACATCGAAAGTAATTCCTTTTTAGTCAATTTTGTATCCTCTAATATGAATCTTTCTGTTGTTGAAAAGCAAGAATTATTAGAAGTCAATGATTTGAAAGATCGTGCTTTGGCTACATTGAAACACATGAATGTCGAGCTTCAGAAATTGGAGCTTAAGAATGACATTCAGTCTAAAGTGCGTTTCGATTTAGACCAGCAGCAAAGGGAATATTTTTTGCAGCAGCAAATGAAAACCATTCAGGAAGAATTGGGAGGCGCTTCGCATGAAGAAGAAATTGAAGAAATGCGCAAAAAAGCTTCGGAAATCAATTGGGATGCCAAAACTAAAAAGCATTTTGATAAAGAAATTTCCAAATTACAGCGTACAAACCCGAATTCTCCTGATTTTGGAATCCAAAGAAATTACCTTGAATTATTTTTGGAATTGCCTTGGAATAAGTTTTCAAAAGATAATTTTGATTTAAAACGCGCACAAAAAATACTGGACAGAGATCATTTTGGTCTGGACGATGTTAAGAAAAGAATGATAGAGCATTTGGCAGTTTTAAAATTGCGAAATGATATGAAATCGCCAATCCTTTGCTTTACAGGACCTCCAGGAGTTGGTAAAACGTCTATTGGACGTTCGGTTGCGGAAGCTTTAGGAAGAGAATATGTACGCATGTCGCTTGGAGGTTTGCGGGATGAAGCAGAAATCCGAGGTCATCGTAAAACATACATTGGCGCTATGCCGGGAAGGATTATTCAAAGTTTGAAAAAAGCGGGAACTTCAAATCCGGTCTTTATTCTGGATGAGATTGATAAATTATCGAGCAGTAATCAGGGAGATCCTTCTTCTGCTTTGCTTGAGGTTTTAGATCCGGAACAAAACAAGGAGTTTTATGATAATTTCCTTGAAATGGGATTCGATTTGTCTAAAGTAATGTTTATTGCTACGTCAAATAACATTGCTAATGTACAGCCTGCTTTGCGTGACCGTATGGAAATTATCAATATGTCAGGTTATACCATTGAAGAAAAAGTGGAAATTGCAAAACAGCATTTGGTTCCAAAGCAAATCAAAGAACACGGATTGACTACCAAGCAGATTTCCTTCGGCAAAAAGCAAATAGAGAAAATTGTGGAAGGATACACCCGAGAGTCTGGTGTGCGCGGCTTGGAAAAGAAAATTGCACAAATGGTGCGTAATGCCGCCAAAAGTATCGCCCTTGAAGAAGAATATGACATCAAGGTGACTGATGAAGATATTGAAAAGGTTTTAGGAGCTCCAAGAATGGAACGTGATAAATACGAAAATAATGATACGGCTGGAGTGGTTACAGGATTAGCCTGGACAAGTGTCGGCGGTGATATATTGTTTATTGAATCGATTATTTCTCCGGGTAAAGGCGGTTTGACTTTTACAGGAAATATGGGAACAGTAATGAAAGAATCTGTAACCATTGCTATGGAATATGTAAAAGCCAACGCCGAAAGATTAGGTATAAACACAGAGATTTTTACTAAATACAATATTCACGTGCATATTCCGGAAGGAGCAACGCCTAAAGACGGTCCAAGCGCGGGAATTGCGATGTTGACCTCTTTGGTTTCTTTATTAACTCAAAAGAGAGTAAAGAAAAATTTGGCCATGACCGGAGAAATTACGCTTCGCGGAAGAGTGCTTCCTGTTGGAGGAATAAAAGAAAAGATATTGGCTGCAAAAAGAGCAAAAATTAAAGAAATTATTTTATCTGAAGAAAACAGAAAAGACATAAATGAAATAAAAGGAGAATATATTGAAGGCCTGACTTTTCACTTTGTGAACGAAATGAGCGAGGTTTTAGCAATTGCCATCACTAAAGACAAGGTAAAATACGCTAAAACATTATAATTTAAAACGGCTAAATTTTTTAGCCGTTTTTTTTGTAAAAAATAATATCTTCGCTTCCGCGTTATATTGTTTTCAATCCGTACAAATTTCGATGCAAAAAAGACCCTTTATTCTGTTAGTACTTCTGCTTACTTATTCAACTTATAGCCAAGTAGGAGGACAAAGTGTATATCAGTTTCTGAATTTAATTTCTTCACCAAGACAAGCAGCTTTAGGTGGAAAAACAATTACGACATATGATTATGATGTTAATCAGCCGTTGTTTAATCCGGCTTCGATTAATGAGGAGATGAATGGAAGGCTGTCGTTAAATTACGGGAATTATTTTGGAGATGTAACCTACGGAACTGCTGCTTTTGCTTATACTCATGACAGACATGTCCAAACTTTTCATGGCGGAGTTACCTATGTAAATTATGGAAATTTTGACGGTCGTGATGAATCAGGACAGGCCACTGGTGAATTTACGGGCAGCGAAATTGCATTGTCTTTGGGATATGCTTATAATGTGCCTTGGACAAAGTTATATATTGGTGCCAATGCAAAATTTATTTCTTCCACACTAGAATCATACAATTCATTTGGTGTTGCTGCTGATTTAGGAGCCATTTATGTAGATGATAAAAATGATATCAATTACGGTTTAGTTGTAAGGAATATAGGAACTCAAGTTACTACCTATGCCGGGCAAAACGAAAAGCTGCCAATTGAGGTAATTGCGGGTATTTCACAAGAATTGGAAAATGTGCCTATCCGCTGGCATTTAACATTAGAGAATTTACAAAAATGGAAAGTTGGTTTTGCCAATCCCGCCAGAGGAGAGCAGACTATTGATGGAGAAGTCATTGAGGAAAAAGTAGGTTTTTTAGGAAACGCGTTCCGACATGTTATTTTTGGTGCTGAGGTTTTCCCTAAGAAAGCATTTAGCTTACGAGTAAGTTATAATTTCCGTCGTGCTGCGGAACTTAAAATAGTTGAACAAAGAACTTTTTCCGGAATTTCTGCCGGATTTGGGATTCGATTTGCTAAATTTAGATTCGATTATTCTTATTCGAGATATACATTAGCATCAAACACCAGTTTATTTGGTTTGATGATTAATCTTTAAATTTTAGTTTTGAATAAAAAAATTACCATTGCCATTGACGGATTTTCCTCTACAGGGAAAAGCACTTTAGCCAAACAATTAGCCAAACATTTGGGCTATATTTATGTGGATACCGGAGCGATGTACCGTGCCGTGACACTCTATGCGATGCAGCATCATTTTATTACTGCCGATGCTTTTGATAAAGAAAGTCTGATTCATCATATTCCGAATATAAAACTGCATTTTGAATTCAATCCTGATTTGGGTTTTGCCGAAATGTATTTGAATGATACTAACGTTGAAAGAGAAATCCGTACCATTGAAGTTTCAGGTTTTGTGAGTAAAATTGCTGAAGTTTCCGAAGTTCGTTCCAAATTAGTGGAACAGCAACAGGAAATGGGGAAAAATAAAGGGATTGTCATGGATGGCCGCGATATAGGAACGGTCGTTTTTCCGGATGCAGAACTTAAAGTATTCATGACAGCCAGTGCGGAAACGCGTGCCCAGCGTCGTTACGATGAGCTTATCGCCAAAGGAGATGCAGTATCCTTTGAAGAAGTACTTAAAAATGTTGTAGAACGTGATTATATAGATACGCATCGTGATGATTCACCACTTGTAATAGCTGATGACGCTATCGAAATAGACAATTCTTACTTATCAAGAGAAGAACAATTTCAGGTTGTTCTTGATTTGGTTAACGATATTTAGCCAAAAGGCCAATTCAATTGTTTTTTATGTAATAAAAAATGTATTGAGGACAGTTTCCGTAAAAAAGCTAGTTCTCGATAAAATTTTCGGTGAAAACCACCCGAACTGATGATTTTTTTATAGATTTACCGGCTTTTTTAAATCAAACAAAAACCAAAAACATTTTTATGAATATTAAATTTAGATTAACGTTAATGAGTTTCCTTCAATTCTTTGTGTGGGGAGCCTGGTTAATTACTATTGGAACTTATTGCTTTAATGCAAAAGGCTGGACTGGCGCCGAGTTTGGAGCTATTTTTTCAACTTTAGGTCTTTCCTCTTTATTTATGCCGGCACTTACAGGGATTTTAGCGGATAAGTGGATTAATGCTGAACGACTATATGGGATTCTTCATGTTTGTTATGGATTAATATTGTTGTATGTTCCAAAAGTTGAAGATCCGAATACTTTATTTTATGTGATTTTTGGCGCAATGATTTGTTATATGCCAACTATTTCACTATCAAATTCTATTGCATATACAATTCTGAAAAATAATAAATACGATGTAGTCAAAGTTTTCCCGCCAATCAGAGTTTGGGGAACAATAGGATTTATTGCGGCTATGTGGATTACAAATATATTCAGTTCACCAACCCCTCCTAGTATTTTTAAAGATTTTGGATTAAGTGTTGGTAACGCTATATCTGATATATCAGGCAGTCCGATTTATGCTAATCAATTTTATATTGCAGCTTTTATGGCAATTGTTTTGGGTATTTACTCTTTTACTTTGCCAAAATGTCCTCCTCAGAAAACAATTTCTGAAGATGCTACATTTGTTGAACAATTGGGTTTAACGGCTTTTAAATTATTCAGTTCTTATAAAATGGTTTTGTTTTTTGTTTTCTCTATGTTTTTGGGAGGAGCATTGCAATTAACCAATATGTATGGTGATGCTTTTTTAAATGATTTTGCCAAAATACCTGAATACAAGGAGTCTTTTGTAGTTGAATATTCAACTATAATTATGTCTATTTCCCAAGTGTCTGAAACATTATTCATTTTGGCTATTCCATTTTTCCTGAAACGTTTTGGAATCAAACAGGTGATGTTGTTTTCAATGATAGCATGGGTTTTACGATTTGGATTGTTTGCTTATGGAGATCCAGTTGGAGGGTTGTGGATGATCATCTTATCTTGTATCGTTTACGGTATGGCATTCGATTTCTTTAATATTTCAGGTTCATTGTTTATTGAAACCACTACAGATTCAAAAATCCGTTCTTCAGCTCAGGGATTGTTTATGATGATGACTAATGGGGTTGGAGCTTATCTAGGAAGTAAAATAAGTGGATTTGTTATTGATAATTATTTTACTCATGGTGGAATAAAAGATTGGCATAATACATGGTTGTCATTTGCAATATATGCTTTAATTGTTGCTGTTGCTTTTGCTGTTTTGTTCAAACACAAACACAATCCTAAAGATGTAGAAAGTGTGAGCCATTAAAAATAAATTTTTGGTAGGCAGAAACCCGGTTAGCTTTTGTTAACCGGGTTTTTGTTTTTTTAGATATAGTGTATATTTAGCCCCGATAGAGCCAAATATCCTTTTTCCTTCACTCTTTACGCTCTTTGCGCCAGCAAAAACTTGGACTGGAAAGGAAAAAGATATAGGCGATAGCGGGAAAAAGCTCCTTAAAATAGACCAGATAAACTGCTTAAAAGACAAATAGTCTGACTTAACTGCTTATTGAAAAAAGGATATTGTTGAAAACCTTTTGTAATTTCAAAAAAAAGAATTAATTTTGCACACCTTTTGGCGGTCAGTGTATCCATTAGGAATCAATTATTTATGTAAAACACTTCTGTAGTTTTCTACCGCTTTATGAGACACGAGAGAATGCAGAATACAAATTTTTTATCAGACATGTCTGAAACATTAAAATCACAAGAAGAGTTCTTATCAACGTTTAACTGGCATAACTATGCTGAAGGTATTGATGCTGTTGATGAAAGTAACTTAAGAGAATTTGAAGAATTAGTTGCTAAAACTTTTATTTCAACGGATCAGGAAGAAGTAGTAGAAGGTGTAGTAGTAAGAATCACTGAAAGAGATGCTATCGTTGATATCAACGCTAAATCTGAAGGTGTAATTTCTTTAAACGAATTCCGTTACAATCCAGGTTTAAAAGTAGGTGACAAAGTTGAGGTATTAATTGACGTTCGTGAGGACAAAACAGGTCAATTGGTTTTATCTCACCGTAAAGCTCGTACTATCAAAGCATGGGATAGAGTTATTGCTGCTAATGAAACTGGAGAAATCGTTAATGGTTTTGTAAAATGCAGAACTAAAGGAGGTATGATCGTTGATGTATTTGGTATTGAAGCTTTCTTACCAGGTTCTCAAATCGATGTGAAACCAATCCGTGATTACGATCAATATGTAAACAAAATGATGGAATTCAAAGTGGTAAAAATTAACCACGAATTCAAAAACGTTGTTGTTTCTCACAAAGCGCTTATTGAAGCGGATATTGAAGTACAGAAAAAAGAAATCATTGGTCAATTAGAAAAAGGACAAGTATTAGAAGGTGTTGTTAAAAACATTACTTCTTATGGTGTGTTTATTGATTTAGGTGGTGTAGATGGATTAATCCACATTACTGACCTTTCTTGGTCAAGAATCAATCACCCAAGCGAAGTTCTTGAATTAGACCAAAAATTAAACGTTGTAATCCTTGATTTCGATGATGAGAAAACAAGAATTCAATTAGGTTTAAAACAATTAAACGCTCACCCATGGGATGCTTTAGATTCTAAATTAACAGTAGGAGATAAAGTAAAAGGTAAAGTAGTAGTTCTTGCTGACTACGGTGCATTTATCGAAGTGGCTGAAGGTGTTGAAGGTTTAATCCACGTTTCTGAAATGTCTTGGTCTACGCACTTGCGTTCTGCTCAGGATTTCGTAAAAGTGGGTGATACTGTTGAAGCAGTTATCTTGACTCTTGATAGAGAAGAAAGAAAAATGTCTTTAGGTATCAAACAAATGACACAAGATCCATGGACTGATATTACTTCTAAATACCCAGTAGGTTCTAAACATACAGGTACTGTTAGAAACTTTACAAACTTTGGAATTTTCGTAGAATTAGAAGAAGGAATCGACGGATTAGTGTATATCTCTGATTTATCTTGGACTAAAAAAATCAAACATCCATCTGAATTCATCAATGTTGGTGAAAAATTAGACGTTGTTGTTTTAGAACTTGATGTTGACGGACGTAAATTATCTTTAGGTCACAAACAAACTACAGCTAACCCTTGGGACAAACATGAAGATGCTTTCGCTGTTGGAACTATCCACAACGGAGTAATCGCTGAAATTGTTGACAAAGGTGCTACTGTAGATTTCGGAGATGATGTTATTGCTTTTATTCCTACTCGTCACCTTGAAAAAGAAGACGGTAAGAAATTGAAAAAAGGTGATGCTGCTGACTTCAAAGTAATTGAATTCAACAAAGAATTCAAAAGAGTAGTTGCTTCTCACACTGCTATTTTCCGTGAGGAAGAAGAGAAAAATGTGAAAGCTTCATCTGACAACAATTCTTCATCAAACAATGTATCTGCTGCTTCTACTTTAGGAGACAACAATGATATCTTGGCTGAATTGAAAGCTAAAATGGAAAAAGGAGGGAAATAATCTCTGATCTTTTTTAAATATAAAAGCCCTGCAGTAATGCGGGGCTTTTTATTTATAGTAATTCTCGGCTGATAATTCCTATATTTGCCCAACTAAATTCTAAAAATGAAAAAACAGTACTTTTTATTGTTGGCTTTGGGCCTCTTTACGGGTGTTAATGCTCAGGTTATTACGATTCCAAATGCGAATTTTAAAGCGAAGTTGCTGGCCGCAAGTCCAAGTAATCAGACAGCCAAAAATTTAGCAGGTGACTATTTTAAAATAGATGCCAATTCTGATGGTGAAATCCAACAAAGTGAAGCTTTAAATGTAAGTTTTTTAAGTGTAACTAATTCTTCACTTATCACTGACTTAACAGGAATCTCTTATTTTACAAATATCACTTCTTTGATTTGCAATGGTAATCGCTTAACTAGCTTAAGTTTGATTAACAATACCGCTTTGACCAATTTGGATTGTTCCGGCAATAGTTTAGAGAGTTTAAATGTTAGCAATAATTTGGCATTAATCACTTTAAATTGTTATGCGAATTATTTGCCTAGTTTGAATTTGAATAATAATACTTTATTAACTACTTTGGATTGTAATAGTAATATTATAAGCAGTTTAAATCTAAATAATAATACTTTATTAACTACTTTGAATTGTAGTGTTAATGCTTTCACCAGTTTAAATATAAATAGCAATACATTATTAACGTATTTAAACTGCTACCATAATCAATTAACTAGCTTAAATTTGAATAATAATTTAGCGTTAAATAGTATAAATTGCGAATCTAATAACTTAACAAGCTTAAATGTTGGTAGTAATACACAGTTAAGTTATATATCATGTTCTTCAAATCAAATAACCGCCTTAGATATAAGTAATAATTTATTATTGAATAATTTATACTGCAGTTTAAATAATTTAACAAACCTAGATGTAAACAATAATTCCTTATTAAGTGTTTTATGGTGTTACAGTAATCAATTGACAAACTTAGATGTTAGTAATAATATTTTATTAAATAACTTACGTTGTCAAAACAATCTATTAACTAGTTTAAACTTGAGTAACAATACGCTATTAAATCTATTGCTTTGCGATAATAATGAATTAACGAGTCTCTTTATAAAAAACGGAATAAATGAGACAAATATTACTTTCTCACAAAACCCAACTTTGCTATATGTTTGTGCAGATGAAGGCCAATTTGCAAATATTCAAAGTAAAATTACCTCTTACGGTTATACGAATTGCCATTTAAACTCCTATTGTTCATTCGCGCCAGGAGGAATATTTTATACTATTCAAGGCCAAAATAAGTTTGATGGGAATAATAATGGCTGTGATGTTTCAGATAATATATTGTCCAACTTAAGATTTAATATTACAAGCGGTGCTACTGGAGGAAGATTTATTTCTAATGCCACTGGAAATTACAGTATTCCGGTTATTGCCGGAACTCATACTCTAACTCCGGTTTTTGAAAATTCTTCTTATTTTACTGTTTCTCCAAGTAATGTAACTGTTACTTTTCCAACACAAGCAAGCCCATTCACTCAAAGTTTCTGTGTTTCTGCCAATGGAAACCATCCTGACCTGGAAATAACTATGATGCCCTTACAGGCAGCAAGGCCAGGTTTTTATACATTATATAAATTGGTGTATAAAAACAAAGGAAACACAATACAGTCCGGAACAATAAATGTAAATTTCAATGATGCTGTTTTAGATTTAATTTCTTCAAATCCTGCAGCTGCAGCGACTACTAATAATTTGTCCTGGAACTTCACTAATTTAATGCCATTCGAAATCAGGGAAATTACTTTTACGCTAAAAGTCAATTCCCCTATGGAAACCCCAGCGGTAAATAGCGGAGATATTTTAAATTATACAACAACGATTACTTCTCCAGCAACCGATGACATGCCAAATGATAATACGTTTGTATTGCATCAAAGCGTAGTAAACTCTTTCGACCCTAATGATAAGACATGTTTGGAAGGAACCACAATTGCTCCGGGTAAAGTAGGAGAGTATGTGCATTATATGATCCGTTTTGAAAACACAGGAACTTTCCCAGCTCAGAATATCGTAGTGAAAGACATGATTGATACGGCAAAATTTGATATTAATTCTTTAATTCCAATAAGAGGAAGCCATTCGTTTGTAACAAAAATTACCGGCAATAAAGTAGAATTCATTTTTGAAAACATCAACCTCCCTTTTGATAATGCGAATAATGATGGCTATGTAGCTTTCAAGATTAAAACAAAACCAACATTAGTTTTAGGAAATACATTCAGCAATTCTGCCAGCATTTATTTTGATTACAATTTCCCAATTGTAACTAATACGGTTACGACAACTATTGCCGCTTTACAACGTCAGGATTTCGAATTTTCAAACTACTTCAATCTGTATCCAAATCCGACACACAATGTGTTGAATATTGATGCAAAAGATACGATTACGATTACTTCCATCAGTATTTATAATGCTTTGGGCCAATTGGTTTTAGTGATTCCAAATGCGCAAAAAGAGAAATCAGTTGATGTGTCAAGCTTGAGTTCAGGTAATTATTTTATCAAAATAAATTCCGATAAAGGGACTTCCAATACGAAGTTCATTAAGAATTAAATTTTAAAAGCCCTGCAGTAATGCGGGGCTTTTTTTGTAGTATTAATTTCTTATCTTCGCGCAACTAAATTTTCAAAATGAAAAAATTCTACTTTTTAGTATTGGCTTTAAGCTTTTTTACTTCTGTAAATGCTCAGATTATTAATTTTCCGGATGCTAATTTTAAAGCGAAGTTGATAGGGTCAAATTGTGCGGACTTTAATAATGATGGAATCTTCGACGGGGATGTTGATGTTAATGATGATGGAGAAGTTCAACAAAATGAAGCTGAAAATGTTACACAATTAAGTATTATAGATTCATATGATTCAATAGATTATGAATATCAGTATTTTGTAATTTCAAGTTTAGAAGGAATAAACTCATTTGTTAATCTGAAAAGAATATCATTTGAATATATAAATTTTAATATTTCAGTAATTAATTTATCCCAACTCGAACTTTTAGAATATATCAAAATTAATAACATGCTTCCTGACTTTAGTCATGTTGACTCAATTAATCTTTCCAATTTGAGTCATCTATTTTTTTTAGATTTAAACTTCAACAGAGCCAATAGTTATGGCTATAATACAAGTGTTAATTTGGCAGGATGTTTAAATCTTAATGATTTGACTTATTATAATAGTTTTATGAGTTTTGACTTTTGTCAAATTCCTAATTTAAAAAATCTAAATTGTTTCTATCTTGAAGGAGGTGAGCCATCTAATGGTATTTTTGATTTTAGTTGCCTTGAAAAATTAGAAACACTAACAATAGGGGATAATTGGATGGATGTTTTAATATTAAAAAACGGTTCTTTATTGAACTCTATAGTTATTCCTTTCGATTCGGGATATCCAAAGGCTAAATTTATTTGTATTGATGATAATCAACAAGAATTGCAGCAAATTTTAGATTCAGGATTAGTAGGTCCAAATACTGTTGTTAACAGTTATTGTAGTTTTGAACCAGGAGGGCAGTACTATACTATAAAAGGGAAAAATAAATTTGATACTAATAATAATGGTTGTGATGAATATGATAGGATATTCCCAAACTTGAAGTTAATCACTAATGGAACTAACCCTGAAACAATAATTTCTAATTCATCAGGGGAATATAAAACATTAGTTCAATCTGGTGATGTTGTTTTAACTCCAATTATTGAAAATCCGACTTATTTTGCAATTTCCCCTTCATCTGTAAATGTTTCTTTTCCAGCACAAACAACTCCATTTATCCAAGATTTTTGCATAACGCCTAATGGTGTGCATTCTGATATAGAAGTTAATTTATTACCATTAAATGCTGCAAGACCAGGATTTGATGCAAAGTATAAAATAGTATTCAAAAACAAAGGAAACCAAGTTGAAAATGGCTCAATAAATGTAATTTTTGATGACTCAAAAATAGATTTTGTTTCAGCTAGTAATGCTCCAACACAATCATCAGGATCACTAACATGGAATTACACGAACATGCAACCGTTTGAAACAAGAACTATGGGTGTTATTCTGAATATCAATTCTCCTATGGAATCTCCAGCGGTAAACGGAGGAGATGTTTTAAATTATACGGCAACTATTACTTCTGGAAATACTGATGAAACACCAAATGACAATACATTTGAATTCCACCAAATCGTGGTAGGTTCATACGATCCAAACGACATTACTTGTTTAGAAGGTGCATCGGTTTCAACTGCTAAAATTGGCGATTATGTGCATTACATGATTCGCTTTGAAAATACAGGTTCGGCGAGTGCAACAAATATTGTGGTAAAGGATGTAGTTGATGCGGCTAAATATGATGTAAATTCAATTGTACCAATACAAGGAAGTCATTCGTTTGTCACGAAAGTTTCCGAAGGGAATAAAATAGAATTTATTTTTGAGAACATCAATCTGCCTTTTGATGATGCCAATAACGATGGGTATGTGTCATTTAAAATCAAAACCAAATCAACTTTAATAGCTGGAGATACTTTCTCTAAAAATGCCAATATTTATTTCGATTACAATTTTCCAATTGTGACCAATACAGCTACAACAACGATACAACAAGTATTAAATGTTCAGGATTTTGAGTTTTCAAATTATGTTAAATTGTATCCGAACCCGGTTCATAATATATTGACTATCGATGTAAAAGAGACTATCAAGATTACTTCAATTAGTATTTATAATACTTTAGGGCAATTGGTTTTAGTGATTCCAAATGCCCAAAATACAAAAGCGATAGATGTTTCCGCATTGACTTTAGGCAATTATTTTATCAAAATCAATTCCGATAAGGGAATATCGAATACGAAGTTCATCAAGAATTAAATTAGAAGCCCTGTAGTAATGCGGGGCTTTTTTTAGCAATTGGTTTATTTGCGACTGTAAATAATTTTGTGGCAGATTTTCTGAAAATTATTTTCTTGCCACAAGAAACGAATCAGGTTACTATGGAAAAAATGAATTCTTCGTTATAATTTTTTACATATAAGTTTATTCTTACGAAAATATTTCTTACTTTTATAATAGTTTGTTTTTGCTATGAAGAAAATCCCCTAATTCTTCCTCAAAATTTTATAAGCAGAAACCGGATTAACCCGCTATTTCAATTTATATTTGCAAAAAATTAACCCTAATGAAGAAGATTTACTTTTTAGTATTGGCCTTAGGCCTTTTTACAGAAGCTGGAGCACAGGTTATTACTATTCCCGATGCAGCTTTTAAGACAAGATTGTTAGAAGCGAGCCCAAGCCAGGGCATTGCCAAAGACATCCACGGAAACAACATCACAATTGACATGAACCATAATGGAGAGATTGAAGTTAGTGAAACTTTAAATGTAACTTCCCTTTTTGTGTTCCACATGCCGGCTATGCATGATCTTACCGGAGTTGGAAGTTTTGCGAATCTAAGAAACCTGTATTGCTATAATTTAGCATTAAGCAGTGCAAACGTTACTTCACTAACCAATCTTGTAGAATTGGAACTCACTTTTTGCGATTTGGAATCTGTAAACGTAACAGGCTTAACCCATCTTAAGAAATTACTTGTAGACAAGAATCAGCTTCATGATTTAAATCTAACCGGTTTGAGTGGTTTGGAACGATTGAGTTGTGACAATAATCAATTGACAAACCTGAATGTTAGTCAGTTATCAAACCTTAAATATCTGCATTGCAATAACAACCAGCTGCTTAGTTTGGACATAACAGGCTTAAGCCATCTCAATGAGGTTTTATGTACAAATAATCAGCTCCTTACACTCAATTTAACAGGACTGACTGGTCTTCAATCATTATCGTGCGGGAACAATCAGTTGACTAGTTTAAATGCAACAGGTTCGCATAACCTGGAATATTTATACTGTACAAATAATCATATTACCAATCTGAATGTATCTGGATTAACCAATTTGGAATATTTATACTGCCATTTGAATCAATTGGCTAGTTTGAATGTAAGCGGACTTACAAATTTGACTGATATGTATTGCAGCAGTAATCAATTGACTAATTTGGATGTAAATGGATTAAGCAATCTTACTACTTTAGCATGTGATAATAATAATTTGGGAGCCATCTTATTTAAAGATACTGGCTATACTGGAGGAGTTAATGACATTTTTACTTTTTCCAACAACCCGAATTTAGTATTGGTATGCACCAATGACAGTAAAATAAGCCTGGTACAGAACATTGTAAATCAGTATAATTATGTGAATTGTGCTGTTGGCTCTTCTTGTACAGTATTAAACTCGGATGATTTTGCTTCCGCACCAGTCTTTAGTGTGTATCCAAATCCTACACATGATGTCTTGAATATTGATGGAGATGATGCAATCAAATTTACTTCAATTCATATTTACAATACTTTAGGACAATTGGTTTATAACATTCCAAATGCACAAAATTCCAAAACAGTTGATGTTTCGAATTTGGCTTCGGGTAATTATTTTATTAAAGTCAGTTCTGATAGGGGAATATCCAATATAAAATTTATCAAAAATTAAATATACAAGAGCCTCACAATACTATGGGGCTTTTTTATGTTCTGACATTATGAAGCCAATTACCATGTTAGGTAACGTGGTCAACCACGTCTATAACGCCAAACACCACGTCCTATAATGTGGTCAATGACGTTGTGAACCCCAATTACCACGTCCTATAACGTCAAACACCACGTCCTATAATGTGGTCAATGACGTTGCGAACCCCAATTACCACGTCCTATAACGCCAAATACCACATTACAAACCTATTTACTGAAGTTTTGCTTAATAACAAGAGAAATGTGAGGCTTTTTATTGGCAATAGTATTTTAATTCATTTTTTTAATTAATTTTACAATCCAAACACAACATGCAACTATGAGTCAAAAAATTTTGCTCAATCAAAAAGAAGTTACCATCATACTTCATCGTTTGGCCTGTCAGTTAATTGAAAATCACCTTGATTTTTCCAACACCATTTTGATAGGGATCCAACCTCGGGGAGTGCAATTAGCCAGTCGTTTAAAGCAAATTTTAGAAGATGAGTACCAAATTCCTGCCATTTCTTTAGGTTTTTTGGATATCACTTTTTTTAGAGATGATTTTCGAAGAGGAGAAACATTGGAAGCCAATAAAACCCAGATTGATTTTCCGGTAGAAAATAAAAAAGTCATTTTTATTGATGATGTACTTTACACAGGAAGAAGCATTCGTGCAGCACTTACTGCAATTCAATCGTTTGGCCGACCGTCAGAAATAGAACTGCTGGTGCTTATCGATAGGCGTTTTAGCCGTCATTTGCCTATACAGCCTGATTATCGAGGCAGGCAGGTTGATGCTATAAATAACGAGAAAGTAGTGGTAAAATGGGCAACAACAGCAGGAGAGGATTCAGTAGAATTAATTACAAAATAAAATGAAGGAATTAAGCGTAAATCATTTACTAGGGATAAAATACATTAATGAGAACGATATTAATCTCATTTTTGAAACCGCCGATCATTTTAAAGAAGTTATTAACCGACCTATTAAAAAAGTTCCTTCACTACAAGATATTACCATTGCCAATATATTTTTTGAGAACAGTACCAGGACAAAGCTTTCGTTTGAATTGGCACAAAAACGCCTTTCGGCAGATGTAGTTAATTTTGCAGCATCACAATCATCCGTAACTAAAGGAGAAACCCTAATAGATACGGTAAATAATATCCTTTCAATGAAGGTGGATATGGTGGTCATGCGACATTCATCACCGGGAGCTGCGGTTTTTCTATCTAAAAATGTAAAAGCAAGTATTGTTAATGCTGGTGACGGTGCACACGAGCATCCTACTCAGGCTTTGCTCGATGCTTATACGATTCGTGAAAAATTTGGAGATGTAGCCGGAAAGAAAATAGTGATTGTGGGTGACATCCTGCATTCGAGAGTAGCACTTTCCAATATATATTCTTTACAAAAACTGGGTGCAGAAGTAAAAGTTTGCGGACCAAAAACATTGATTCCGAAATATATCGGAGAATTAGGTGTCAGCGTCGAATCCGACTTGCGTAAAGCACTCGAATGGTGTGACGTGGCCAATATGCTTCGCGTACAAAATGAGCGCTTAGATATTAGTTATTTCCCATCAACCCGTGAATATGCGATGCAATATGGAGTGGATAAAGCATTATTGGATTCGCTTAATAAAGAAATAGTAATTATGCATCCGGGTCCGATAAACCGTGGTGTTGAAATTACGTCAGATGTTGCTGATTCAAAGCAATCAGTGATATTGAATCAGGTTGAAAACGGAGTAGCTATAAGAATGGCAGTAATTTATTTATTGGCTTCAAAAATTAAGTAAATTTGTATTATGAAAGTAGAGCATAAAGGACATACTACAATAATTAAGGATACGGAAGGTAATTCGGGTGCTTTTTTGGAAAAAGTAACCAGTCAGATTGCTACATTCAAAGACGCTAATCTGATTCTAGATATCTCTCATGACAAATCTATCGATATAAAAGCGGTAAAATCGTTTTTGGATTTGGCTAAAAAATTTAAAAAAGCTAAAAAATCATTTGTATTGGTAACTTCAGCTATTGATTTTAATGATGTGCCATCTTCTTTGCATGTGGTGCCTACCTTACTGGAAGCTCATGATTTGATTGAAATGGAAGAAATAGAACGGGATTTAGGGTTCTAAAAACGAATTGTTGTATATAAAAAAGAAAAAGGAACTCATTGAGTTCCTTTTTTATTAATCTTCTTCTGTATCATCATCTTCATCATCTTCGATATCTCTGTCTTCAGAATCTTCGGCATCTTCAGAATCTTCAGTATCATCGTCTGCTTTGTCTGAATCAACTTCGTCATCATCGGCATCGTCATCGATTTCCAGTTCTTTCAATGCGTCCAATGAGTCTTCTCCTTCTGTTTCTAATTCATCATCTTCGTCATAATTCTCTATTCTGTCAGCAAGTTTTGTACTTACTTTTACAAGATAGATAGTGTCTTCGGTTCGGACTTCCACGGCTTCGATAGTTTCGTTTCTGGCGTTTTTAAAACGAACAATATCGGAATCATCATATCCGTCAGGAAATTTTTCTACTAAAAGGTTCAAAATTTCACCCGTAAGTTTTGAATAATCAACGATAACTCTTTTCATAAATATTATAAATCTAAAATGTAAGCAAAAATAAGTGGAACTACAATTGTAGCATCTGATTCAACAATAAATTTTGGCGTGGTAATGTCTAATTTACCCCAGGTGATTTTTTCATTTGGAACTGCCCCTGAGTAAGAACCATAACTTGTAGTTGAATCTGAAATCTGACAGAAATAACTCCAAAACGGCACATCGTGCATTTCCATATCCTGATACAACATCGGTACAACACAAATAGGGAAGTCACCAGCGATTCCTCCACCAACTTGAAAGAAACCAATTCCTTTTCCGGAACAGTTCTTTGGATACCAGTCAGCCAACCACATCATATATTCTATACCGCTCTTCATTGTTGTAGGCTTGAATTCACCTTTAATACAGTAAGAAGAGAAAATATTACCCATTGTACTGTCTTCCCAACCTGGAACTACAATTGGTAAGTTCTTTTCTGCAGCTGCAACCATCCATGAATCTTTAGGGTCAATTTCGTAGTATTGTTCTAAAACGCCCGAATTGATCATTTGGTACATAAATTCATGAGGAAAATATCTTTCACCTGATTTGTCAGCTTTGTTCCAGATATCAAATAAATGAGATTGCAATCTACGGAAAGCTTCTTCTTCAGGAATACAGGTATCCGTTACACGGTTGTAGTGATTTTCTAGTAAATCCCATTCTTCTTGTGGACTTAAATCTCTATAATTAGGTACTCTTTTATACGAATTATGAGCTACAAGGTTCATAATATCTTCTTCAAGATTGGCTCCGGTACAAGAAATAATATGCACTTTATCTTGACGGATCATTTCAGCTAATGATTTCCCAAGTTCGGCAGTACTCATTGCCCCAGCAAGTGTAATCATCATTTTACCGTTGTCAAGTAAATGTTCTTCGTATCCTTTTGCTGCATCTACTAACGCTGCCGCATTAAAATGCAGGTAGTGCTTTTCTATAAACTGACTTATAGGTCCTTTCATTGTTTGTTTGTTTATGCGTTTATCCGTTTATTCGAATAGTTAATATTTGTCTTCAGTTTTCTCTTTTTAAAATGAGTCTGGAAATTGTTTCAAAAATATAATTTTATTTATTGTATCCTAATATTTTTAAAACATCTTCAGCTTTTTGTGCTTCAGAAAAAACTTCTGTGGCAATAATTCCGTTTTCATCTTTGTCAATCAGGATGTGTTTAGGCTGTGGAATCAGGCAGTGATGCAATCCGCCATAACCGCCAATCGTTTCCTGATAGGCTCCGGTATTAAAGAAACCAATATATAATGGCTTTTCTTTGTTGTATTTTGGCAGATAAATGGCATTCATATTCTGCTCTGAATTGTAATAATCATCGCTGTCACACGTCATTCCTCCTAATAAAACCCTTTCGTACGTTTCATTCCACCGGTTTACGGCAAGCATTACAAAACGCTTGTTTATAGCCCAGGTATCCGGTAAAGTGGTAATGAAAGAAGAATCAATCATATTCCATTTTTCTCTGTCGTTTTGTTGCTTTTGGTACAAAACCTGGTAGATAGCGCCACCGCTTTCCCCAACAGTAAACGAACCGAATTCTGTAAAGATGTGCGGAACATCAACTTCAGCTTCTTCACAGGCAATTTTAATCTGATTGATGATTTCGTCAATCATATATTGGTAATCGTAATCAAATGCTAATGAATTCTTAATTGGGAATCCACCTCCAATGTTCAAACTGTCTAAACTTGGACATTCTTTTTTAAGCGAAATATAAACTTTGATACATTTTACCAATTCGTTCCAATAGTAAGCTGTATCGTTAATTCCGGTATTGATAAAAAAGTGAAGCATTTTAAGTTCCAGTTTTTTATTTTCCTGAATTTGTTTTTTGTAAAAAGCAACAATATTTTTATATCCAATTCCTAATCTGGAAGTATAAAATTCGAATTTAGGCTCTTCTTCGGCTGCAATCCGGATTCCAATTTTGAATTTCCCTTTTATTTCTGCCTGAAGCAAATCCAGTTCTTCATAATTATCAATGATTGGAATGGTATTTTTATGTCCATTATTGATAATTCTGGCAATGTTTTCAATGTATTGATCTCGTTTAAAACCATTACAGATTACATAAGTGCTCTTGTTGATTTTACCTGATTCCATCAAATTTTCAACAATATTAATGTCAAAAGCCGATGATGTTTCAATATGAATATTGTTTTTGAAAGCCTCATTCATAATGTACTCAAAATGAGAACTTTTTGTGCAATAACAATAGTAATATTTTCCTTCGTAATCATTTTTTTCCATTGCATTTCGGAACCATGTTTTGGCTCTTTTAATGTTATTGGAAATTTGAGGCAAATAAGTAAATTTTAAAGGTGTTCCATATTGTTCAACTAATTTCATTAGATCAATTTTATGAAACTCCAGATTGTCTTTGTTTAAGTTAAATTCCTCTTGAGGAAAATAATATGTTTGATTTATTAAGTCAGAATATTTTGTATTCATTTATTTATCAGTAAATTAGAATTAAAAGTATAAAAAAAAATCATACAATTTATTCAAACTCTAATATTTGCAAAAATGATTTCTAATTCTTTATTAATAAAAGTATTGGTAGATAAAAACTGTAAAAATGCGGTTTTGTATTTTTTTACAGACTTCAAAATGGCATACGGCATATCAAGAATCACTTTTTGATATGTTGTATTTTTAGACCACTTTTTGCGCTTATCCATGAGGGCAAATTTAAAAAATTATATATCGGATTAAAAAACATTTTATTAAAAAATCTTTACGATTTATAATTTAAAAATGCTCTGTTAATAGTTTCGTTTTCAGCTGTTTGATTTATTTTTATTTTTCCAATGCCATCTAAAAGGGCAAATTGTACTTTCCCGTACTCATTTTTTTTGTCGTGAATGAGTAATTCGATGATCGAATTTTCTTCAGATTGGTCAATATTGATTTTATCAAAAACACTATTTAAAACAAATTTTATTTCGTTGAATTCATTTTCGGAAATTAGATTTTGTTCCAAAGAAATGAAACTTTCCATAATCATTCCAGCGGCAATTGCTTCACCGTGTAATAAGGAAGTCTTATCCGGATTTTCCAGAAAATAAGTTTCTATGGCATGACCCAGCGTATGTCCGAAATTAAGCGCCTTCCTAATCCCGTTTTCCGTAGGATCCTGAGTAACAATATCGCTTTTTATTTCTACTGATTCCCGAATTAAATCATCAAAATCGGCAAAATCAATGACTTGCATCTGTTTGAACTTTTCCCAATGTGATTTTTTTGCAATCAATCCGTGTTTGAGCATTTCTGCCAAGCCGGAGCGCATCTGATTCTGCGGAAGCGACTCAATATAACTGGAATCTATAATGACCATTGCCGGATTTGTAATGGTTCCGATCTGGTTTTTTAATCCGCCTAAATCGACGCCGTTTTTTCCGCCAACAGAAGCATCAACCATTGATAATAAAGTGGTTGGAATATTAATGAAAGAGATACCTCGTTTGTATGTTGAGGCCACAAATCCGCCTAAATCTGTAATGACACCGCCACCCAGATTAATCATAAGACTTTTTCTGTCAGCACCCAATTCGATTAGCACATTCCATACCTGAGCACAAGTTTCTATGGTCTTATTTTCTTCACCTGATTCAAGTTCGATAATTTCAATAACCGTTTCGGTTTCAATTTGAGGAAGAAGATTTTGCAGGCAGAATTCATTCGAGCTTTCATCCACCAAAATAAAAATTTTGGAAAATGTATTTTCTTTCAGGTAAGCATTTAAACTTACATAACCTTCTTGGTTAAAATAAATTGAATATCCGTTAGAGACTATAGGAACCATATAGGTGTAAAAGTTTAATTCGTTCCGCAAAATAAAGTATTTTTTATTTAAAAAAATGCGCTTGAGTAGTATATTTGCATAACATTATAATTTCACATGGATAAAATTTTCAATAATACACAAAATGCTTTTTCACTTAAAAGTGATACAGAACTCGACAGAGCTTATTTTTTATTTAAAATGATTGATTCTCAGCCTTTGGTCAGAATCGGAACAGCAGTGACCAATTTTGCTCTAAAGGCAAATCTGCCTGTTGAAGGGCTTATCAGAGCTACGGTTTTTGATCATTTTTGCGGCGGTGTTTCAGAAGATGACTGTATTCCGGTTGTTGATAAAATGTTTACCAAAGGAGTTTCTTCGGTTTTGGATTATTCTGTGGAAGGAAAAGAAGATGAAGCTCATTTTGATGATGCTTTACAGATGACTTTAAAAACAATTGAATTTGCCAAAGAAAAGAATGCTATTCCTTTTGCTGTTTTTAAACCAACAGGTTTTGGACGCTTCGAATTGTATGAAAAATTAGGAGAAGGACAAACTTTAAATCAAGAAGAACAAGAAGAATGGAATAGGGTGGAAGTTCGTTTTGATAAAGTATGTAAAGCGGCATACGATAACGATATTGCCTTGCTGATTGATGGGGAAGAAAGCTGGATGCAAGATGCAGCCGATGATTTAGTTGCCAAAATGATGCAAAAATACAACAAGCAAAAAGCAGTAGTTTACAACACATTACAAATGTATCGTTGGGACCGATTGGATTATTTGAAAAAATTACACGAGCAGGCTAAAACAGAAGGATTTTATATAGGTATGAAACTCGTTCGTGGTGCTTACATGGAAAAAGAGAACAACCGTGCTGCGGAAAAAGGATATAAATCGCCAATCTGTGCTTCAAAACAAGCAACAGATTATAATTTTGATGATGCCGTAGCTTATATGATTGAACATATCGACCAAATGGCCATTTTTGCAGGAACCCACAACGAAGACAGTTCTTATAAGTTAATGGAATCAATGAATTATAAAGGAATTGCAAAAAACGATTTCAGAGTTTGGTTCGGACAATTATATGGAATGAGTGACAATATCAGTTATAATTTGGCATTTGCAGGTTACAATGTAGCTAAATATTTGCCTTTTGGTCCTGTAAAAGATGTGATGCCCTACTTAATTAGACGTGCAGAAGAAAATACATCAGTTGCAGGACAAACGAGTCGTGAATTGACCTTGATAAAAACCGAACGCGACAGAAGAAAGAACAAAAACTAATGAAATGAGCTATAACTGCTCAATCCAATTAAAGTATTTTGGCGGATTCCATCTGACCTATAAAAATGCAATAAATACAAACAGATGAATCTGACCATACTTGGTTGTTATGCAGCAACTCCCCGAACGTTTACAAACCCTACATCACAGGTATTGGAAATCAGAAACAGGTTGTTTCTGATAGATTGTGGTGAAGGGACTCAGGTGCAGTTGAGAAAAAACAAAATCAAGTTTTCGGCCATCAATCATATTTTTATTTCTCATTTGCATGGAGATCATTTTTATGGATTGATTGGATTGATTTCGACATTTAATTTATTGAACAGAAATAATGATTTAACGGTTTATGGCCCGAAAGGAGTTGAAGAAATTATCAGACTCCAATTGAAATTATCTAATTCCTGGCCGCAATATGAATTGCATTTTGTAGTATTAACTTCAACAGAATCTGAGGTTGTTTTTGAAGATGAAAAAGTGATAGTGAAAACTATTCCGTTGAAACACAGAGTGTATACCAATGGTTTTTTATTTCAGGAAAAACCGAAAGAACGCAAATTGAATGTAGCGGCAGTTCAGCATTATGAAATTGATAAATGCTACTTTCAAAACATAAAGAACGGGAAAGACATTACGCTGGATGATGGACGTGTAATTTCAAATGCAGATTTGACTTTTGATCCTCCGGCAGCTAAAAGTTATGCTTTTTGTTCGGATACCATGTATCACGAAAGTATTATTCCAATTATAAAAGAGGCAGATGTGTTATATCACGAAACCACTTTCTTAGATTCGGAAGAACAATTAGCAGAAAAGACGATGCATTCAACTGCAAAACAAGCGGCAATGATTGCGAAAAAAGCCAATTGTAAGCAATTGATCTTGGGACATTATTCAACCCGATATGATTCGATTCAGCTATTTCAGGAAGAAGCCAAAACTATTTTCGAGAATACGGTTTTAGGTGATGATGGGGTTGTTTTTGAATTATAAACCGATTAATTAAAATAACAGCCATGGAAGATTTGAGTAATTACAGAAAATCATATGAAAAAAGTGAACTGCTGGAAACAAACCTCCCAGAAGATCCAATTACACTTTTTAAGCAATGGTTCCATGAAGTAGAAGATTTTGGAGGCGTTGATGAAGTAAATGCTATGACAGTTGCTACAATTGGTTTGGATGGATTTCCTAAAGCCAGAGTTGTTCTGCTCAAACAGTTTACTTATGAAGGCTTTATTTTTTATACCAATTACAATTCGGAAAAAGGAAAAGCGATTGCAAACAATCCAAATGTTTGTCTTTCGTTTTTTTGGCATTCAATTGAACGTCAGGTTATTATAAAAGGAGTGGCAAAAAAAATTGCTGAGAATTTATCTGATGGTTATTTTGAATCCAGACCGGATGGAAGTAAATTGGGCGCAATGGCTTCAAACCAAAGTGAAGTCGTTTCTTCAAGAGTAATTTTAGAAGAAAAATTAAAACAATTAGAGTCAGATTTTGAAGGAAAAGAAATTCCAAGACCTAAACATTGGGGAGGCTATATTGTTGAGCCGCAAGAAATTGAATTTTGGCAAGGTCGTCCTAATCGACTTCATGATCGAATCCGTTTTCAATTGCAAGGTGATTTCTCCTGGAAAAAAGAAAGACTAGAACCTTAATCGTAAGAATTATTTCATCAATAAGCTGATTTTGTGTAGTTTATCGATTTTATTTGGCATTTCATCGGATAGTTTGTAATGTTGCGACGTCGAAATTTCCAATATCGATGTTAACTCACTAACAAATTATTAAATATGAAAAAGATTTTATCGAAGGTTGTTTTTTTAGTTTTGATTTCAATTTCGTTTATTTCATGTTCAGCAGGAAATGATGAAGAAGCAGTTGTTAAAGATCCCAAATTGGATGCCAAATACGATTACGTTACCGAAGAAGAACAGGTTCTGAAATTAATTAATGACCACAGAGCAAGCATCGGTTTAAATAAATTAATAACAGTAGATTATATTTCATTTGTATCTGAAGAACATGATAATTATATGATCTCAACAGGTGAAATGAGCCACAATTTTTTTCAGGACAGATATGAGAAAATAGTGAATGGTTTAGGCGCTAAAACAGTAGGCGAAAATTTAGCTTACAATTATTCTTCCCCACAAAGCGTAGTGAATGCTTGGTTAAACAGCGAAAGCCACAAAGTAAATTTAGAAGGAGATTATACCCATTTTGGAATATCCATACGTGCGAATGCCGCAGGTAAAAAGTATTATACTAATATTTTTATGAAAAAGTAATTAGTATATTGTTTAGTTTGTTTATTTGATTGAAAAAAAGTCTTAGCTCCCCAACTAAGACTTTTTTTATTTGTATTAATACCAGCGTTTTTTATTCTTTTTAGAATTATCTGATTTTCTGGATGATTTGTGACGCCCATCACTTCTGTTTGAATTGCTTTCAGCTTTTATCGGTTCACCTGCACTGTTTTTCCAAGGATACGGATGCTCTTCGATAGTTGTTACTTTGGCTTTAGTCAGCTTGATGATATCTTTCCAGTAGGGTTCTTCGTCTTTACCGCAAAAAGATATAGCTACACCGCCATTTCCGGCACGACCGGTTCTTCCAATACGGTGAACATACGTTTCAGGGATATTCGGTAAATCAAAATTGATTACAAACGGTAATTGTTCAATATCAATTCCGCGAGCAGCGATATCAGTAGCAACAAGAATATCTGTTTCTTTATTCTTAAAGCCGTCTAAGGCTCTTTGCCTTGCATTCTGCGATTTATCACCGTGAATAGCTTCGGCACTTAAACCTTGTTTTCTTAATGCTTTTACAACATTGTCAGCACCATGTTTTGTTCTGGAAAAAACAAGAATGTTGCTTAACTTTTCATTTCGGATTATATGGTAAAGTAATTGTCTTTTATCTGATTTATCTACAAAATAGATGCGCTGATCAACAGTATCAATAGTGGATGATACAGGTGCTACCTGAACTGTTTGAGGATCAGTAAGGAACATTTCGGCCAGTTCGCGTATTGCTATTGGCATTGTTGCCGAAAATAATAATGTCTGTCTGTTATTTGGCGTCAGCTTTATAATCTTTTTCACATCATTGATAAAGCCCATATCCAACATTTGATCCGCTTCATCAAGTACCAAATGATGCAAATGATTTAAATCGATAAATCCTTGCTTGTGTAAATCTAATAATCGCCCGGGAGTAGCAATAAGGATGTCAACTCCTTTTTTTAGCTGATCTACCTGCGGAACTTGTGAAACACCTCCAAAAACGGTCAACTGTCTTAAATTGGTATATTTGCCATAAGTGTCAAAACTTTCGCCAATTTGAATTGCTAATTCCCGTGTTGGAGTTACAACAAGAGTACGGATTAATTTTTCTTTTTTTGAGGAACCTACAATACGGTGCAGGTTGTGGATAATAGGAATAGCAAATGCTGCTGTTTTTCCTGTTCCTGTTTGTGCGCAGCCTATTAAATCCTGTCCTGCCAGTATGATAGGAATAGCTTGTTCCTGTATAGGGGTTGGGTTTGTATAACCTTCTTCAAAAACGGCTCTTTGGATACTTTTTGAAAGTGATAAATCTTCGAATAACATAAAGTCAAATTTTAGAATTGCATAAATTCGCAATTCGGTACAAAGATAACCTTTTGAAGTTAGAAACGAAAAATAACCATTGTAGGATTATACTTCGTTGTTTCCTTTTATAAAATCGGTTACCAGATAACCAATTAATTTACCAATTAAGTGATTGTTTTTTTCTTCGCCTAATGAAGGAGCACCTTCACAAATATGAATGTAGCTGGCGTTTTGATGTTTACTGCAATAGTATACAAACTGACGCAGTTCTTCGACTGAAAAACCACTTAATGTCATGGCACTTGATGCAATATTTGGAATGGCATCTAGATCAATCTCAATTCCGTAGCAATCACTTTTGATAAAGTCCAGAGATTGCTGCATTTCCTGATAGAAGTTTTTCTGACCTCTGATTTTTATTTCATCGTAGGTATTGTAACGAACCCTGTCGTCTAATTTTTTGATGGTATCCAAAACACTTTTGGAAGTATAGCTCTCATGAAGCCCAAAAATAAAATACTTTTTAAGAAAACCTTCGTCATAAGTATAGGAGAAACCATTACCACTGTGTCTTCCTTCCAAAATCCTAAAATCAGAATGGGCATCAAAGTTTATAGCATTTATAGGCTTTCCTTTGGCGAGAGCAGTACCTTTTATGTTTCCGTAGGCATTGTTGTGTCCGCCGCCAATTATAATAGGTTTCTTTCCGGCTTTTACGATTGAAAAAATAATATGGGAAACTTCTTTGTCAATCTGTTCTACAATTTTGAACAGTTTTTTGCGGTCTTCAGGGATATTTTCATCGAGATCTTTAGCCAAATCCATTTCCTGCGAAACATCTACCTGACCTAAAATTAATATCGAACTTCCTTTACAAAATTTATTATGTTGAATATTTGCAATGCTTTGTATCGCGCTCTGCCAAGCTGTTTTAGCTCCGGGACGACCTAAATTTGCTCTAATCCCAACATCTTCCGGAATGCCTATAATAACATATTTGGCTTCACATCTCGACATAAAATCCGCCGCATCTTCGTCTTTTGGAACAGTGATAATTTTCTCTCCAAATTTTACTTCACCGTTTCTGAAATTGGTAATTTTGGCTAAATCAGATTGTTTAAAACGGATTAAATTCTCCATATTTGTATTTATAATAAATCAAAAATACTATTTTTATGTAAACTTGCGTTATAGTTTATGAAAGTCTCAAATAAAAAATTAAATTAGCACCTATTAAAAACCAAAAAAAATGGAAGAAAACCAAAAACAAAGCAACTCTGGTCTTAAAGCAATTATCGTAATTTTAGCTTTATTATTATTAGGAAGTTTGGGTTATATGTACAAGCTAACTAGTGACTCTAAAGCCGTTGAAAAAGTATTAATGAGTGAAAAAGACTCAGTTTTAAAAGATTTACACGCTGCCAATGATTCCCTTAGTGCGGCTATTGCCTCAAACACTTCAATGTCTGAAGAACTGATCGTAGAAAGAGATCGTGTTCAGAAATTAATGGCTGATGTTGAAAAATCGAAAGGCGATGCAGCTTCTATGTCAAAGTACAAAACAGAAGCAATAAAATTAAGAAGCAGTGTAGATAACTTAATGAAACAGGTTACTGTACTAAAAAAACAAAACGAACGCTTAACTGTAGAAAGAGACAGTACAGCTGTAGTTCTTACAGATGCAAGAAAAGTCAATGATACGCTAACTGCACATAATGATAATTTATCCAAAACAGTTGAAAAAGGATCAAGGTTAACCGTTTTAAATTTACAAACATCTGCTGTTAAACAACGTAGTTCAGGAAAACAGATTGCAACTGATAAAGCAAGTAAAGCTGACGTTTTGAAAATCAGTTTTATGATTGCTGAAAACCTAATTGCAAAATCAGGAGATAAAGCGTATTATGTTCAGGTGATTGATAGCAAAAACAATGTTCTTGGTGAGAAAAAAACCGAAGCTTTTGGCGAAAAATCATTAACCTATAGTTTTATAGCTACTGTAAAATATGAAAATAAAACAGTAAAAGTAGAGAAAGATTTATCTGTGGCTGATATTCAAGGAGGATCTTACTTCGTAAATATCTTTGACAAAGATGTATTAGTTTCTAAAACCAGCTTCACGCTGAGATAATATATTTTAAATAAAATTAAAAACCCGTCTCCTTTTTAAAACGAGACGGGTTTTTTATGACTATACAGATCTTAATTTAATCTTTTATAAATGCTGTATTGCATAGCATATAAGAAAGGAATAGTAAAAAATATACCAACACAAAAAGCAAAAATCCCAATAAAGGATAAAACAAAAGCAATTATCATCAGAACTATCGCAGAAAATAAATTAGCTCCAATTTGTTTTGAACTTTCCTTAATTGCGTTGATAAAGTTGAAGTCTTTAAAAAGAATCAGCGGAATGGCAATATAAGTAAGGATGCCAACAATCAGAGAAATTACTACTCCAATAAGCGTACCGAAGGGTTCCGAAAAGAAATCCTTTAAAAACAGATTAAACCCATTAGATAAAACTGAAATAGTTGCCGTCGCTAAAACAATATGAATGTACTTTGGACTATTGATGTAAGCAAAAATAGATGAAAATGCGATTTCCTCTTCATGGTCTGCGTCTTGGAACATCTTAAAAATCCCTGCCATAAAAGGAGCTACTAAAGAAAGAAAAACAGTGATAATTGTAAGATATATCATTCTGCCGTTTAAACTGAATTTTTCAGGATTGAAATTTTTCATCAGTTCCGGAATTTCTTCCATTTTAAAGAAAAAATTACTTCCAATAAAAAATAAAAGCACAAGAACAAAATACATGCTTAAGATAGCCATACCAGCTTGTAAAGCTGTTTTTTTATAAATTTCAAGGGTGTTATTAATGACTTCTCCTATTTCTAAAGAGTTTCTTTTTTTATTTAATTCTTCCATTCTTATTTTATAATTATAACCAATTTAGTATTTTTTTCAGTAAGCCTAATTTGCCTTTATAAGGCGCATATCGTATAGGAATATCCAGCCAGTTTCCCTTTTTTACAATCGCTTTTTTATGGGAAAAGGATTCGAAACCACGGCTTCCATGATAAGCACCCATTCCGGAATGGCCAACACCTCCGAAAGGCAGTCGTTTGTTCGAAAAGTGAACAATAGTATCATTTATACAGCCTCCACCAAATGAATATTTTCTCATAAACTCCTTCATAAAAGGCTTGTTTTCCGAAAATAAATACATCGAAAGGGGCTTTTCATGTTTTGAAATAATTCTTTCAATATCTGACTTGTTTTCGTAAGATTTGATAGGTAAAATAGGACCGAAAATTTCCTCCTGCATTACCAAACTATCCAAGTCGGGTTCGTCGAGCAGTGTAGGGGCGAGGTATAATGTTTCCTGATTGCTTTCTCCTCCTGATAAAATAGTCTGATATTCCAATAAACTGATTTGTCTTCTCCAGTTTTTAAGATTTACAATACGAGCAAAATCTTCTGATAATTCCGGGTTTTCACCCAAAGCATTTTCAATTTCCTGAATCAGAAATCCAACCAGTTTCTTTTTCACGCGATAATGAACCAGGATATAATCGGGTGCAATGCACGTTTGACCGGCATTCAGTATTTTTCCCCAGATAATTCTTTTTGCTGCCAAAGGTAAATTAGCCGTTTCATCTACAATACATGGGTTTTTTCCACCTAATTCTAAAGTAACCGGCGTTAAATTTTCGGCTGCAGCCTTAGCAACAATTTTTCCAACAGCAACACTTCCTGTGAAGAAAATATAATCCCATCGTTTTTGAAGTAAATCCTGAGCGATGGTATAATCACCAGTGACAGCAACCACTTGCTTTATGTCGAACGTTTCTCTTACAATTTTAGAAATAATTGCCGATGTGTAAGGTGTAAGTTCCGAGGGCTTAACCGTTACTTTGTTTCCAGCAGCAACAGCAGCAATAAGAGGAGAAAAAGTTAATTGGAAAGGGTAATTCCAGGGCGCAATAATCAATACTCTTCCGTAAGGTTCGCTATAAATATAATCAGATGAAGGGAAATTGAGCAAGGATGGAAAAACTCTTTTTGGCTTTGCCCAGGAATCAATATTGCTGATTGTGTTTTTTAAATCGGAAATGATATAGGCTGTTTCCGAAATAACCCCTTCAAATTTTGGTTTTTTGAAGTCTTTGTACAAAGCTTCAAGTATTTCTTCCTCGTGAATGATAACGTTCTTCAGAAGTTTTTTCAAGACTTCTTTTCTTTCAGATACAGAAGGAAAGTTTCTCATAAAAATATTTTTTTTCTAAAGATATAAAATTAAATGGCGCGCCAAATTGCATCGTCGGGAACCGGAGCCGTAATTGTTATATTTTCTTTAGTTACAGGATGGATAAAATTCAATTTTCTGGCATGAAGATGAATACCTCCGTCAGGATTGCTTCGGTCGAAACCATACTTTAAATCGCCTTTTATAGGACATCCGATAGCAGATAATTGCGCTCTGATTTGATGGTGTCTTCCTGTATGGAGATTGATTTCAAGGGCAAAATAATTGGTTAGCTCCTTTATTACTTTATAATCCAAACTGGCTATTTTGCTCTCAGGAACTTCTTTTATATGAGCTTTTGAAGTATTGTTTTTTTCATTTCTTTTAAGAAAATGAGTCAGATTGTCTTCTTTTTTAGGAGGCTGATTTTTGACTACAGCCCAATAGGTCTTTTGGGTTTCACGATTTTTAAACAAATCATTCAGACGGGTCAACGCTTTGCTGGTTCGTGCAAAAACCACAATGCCGGTTGTAGGCCGGTCCAATCGGTGTACAACACCCAGAAAAACCTCTCCGGGCTTACTGTATTTGTCTTTGAGGTATTCTTTTACGACGTCAGATAATGGTTTGTCACCGGTTTTATCACCCTGAACTATATCGCCCACACGTTTATTTACAACAATAATATGATTGTCTTCGTGAAGAACCTGTAGGTTGTTTTTATTCGAAATTATTTTTTCTGCCATCTTAAATCTGCTGTCTGCAAACTAGTATTGTTCGTTAGCATTAGGAAAATCAACCGATTTTACGTCAGTTACGTAATTTCCAATGGCTTTGGTCATGTCTTCATACAAATTCATATAGCGGCGTAAAAAACGCGGACTGAATTCATGCGTCATCCCAATCATGTCATGTAAAACCAAAACCTGGCCATCGACTCCGCTACCAGCCCCAATTCCAATAACAGGAATCGAAATGCTTTCGGCTACTTTTTGCGCCAGATGTGCTGGTATTTTTTCTAAAACCAGGGCAAAACAACCAATTCTTTCCAGCATTTTGGCATCTTCCAATAGTTTTTCGGCTTCAGCATCTTCTTTGGCACGAACAGTATAAGTTCCGAATTTATAAATGGATTGTGGTGTAAGACCTAAATGTCCCATAACTGGAATTCCGGCATTTAATATTTTTTTAATCGAATCTTTGATTTCGCTTCCGCCTTCCAGTTTCACAGCGTGTCCTCCGCTTTCTTTCATAATTCTGATAGAAGAACGCAAGGCCTCTTTCGAATCCGATTGGTAAGAACCAAAAGGCAAATCGACAACAATCAAGGCTCTTTCTGCAGCGCGGACTACTGAAGAAGCATGATAAATCATTTGATCCAATGTAATAGGTAAGGTTGTTTCGTGTCCGGCCATAACATTACTGGCAGAATCTCCAACTAATATTACATCTACACCAGCCGTGTCAACAATTTTCGCCATAGTAAAATCATATGCAGTCAGCATTGAAATCTTTTCACCATTGACTTTCATATCAATTAGTGATTTTGTTGTAATTCTTTTGTAATCTTTCTTTGCAGTTGACATAGCTCAAATTTTTAGAGTGTAAAAGTACTACAAATTCTATAAATGTGTAACAATAATTAGATTATTCACACCAATAAAGGAGTTTTTAAATTTTGCAATTATGAGAAAAATTACATTGTTACTGATCTTCTGTTTTAGTTTAAATGGAAATGCACAACAGACTGATATTAAAAAAACTATAACTACTTTTTTTG
Source organism: Flavobacterium sp. (assembly GCF_050696275.1). Lineage (GTDB taxonomy): Bacteria > Bacteroidota > Bacteroidia > Flavobacteriales > Flavobacteriaceae > Flavobacterium. Next base: position 80,164 of record NZ_JBOGUT010000008.1, read on the forward strand.
ATGGTTTTCACGCAAAAGATACTGTCAAGATTAAATCAGTTTGTCATGACAAAATGATTCTGCAATCTATTGTTGAAGGTGTAAAAAGCAACAGGCTTGCAGAAGAAAAGACATCGGAATTTTATAAATCATTTGCTCAATTTCCTCCGGATTTAAAGTTTGAAGAAAAGATTTTTGGGTATACTATTCAAATTGATGGCGCAATGGCTCACGCCTGGACACCTTATGAATTCTACATTAATGGCAAACTAAGCCACTCTGGAGTAAATGCGTTTACACTTTTTAAAGAAAACGATACCTGGAAAATCATTTATATTATTGATACAAGACGGAAGTAGTTTTTTTTACTTAGCGCTATTTTATTGTTTTTGCTGCTTTAGTTATATTTATAAGACTTTATTCGTTATAAAATAAAAGATTCGAAAGGTTGTTAGCCTCACTTCGAAAAAGAACATAAAAATACAAGCTCAATATTTTATGGGAAAATTTCCAATTTTCAATTTATGTAGCTGTCTGCTTTTCTTTAATTTATCTATATCACAAAATTTTAAAGAAATACCTGATTCATTAAAAGAGTATAGTTATGAGGATTTGAATAACAAAATTGTTAAACATAAATTCAATTATAAGAATAATTACATTTATCCGAATACTTATTTACTGAAAGCTAAAGGAGAAATGAAGCTCGATTTATTTGAATATATTGAAATTCGGTACAACAGAAAACGCAAGCATTCTACTCTAAACAACAAGACAATAGAAGAATTTAACAATCAAAAATTAAATTTGAAAAATGTAGCTTAACTTTATATACAATTTTTATTTGCAGATCTATATCGTGTGTAAGATAGGAGTGATTTCTTTATAAAATCTTTATACTTACGCTATTTCATATTATAAAATACTTACAACTTATGATTTAACTTTGCAGTGTAATTAAGTCCTAAGAAATTGAAAAAGTTAATTCAACATACCGGAACTAAAAACCAATACGTATTTAGCGTCCTTTCCGTGGGTATTGTATCGGTATTGTTTCTATTTACGAGAAGCTACCTGGACTATACCGTTATTGGTTATTTGCTGCTTGTATTGGTTTCGATATTGGCAATATTCCTTGATATTTATGCAGTTTTACTTGCGGCTGTCTTGAGTGCTCTAATCATGGATTTCTTGTTTATCAAACCTTATTATACTTTGCATGTCGAAACTGCGAAAGATACATTATTACTTCTCCTTTTCTTTATTATTGCACTGATCAATGCCGTTTTAACGTATAAGATAAGAAAGGCAAACCAATTAGCTCATGCAAAAGAAGCCAAACTGCATACGATGAAGCTGTACAACACACTATTGGATTCCTTATCACATGAATTGCGAACTCCTATTGCTACTATTATGGGAGCCGTGGGAACGCTTCAGGAAAAATCGACTCATTTGTCAGAAGAGAACCATGTAAAGCTTTTGTCTGAAATGGAAAAAGCCTCATTACGGTTAAACCATCAGGTAGAAAATCTATTAAATATGTCACGTTTGGAATCAGGTTATATTAAGCCAAAAATGGACTGGTGTGATGTAAAAGAATTAGTTTACAATGTTTTGGATAATCTGAAAGAAGAATTAATCCATCACAGGATAAAAGTTAAAATAGCGGATTACCTTCCGTTATTTAAGCTGGATTATGGATTGACAGAACAGATCATTTACAATTTGGTTTTCAATGCTTCTCAATATACTCCAAAAGGTGCTTTAATTGAAATAGAAATTGAGTACAATCCTGAAGTAAATTTCGAATTAGAAGAAGATGAGGTAATGACTTGTAAAATAGTCATTGCCGATGATGGAGACGGTTTTCCAGAAGAAGAAATCAACAAGGTTTTCGATAAATTCTATCGTTTGCAACAGTCAAAAACAGGAGGAACCGGTCTTGGACTTTCTATAGTGAAAGGATTTGTTGAAGCTCAAAAAGGAAAAGTTTTTCTGGAAAGTAAAGAAGAAGGAGGTGCCGTATTTACCATCGCATTTCCGGCAACAGTAATGCAAACTAATTCGATAAGCAATGAATAATGCCACCATTTTAGTGATTGATGATGAAAGCCAAATCAGAAAACTGTTGGAAATTACTCTGGAATCCAATGGCTATAAAACGGCATTCGCTTCTAACGCCAAAGAAGGTTTACTCTTCGCGGCCAATCATCCGCCGGATCTGATTCTACTTGATTTAGGATTGCCTGATGATGACGGGCAAAACGTATTACTTCATCTTAGAGAATGGTACCTGAATCCTATTATAATTGTATCGGTTAAAAGTGCTGAAAACGAAATCGTAAAAGCATTGGATAATGGTGCCAATGATTATTTGACAAAACCTTTCCGTACACAGGAATTACTGGCCCGGATAAGAACAGCTTTGCGTAACCTGAACGGAACTTCCAGCGAACCTATTGTTATATTTGATGCTATAACTGTTGATTTCTCTGCAAGGATTGTTAAAGTAAATGATGAGGTACTCAAACTCACAGTTACCGAATATTCTTTATTGTCATTATTAATTAAAAACGAAGGACGCGTGCTTACACACCAATATATTCTAAAAGAAGTCTGGGGTCCGGGTTATCTTGACCAAACACAATATTTAAGAGTCTTCATAGCACAACTAAGAAAAAAAATAGAAAACGATCCCAATCATCCAAGATACATACTAACCGAATCGGGTGTAGGCTACCGCTTCAATTCCGGATAATTAATCACACACATAAAAAATAATTGCTATTACGAATAACCATTTCATCGTGATCCGGCTTTTCTATGCTCTAAAGTGAACTCAAATTAAATTTAAAATTAAATACAAAATGAATAAATCAACCATACAAAAAGTCAGTGCCGCGTCTCTTTTAGTTGCTCTCGGTATTATTTATGGTGACATCGGAACAAGTCCGCTATATGTAATGAAATCTATCGTAGGAGATAGGCAGATAACCCAATTATTAGTGTATGGAGGAATCTCCTGTGTGTTTTGGACCTTAACTTTCCAAACAACTTTCAAATACATCTTTCTTACATTGTCAGCTGATAATCAAGGAGAAGGCGGCGTGTTTTCCTTGTATGCCTTGGTGAAACGCTTCGGAAAAGGAAAACTGGTTATCCCGACTATTTTAGGTGCAACCACATTATTGGCTGACGGTATTATAACACCACCAATTTCCGTAGCTTCAGCTGTGGAAGGACTGGAGACAATAGTTCCTAATTTGCCTACCGTTCCTATTGTAATTGCCATTCTTTCCGGATTGTTTATTTTTCAACGTTTCGGAACACAAAAAGTAGGTTCTATTTTTGGTCCTGCAATGGTAGTTTGGTTTACAATGCTTTTGGTTTTGGGTGTTTCCCAAATTGTACATCATCCGGATATTCTGAAAGCACTAAATCCAATGTACGGCTACAAATTATTAGTCGAATATCCTCATGGTTTTTGGCTTTTAGGAGCTGTATTCTTATGTACAACAGGAGCTGAAGCTTTATACAGTGACTTAGGTCATTGCGGAAGATCCAATATTCGCATTACCTGGATTTTCGTAAAGACTGCTTTAATTACCAATTATTTAGGTCAAGGAGCTTGGCTTATGCATCAGGGGGCCGATTTCTTAGGAGGAAAAAATCCGTTTTACACCATTATGCCACAGTGGTTTTTAATCATCGGGATTGTAATTGCAACATTGGCGGCTATTATTGCTTCCCAAGCTTTAATAAGTGGTTCATTTACTTTAATCAATGAGGCAATTTCGCTTAATTTCTGGCCAAGGGTGGCTTTAAAAAACCCAACAAACCTCAAAGGGCAAATTTACATTCCTTCTGTAAACACGATACTTTGGGTGGGTTGTATATTAATGATTCTGTACTTTAAGAACTCGGCACATATGGAAGCAGCCTACGGATTCTCTATCACGATTGCGATGTTAATGACCACGTTACTATTGTCGTATTACTTGTTGTTCATCAAGAAAATGAAAATGGGATGGGTTGCCATTATGCTCTTTGTCTTTTCAGTGATTGAAATTTCTTTTTTTATTGCCAATGTGGTTAAAATAAAAGAAAGATGGATGTTTTTATTCTTCGAATTATTCATCTTCATGGTGATGTACGTTTGGTATTATTCCCGAAAAATCAACAATCGCTTCCTGAAATTTACCAATTTAATTGAACAAACGCCTTTGTTAAGCGAACTGAGTGAAGACGATACCATTCCAAAATATTCAACCCATCTGATTTATTTATCCAAAGCAGACAGAACATACGAGATAGAAGAGAAGATCATGAAATCCATCTTCGCTAAAAAACCTAAAAGAGCCGATGTATACTGGTTCTTACACATCAATAGAGTCAATGATCCGTTTACTTTAAATTATGAAGTCGTAGAAATAGTAGATGATAAGGTAATCAAAGTGATTTTAAATCTTGGTTTTAGAGTACAGCCGAAGGTCGAATTGTATTTCAAGAAAATCGTTCAGGAGTTGGTAGAAAGAAAAGAACTCAGCCTGCACATTCGTCCGGACGGTTCCACTAAATACAATGCAGAACCGGATTTCAAATTTATCATTATCGAGAAATTCCTTTCCGTAGAAAATGATTTTGAACTGAAAGATGGTTGGTTACTGACTTCGTACTTCTGGCTGAAACGCTTGTCCCTTTCTGACGAAAAAGCTTTCGGTTTAGATAAAAGCGATGTCGCTATCGAGAATGTTCCAATGATTTATAGTCCGGCTTCCAGCCGTGAATTGTGCAGAAGAGAAAATTAAAGCATATCATGAAAAAAATAGTTGTATTAGCATCAACTTTATATTCGACACTTAATTTTTCGCAAACAGATTCCTCATTCGAAAATTCCTTTGATGTATGAATCTAAAGTATCTCTTTTTGTTATTTAGAATTGTTTATTCAAAGATTAGTAACGTTTACTCGTTTCTAATCTTTGATTACTCGTTGATAAGTAAATTAACAGTCGGCCATATTTACGGCAATAGCAAGACCTCCTTCGGAAGTTTCCTTGTACTTATTGTTCATGTCTTTGGCTGTTTGCCACATGGTATTGACTACTTTGTCTAAAGGCACTTTAGCATTCTTAGGATCGGTTTCCATTGCTAATTCAGCTGCATTGATGGCTTTTATGGCACCCATCGTATTTCTTTCAATACAAGGAATCTGCACTAAACCTCCAATAGGGTCACAGGTTAGTCCAAGATGATGTTCCATAGCAATTTCTGCAGCCATTAAAACTTGTTCCGGAGTTCCTCCCATTACTTCACAAAGCGCTGCAGCAGCCATTGCTGAGGAAACACCTATTTCTGCCTGACAGCCTCCCATAGCTGCAGAGATGGTAGCTCCTTTTTTGAAGATACTTCCTATTTCTCCAGCGACCATTAAAAATTGCTTGACATGGTTTTTATCGGCTTCGTGGTTTTCAATCACCATATAATACATTAAAACGGCAGGAATTACACCGGCACTACCATTTGTTGGAGCAGTAACTACACGGCCTAGAGAAGCATTCACTTCATTAACTGCCAAAGCAAAACAGCTTACCCATTTTAATATCTGACGGAATTTTACTTCTGTTTTTCGGATAGATTCGAGCCATTCCTGCGGATTCGAATAATTAGCCAGTCCGATTAAGTTCTGATGCATATCGAATGCACGTCTGCGTACATGCAATCCGCCCGGAAGGATTCCTTCACTATGACAGCCTATGTACATGCACTCCAGCATTGTTTCCCAAATACGCATTAACTCATGGTCAATAGCTTCTTCGGAACGCATTGATTTTTCGTTGTCATATACAATTTCCGATATCTTTCTGTTTTGTTCCTGGCAATATACCAGCAGTTCAGAAGCGAGGTTGATAGGATAAGGAAAAGCACACTTTATTTCTGTTTTCTTTTTAGCGTTATCTCTTTCTTCTTTCACTACAAATCCACCTCCGATGGAATAAAAAGTAGATTCGTATGTTTTACCCGGAGCATACGCTGTAAATGTCAGTCCGTTAGCATGAAAAGGCAGAAAGTTTTTGTTGAAAACGATATCTGTTTCGATAGTAAAATCAATAGGAAACTCATTGTTTAAATGGAGTTTATGGCTTGTACGGATGTTTTTTATGATACCGTCAATATCCTGTACAGGAATATATTCCGGATCCTGACCGCTCAAGCCGAGCATTACGGCAAGGTCTGTGGCATGGCCTGTACCTGTTAAGGAAAGCGAACCATACAAGTCTACTTTTACACGTGTAATTTTATCTAAAATGCTTTCTTCTTTTAATTCTTTCAAAAAACGCTCTGCAGCACGCCAAGGTCCCAGCGTATGGGAACTTGAAGGTCCAACACCAATTTTGAGCATATCAAAAACCGAAATACATTCTTCCATAAACTTACAGTGTAATTAATTAGGACAAATATAGTTTTTGTTTTATAAATCGGGAAGAAATATTATGTATTAAAATTACTTCCAAAGATTATATTTTTCTACTTTTACAAATGCATTCAAAACAAAATTTCAATGTCTAGATACTTCAGGTTACAAGAATATAAAGTTCTTTTTTACAGATTTTTATTAGCCTATTTGTTTTACTTTTTAGCAAGAATAGGATTCTTTATATACAACAGCAAGTTATTGAAGGTGGATTCGGTTACCGAATTCTTGATATTGGCGTACCACGGATTGGTTTTCGATACTACGGCAATACTTTATGTAAATGCTTTATTTCTTCTTTGTTCCATCTTTCCTTTTTGGATAAACACCAGTAAAAATTATCAGAAGTTTCTGTTTTATATATATTTTACATTCAACTTGATAGCGTACGCGACAAACTTTGTAGATTTTATCTATTATAAGTTTACTTACGCTCGAACGACTGTAGCTTTCATGGATATCATTAAGAATGAGTCCAATAAAGGAAATATGTTTTTCCGTTTTATTGTGAGTTACTGGCATGTATATGTGTTGTTCTTTGTGTTGGCTTTCTTTTGGGTTTATTTGTATAAAAAAGTTAAAGTTGCAGAGAAAGTACCCAATGGCAAACCAGCTTATTCTATCTCTTCTTTTATTGGTGTTTTAGTTTTTGCTACTTTAGCGGTAGGAGGTATTAGAGGTGATTTCAAAAAAAGCACAAGACCATTAAATATAATTGATGCTAACAGATATGTTTCGAAACCACAGCATGCAGACATTGTTTTGAATACTCCTTTTTCAATTATCAGAACTATTGGAAAAACAAGTTTCAAAAAGATCAATATTGTTCCTGAAAAAATGGTGGAAGAAAACTTTCAGCCTATAAAACAGTACCATAATAACCCGAAAACTACTCCGAATGTTGTATTGATTATTACGGAAAGTTTTGGGAGGGAATACTTGGGCGCATTCAATCCTAATTCTACGATAAAGGATTTTGTAAGCTATACGCCATTTATCGATTCGCTGGCACAGCACAGTATGATTTATACTAATGCCTATGCTAACGGAAGCAAGTCTATTCACGGAATGTCATCTATTGTAGCAGGTATTCCGTCATTTAGAGATGCTTTTACATCGTCACCTTATCCTAAACAGAAAATACAATCTTTGGTTTCCTGTCTGAAAGAAATGGGTTATGATACTTCTTTCTTTCACGGTGCTCCAAACGGTTCTATGGGTTTTCTTGGTTTTGGAAATATTTTAGGATTTGATCATTATTACGGAAAAACAGAATTTAATAATGACAGTTTATATGATGGTGTTTGGGGAATTTGGGACGAGCCGTTCCTGCAGTTCATGAAGCAGACTTTAGATAAGAAGAAAGCTCCTTTTTTCAGTACTATCTTTACGATTTCATCTCATGAGCCTTATATTGTTCCTAAAGAATTTGAAGGAAAATTTCCTAAAGGAACCATACCAATGCACCAATGTATAGGTTATACGGATTATTCATTTAAAAAATTCTTCGAATCGGCAAAAAAACAGCCTTGGTTTAAGAATACTATTTTTATCATTACTGCAGATCATGGAAATATTACTGCCTATGATGAATATTATAAGATTATTAACCGTCAGGCAGTGCCAATTTTGATTTACAAACCAGACGGAAGTTTAAAAGGAGAAGTACATGATTTGGCACAACAAATCGATATTTATCCGACAGTATTAGATTTAGTGGGTTATGATAAGCCTTTCAGAAGTTGGGGAAGAAGTTTGATAGGGGATAAAAAGATTGTTCCTTATGCGATTAATTTTAACGGAAATCAATACCAATTTCAAAGAGGAAATTATATTTGTACTTTTGACGGAAAGAAGATTACCGGTTATTATAATAAAAATGACAAAGGTTTGGAGAAGAATCTGATTGCAAAACCGAATAAAGAAATGATTGAATCAGGTAAGGCTTGTGAAGCTTTTGTTCAGGACTATATGAAGAGAATTATTGATCAGAATTTGTATTATAAAAAATAGAATATGAAAAAGAAAATAGGAATATTGGTACTTTTAATTGTGGCTTTCTTTGGTGGAAAATATGTCTATGACATGAATATCAACCACAATTTTGAGACTATTACTGAAGGAAAAGTATACAAAAGCGGTGTAATCCCTCCGGATGAAATTGCTGATTATGTAAAAAAATACCACATCAAAAGTATTGTAGATTTGCGTTTTCCGGGAACGGCAGATTTGGTAAATAATCCTGAGATTCCAACAGAATTGACAGCAGAAAAAGTGGCAGTAGCTAAAATACCGGGTGTAAATTACTTCAATAACGGTTCAGATCAGGTTCCGCAGCAGCATAATTTGGATGCTTTTTTTAAAATTATGGATAATAAAGATAATTATCCTGTTTTGATTCATTGCTATCATGGAGTTGGGCGGGCAGAGATGTATTCTGCATTATACCGAATTGAATATGAAAATATGAACAGAGACCAAGCCAGAACAAGCACGAGGTTTCTAACTAAATTCAGTTCATTCGATCTGGGAAAACCAAAAGGAGATTTTCTTCATAATTATAAAACAAGAAAAGAAAAAGCGGAAGAAACACAAAAATAAAATGGAAAAGCCCTTAATTGGGCTTTTTTTGTATCCTAAAATTTAGTGTAACTGTGCGTAAGTAATAAAAAGTATGGAAATGATGGAAAGTACAATCCCTACATAATTTAATTGGGTCATTTTCTCTTTAAAAACAAAAATTCCAATGCAGCTTCCCAATAAAATTACGCCCATGTTCATTCCTGCAAATACAGTTGATGGATTAGCTGAAAGTGCCTGATGTGCTTTGATATAGAATGAAATGTTGCCAAAATTGAGCACACCAACACCCAATCCCCAAAGGATATTATTCAAACCGAATTTTTCTTTTCGGTTAAGAATATAATAACCTGAGATTGTAGCAGAAATGGTTAATGCTCCAAAGAAAATGAAAAAAAGCACTTCTGTGAATGTCATTTCACTTAACGATGAGATTTTCTTAAATAAAACATCAATAATTCCAAAACCAAATAAGACCAGTAAGAGAAAATGCCATTTGTTTTTCTTTTTTGTATCTGCTTTACTCTTCTTATAAAGAGTAAAAAAAATAGCAGTAAAGGCAAATAATAACCCAATGATTTTATAGAAGCCGAATTCTTCCTGAAAAATAAAATAAGAAGCAACTATGGATAAAAACAACGATAATCTTTGGGCGATATCTGTTTTGACGATTCCATTGTATCTGATGGCTTTTGCCTGGAAAATGAAAATGACGGGAAGCAGAAAGCAAAGCGTCAGAAGGATTGCTCCAGTTGATAAACTAAAGTCAACGTTATATTCCGGCTTGTAAACAATATAAGTCAGGAACAGAGCAAATACATAATTCCATGTAATGATTTGGTAAAAACTAAGGTCATTCTTCTTGGCTATTTTTAGTAAAACACCAACCATGACACTGCAGATAATACTGAGGATTACATAGAGCATGGCATAGTTTGATTAGGGTTATTTATCTTTTATAAGTTTTAAAAGCTTTTCTTTAATAGTAAACAAAAACGGCACAATGATACAAAAAAAGCACTTAAGCAGAAAGTATGTGAGCGATATTAATTAAGGAATTTTAAGAGAAAAAGGGTGATTTTACCCTATAAGTATAAGGTATTCCCTCACTAAAATGAATTCTACTGTTTTTAGATTTGTTAAATTAATAAGCGTAAGCCGAAAAGCTAGAGTAGGCATTAATTAAACAATAATAGTATGGGAACTTTATTTTTTGCAGCTATGGGTTTGTGTGGAACAAAATATCCAGGATGGTGGCGTGGGCCAAAAAAACCGGATCCGGAACCATGGTGGAAATTTGCAGTAATATCAGTAATCGGAATTGGAATTGGTATAGCAAGCGGTATGTTTTTTAACGATGCCATTGCAAATGATTCAGTATTTGCCGGACAAGGTATGATAGCTTCCGGGTTATTTAGTTTTGCTGCTTCAAATGTTGTAACAGGGCTGATTTCGATGGGTATGGAGGCAGGAAGAGAATAAGATGGGAACTTTATTTTTTGCAGCTATGGGCTGGTGTGGGACAAAGTATCCCGGATGGTGGCGTGGACCAAGAAAACCACAGCCAGATCCTTGGAAACCAAGACCTGATCCTTGGAAATACCTTATTTTGGTAGTTCTTGGAGTTGGAATTGGTGTAGCAAGCGGAACGGTTTTTAATAATGCCATTGAAAATGACACGATATTTGCCGGGCAAGGTATGATAGCTTCAGGCCTATTTAGTTTTGCGGCTTCAAATATTGTAACAGGATTGATTTCGGCTAAAATAAATAGAGGCGTATAATAAAAAAGCAATCCTTTCGAAATAATGAAAGGATTGCTTTTTTAATAGTATAGAAATTCCGGATTATTTATTTTCAATCCACTTTCTGGCATTTACAAAAGCTTCATGCCATGGTGTTACTTCGTCTTTATATCCGTTATCTGGGTAATGCGCCCAGTTCCAAGGAAAAGTAGAGCGCTCAATATGAGGCATAGTTACCAAATGGCGTCCTGTTTTATCGCACATCATAGCGGTATTAAAAGCAGAACCGTTTGGATTTGCTGGATAACCTTCGTAACCATATTTTCCAACAATTTCGTACTTGTCTTCTGAGTATGGCAATTGGAATTTACCTTCTCCATGAGAAACCCAAACACCTAAAGTAGTCCCTTCTAATGTTGAAAGCATTACTGAATTGTTTTTTTGAACAGTTACAGATGTAAAAATACTTTCATGTTTATGACTTTCATTATGAAGCATTTTACCGTGTAATTCATGCTCAGGATTAACTAATTCTAATTCCATAAACAACTGACAGCCATTACAGATTCCCACAGATAAGGTGTCTTCGCGTTTGAAGAAGTTTTTCAAAGCAGTGTTTGCTTTTTCATTGTATAGAAATGCTCCGGCCCAACCTTTGGCAGAACCTAAAACATCAGAATTTGAGAATCCTCCCACAGCTCCTATAAACTGAATATCTTCAAGTGTTTCACGACCCGAAATTAAATCGGTCATATGGACATCTTTTACATCAAAACCTGCCAAGAACATTGCGTTTGCCATTTCACGCTCAGAATTACTTCCTTTTTCACGGATAATAGCTGCTTTCGGTTTTGGTTTTGAATGGTCTATAACCGGTGCTTTTCCATCAAAATAAGAAGGGAAAGTATAGTTTAGTGGCTGATTTTTATAGTTCTGGTAACGTGCTGCTGCAGTACCGTTTTTCGCTTGTTTTGAATCTAAAAGGAAAGATGTTTTGAACCATGTATCCCTTGTTTCGGAAACATCGAAAGTAAATTCGTTATCATTGTTTTTAACTGAAACGGTATTTCCTTCCACAACTGAACCAATGTTGAAAATTTTGATATTATGTTGATTAAAAACACTTTCAACCGAAGCATCCGCTTGGAAAACCACTGCAATATTTTCGTTGAATAAGGCTTTAACCGTATCATTTTCACCTAAAGAAGATAAATCATAAGAAGCTCCTAAATTTACATCAGCAAAACTCATTTCCAATAAAGTGGTAATTAAACCGCCACTTCCAATATCATGTCCCGCTTTGATTTTTCGCTCTTTGATTAAATCCTGTAGAATATTGAATGCTTTTTTGAAATATTCAGAATCTTTAATTGTTGGAACTTCAGTACCGATTTTATTTAAAACCTGTGCAAAAGAAGAGCCTCCCAATTTGAAAGTATCCTGAGATAAATTGATATAGTAAATATTCCCTCCGTTTCGTTGTAAAACCGGTTCTACCACTTTAGTGATGTTAGAACAATTTCCTGCAGCAGAAATAATAACTGTTCCTGGTGCAATTACTTCGTCATTGGGGTATTTTTGTTTCATGGAAAGCGAATCTTTTCCTGTCGGAATATTGATTCCCAATTCGATGGCAAAATCAGAACATGCTTTTACCGCTTCGTATAATCTTGCATCTTCACCTTCGTTTTTACAAGCCCACATCCAGTTAGCTGACAATGAAACTGATTTTAAATTTTCTTTTAAAGGAGCCCAAACTAAATTGGATAATGCTTCTCCAATAGCCGTTCTTGAACCTGCTACAGGATCAATTAATGCAGAAATAGGAGAGTGGCCAATTGTTGTGGCAATTCCTTCTTTCCCTTTGAAATCTAAAGCCATAACTCCAACATTATTCAAAGGTAATTGTAACGGGCCGGCACATTGCTGCTTGGCAACGCGTCCACCCACACAACGGTCTACTTTATTGGTTAACCAGTCTTTACAAGCAACAGCTTCTAATTGAAGAACTTGGTTTAAATACGTGGGTATGTTTTCAGTTGTGTAACCTAAATCTGAATAGTTAGTTGCAATTGATTTGTCGGTCATGATTGTTTTAGGGGAACTTCCGAAGAAATCCTCTAAAGCATAATCCATGGGTTTCAATCCGGTTGATTTTGATTCGAAAGTAAAACGGTGATCGGCAGTTACATCTCCAACCTGGTACATTGGAGAGCGCTCTCTGTCTGCAATTTTCTGTAATGTATCAATATCACTTTGTCCTATAACCAATCCCATTCTTTCCTGAGATTCGTTTCCAATAATTTCTTTAGCCGAAAGGGTAGGATCGCCTACAGGTAATTTGTCTAAGTCAATTAATCCTCCGGTTTCTTCTACTAATTCAGAAAGACAGTTTAAATGTCCTCCTGCACCGTGATCGTGAATAGACACAATAGGATTGTTATCGCTTTCTACCAAACCACGAATAGCATTGGCAGCACGTTTTTGCATTTCGGGGTTTGAACGTTGAATGGCATTTAATTCGATTCCGGAACCGAAAGCACCTGTATCAGCAGAAGATACGGCAGCACCACCCATTCCAATTCTATAATTTTCGCCACCAAGAATCACAATTTTATCACCTTCTTGCGGTTTCTTTTTAATGGCTTGATCTAATTTTCCGTATCCAATTCCACCAGCTTGCATGATTACTTTATCGTAACCTATTTTACGGTTGTTTTCTTCGTGTTCAAAAGTTAAAATAGAACCTGTGATTAACGGTTGTCCGAATTTATTACCAAAATCTGAAGCTCCATTAGAAGCTTTGATTAAAATATCCATTGGTGTTTGATATAACCAAGGTCTTTCATTCATTTTCTCTTCCCAAGGTCGATTTCCTTCTAATCGGGAATAGGAAGTCATGTAAACAGCAGTTCCTGCTAATGGTAAGGAACCTTGTCCGCCAGCTAAACGGTCGCGGATTTCTCCTCCAGAACCTGTTGCAGCTCCATTGAAAGGCTCTACGGTAGTAGGGAAGTTGTGAGTTTCTGCTTTTAATGAAAGTACTGAATCAAATTCCTTTTCGGTATAAAAATCAGGTTTATCGGCCGTTTTTGGAGCAAATTGAGTTACTCTTGGCCCTTTTACGAAAGCAACATTGTCTTTGTAAGCCGAAACAATATCGTTCGGGTTTTCCTGAGATGTTTTTTTGATTAATTTGAATAAAGAAGTAGGTTTTTCTTCTCCATCTATAACGAAGGTACCGTTGAAAATTTTATGACGGCAGTGTTCTGAATTGGCTTGTGAGAAAGCGAAAATTTCTGAATCGGTTAATTTTCGGCCTAATTTAGCAGAAAGATTATTCAAATAATCTACTTCTTCCGGGCTTAAAGCTAAACCTTCTTGTTTGTTGTAAGCTGCAATATCTTCGATGTCTAAAATAGGCTCAGGAAGAATATTGATGGTAAAAATGTCTTGATTTAATTCCGCATATTTTTGTGAAATCATTGGATCGAAATCACTAAACTCAGAAGGCGATTTTTCAAATTCCTCAATTCGGATGATACCGGAAATTCCCATATTCTGGGTAATCTCAACTGCATTAGTGCTCCAAGGCGTTACCATAGCGGCACGGGGACCAACAAAAAAATCCGTTATTACGGATTTTTCTATTTTATGTGCGTTGCCAAAAAGCCAGTTTAATTTGTTGATATCTTCTGTTGATAGTCCGTTTTGCGATTGCTTCGCCAATTCGTTTTCGCTCGTGTGTACTGCAAAAACCGCGTTGGTTTGGTTTCCGAAGAAATAAATCATTGTTGTGTAGTTTTATTCCGCTGCGCTCCATACAGTTCGGCTCGCCTCGGGTGTGTTGTTGTATTGAAAGTGCAAATTTAGCATTAAAAAAATAAAGCGGCAATTTTGCCGCTTTATTTTTAGTTAATTATTACTTTTTTAATAATTGTTTTAGAATTTTTGAGGTGTTTTATAAAGTATATTCCTGTCTTCAGATTGGAAATCGTAATGGAAGCGCTCGTGTTATTTAGTGTTTCAAATACTTTTTCTCCAAGAACGGAGTAAATTTCAATCGAATTATTGTTGCTTTCGGTATCAAAATCGATTGTGATTTGCCCGTTAGATGGATTTGGGTATACTTTGAAATCATTTTCAATACTTATTTTTTTGATTTCTGACTTTTGGCTCGACCGATTTCCAATACCTGAACAAGTATCAGTTGTATAAACTGTCCAATCAGTTGTTTTGTTAAATGTCGTTTTGGGAACTGTAACGGTTGTTTTTCTTCTTAAGGTTTCATCTATTGAAAAATCAGCTGTTCCTCCATTAAATGTTCCAATAATATCAATTAGAACGCCATTTTTGAATAAGCCAAGAGCATCATTTCCATTAAAAGCTAATTCTGTTGCTGAAGTTGAAACATTAGCAGATGACGTTGGATAGCATGCAGATAAAATCAGACTGTTAACAAGAACAAATTTTGCTCCGTTTGCAATTGTTCCAGACAATGTTAATCCGGTACTCCATGCTCCGGCACCATTGGTTTGTTTTTTAATGCTATAAACAGAAAGACTGATTGAGTTTCCGGTTGTATTTGCAATTTCAATAGCTTTGTTGTTTGAAGAACCTTCTAAGTATTCTGAAAAATACAAATCGGTTGCGCCTGATGTTGCAGCTGTCGTTGTAGCATTTGTTGTTGTGCTTGAAGCAGAAATATTTCCGGCTGCGTCTTTGGCTTTAACATAAAAAGAATAGGTTGTTGCAGCAGTTAATCCTGTTATCGTAGTGCTTGTTGAAGTAACGGATGTTTTCAGGCTTCCATTCATATATACATTGTAACCGGTTGCAGCGACATTATCTGTAGAAGCTGTCCAACTTAAATTAATCGTTGTTTGAGTGCTGTTCGATGCTGCTAAATTTGTTGGAGCAGTTGGCGCCTGAGTATCAGCAGGAGGAGTCACAGTTCCCCAAATAGCATTTACATATTCCGGATGGTCAATATAAGGGTTTCTATTTCCCTGACGTACATAAATGGCGTTATTACGAGCTATTTCGCGGGCACTCACAGGATCTTGAGCGTGCCATGCCAACAACATATCTCTGAAAGCATTGGTGAAAACCTGATTGCTTGTTCCGTTGAACATAGCATAGGAGTAACCTGCAACGGTATTCTCGTAGCGAGTGGCAAAATAAAAATACATTCTGGCAATATCTCCTTTAAATTCACTTACAGGTTCAAAAACAGTACCTGAATATCCAGAAACAGCACTGGAGCCTAATTTACTTCCATTTAAAGAAGTCCATGTTGCAGTTGCCACTTTTCCATGAGGGTAATTAGCCCTCATTCCGTTTACTTTTCCATCCGTAGGAGTAATGTGATGCGCATCGGATACCATTGGGGCAGATTCGTTAAAAACAGATTGAGGAACAATGTGTTCTCTGTTATAACAATTTCCTTCAACACTATATGTTCCGCATTGATCAGTGCTATAGGTATATTCGTAAGGATCCGCGCCTGATGGATTTTCAGAATAGATATCGATTATTGTATTGTCATTTTCATATTGATTGTCTCTGTCAGAAGTGCCAAAAGTTGTCCAAAGTCCTGCATATCCTTTATCGGAATGTCCTTTTATTTTATTGTACAATTGGGTTTTTAAAGTATAACCGGTTCCTGTTGCTGTGTTGTAATAGCCTGAAGGGATTTGGGCCAATGAAACAACTGAAAATAACAGTGCGAGAAATAGTAGTCTTAGCTTCATGTAGTTATTGTTTGTTGGTTAGTATTTCTTTTTTGAGTAAAATTTTAAAATTCTTGCAAAAATATTCAGAAACAAAACAACTGCTTTTTAGACAATATTAATTAATTGTTATGCTATTGATCGCTGACAATTAATCGTTTACATAAAACTAGGCATAAAAAAAGCGGCAAATTTGCCGCTTTATAATTAGTTGATAACAATCTTTTTAACAATTGTCTGATTATCAGAGTTTAACTTGAGGAAATAAAATCCTTCGGGTAAATTTTCCAACGTATAAACATTCTGATTTGCTTTTGGCTGATTTATCTGTTGCATCACCTGTCCGTTTACGCTGATTAACTGGATTTCATCAAGTTCAGCCAGCGTTTCGATATTCACACGGTGATCGTTTGCAGGGTTTGGATAAATATTGATGTTTGAAAGCAAATCGAAATCTTCGACAGCTAAAGTAGGTGAACCCCAAATTGCTGTAACATAAGCATTATTATCAATATAGGGATTTCTATTCCCTTGGTGTACATAAGCCGCATTGTTTCGTACAATTTCTTTAGTACTTACAGGATCCTGAGCATTCCAGGTTAATAATATATTTAAGAATGTCGGACTGAATACTTTGTTTATAGAACCGTCAAACATTACTCTGCATGGAACTTGAGCATCTGTTACTGACCCGTAAAAATCATCCATCTGATCTTCATAACGAGTAGCAAAATAAAAGAAAACACGTGCTATATCACCTTTAAATTCATCTATAGGCTCAAAAACAATTCCAGAATAACCTACCGCATATCCTGAGTTACTTGCTGTTCCAAGTTTAGATCCGTTTTGAGATGTATAACTGGCTGTACTAACTTTACCAAAACCATAATTATTACGCATTCCGTTTACTTTTCCATCTGTAGGATATACGTGCTGAACGTCGTGCTTCATAAATGCAGTCCCAATATTATCAAAATACGATTGTGGGATTAAGTGTTCTCTATTATAGCAATCTCCTTCTCCAGAATAAGTACCGCATTGTCCTGCATTAAGGCCTACAGTTGTATTGAAATTAAAATTATAAGGATCTACACCTGTTGGGTTTTCAGAATAAATGTCAACAATAGTATTGTCATTTTCATAACCAATTCCATTGTCTCTGTCTGTTGTTCCGTACGCTGACCAAAGACCGTTATTGGTTTGACTGCTGCCGGATCCGTAACCTTTGTCAACATGACCAGCGGTTATTATAGATTTTAATTGTGTTTTCAATGGATAACCTGTTCCAGTAGCCGCATTATAATATCCGGCAGGAATCTGAGCATAACCTATTGATGCAATAAGAATTGCAATAATTGAGTAGAATTTTTTCATTTTATTTTTTAAAAAATTTTGAAATGGGGCGTCAAAAATAAAACATTATATTAATTAACAATAACTTTTTTAGTTGTATTTGTGTTTTCAGAAGAAATTTTAACAAAATAGAACCCTTTTGGTAAGTTATCTAAAGTGTATAGGTTGCTTTCAAACTTTGGGTTTTTAATTTGTTGGATTATTTGACCGTTGATAGCAATTAATTCAATGTTATCAATAATTGAATTTGTTTCAATGTTAACTTTATTATCGCTCGTTGGATTTGGATAAATAGAGACATTTGAAGCTAAATTGAAATCATCAGTTGACAAGAATATAGTTGGCCAACGATTTTCGGCTGCCGGACCTCCCCAAATTACAGTCGCTAAGTATGGATTGTCAATAAAAGGGTTTCTGTTACCTTGTCCGTAAGCATTAGAAGCATTTCCAATATAAGTGTTTCTGTTGTCTTCATATTGAGAAACCGGATCTTCAGCATTCCACTGTAAGAATAGATTAATCATATTTGTATCAGTTGCTACAGTAGTACCTGTTCCAACATTAATTGGTAAACATTGTGTTGGATAACGTAAATACATGTACATCATCATTCTGGCTACATCACCTTTCCACTCGTCACCAGGATACCAATCGGCTCCTACATTTGCTGAATTACCGCTTCCTGACGCGAATTTTCTGTTTCCACGGGCTCCATTTCTCTGAACATCTGCAGCTCTTAAATGATGAACATCTTCTCCTGCATCACTTGCACCACCATCATCTAAAGCAGGTGTTCCTAATGATTTTGCATAGGTGTGTTCTCTGTTCCATTCGCAAGAAGTTCCTCCTCCGTTACTGTCTTTATTTCTTCTTCTATGGTCATTATCATCAGAAGTTGAAGCTGGGCACATATTGGCACTGAAACCATATAACAAAAGCACATTTGTGTTTGTACCATCGTTTGGATCCAGATCTACAATTTTATCAGAATCCCACACATTACTGTATGTTAAAAATTTAGTATGTGTGTTTATAATTTTAGTTGATAAGGCACTTTTTAATGAAGTTCCTGTAAGTGTCCAGTTGAAACCGTTGTAATAAGGGGCCGCCGGAGCACCGCTTTGTGCAAATCCTAACGAAACAATAAGGAATGCAAATGCAATGTAGATTTTTTTCATCGTAATACTTTTTTAATTGCTTGTATTTTAAAAATTTTGAGGGCCGCAAACTTACACTAATATTCTAATATGCATTAGAATTTTAATGAATTTTGATTTTATTGCCCCTTTACGTATGAAAAATACTATGTTTTATGCTTTTCTTTCCAGCTGAGCCATGTAAAACCCGTCAAAACCAGACTCCGAAGCCAGTATCTTTACATCTTTTACAAAGATAAAGTTTTTACCAATTTCAGTGGTTAAGAATTTCTTAATTTGTTCCTGATTTTCAGAGGGTAAGACCGAACAGGTAGCATAAACCAGTTTGCCTCCCGGCTTTACGATTTTAGAATAGTTTTCTAAAACTTCGGCTTGTACTTTACGGATATTGTCAATGAATTCCGGCTGCAGTTTCCATTTTGCATCTGGGTTTCTTTTCAAAACACCTAAACCACTGCAAGGTGCATCAATTAAGACTCTGTCTGCTTTTTCGTGCAGTTTTTTGATAACTTTAGTAGTATCAATAATTCTGTATTCAATATTGAAAGCACTGTTTCTTTTAGCTCTTAATTTTAATTGCTTTAATTTACTTTCATATAAATCCATTGCAATCAATTGGCCTTTGTTTTCCATTAACGAGGCAATGTGCAGTGTTTTTCCACCGGCACCGGCACAGGTGTCAACGACTCTCATACCTGGTTTTACATCTAAAAAATGAGCTACCAGCTGCGAAGAAGCATCCTGTACTTCAAAGAATCCCTGCTTGAATGCATCCGTTAAGAAAACATTAGCCCTTTCTTTAAGCACTAAGGCTTCAGGCTGATCTTTTAAAGTGTCAGTGTCGATATTCAAATCCATTAAAATGGCACGCAGTTTGTCTCTTGTAGTTTTAAGGGTATTGGTTCTTAAAATTACTTTTGCTTGTTGGTTTTGTGCTGCAATTTCGGTAGCCCAAACTTTTTCACCCAATTCTTTTACGCCTAATTCATCCATCCAATCAGGAATAGATTCTTTGATAGCTCTTATTTTTGATAATTCGTCAAAGCGTCCTTTTATTTTTCTTTCCGGAGTTCCTTCCAGTTGACGCCAATCAGGAATTGGATAACCGCGAAGTACCGCCCAAGTGGCAAACATTCTCCAGATATTATCACGATCGAATGGCTCTTTTACTTCTGCAATTTCTGAATACAAACGTTTCCAACGTACGATTTCATAGATGGTTTCAGCAACGAATTTTCTGTCGGAGCTTCCCCAACGCTTGTCTTTTTTCAATGCTCGTGCCACTACTTTATCAGCATATTCACCTTCGTTAAAAATAGCGTTTAAAGAGTCAATTGTGGTGTAAACCAAGTTTCTATGTAATCTCATGTTAAAAAAATTGAGGTGCAAAGGTACAATATAAAGACAAATTTTGAAGGATATGTGTCAATTTTTGCGTTCGGGATGGAAGCGGCATCCTTTTTTGTTTCGTGTGATAACAAACGAAACAGAAAAGATATAGCGGACAGCCCGATAAAACGCCATAAAAAAAGCATTGAATATTTCACTACTATTTAATATTTGCTTATTTTCGTACGCTGAAATAATTAAGAAAAATACATACAAATGAAATACGATATTATTGTTTTAGGAAGTGGGCCAGGTGGTTATGTTACTGCAATCAGAGCTTCGCAATTAGGGTTTAAAGTAGCAGTTATCGAGAAAGAAAATCTTGGAGGTGTTTGCCTTAACTGGGGTTGTATCCCTACGAAAGCATTATTGAAATCAGCTCAGGTTTTTGAATATTTGAAACATGCTTCTGATTACGGATTGACAGTAAAAGAATTTGATAAAGATTTTTCAGCTGTAGTTTCTCGTTCTCGAGGTGTAGCTGAAGGTATGAGCAAAGGTGTTCAGTTCTTAATGAAAAAAAATAAAATCGATGTTATTGAAGGTTTTGGTAAATTAAAACCAGGTAAAAAAATTGATGTTACAGCTGCTGATGGTAAAGTAACTGAATATGCTGCTGATCATATTATTATTGCTACAGGAGCACGTTCTCGTGAATTGCCAAACTTGCCGCAAGATGGTAAAAAAATTATCGGATACAGACAAGCGATGACACTGGCAGAACAGCCAAAATCGATGATTGTCGTTGGTTCAGGTGCGATAGGAGTAGAGTTTGCCAGTTTTTATAACGCAATGGGAACTCAGGTAACTATTGTGGAGTTTATGCCAAATGTTGTTCCTGTTGAAGACGAAGATATCTCTAAACAATTTGAGCGTTCTCTAAAAAAATCTGGTATTACAGTGATGACAAATGCTTCTGTTGAAAAAGTTGATATCTCAGGAAAAGGAGTTAAAGCTACTGTAAAAACGGCTAAAGGGGAAGAAATCCTGGAAGCTGATATCGTACTTTCTGCTGTTGGAATCAAAACGAACATTGAAGGAATCGGATTGGAAGAAGTAGGTATCGCTACTGACAAAGATAAAATCTTAGTAAATGCTTACAATCAAACGAATATCCCTGGTTATTACGCTATAGGTGATATAACGCCTGGGCAGGCTTTAGCTCACGTAGCGTCTGCTGAAGGTATTAATACTGTTGAAAAAATCGCTGGAATGCATGTTGATCCAATCGATTACGGTAATGTTCCTGGTTGTACTTATGCAACTCCTGAAATTGCTTCTGTTGGTTTAACTGAAAAAGCAGCTAAAGAAAAAGGATACGAAATCAAAGTGGGTAAATTCCCATTCTCAGCTTCGGGTAAAGCAAAAGCTGCGGGAACTCCTGATGGTTTTGTAAAAGTTATTTTCGATGCTAAATACGGCGAATGGTTAGGTTGTCACATGATTGGTGCTGGTGTTACTGATATGATTGCTGAGGCGGTTGTAGCACGTAAATTAGAAACAACTGGACACGAAATCCTAAAAGCTATTCATCCACACCCAACGATGAGTGAAGCGGTAATGGAAGCCGTTGCAGATGCTTATGGTGAGGTAATCCACTTGTAGTTATTACAAATTTTATATATGAAAAACGTCCCGATTTTGTCGGGACGTTTTTTTTATGAAATTAATATAAATTACTGGTAGTTAGCTATTTATGTTTAATTAATTCAAAATCCATGCTCTTTTTGATTTGTTTTTTTGTAAATTTACCTTCTTTAAAAAAAAGAGGTGTACTAGCTTCTGAAATTCCAAAATAGAAAAACTTGAAGTCTCCAAAAACAAATTATTACTTTAAATAATTGAGAAACGATTGTGTTTTTCAAATTGTAAATACATTGGCTTTTCAATAAAAGTAGATGTTATTCAAATCTTTTTTTAAATAATTAAATCGTACAGGTATGAAAGTAATTAAATTAATTTCAAAAATTTTTCTAGTTGGATTGTTCTTGATGTTATGTAGTAATACATATGCACAGGATCCAGTAATGGCAGCGCCAAATGTTTATAAAAAAATACTCCTTAATAATGAAAAAGTAAGAGTAATACAAATTGAATTTGCTCCAGGAGATGTAGCGGTTTGGCATCATCATCCTGATCATGTTGCTTGTGCTTTAACTGATGGAAAAATTGAGATAACCGACAAAGGTAAAGCGCCTGTTGCTATTGACCTTAAAGAAGGTGATGCTCTTTTTATTCCTGCTGTGACACATATGGCAAAAAATATCGGAACGACCACAATAAGAATGGTAGTTACTGAGATAAAACATGGAAAATCTAAAAAATAACATTTTCAGACATTAAAATGAATTAGTATTTCTAATTGTAAAGAGCCCGTTTTGTGAAAGCAAAACGGTTTTTTTGTTCTCATATAAAGTAAATGTAAAGTTAAATTGAAACACTACTTTTAAAATTTCATTCAATCCTAATCCAAAATTAAGCAAATCCAGTTTTAAATTGTTAAAATCCAAAATACCAATCATAGTTGACAAAAGAAAAAATAGTGTCAGAAATTGACAATTTCAGTGCTTTAAAATCGAGTTTTTTTGAAAGTTTTATGCTAAAATTAACAAGTGTTAATTTTAATTTTTTTTCATTTTAGCAGGTAATATTCATATTACTTTTGAAGAAAAAATTTAAAAACTATGAATGAAATTACTTCTTATTGGTGGATTATCTTAATTGTATTATCCATCTTATTTTACAAATTTGTATTACGGGTTTTCTTTGGAATGGTAATTGTTCCCGAAGATAAAATTGGATTAATAACCAAAAAATTTGTGCTTTTTGGATCTAATAAATCTTTACCGGATGGTAGGATTATAGCAACTAGAGGAGAAGCAGGTTTCCAAGCACAAACATTAGCCCCAGGTTTGTATTGGGGTATGTGGATTTGGCAGTATTCTGTCGATATGACTTCTTTTACCATTATTCCGGAGGGAAAAATCGGATTGGTATTAAGTAAAGATGGTAAAGAAATACCTACTGGTAGAATTTTAGCAAGAAAAGTGAGTTCCGATAATTTTCAGGATGCTACTGCTTTTCTGGATAATGGTGGGCAAAAAGGGCGTCAAACAGCTTTCATTACTACAGGTTCATATCGTATTAATACGTTTCTTTTCGAGATTGTGATTGCTGAACAAGTTAAGATTTTCGAAAATATGATTGGAATCGTAACAGCTCTTGACGGTGAGCCTATTCCTATAGGACAAATTGCCGGTAAATATATAGAGGGGCATAACAATTTTCAGGATTGTGATGAATTCTTAAATCAAGGAGGAAATAGAGGCTTACAACCACAAGTGATGTTGGCGGGGTCTTATTATATTAATATTTGGGCTATTCAAATCGAACAAAACCCAATGACAGATGTACCAATTGGATATGTTGGTGTTGTGATTTCTTATATCGGAGAAGACGGATTGGATGTTACTGGAGATACTTTCAAACACGGTAATATTGTGTCCAAAGGTCAGCGTGGTGTATGGATGGAACCTTTTGGACCCGGAAAATATGCTTTGAATAAATACACTACAAAATTGGAAGCTGTTCCAACAACGAATCTGGTTTTAAATTGGGCTAACGCAAGAAGCGAATCTCATGATTTAGATAAAAATCTTTCTACAATTACAGTACGCTCAAAAGATGGCTTCCCTTTCAATTTAGATGTGGCACAAATTATTCATGTTCCAGCAAATGAAGCACCAAAAGTGATAGCCCGTTTTGGAAGTATGAATAATCTTGTTTCTCAGGTTTTGGAACCAACAATCGGTAATTATTTCAGAAATTCAGCTCAAGACAGTGATGTAATTTCTTTCTTAAGTACGAGAAAAGAGCGTCAGGAATCGGCTAAAAACCATATTAAAACGGTTTTGGATGAGTACAATGTAAACGCTGTTGATACTTTAATTGGTGATATTGTTCCTCCGGATTCACTGATGAAAACGCTAACGGATCGTAAGATTGCAGAAGAAGAGCAAAAAACTTACCAAACACAAAAAATGGCGCAGGAACAACGTCAGGGTATGGAAAAGGAAACGGCAATTGCCGATATGCAGAAAGAAATCGTTAGAGCTTCTCAAAGTGTTGAAATTGCACAAAGAACAGCTGATGCGACAGTTAAGAAAGCTGAAGGTGATGCTACCAGTCTTAAATTGAATGTAAATGCCGAAGCCGAAGCTACTAAAATGCGTGCTAACGCCGAAGCCGAAGCAACTAAAGCAAGAGCAGGAGCACAGGCGGAAGCTACTAAGTTAACAGCAAGTGCCGAAGCGGAAAGAATTTCTAAAACAGGTTTAGCAGAAGCTGAAAAGATTATGGCAATCGGTAAATCTACTGCTGAAGCTTATCAGTTACAGGTTTCTGCAATGGGTGGTGACAACTTTACGAAGTACAAAATTACAGAAGAAATCGGTAAAGGAAACATCAAAGTAATTCCTGAAATATTAATTACCGGAGCCAATGGTTCTGAAGGCGGTATCAGTGGTCTTCTAGGTATGAAACTGATGGAAATGATGGATACCAATAGTGAAAAAACGGAACCTAAAAAGAAGTAATTTTTTAGGAACAGAAGATATCCGCTTTGTGAAAACAGAGCGGATTTTTTTTGCCGAAACAGATTTCATAATGTATCTGCAATAAATGAATTATATTTGTAATACATTTAAATTCAGTACTTTAATTTTTTATTAGTAACGTTTTAATCATTATTTATTATGAAAAAATATCAGTTAATCGGTATTCTTTTGGTTTTTATTGTTCTCTTAATTTTAGGCTGTAAAAATTCTTCCAAAAAGAAATTTGATTCGGCAGAAGCTAAAGCGAGCATAGAAGCCAGAGGTAAAGTATTCGTGGATGCTTTTAATAAAGGTGACTCAGTTGGTCTGGCAAATTGTTATACGAAAGATGCAAAATTCATGCAGCCTAACGGAAAATCAATAGCATGGAGAGAAAATATTCAAAAGCTTTTTGGTCAATGGATGAAGGCCGGAGTCCCTAAATTCTCAATGAAAACTATTGATGTCTGGGGCAATGCAGAAGCGTTGGCTGCTGAGGAAGAATGGACTATGACTGACAAAGAAGGAAAAATTATTGACAGTGGAAAATCGATAGAGATTTTTAAGAAAGAGGATGGGGTATGGAAATTGTACCGTGATTGTTATAATTCGGATCTGCCTTGCCCGAAATAAGACTAACAATGACTTTAACGATAATGTATAATCCGTTTTGTTCACGCAACGCGGATTTTTTTATATTTAAAATTAGGCACATTATACTTTTAGTAAAAAGTATGGACTTATAAAAGGGTTTTAAGGGGCTTTTTTGTATAAATAAATTCTTATATTTGAGGTAATAACCTTAAAAACAATTAATTATGATGACTTACATTTGGTGGGCTATTTTTGGCCTAATCGCAGGAGGAATTGCTAAATTGATTATGCCTGGTAAAGATCCCGGAGGATTTATTGTGACGGCACTAATAGGAATTGGTGGAGCTGTAATAGGCGGATTTGTCGGGAATTCGTTAGGATTTGAAAGCGCAGGAGGATCTGGATTAGGCTGGGGCCTTATTTGGGCAATCCTCGGAGCCTTATTGATTCTGTATGTTTGGAAAAAGTTTATTGCGCCCAACTTCTTTAAAGATCAAAGCCCACAATAACAGCTATAGATATATAAAAACCCGAAGACTACTTTTCGGGTTTTTTGTTGGATTGTATATCAAAATACCGATCAGGATAATCTGTTATTAAACCGTCAACTCCTAAATCAATCATTTTTTTCATATCATCCGTTTCGTTTACGGTCCACGGAATTACCTTTACTTTCTTTTTGTGCAGATACCGAATCGCTTTCGGAGCCAATAAAACAAACTCCGGACTATAAACATTCGGAATAAACCCTAATAATTTTAGGTTTTCTTCAATAGAAAGTTTGTTTTCGACTAATAAAACGGTTTTAAATTTAGGTCTTATTTTATGCAGATATTGCAAGGTCCTGACATCGAATGACTGGATAAAAACCCTGTCGCTACTATTCTTTTCTTCAATAACTTTCAAAAGCAAATCGACAAATGTTTCCGGTTTAGGGTGAAAAACAGCATCACCTTCCACAGCACTTTTGGTTTCTATATTGTAATAAATAATCTTGTTGGGATATTTCTTTTTGATATAATCCGAAACGCTGTCAATAACTTCCGCTAAAAGGGGTTTATAAGTTTTAATTTTCGTCTGATTAAGAAATTTGGGATGTACTTTTGAACCGCAATCGCATTGACGGATTTCATTGTAATCCATCTGATATAAATTGAAATTTTTTTCGTTTACTTCCGAAATTTCATCCCCATTCTGATCCAGGCAAATCTCGTGTGATAAAAAAGGTTCATGCGAAAGAAACACCTGATTATCCGCGGAAATAACAACATCAAGTTCTAATGTGGTAACACCTAAATCTACTGCTCTTTTCATGGCTTCAATAGTGTTTTCAGGCATTAGTCCCCGGCAACCTCTGTGCCCTTCAATATCAAAATCCTGAGAAAAGGAATGTATACAGAACAACAACGCAAAGGGAAGAAAGTTTTTCATCGGTTATATCAGTTTTAAATTTTCTATTAGATAATCTATATCTTCTTTTGTATTGTAATGACTGAATGAAATACGTAAACTTGGTTTTTTTAAATCCTCAGCGTCTAAGATTTCTGCCAAAACGTGAGAAGGTTTTATACTTCCTGACTGACAGGCACTTCCACGGGAAACAGCGATACCTTTCATATCTAGATTGAATAATATCATCGAAGTTTTATCTTCTGAAAAAGGTAAAATAACATTCAGGATGTTATAAAAGGTTTCAGTAGGTTTTCCATTGAATTTCACTTCCGGAAAATGTGCCAGAAGCTGTGAAACTGTGTAATCTTTAAGTTCGGTAATGTATTTTTCTTCTTCAGCTAAAGTGGAATAAGACAATTCCAATGCTTTTGACATTCCTACAATATTATGCACGCTTTCGGTTCCGGCTCTTAGGCCTTTTTCCTGCTCACCACCAAGTAATAATGGAGTTAAGACGATTCCTTTTCGAATAAAGGCAAACCCAACTCCTTTTGGACCATGAAATTTATGTGCGCTTGCCACCAGAAAATCAATTGAAGATTCCTGTAAATTAAAAGGTGTTTTTCCTATAGATTGAACGGTATCAGTATGAAAATAAGCGTTGTATTGCTTGCAGATTTTGACAATTCTTTCCAAGTTTAAAACAGTTCCGATTTCGTTGTTAACGTGCATCAGGCTGACTAAAGTTTTTCCTTCCACAGAAAGTAAATCAGAAAGATGAACCACATCAATGTCTCCTGAAGGTAAAATATTGACATAATCAACAGCAATCTTATTTTGATTTTGAAGTATCTGTATGGTATGCAAAACGGCATGATGCTCAATTTTGCTGGTGATTATCCTGGTTACATGGAGATCTTTAATACAAGATTGAATAATAAAATTATTAGCTTCGGTAGCACAAGAAGTAAAAATGATTTCCTGAGCCGAACAATTCAGGTTTTTAGCAATGCTTTTACGTGAAAGTTCGATTAAATTTTTTGAATTTCTTCCGAAAGAGTGGGTTGATGATGGATTTCCAAAATCTTCCGATAAAACTCTGGCCATTTCAGTAACCACTTCGGTTCTGATTTGTGTTGTGGATGCGTTATCCAGATATACTTTTTTCATCGTTGGCAAAGATACTAATTTTATATATTTGGAGATAAATTTACTGTTTTGAAGAAAATTCTCTTATTGTCTGATACTCATAGTCATATCGACGAAGCTATTTTAAAATATGTTGCTATGGCTGATGAAGTTTGGCATGCAGGTGATATTGGGAACCTCGAAGTTACTGATGTTATCAAAAAAATAAAGCCTCTTAGGGCCGTTTATGGCAATATTGATGATGCAAAAGCCAGATTGGAATTTCCGCTGCACAATCGTTTTATGTGTGAAAATGTTGATGTTTGGATTACCCACATTGGCGGTTATCCTAATAAATACAATCCAAATATTAGAGTAGAATTACAGATGAATCCGCCAAAATTGTTTATTTGCGGTCATTCACATATTCTAAAAGTTCAGTTTGATAAAAAATTAAATTTGCTGCACATGAACCCAGGAGCTGCCGGAAAAAGTGGTTTTCACACGGTAAGAACAATGTTGAGATTTACGATTGATGGTGATAAAATTCAGGATTTGGAAATCATTGAATTAGGGAAAAAGTGATTTAGAGATCTACTTTTATCATGATTTTCGTTCCTTCGTTAAGCTTCGATTTAATTTTCATATCACCATTCATGTTTTTTACCCGAGCACGAATTTGAGTAATACCGAAACCATTTGATTTACTGATATTTTTTGCTTCAAATCCTTTACCGTTATCTTCGATAGTGATGTGTAGCTTGTTGGTTAATTCTTCCAGACTTAATTTAGATTTTGATGCATTACTGTGTTTCATGACATTGTTGAGTAATTCTGAAACGATAAAATACATTTTGGTTTCAAATTCAGGATTATACCGTCTGTCTTTTGGTAAAGTGGAGAAAAATTCAAATTTGATTAACGAATTGGAATTGTTTTCGCATAAATCTTTTAGAGCGAATTGCAGTCCAAGCTTCACTAAAAGTGGTGGTACCAGTTCATGAGACAGATCCCTTACTTTATCGTGAGCGTCTTTGAGTAAAGTTCTGGTCTTTTTTAAATCATCAATTTGATCTTTGTTTAAATTGCTTTCAAAGGCTGATAAATGCAAACCAACAGAAGATAAAAGAGCACTCACATGATCGTGCAAAATCCCTGAAATTTTATTTCTTTCCTGATCTTGGCCATCAAGCGTGGCACTGATAATTTTAAATTGTAAATTACTATCGATGTCTTTAAGCCTGTTTTTTTGTTTTAGCAGTAAGTTTTGATAATAAAAATAAAAAATAAAGCCTGCGAGAATAAATAAGGAAGCAAATAATAATAATATTTTTTGATTTCTGGCCTGTTTTTCAGACATGAGTTTCTCTTTTTCCTTAAACTCGCTTTCTACTTTATTAATAGCATACTTAGTTTCGATTTCCTGATTGATTTTTTCAAATCTTCCTGATGAGATTCCTTCAATGGCATCAATATATTTCTCATTATAAATCAAAGCATTCTTATAATCACCTAACTTTTCATAAGCGTATGAAATGTTCAGGTAAGCAGCTCCCACCAATTGCTGGTTATCCATTTTAGGATATAATTTTAAAATTTCAAAATATTGCTGGATGGCTTTCCGGTAATTTTTTTCGGTTGTCATATAAAAAACACCGAAGTCGCTATTTGTTGTGGCGATGTAGTCCTTATTTCCGGTTTGACGGGCTAAAACAATAGTACTGTCTAAATACTTCTTGGTTAATTCGTCGTTTTTTTTCGCAATATAATATTTAGAAAAATTACTGTAATTATTGTACTTGTCAATTAAACTGCCGGATTTCTTACTGTAATAATCAATTTTTTTTAAGTAATATTCAATACTGTCTGATTGAGTATCATAATGGATTTTAAGTAATCCCTGGTATGACTTTAAAATGAGCTCGTTATTTCCAAGTTGTTCGGCTATTTTTTTAGCTTTATGAAGGTATTTTTTAGCTTTGGTATATTCAAATATACTGCCATTGATATTACCGATTGCTCTGTAGACCAAAACCTGTTCGGCTAATAATTTATTTTTCTCAGCTATATCTCTTGCTTCAAATAACGTTTTTAAAGCATTTTCATTGTCATTAAATTTCCTGAATAATTCTGATTTTTTTATCATGATGTCACAGTAGGCATCATATTTTTTATCTGTTAGATAATAATCGGATTTTTCGCGTACATAATTAAATGCCTTAACAGCATTATTGCTCTCTAAATATATAGAGATAGAATCTGTTTTGGCTTTCGGGGTTTGAAAGCCAAAACAGAAATTACCTGTAACTAAAAATAAGATTACGAATTCTTTCAAGAAAATAAAAATTTATTCATTAATCACCACTCTTGGTTTTCTGATTACAGCACCGGATTTTTCGTATTGCTCGAAAATAGTGTCAATTGTATTGTTTATAAATGACACGGTTGCTGTTTCATTCTTAAAACTGGTTGAAGGCTCTTTTTCACCCGGATTTAATTTTATTGCAATAGTATATTCCCCGCTGGCTTCTGTTAAGTTATAAAAACAGTTATCTGGGATTTCAAATGCAGCTCTAAAATCAGAAGCATTCATTTGTTCAAAAGAGTAGTTTCCTAACATGTCGTAAGTCATAATATTTGGATTTAAATGTTAATTTTCAATTAAGTTGTGTTTGGCAGCAAATATCACTAATCCCACAGAACTTTTTACGTTTAATTTTTTCATCAAATTTTTGCGATGAGTTTCAACGGTATTCACGCTGATATCCAGCATTTCGCTGATGTCTTTTCCGCTTTTCTCCTGACTTATCAGATTTAATATTTCTAATTCCCTGGCAGTTATACTTGAAATAATTTCTTCAGGATTCATCGCATGATTTTGAGAATTGTTAGTGAAGATATTAAAAATCTTGTCTTTTATGGTTGAAGAGAAATACTGCTCGCCATCAGCAACTGTTTTTATGGCATCGATGATGTTTTCACCAGCACATTGTTTAGTCAGATAACCACTGGCTCCCAGTTTGATGACTTCTTTGATCAGTTTTGCATCGTCATAGCTTGATAAAATAATGACTTTACAGGTAAATCCTTTTTCATTAAACTCTCTCAGTACCTGTATACCATCCTTTTCAGGCATATTAATGTCCATCACTAAAATATCAGTACCGTTTTTTGCTACTCTGTCTACCAGATTTTCTCCATTTAATGAAAATCCAACAACTTCAAAATCGTTGTTTGTTTTTAAGACGGCTAGCATCCCATCAATAAGTACTTGATGGTCATCTGCTAAATGTATTTTTATTTTATTTTCCATATCGACTAAAAGATGTTTCAAATGTAGTAGAATATAAAGTTACTTGAAATACCTAAAATTAATGATTTTTTCCTCACTAATTTCAGTTAGAAAACAATTGTTTTTAAGAGAAAAAGAAGATTGCAAATTGGTATTAACAAAAATAAAAAAAGACAATCTATTCCGTTATTTTTTTTATAAAATATTGTAAATTAAATAATTAGATGATAAGTGAGTTGTTGGTTTTTTGTTGTTTTGACATTGAGGTTAAAAGTTACGTTAAAAATCCCATTTAGATCTTCAAATTCTTCCTGATAATTAATAAATGAAGTAGTATGTTAATCGTCTGCATTAACTAAATCTACAGTATAAACACATTCTTTAAACCATTTGGAACAAAAAAACCATTCCTAAATCAGGAATGGTTTTTTCTCGCACTAATAAACTAAGATGAAAGGTTTATCTTAATCGATCCACAGATTTTACGAGATCTTCGTCCTTCTTAATGGCTCTGTTAGCTATAACTAACAGAAAGATAGTCACGATAGGAAGAAACATCCCAATACCCTTCTCGGAAACTTCCGTTTCTCCAGATACGTTTAGCGTTCGATACACAAATAATCCTAGTAAAATTAAGTTCAATATTATATTCAATCTGTTCATCACAAATTGATTTTGTCTTTTTTTGAATGATAATAAACTCAAAATGGATAGGGTAGTACTTAACCCAAAAAGAACGGTATACAGCATACTTTGCATAAAATAAAAAACAACACCGCTTTCAAGCTTCCATAGGTGGAAAACAAATGGCAAAGCGCCCGTTGTTATTACTGCAACCAGTAAATATATACTTTGTATTCTCTGAATCATTATTAAAGTAGTATTATGTAACAAAAATATATTTTCTTTTCATAAAAAACTATTGTTTACTTAAATAAAATTTGTAATATTGCAATAACAATCCGTAAGCACTTCATACTTCGGAACATAAGTTTCAAAAAAAATCTCATTTACATCTATCATCCAAATTAACTTAATACTATAAACATCTATTTATGTTTGATATTTCTGTTTTAAAAGAAATGAAGCTCACAGAGCTACAAGAAATTGCTAAAGTTGCTAAAATTGCTAAATTCAAAACACTTAAAAAAGATGAATTAGTTTATCAAATTTTAGATTACCAGGCGGCAAATCCTGAAAAAATTGCTCCCGAAAAAATTACTCCTGAAATCAGTAATAAAATAGAAGCTGAAAAGCCAAAAAGAGCCAGAATCAGCGATAGTAAACCACCGAAAGCAAGCAATAACGATACACCTCCTGTAAAAAAAGAGGTTCCGCAACAAGAAATAACTTTTGAGGAAACACCAAAACCAGTTGCTCCAAATCAAAAGCAGCGTCCTCCAAAAGTAATCAGGTTTAAAAAAGACGAAAATAATGTCACTCAGGTTGACAAATCACATAAAGTTCACAATAAGACAGAGAATAAGCCTGCAACTGTAGAAACTACCGAGGAAATAGCTGTAGAAGCTGCTCCAGTTCAAGGAAACGAAAACGCTGTTCAAAACCCAAATCAGACTAATCAAAGAGCGGTTCCTAACACAAATCCAAACCAACAAAATAATAACCCGAACGCAAAACACAAGAAGAATAATAACTTCAGAGAACCGGATTACGAGTTCGAAGGAATTATTGAAAGTGAAGGTGTTTTAGAAATGATGCCTGACGGTTACGGATTTCTTCGTTCTTCAGATTATAATTATCTGGCTTCACCTGATGATATTTATTTGTCAACATCACAAATCAGATTATTTGGTTTAAAAACAGGAGATACCGTAAAAGGAGTGGTTCGTCCTCCAAAAGAAGGAGAAAAATATTTTCCATTGGTTAAAGTTCTAAAAATCAACGGTCATGATCCTCAAGTGGTACGTGACAGGGTATCTTTTGAGCACCTGACTCCGGTTTTCCCAACAGAAAAATTCCGTTTAGCAGAAAAAGGAAGCTCAATCTCTACTAGAATTATCGATTTGTTTTCACCAATCGGGAAAGGACAGCGTGGTATGATTGTAGCACAGCCTAAAACCGGTAAAACAATGCTTTTAAAGGATATTGCTAATGCAATTGCTGCCAATCACCCTGAAGTATACCTATTAGTTTTATTAATTGACGAGCGCCCTGAAGAGGTTACAGATATGCAACGCAGTGTGCGTGGGGAAGTGGTAGCTTCAACTTTCGATAGAGAACCGCAAGAACACGTAAAAATTGCCAATATAGTACTTGAAAAAGCCAAACGCTTGGTAGAATGCGGACATGATGTGGTAATTTTATTAGATTCGATCACACGTTTAGCCCGTGCTTATAACACAGTTCAGCCGGCTTCCGGTAAGGTTTTAAGTGGTGGTGTAGATGCAAACGCACTGCAAAAACCTAAACGTTTCTTTGGTGCTGCCCGTAATGTTGAAGGCGGTGGTTCGTTAAGTATTATCGCAACAGCATTAACAGAAACCGGTTCTAAAATGGACGAAGTGATCTTTGAAGAATTCAAAGGAACAGGTAATATGGAGCTGCAATTAGACAGAAAAATAGCCAACCGTCGTATTTTCCCGTCAGTTGATCTGACTTCATCAAGTACACGTCGTGACGACTTGTTATTGGATGAAAAAACGATACAGCGCATGTGGATTATGCGTAAATATCTTGCAGATATGAACCCTGTAGAAGCTATGGAATTTATAAACGATAGATTCAAGAAAACCAGAAACAACGAAGAATTCTTGATTTCGATGAATGACTAAAAAAAATCCCCATTATTTTAGACTGCACCCAAAAAGTTAGACACTAATTTGGGGGCAGTTCATTAAAGTTGGGACTTTTTTGTTTGGTGGTAACTGGAAATGATACAACATTAATTGAAAAGAAAATTCCTAGCCCTGATAGCCCCCCTTTTTGTTCTTGTTATTGCGAAGAGGAACGACGTGGCAATTTTAAAAAAGATTGGGAGTGGTATATTGGTTATTGAGATTATGCTGGGATTGTGGAAGTGGATTGTGGAGGTTCCTCCTTCGTCGGAATGACAAGTTTAGGAAAGTGGTTTGTGGTTTTTACAAAAGGCTGCGTGAGGGGTAGAGGCGATATCCTTTTTTGAGGAACGAAGAAAAGATACAGTCTCGTTATTTCCAACGAGATCACGCCCAATTAAACGAAACAGGCCAATGTAACCCCTAAAATTATCATGGAGATTTTGGCGATATTGAATTTATGGCCTTCGTAATGATGCTGAACAGTTATCGCTTTTTTTTCTAAAATATTCAGAAGGAGTTTCTCCGGTGGCAATTTTAAATGCTTTAAAAAAGGCATTTCTGGAATTAAAACCTGCCTCATTTCCAATACCTTCCAGTGAAAATTGTGACCATTCGGCATCATATCGGTGCCGGATGATATACTCTATACGGCAATTATTGATGAAACTGGTATAATTGGTACCGAATTCTTTATTGATAACATGCGATAAATGATGCAGGGGAATATTCAAATCATGGGCCATGTCTTTCAGTAAATAGTTTTTGATGAGAAAGGCCTTTTCTTCATGGATCAGTAATTCAATTTTGTCTTTATATTCTTTACTCTTTACAGGAGATAATTCAAAAGTCTTTGAAAACGTCTCTTCCTCTTTTTTTAATTCAACAGTACTCTTATCTCTATACAAATGGCTTAATCCATACAATATTTTCGGCTTGAACATGAGCAGTATGATACAAGTAAGGATAAAAAACACAGGAGGCATGACGGAATATTCCCTATAAGTATACTTATCAAAAACGAGTAACTCCACAAGAGATATCAGTATGGCTACTACATGAATGCTCGTAAGCCTGGTGAGCCAGAACCAAATATGATTGTTTCGTGTAATCCACAAAGGATTTTTTTTACGGAATTGCATCAATAAATGAATCGTTAATGCAATATAGAAGAACCACAATGCGGTTTTCAAAAAAACATGAACATCCATCGGGAGCATGAAAACAGAAGAGGGCGGAAGTTTTTCGGAATGCAATAAATACAACGTCAGGGAAAGTTGTTTGGAGCTGGCTGGAAGCAGGTAAAAAGGAATGAGTTCGATACAATGCAATACTGCAGGGGCAAAATGAAGAAAATTCCATTTGCTGAATTTTTTTCTTCTTTCCAGAACAGATTTTATATATAAATATAAGAGTGAACCGGGCACAAAATCAACAGGAAAACTGAGAACCCAGAGATAGGCATGTTTCAGTAAGGGAATAGTGCCCTGAAAAAAAGTCCAGCAGCCAATAACGATGATGCAGGAAATAAGGCAAAGCAATACCAGGAATTTATAATAGATATGGAATTTGTTCTGGATAAGAATAATGAGCATACATAATAAACTCATAAAACAACTAAGGTAACAAAAGATTAATAAGGCAGTATTCATTATTGGATAGTGAGATGTTTATTGTTCTTGGCGTATTTAAAAAAAAGCTTTTATTCAAATTAGATACTCTTAATTTATAATTCTTATACTTAATTCTTTCAGATTGAATATGCCTGGTAAGCATTTGCAAATCTACACTAATTCCTAATTTTTTTTGTGCACAATTATAAAGTGGAACAGTCTCTTTTTATAAAAAGGCACTATTCAACAAGGGAAAAAACTATCAAAAAAATAATCTTGTTCCTAATTTTGGGATAGAAAAGGCTCACAGCACTATTCTGTAAAATGTGCAAAATTAATATAAGGCTAAAAAAACAATTAGTAAAACGAGGATGATTATTCTTTTAAAACAGATTTAATATATGGAAAACTTTACTCAAAAAAGATTTGATTTTTTTAAGTGTATATTTTTACTCCTGCTATTTTTTACCAGCTCTCACTTAGGAGCGCAAACCTGTTCGGGGCTTAAGTCTATCTACCAGACTAAAGGAGCTTCAGGTAATGTAGATATATATGAGTATGATTTGCAAACGCAGACCTTTGTGAATATACATACTTTAACTACTGGGGTAGATACGGGATCCGGTGCTGCTTCGGCCTACAGTTCCGTTACGGGATTATTGTACGTCAACGGCGCTGCTACCCACACTATCAGGGTTTTTAATCCTGCGGCTAATTTTTCTTATGTTGGAAGGATTGATCTTACCAGTATGGGAGCCTTGGATATTTATGCCAGTATGTTTTCAGTAGGAGATTATCTTTATTTCAGGGATGATAACGGGCTCACTTCTTTAGGAAGGTTTAATGTTGCCAATTTAGATTTGACCAGTGGTGTTGCCACTGCTGCAGTCGATAGCTTTATTGTAAACGGTACTAATATTATTAACAATCAATGCAATGATTACGCGTATTATAACGGAGCCTATTATGGTATTACAAGAAATGGTTCTACGACTACAAGTTGTAGGCTGGTTATTATTGATGACGCTACAAAGACACTTACCACAAGGATTTTAAATCTTACGAATCCTTCTTCAGTTCATAATCTGGATTCTTCTGGAGCCAATGATTTTGGGGCGATTTGGGTGGATAATAAAGGGACTTTATTGGCTTTTAATAACCCTACGGGAAATGTTTACCTGGTCAAAGATGTGGGTAATGCATCATCGACTGGTATTAGTTGGGTGCTGCCTTCTGGCTCGTCTGTCAGTAATGATGGCTTTGGCTGTGATGCATTAGACCTGTTTACCCCGGTATTAAACATAACACCTCCTAGTTGTAGTGCAGCAGGCACCGCTACCATAACAAACTATTTGGACGATCCCAATATAAATTACATATTTTATGATGCTGTTGGTAATGTTGTTAATTATCCTTCAGTGGGGCCGGGCGGAGTAATTACTGGTCTGCATTATGGCGAAGAATACACTGTATCCTTATATATCATAGATGTAGACTTTACCTCCAGTCCATCAGAACCGTTTACGATTTTGGATATACTGACACCGGTAACAGCTAGCGTAACACCTACCAGTGTAACGACTACTTGTGCTACACCAAGCGTAGCATTACTGGCCACAGGAGGAGTGTCTTATTCTTGGAGTCCGGCTGTAGGATTAAATGACCCCAACATTTCTAATCCTATAGCTACTCCAACGAATACGACTACCTATACGGTAACGGTAACAGGTGCCAATGGTTGTACCGCTACTGCTACAACTACTATAACAGTAAATAACACCCCGATAGCGCCAACGATAAGTTCCACTCTGCCTACTTGTTTGGCAGCAGGCACCAGTACGATCAGTAATTACAATGCGGCGAACACGTATACCTTTAACCCAACAGGACCAACGGTGGATGGGACAGGCCTAATCTCAGGAATGGTCATTGGTACTTCGTATACCGTGACGTCAGCAAATGGGGTTTGTCCTCTGGCAACATCAGCACCGTTTAGTAATGCGGCAGTACTGGTAACTCCTGCAGTTCCGACAATAAGCAGTACGGCACCGACTTGTTTATCTACGGGTACCAGTACGATTAGCAATTATAGTGCGGCGAATACGTATACTTTTACTCCTGCAGGACCTACGGTTGGTGGAACAGGCTTGATTTCAGGAATGGTTATCGGGACTTCGTATACGGTCACTTCAAACAATGGCAGTTGTACTTCAGGAGCTTCGGCACCGTTTAGTAATGCACCAATACTGGTAACTCCAGCGGTTCCAACGATAAGTTCCACAGCGCCAACTTGTTTAGTAGCAGGTACCAGTACCATTAGTAATTATAGTGCGGCGAACACCTACACCTTTAGTCCAACAGGACCTACGGTGGATGGGACAGGATTGATTTCAGATATGATTATCGGTACTTCGTATACGGTTACTTCAAACAATGGAAGTTGTACCTCGGGAGCTTCGGCACCGTTTAGTAATGCAGCGGTACTGGTAACTCCTGCAGTTCCAACAATAAGTTCCACAGCACCAACTTGTTTAGTAGCAGGAACGAGTACCATCAGCAATTATAGTGCGGCGAATACGTATACTTTTACTCCTGCAGGACCTACGGTTGGTGGGACAGGATTGATTTCAGGCATGGTCATCGGTACTTCGTATACGGTTACTTCAAGCAATGGCAGTTGTACTTCGGGAGCTTCGGCACCGTTCAGCAATGCACCAATACTGGTAACTCCGGCAGTTCCAACGATAAGTAGCACAGCGCCTACTTGTTTGGTAGCAGGAGCGAGTACCATCAGTAATTACAATGCGGCGAACACCTATACCTTTACCCCGACAGGACCTACGGTGGATGTGACGGGTCTAATATCAGGAATGGTTATCGGGACTTCGTATACGGTGACTTCAAATAACGGCAGCTGTACTTCGGGAGCTTCGGCACCGTTTAGCAATGCAGCGGTACTGGTAACTCCAGCAGTTCCGACAATAAGTTCCACAGCACCAACTTGTTTAGTAGCGGGAACGAGTACCATCAGCAATTATAGTGCGGCGAATACCTATACTTTTACTCCGGCAGGACCAATAGTAGGAGGAATAGGATTGATTTCAAATATGATTATCGGTACTTCGTATACGGTTACTTCAAACAATGGCAGTTGTACTTCAGGAGCTTCGGCACCGTTTAGCAATGCAGCGGTATTGGTAACTCCAGCGGTTCCAACGATAAGTTCCACAGCACCAACTTGTTTGGTAGCAGGTACCAGTACCATTAGTAATTATAGTGCGGCGAACACCTACACCTTTAGCCCAGCAGGACCTACGGTGGATGGGACAGGATTGATTTCAAATATGATTATCGGTACTTCGTATACGGTTACTTCAAACAATGGAAGTTGTACTTCTGGAGCTTCGGCACCGTTCAGTAATGCAGCGGTATTGGTAACTCCAGCGGTTCCAACGATAAGTTCCACAGCACCAACTTGTTTAGTAGCAGGTACCGGTACCATTAGTAATTATAGTGCGGCGAACACCTACACCTTTAGTCCAACAGGACCTACGGTGGATGGGACAGGATTGATTTCGGGAATGGTTATCGGTACTTCGTATACGGTTACTTCAAACAATGGAAGTTGTACCTCGGGAGCTTCGGCACCGTTTAGTAATGCGGCAGTACTGGTAACTCCTGCAGTTCCAACAATAAGCAGTACAGCACCAACTTGTTTAGTAGCGGGAACGAGTACCATCAGCAATTATAGTGCGGCGAATACCTATACTTTTACTCCGGCAGGACCAATAGTAGGAGGAATAGGATTGATTTCGGGAATGGTTATCGGGACTTCGTATACGGTCACTTCAAACAATGGAAGTTGTACCTCGGGAGCTTCGGCACCGTTTAGTAATGCGGCAGTACTGGTAACTCCTGCAGTTCCGACAATAAGTTCCACAGCACCAACTTGTTTGGTAGCAGGAACGAGTACCATCAGTAATTATAGTGCGGCGAACACCTATACCTTTACCCCGACAGGACCTACGGTGGATGTGACGGGTCTAATATCAGGAATGGTTATCGGGACTTCGTATACGGTTACTTCAAACAATGGAAGTTGTACCTCGGGAGCTTCGGCACCGTTTAGTAATGCAGCGGTACT
Organism: Flavobacterium sp.; assembly: GCF_050696275.1. GTDB lineage: Bacteria > Bacteroidota > Bacteroidia > Flavobacteriales > Flavobacteriaceae > Flavobacterium. The sequence continues at coordinate 120,128 of NZ_JBOGUT010000008.1, forward strand.
GGTAACTCCAGCAGTTCCGACAATAAGTAGCACAGCACCGACTTGTTTGTCTACGGGTACCAGTACGATTAGCAATTACAACGTAGTGAACACTTATACTTTTACTCCAACAGGACCAACGGTTGGTGGAACAGGCTTGATTTCAGGCATGGTCATCGGTACTTCGTATACGGTGACTTCAAATAACGGCAGCTGTACTTCGGGAGCTTCGGCACCGTTTAGTAATGCGGCAGTACTGGTAACTCCTGCAGTTCCGACAATAAGTTCCACAGCACCAACTTGTTTGGTAGCAGGAACGAGTACCATCAGTAATTATAGTGCGGCGAACACCTATACCTTTACCCCGACAGGACCTACGGTGGATGTGACGGGTCTAATATCAGGAATGGTTATCGGGACTTCGTATACGGTTACTTCAAACAATGGAAGTTGTACCTCGGGAGCTTCGGCACCGTTCAGCAATGCACCAATACTGGTAACTCCTGCAGTTCCAACGATAAGTTCCACAGCACCAACTTGTTTGGTAGCAGGTACCAGTACCATTAGTAATTATAGTGCGGCGAATACGTATACTTTTACTCCTGCAGGACCTACGGTTGGTGGAACAGGATTGATTTCGGGAATGATTATCGGTACTTCGTATACGGTGACTTCAAATAACGGCAGCTGTACTTCAGGAGCTTCGGCACCATTCAGCAATGCGGCGGTATTGGTAACCCCAGCAGTTCCGACAATAAGTAGTACAGCGCCTACTTGTTTAGCGACGGGAAGCAGTACCGTTAGTAATTATAATGCGGCTCATACGTATACTTTCACTCCTGCAGGACTAACAGTAGGAGGAACAGGATTGATTTCGGGAATGGTTATCGGTACTTCGTATACGGTCACTTCAAACAATGGCAGTTGTACTTCAGGAGCTTCGGCACCGTTTAGTAATGCACCAATACTGGTAACCCCGTCAGTTCCGACAATAAGTAGCACAGCGCCTACTTGTTTGGTAGCAGGAACGAGTACCATCAGTAATTACAATGCGGCGAACACCTATAGCTTTACCCCGACAGGACCTACGGTGGATGGGACAGGATTTATTTCCGGCATGATTATCGGTACTTCGTATACGGTTACTTCAAACAATGGAAGTTGTACCTCGGGAGCTTCGGCACCGTTTAGTAATGCGGCAGTACTGGTAACTCCTGCAGTTCCAACGATAAGCAGTACAGCAC
>NZ_JBOGUT010000009.1:0-110164 GCF_050696275.1 Flavobacterium sp.
TATTATAATGATGAAAGAATCAAATCAAATTTAAACAAAATGAGCCCGATAAAATATCGAGCTCACTATTATCAAAATTAATTATAAATTTGTCTAACTTTTTGGGTTCAGTCTAATTCAGATTGGGATTTTTTATTTATCCTCTTGGTTCTTTCATTACAAAAGATTCCATGAATTTTGTTGTATAATTACCGGCCACATAATCCGGCTCGTCCATTAATTGTCTGTGGAAAGGAATTGTTGTTTTGATTCCTTCAATCACGAACTCATCTAGGGCGCGTTTCATTTTACTAATCGCTTCTTCACGTGTTTGCGCAGTTGTAATCAACTTGGCAATCATTGAATCATAATTTGGCGGAATAGTATATCCTGCATAAACATGGGTATCCAAACGCACTCCGTGACCTCCTGGCGAATGTAAAACCGTTATCTTCCCTGGAGAAGGACGGAAATCATTGTAAGGATCTTCAGCATTGATACGGCATTCGATAGAGTGCAACTGCGGTAAATAATTTTTACCTGAAATTGGCACACCAGCAGCAACCAATATCTGCTCACGAATCAAATCATAATCAATAACCTGCTCCGTAATAGGGTGTTCCACCTGAATACGGGTATTCATTTCCATGAAATAAAAGTTACGGTGTTTGTCTACTAAAAACTCAACCGTTCCAGCTCCTTCATATTTAATATACTCCGCCGCTTTTACAGCCGCAAGACCCATTTTTTCACGAAGTTCATCGGTCATAAATGGAGAAGGTGTTTCTTCCGTTAATTTTTGATGACGCCTTTGTACTGAACAATCTCTTTCAGACAAGTGACATGCTTTTCCGTAAGAATCTCCTACCACTTGAATTTCAATGTGACGAGGCTCTTCGATTAGTTTTTCAAGGTACATTCCATCATTACCAAAAGCAGCAGCAGACTCTTGACGAGCACCTTCCCATGCTTTTAATAAATCTTCTTGTTTCCAAACTGCACGCATTCCTTTACCACCACCACCAGCAGTTGCTTTAAGCATTACTGGGTAGCCAAATTCAGCGGCTAATTTTTCTGCTTGTTCGTAAGATTCTAAAATCCCTACAGAACCTGGCACACATGGAACTCCAGCTTCAATCATGGTAGATTTAGCTGAAGCTTTGTCACCCATTCTATCAATCATTTCTGGTGAAGCACCAATAAATTTAATGTTGTGTTCTTGACAAATTTTTGAAAATTTAGCATTTTCAGACAAGAACCCGTATCCTGGGTGTATTGCATCTGCATTTGTAATTTCTGCAGCAGCAATAATGTTTGACATTTTTAAGTACGAAAGATTACTTGGCGGTGGCCCGATACAAACGGCTTCATCAGCAAATTTTACATGTAAACTTTCAGCATCAGCTGTAGAATAAACCGCAACGGTTTTAATTCCCATTTCTTTACAAGTTCTAATTACACGAAGTGCAATTTCTCCCCTGTTTGCTATTAGTATTTTTTTGAACATCTTTTTTAATTTAGATAATTATACAATTGATTCTTTGACAATCAGACCGTCAGATTTTCAGCAAATCCGGCAATCCTATATCTAACAATCTAAATTAAGACGGATCTACCAAGAATAAAGGTTGGTCAAATTCAACTGGAGAAGAATCATCAACTAATACTTTCACGATTTTTCCTGATACTTCAGACTCAATCTCGTTGAATAATTTCATGGCTTCAATAACACATAAAACGTCACCTTTACCAATTGAACTTCCTACTTCAACAAACATTGGCTTGTCTGGAGATGGTTTTCTATAGAAAGTACCGATGATTGGTGATTTTACCGTGATATATTTTGAATTATCTTCTGCTGCCGGTGTTACAACTGGTGTAACAGCTGCAGGAGCAATTTGTTGAGGAGCTGCGTGCTGCAAAACATTTTGAGCAGGCATTTGTTGTACATAAGTTGTTTCAGTAGTACCTTCTAACGTTGTTCTGATGGTAATTTTAACATCTCCTGTTTCTAACTTGACCTCAGCAACGCCAGTGTTTGCTACAAATTTGATTAGATTTTGAATTTCTTTTAAATCCATGATGATTTGTTTTAGTTATAGTTTATTATTTGTTGTATGCCCATTTTAAATAAATAGATCCCCAAGTGAATCCACCTCCAAATGATGCAAATATAAGATTATCTCCTTTCTTAAGCTGATTTTCAAAATCACTTAACAAAAGAGGCAATGTTGCAGACGTCGTATTTCCGTATCTTTGAATATTCAATAACACTTTGGACTCATCCAAATTCATTCTTTGTGCTGTTGCATCAATAATTCTTTTATTCGCCTGATGCGCCACTAACCAGTTTACATCATCATGTGTCAGGTTGTTGCGTTCCATGATTTTTTCGCTTACATCTGCCATTCCGGAAACAGCGTATTTAAATACTGTTTTTCCATCTTGGAATACGGTATGCAATCCGTTTTCTACAGTTTCCTTTGACGCAGGCAATATAGAACCTCCGGCATCAATTTTCAAATATTCGCGGCCAATTCCGTCGCTTCGCAAAATTTCATCTTGCAAACCTAGGCCTTCAGTGTTCGGCTCAAAAAGAACAGCACCTGCACCATCTCCAAAGATAATGCAGGTCGCTCTGTCTGTATAGTCAATAATCGACGACATTTTATCGGCACCGATTAACAATACTTTTTTATAACGTCCGGATTGTATATAAGCTGCTGCTGTTGACATTCCGAACAAAAAGCTGGAACAGGCTGCCTGCAAATCATAAGCAAATGCATTTACAGCACCTATTTGTGAAGCTACAAAAACCCCAGTGGATGCCACAGGCATATCAGGCGTTGCCGTTGCCAATAAAATCAAATCAATCTCAGCAGGATTAATACCTGATTTTTCGATTAAGTTTTGTGCAGCTTTTATCGCAAGAAAAGAGGTTCCTTTTCCTTTTTCCTTTAAAATTCTTCTTTCTTTAATTCCTGTCCGGGTTGTTATCCATTCATCGTTAGTATCAATCATGGTTTCTAATACCTGATTAGAAAGAACAAACTCTGGAACATATGCGCCAACGGCAGTGATTGCGGCAGTAATTGTATTCATAAAGTTCAAATAATACGTTTAAAACATACGTTTTAAAAGACGTTGAAGTTACAAAAAATCTTTAAAACAAAGATAATTTACTTCGGATTTTATTTTCAGTTATTCCCAACAAAAAAACTCTCACAGTTGGGTGAGAGTTAAATACTTTTTACAAAAATGTATTAAGCAACAGCTATTTGCTTATCAATTACTACTTGACCTCTGTAGTACATTTTACCTTCATGCCAGTAAGCTCTGTGGTATAAATGTGCTTCTCCAGTTATAGGACAAGTTGCGATTTGAGCAACAGTTGCTTTATAATGAGTTCTTCTTTTGTCTCTTCTTGTTTTCGAGGTCTTTCTCTTAGGATGTGCCATTTTACAAAATTATTTATCCGTTAATAGTTTTTTTAATTCGTCCCAACGTGGGTCTGTGTTCTCTTCTTTTACTTCAATAGGTTCTTTGACATTAATTTCATTCAGCCTTGATAATGCATCAGTTTGCAATGTACCATCTTTTATTCCCGGATGAATTTTTTTAAGCGGTATAGATAAGACAATCATTTCATAAATGTATTGCGACACGTCTATCTGATGTTCTGCTAACGGCAATATGAGCAACTCCTCATTATCGTCATTATACACATCACCAAATCGAACAATAAGATCCAGCTTTCCTTTTACAGGCAAGTCAAAATCTTCATTAGTCAAATCGCAAGGCACATGAATTGTTCCTTTATGCTTAAACTTTAATTCAAGCATAGTGCTTTTCTTTTCTAATACTATATTTACTTTGATGTCGGCGCTTTCAAATTCGTCATACTCAAAGTGATCAAAGAACGCTTTATTTATTTGAAATTCAAACTGATGTTTTCCAAGCTTTAATCCTATGAATGGGATTAAAAATTCATTTGTAACTTTCATCTTAACAACAATTTGTCCCTTTATTCGGGAGTGCAAAGATATAAATTATTTATAAAATTAAAAGCGTTATAAACATTTTTTTGTTTATAACTGTTTTTCTTTTGTTTTCAAAGGCCTTGCAGTCAATTCAGCATGCTCATTTCTAGCCTTAAAAATATCAATTGCTGCATAAATTGCTTCCGAAAAAGAATTATGATCTGCTTGCCCTTTACCTGCTATTTCATACGCGGTTCCGTGATCCGGAGAAGTTCTTACTTTATCCAAACCCGCAGTATAATTAACTCCTTTACCAAAAGACAATGTTTTAAAAGGAATTAATCCCTGATCGTGATAGGTCGCAATTACTGCATCGTATTTCTCATATTGATGGCTTCCGAAAAAACCATCGGCAGAAAACGGCCCAAAAACCAAAGTTCCTTCTTCAAATATTTTTTTCAGTACGGGCTTTATTAATTTATCTTCTTCATCTCCTATCACACCATTATCTCCAGAATGCGGATTTAACCCCAAAACAGCGATTTTCGGCTTTCTGATTCCGAAATCCTGAATTAATGACTGCTTAATGGTTTTTATCTTAGTTCTGATTAATTCTTCTGTTAAATGATTTGCCACCTCACTCAGCGGCACATGATCCGTCAATAATCCTACACGCAGGTTATCCTGAATCATAAACATCAGCGCATTTCCTTCCAATTCCTGATCCAGATAATCCGTATGTCCCGGAAAAGAAAACTCTTCCGACTGAACATTCGATTTATTAATTGGAGCTGTTACCAAAACATCAATACTACCTTCTTTCAATGCTTTTGTAGCTTCCACAAAAGATTTTACGGCATATTTTCCAACATTTTCATCTACTTTACCGTATTCTATATTGACGCCTTCGCGCCAAACATTCAACACATTGATTTTACCAATCACCATTTGATCTAATTTATCAATTCCGTGTAATTGTGTATTCAAATCAAGGCTTTTCTTTAAAAAAGACAGAATTTTCACATTAGCAAAAATAATTGGCGTACACAATTCCAGCATTCTGGTATCTTCAAACGATTTCAGGATAACTTCACTCCCAATTCCGTTTAAATCACCAATAGAAATACCTACAATTATATTTTCTGGTCTTTTTGTCATCAGTTCAATGGATTTATTGCTAATTTTGAATGCAAATTTACTAAAATAAAATCAGTAATGTTTACAGGAATCATAGAAACTCTCGGCACCATCAAAGCTTTAGAAAAAGAAGGTGAAAATATTCATATTACCGTTCAATCGAAAATCACTAACGAACTTAAAATTGACCAAAGCGTCTCGCACAATGGTATTTGTTTAACAGTTGTTCACATTGAACAGGATTGTTATACCGTTACAGCCATTAAAGAAACGATAGACAAAACCAATTTATCCCATTGGAATGAAAATGACAGTGTTAATTTGGAACGCGCCATGAAATTGGGAGATCGATTAGACGGGCACATCGTTCAAGGACATGTGGATCAAACCGCAATCTGTAAAAGTATCGAAGAAGTGAATGGAAGTTGGCATTTTACTTTCGAATATGACAAAAGCCTAAACAACATCACCGTTGAAAAAGGATCTATAACCGTAAATGGTGTGAGTTTGACCGTTGTTAATTCAAAAGTAAATGAATTTAGCGTGGCGATAATTCCTTATACTTACGAACACACTAACTTTAAGAATTTCAAAATAGGCACTAAAATTAATTTAGAGTTTGATGTGATTGGAAAATATGTAGCCCGATTGCACAACTTGCATTTGTAACATAAAAAAATCCCAAACACGAATTGTATTTGGGATTTTTTTTATTGAGTTAATTCAGTTACATCTTCATCAGCCAGTTTCTCATCGAAACCTCATTATTGATGATTCCTCGCAATTCTGTAATCTTTACTCTATCTTGTTTCATCGAATCTCTGTGACGTATTGTGACAGTCTGATCTTCCAAAGTCTGATGGTCAACCGTGATACAGAATGGCGTCCCTAAAGCGTCTTGTCTTCTATAACGACGACCTACAGCATCTTTTTCATCGTACGCTACATTGAAATCCCATTTCAGTTCTTCAATAATTTCTTTAGCTACATCTGGCAACCCATCTTTTTTCACTAATGGTAAAACAGCTGCTTTTGTTGGAGCCAAAACCGAAGGCAACTGTAAAACTGTTCTCGTAGAACCATCTTCCAAAGTTTCTTCTTTTAATGAATTAGAGAAAACTGCCAGAAACATACGATCTAAACCTACAGAAGTTTCCACAACATAAGGAGTGTAATTTTTATTTTCTTCAGTATCAAAATATTGCATTTTTTTACCTGAATGTTCTTCATGTGCTTTCAAATCAAAATCGGTACGAGAGTGAATTCCTTCCAATTCTTTAAATCCGAATGGAAAGTTAAATTCAATATCTGCCGCAGCATTGGCGTAGTGTGCTAATTTTTCGTGATCGTGAAAACGGTAATTTTCTTTTCCTAAACCAAGGGATAAATGCCAGTTTAAACGGGTTGTTTTCCAGTAATCATAGTACTTCATCTCTTCGCCCGGCTTTACAAAAAACTGCATTTCCATTTGTTCGAATTCACGCATACGGAAGATAAACTGACGCGCTACGATTTCGTTACGGAAAGCTTTTCCTGTTTGAGCAATTCCAAAAGGAATCTTCATACGTCCGGATTTTTGTACGTTTAGAAAATTCACAAAAATCCCCTGAGCTGTTTCAGGACGCAGGTATAAATCCAATGCAGTATCTGCAGAAGCACCAATTTTTGTACCGAACATTAGGTTAAACTGACGTACTTCAGTCCAGTTTCTGGAACCGGTTTCCGGATCAGCGATTTCTAACTCCTCGATTAATGCTTTTACATCTTCCAAATCACCGGAACCTAACGAACGGCCTAATCTTTCGCGAATCTCTTTTTCTTTTGCAAGGTATTCAACAACACGTGTATTGGTCGTGATAAATTCCTGCTCATTAAAAGCATTACCAAAACGCTCTTTGGCTTTTTCTATTTCTTTTTTAGCTTTCTGATGGATTTTTTCAGCATAATCTTCCACCAAAACATCCGCCCTGTATCTTTTTTTGGAATCTTTATTATCAATCAACGGATCATTGAATGCATCGACATGGCCGGATGCTTTCCAAGTAGTTGGATGCATAAAAATCGCAGCGTCGATTCCTACGATGTTTTCGTGCATCTGTACCATTGATTTCCACCAATAATCTCTAATATTCTTTTTCAATTCCACTCCGTTTTGAGCATAATCATATACTGCGCTCAATCCGTCGTAAATTTCGCTTGACTGAAAAATAAAACCATATTCTTTCGCATGCGAAACTACATTCTTAAATAAATCTTCTTGTTTTGCCATAGTGGTGCAAAAATAGGAAAAGTGAATGAAAATTTTAGAAGAAAAAAAGCAAAAAAAGGATTACTTTAAAGAAAAAACAGTACTTCCTATTAAATTTATGCCCGAAAATATATTTATTTCGTAATCTCCTTTTTGAATGTCATTTTTGTTTGGATCAACAAAAACACATACATCCAACTCTTCGTTATCATAATAAATATTAGTTTTGGCACTATAACGAAGTAATCTGGATGCTTCTTCAACAAAATCACCGTTTTTGGAAACTACTTTGTTGTCAGGATTTACGATTTGAATATAAATATCTTTATTGCCTTTTACGGCCGCTTTGTTTTCAAGAAGAGTGAAACAGACTTTTATTTGCTCTATCGCACTGAATCGTTTCGTTTCGATAATGTTATTCGACACAATTTTAATACCGTTGGCATAAACATTAATCGCAGTAAGATTTTTTGAAACCGCAAGCGCATTTTCATTATTGTCATTCTGCTTTTTCAGCTCTTTGTACTTAATCGACAATTCTCCTAGCTGGTTTACAAGCACTCTGTTTTGGGCAGATTGTTCTTTTAATTCATTTTTTAATGAATCTACTTTACTATTCGAACGGGCGTCTTGTTTAACTTCCGGCTTTATTTTCATTTCGGGCTTTACTTTCGGAAGTAAAGGCTGTTTTGAAATTTCCGGCTTTGCATCCTCTTTATTAACAGCAGTCGCCTTCTGTAACTTCACTAATTCCTTATTCTTATCCAGTGAAGCATCATAACGGGTTAAAATTTCGTTTAATTCGTTTGAATGGGTTATTTTTTCTAATTGAATTTCTTCTTTCAGCTTTTTAAACTGATTTTTACTCTGGTAATATTTTGACGCAAAAACAACCCCCACTGATGCAAACACAATAGCGGAAAGTTTTATCATTTTTAATGATGTTCTTAAGGTCATTCTTTTTGGAGTAAATTTTAATTTTCATAAATTTATATTTTTATATGATTCCTCAAAAATAAAATCGATGAAATGCTAAAAAACCTGATAAAATTATTTTTTCCTGAAATTTGTTCCGGTTGTTCGGAAATACTTTTGGAAAATGAAAAGGCAATTTGTATTGCCTGCAGACATCATTTACCCTTAACAAACCACTTAATTAACTCTGAAAACGAAGGATTTAAGAAATTTTACGGGCGAATTCCAATCGAACATTCATCAGCGATGCTTTACTACCATAAAAAAGGAATTGTTCAGCAGTTGATTCATAATTTAAAGTACAAAAATCATCAGGAAATTGGGACATTATTAGGCAATTGGTATGTTGAGGATTTAAAATCGAACGAAACACTAAAAACCATCGATTATATTATTCCTGTCCCATTGCACAAAAAAAGATTAAAAGAACGGGGCTATAATCAGGTAAGCGCCTTCAGCAAAGCCATTTCAAGCGGATTAGATAAAAAATACGATCCTTTTGTCCTGATTCGAAACGAGTATGCAGCGACACAATCCAAAAAGAATTTAATCAATCGGAATACAGTATCTGAAAACACTTTTGGAATTCAATTTTCTGAAATCCATCACAACAAGCACTTTTTACTGATTGATGACGTTCTTACAACCGGTGCAACACTTGAAGCTTGCGGAAAAGCACTTTTACAAATTCCTGGAGCAAGATTGAGCATTGTAACCATGGCTATGTCGCAATCCTAATTTTATTGTAAAAGCTAAACAATTAAAAAAGATTTCGTTTCCACTAAATATAGTTGTTATTTTGCAGCGATTAAACTGATATTCATGAGAAAAATCGAAACATACGGCTTTGTTTTTTGCTTACTGCTGTTAGCTGTCGGCTGTGCTAAAAGAGGCACAATAACTGGTGGCGACAAAGATATTGCTCCTCCAAAAATCATGTCGAGTTCTCCTAAGAATTTTTCAACAAATTTTGATAAAAACACAATTAAGATCACTTTTGATGAATACATCAAAATTAAAGACCTTCAAAAAAATCTGATTGTTTCTCCGCCAATGAAAAAGCCAATTACTGTGTTACCGCAGGGAACGGCGAGCAAAACTTTAACCATAAAAATCAACGACACATTACAGCCTAATACGACTTACAGTTTTAATTTCGGCCAAAGCATTATTGACAACAACGAAGGAAATGTCCTCAAACAATTAAAATACGTATTTTCTACCGGAGCCTTTGTAGACTCTCTTTCTATTGAAGGAACCATCAAAGATTCGTACGAAAAAGAAGCTGAGCCGTTCGTCAATGTGATGCTTTATGAAGTTGATTCCAATTTTAATGATTCGATTATTTACAAACAAACTCCAAGATATATCACCAATACTTTAGACAGTTTAAAAACTTTTAAGATAGAAAACGTCAAAGCTGGTCAATACCGATTGATAGCCTTAAAAGAAAAATCAGACAATTATAAATTTGATCCGAAAAGAGATAAAATCGGTTTCTACAACCAAACGATTACCGTTCCGGACAAAGCCATATTTGAATTGGAATTATTTAAGGAAGACCCGAAATTCGACTCCAAAAAACCCACACAAGCTTCTGGAAACAGAATAATCGCAGGCTATGAAGGAGATGCAAAAGATATAAAAATAGAGGCAACACATCGAAACAACCCAATAAAAACAATAGTGACAAAATATGCCGGCAAAGATTCTGTTCAGGTTTGGTTTAAATCCATCAAAAATGATTCATTGCAGCTTACAGTTCAAAAAGAAAAGTACAAAAAAGCGTTTAATGTCAAAATAGGAAATCAAAAACAGGACACTTTACGTCTTTCCGCAAAACAAACCGGAGTTCTTAAACTGGATGAGAATTTTGCTATTATAACTGCAACACCTTTAGAGAAGTTTGACCTGTCAAAAATGAATCTGATTAAAAAAGATTCTTCCAAAGTGGCATTCAAAACCAATTACGATGAATTCAATCAGAATCTGGAAATTTTGTTTACCAAAGATCCTGATGAAAAATATACTTTTTCATTGCTTCCAAATGCTATTGAAGATTACCTTGGCCAAAAAAACGACAGTTTGTCTTTTAGCTTTTCTATCAAAAATGCAGCTGAATACGGGAATTTGAAATTGAATTTACAAAATGTAAAATCATACCCAATCATAGTCGAATTAACAGATGTTAAGGGAAAAGTCTTAAAATCAGCTTATTCAGATGTTTCTACAGTTGAATTTTCATTATTGGAACCTCAAAAATATTCCATGCGGATTATTTACGATGAAAACAAAAACAAAAAACGCGACTCTGGAAATTATCTTGAAAAACGACAGCCGGAAGAAGTAATTCATTACCCTTCGGAAATTGACGTCAGAGCCAATTGGGATGTCAATCAGGATGTTGATTTAAGCAGGTAATTACAACAGTTGAAAAGCATCTTTGTCGTTTAGAAAATTGAGCTTTGCTCTTGTTTCCAGCATGGTTTGTTTGTCAATTTCAACAACAAAAACACCTTCTTTTTCCTGTGGTTCTAACAGAAAGTTTCCAAGAAAATCAATCGCTTGTGTGTGCCCGTTGTATTCCAGGTTATTGCTATCTGTCCCTATTCTGTTTACACCTATAGTATAACATAAGTTTTCAATAGCACGTGCTTTGAGCAGGGAATCCCATGCATTCACTCGCGGTTTGGGCCAATTAGCTACATAAATCAACACATCATAGTCTTCTACGTTTCTGGAGAAAACCGGAAAACGCAAATCGTAACAAATCAGCGGACAAATTTTAAATCCTTTGTATTCGATTATTATTTTTTCCGCGCCCGAAGTATACACTTTATCTTCGCCAGCTAAAGAGAATAGGTGCCTTTTGTCATACGTCCGAATTTCGCCGGAAGGAAGAACAAAAAACAATCTGTTATAAAAATTAGCCTCTTCTGTAATAACCAAACTCCCTGTAACAGCACAATTATTGGCTTTCGCCAAAGTTACCATCCAGGAAACCGTTTCTCCCTGCATCGTTTCGGCAACCGGAACCGGATTCATGGTAAACCCTGTAGCAAACATTTCGGGCAATACGATTACATCTGCCGTTGAAGCAATTTCATTGATCTTTCCTTCAAAATAATTTCGGTTCGCTGCTGGATTTTCCCAAACTAATGGCGATTGAATTAAGACTATTTTCATGTTTATTTAATTGTAATTTCATCAATAAATATATACGCGTCTCCACCGACTCCCTGATGCCATTCAGGTAATTTGCCAAAATTATAGGATTTTACCTTAATGTATCTGGCAGAAGTTGGAGGGATTGTTGCTTTAAAATCAACAATCCTGGTTTCGGTTTCTTTCGGGTCCAGATTATTTTCTATTGTTTTTACCAAAGTAAAATTGACATTGTCCGGCGAAGCATAAAATTCCACTTTAGAAGGCATTAAAATCCAGGCACGGCTGTCCTGAAGGAAATTAGCGGACAGTTGGGAAATTTTTTGCTCCTTTTGCAAATCGATAACACATTCAAAATCCTGTGACTGATATCCTTGCCAATCACCTTTACGCCAGTTTTCGGAACCAAAGATACCGTCAATCAGACCTTCAGCACCTCCGGCATGGTATTGCGGATTGTATTTCGATTTAATATCAATCGTATAATTGTTTGGTTTTTTGAAGAAAGAGGCAGAAATCGTGTTGCTTTTCTTTCTAAACTTATCTACACTGTATGAAAAAACAGCCGCCGATTCATAAATTTCAAAAGGGTTTTTATACTCCTGAAAATCATCTTTATTTGTAAAGGAATAATATATTTTTTCGCCGTTATTTGAAGCAATTGCAACCGTCATTTTATCTTTAAACGCTTTTTTTTCTGCTTGAATTACTGGCACAGGAATAAGTTTTGGATATATTTCGGTATGCTTATGCTTTACATTTCCTAAATCAAAAAAAAGAGACTTCGTTAAATAATTTTCAATGGTAATTTCTTCTGTTTTTTTATTTTCAAAATTCACTTTCATTTTATTAAAATAGGGTTTCGTAACTGACCAAGAGCCTTCTCCAGGCGTGACCGCATAAATCCCCATAGAACTGAGCACATACCACGCACTCATTTGCCCGCAATCTTCATTTCCAATTAATCCGTCCGGTTCATTTTTATAGAAATTATCTAAAATGAATTTTACTTTTTGCTGTGTTTTTTCCGGTTTGTTTACAAAATTATAAAGATATGTCATGTGATGGCTCGGTTCGTTACCATGCGCATATTGCCCGATCAGACCGGTTACATCGGCTTGTTCCCTTCCTGTGGTTTTGGATTCGCTGTTGAACATTTCGTCTAATTTGGCTTCGAATTTTTCGTTACCGCCATAGGCTTCAATCATGCCTGAAATATCCTGAGGCACAAAAAACGAGTATTGCCATGAATTTCCTTCGGTAAAATTATTATTGACTTCTCTGGCATCAAAAGGTTTGTCCCAGCCTCCGTTTTTCTTCGGGCGCATAAACTTGGTGTTCCAATCGAAAATATTCTTCCAGCTTTGCGAGCGTTTCATAAAATATTGGAAATCTTCCTGTTTGTCAAGTAGCATCGCCATTTGGGCAATACACCAGTCGTCATAAGCATATTCTACTGTTTTGGAGACACTTTCGTGTTCGTCATCCATGGCAATGAAACCATTTTTTTTGTACGCTTCCAATCCTAAATGATCCAGCATGGCACTGTGTTTTGCCGCTTCAAAGGCTTTTTCGTAATCGAAACCCTTGATTCCTTTGACCATAGCATCCGCCATTACGGAAACCGAATGGTACCCAATCATACAATCAGTTTCATTAGAAGCCAATTCCCAAACCGGCAGTCTTCCGCCTTGTTCGTATTGCTTTAGGAAGGTATTGATAAAATCGGCAGTGCGTTTCTTTTCAATTAAAGTATATAATGGATGTGCTCCGCGAAACGTATCCCAAAGCGAGAAAACCGAATAATAATCAAACCCTTCCGCCTGATGGATTTTATTGTCTCTTCCACGGTATTTTCCGTCGATATCCTGCGCGATATTCGGTTGTGACATTGTGTGATACAAAGCCGTGTAAAAAATAGTCAACTTGTCTTTTTCGGCTGAAGTAACTTCGATTTTTGACAATTCTTCATTCCAAAGCTTTTCCGCATTTTTCTTTGTTTTATTGAAATCCCAATCTTTAATTTCAGACATATTTAATTTGGCCCCATCATAACCCGTTGGCGAAAGCGAAACTTTTACCAGGATTTTTTCTCCTTTTTTAACTGCTTTGGAAAAGTTCATCTTCAATTCGGTCCCTGAGTACAATGCCTTGTTTTTCTCTCCATTTGCTTTTACATGTGTCATTTTCATCGGAACATTGAACTCGATTCGGGCATAAACATATTGATCTTTGGCCCAAGCCTCGCTTCTTCTTAGTATTTCGATAGTTTTGTCATTGATGATTTTAATTTCACCGTACAACAATTTATCTCTGTGATTTAAATCCAAAATGATATTTGCCGAACCTTCTTTGTTGAAAGTATATTGATGAAATCCAACTCGTGTTGAAGCAGTTAAAGCAACATCAATATTATGTTTATCCAGCTTTACAGCATAAAATCCAGCTGAAGTTTTTTCGTTGGCATGGGAAAATGCAGAACTACATTCCGTCGGATTAAATGTTGGTTCTCCCATAGTTGGCATCAGCATAATATCTCCATAATCTGTGCAACCAGTTCCGTTTAGATGGGTGTGTGAAAAACCATAAATGATTTTATCGTCATGATGATAACCGGAACAGCCGTCCCAACTGCCATCAATCCGAGTGTCAGGAGACAATTGCACCATTCCGAATGGAACTGTGGCTCCGGGATAAGTGTGCCCGTGACCGCCCGTTCCAATCATTGGATTAACATATTGGCTGTAATTTTGACTAAATAGTATTGAAGTAAAAAAGAGTAGCAATAAAGATAAATTGGTTTTCATTGTTGTTGTTTAGTTAGCTGAAACCAAAGATAAAAAAAACGCATTCAAATTAATGAATGCGTTTTTATATAATTTAAGCAGTGTGGTATTATTTGATACTGGCTTTCAAATATTCTCTGTTCATACGGGCGATATTCTCTAAAGAAATTCCTTTTGGACATTCAATTTCACAAGCTCCGGTATTGGTACAGTTACCAAATCCTTCTTCATCCATTTGACGAACCATATTTAAAACACGGGTGGCCGCTTCTACTTTCCCTTGTGGTAATAAAGCATATTGAGAAACTTTGGCTCCAACAAACAGCATAGCTGAACCGTTTTTACAAGTCGCTACACAAGCTCCGCAACCAATACAGGCAGCAGCTTCAAAAGCTTTGTCTGCATCGTCTTTATTGATTGGGGTTGCATTTGCATCGATAGTGTTTCCTGAAGTATTTACAGACACGAAACCTCCGGCTTGCTGGATTCTGTCGAAAGAAGTTCTGTCTACCACTAAATCTTTAATTACCGGGAATGCTTTACTTCTCCATGGCTCTACAAAAATGGTATCTCCGTCGTTAAACATACGCATGTGCAACTGACATGTAGTGATTCCTGTATCTGGTCCGTGAGCACGTCCGTTGATATATAAAGAACACATTCCGCAGATTCCCTCACGACAGTCATGATCGAAAGCAATTGGCTCATTCTTTTCGTTAATTAATTGCTCGTTCAATTGGTCTAACATTTCCAAAAACGAACTGGCAGTAGAAACATTATCTAATTTATAAGTTTCCATGCTCCCTTTCGATTTAGCGTTTTTCTGACGCCAGATTTTAAGGTTTATATTGATATTTTTTGCTGAAGACATAATTCTATTATTTGTAATTTCTAGCTGCGATTTTAATAAACTCGTATTTCAATTCTTCTTTGTGAAGCTCTTCTTTACTGATGTCATCGCCTTTGTATTCCCAAGCGCCAACAAATTTAAAGTTTTCATCATCACGCAAAGTTTCACCTTCAGCATCCTGATACTCTTCACGGAAGTGACCTCCGCAAGATTCTTTACGCTGCAAAGCATCCATAGCCATCAATTGTCCTAATTCGATAAAATCAGCTACACGAAGTACTTTTTCTAATTCAGGATTCAATTCATCGGCACTTCCCGGAACATAAACATCGCTATAGAATTGTTTTTTCAATTGTGCAATTTCTTCTACCGCTTCTTTTAATCCTTGTTCATTACGCCCCATTCCAACTTTATTCCACATAATGTGACCTAATTCTTTATGGAAATGATCTACTGATTTAGTACCGTTGTTGTCCAGGAATTTATTGATTAAGTCTTTCACTCTGGTTTCTGCTTCCACGAATTCCGGCAAATCTGTAGAGATTTTTCCAGTACGGATATCATCTGCTAAGTAATTAGAAACAGTGTAAGGCAATACAAAATAGCCATCCGCCAAACCTTGCATCAAAGCAGAAGCTCCCAAACGGTTCGCTCCGTGATCAGAGAAATTCGCTTCTCCTGCCACGAAACAACCTGGAATAGTCGATTGTAAGTTATAATCTACCCAAACACCACCCATAGTATAGTGTACTGCCGGATAAATTTTCATTGGCGTTTCGTATGGATTCTCGTCAGTAATTTTTTGGTACATGGTAAATAAGTTACCATATTTTTCTTCCAGCCATTGTTTTCCTAATGCAGTGATTTCTTCTGCTGAAGGATGGTGGTTTCCTTTGGCGTAAGCCGATTGCTTTCCTTTACTTTGAATCTCAGTTGAGAAATCCAAATAAACACCTTCATTGGTATCGTTAGCTTCAATTCCATGACCTGCGTCACAAACCTCTTTTGCTGCTCTCGAAGCAACATCACGAGGAACTAAATTTCCAAATGCCGGATATTTTCTTTCTAAGTAATAATCTCTATCTTCTTCTGCGATTTGTGTTGGCTTCATTTTACCAGCACGAATAGCTTCAGCATCTTCTTTTTTCTTTGGAACCCAAATACGTCCGGAGTTACGTAACGACTCAGACATCAATGTCAATTTAGATTGATTCGTTCCGTGAACCGGAATACAAGTTGGGTGAATTTGTACATAACAAGGATTCGCGAACAAAGCTCCCTGTTTGTGGACTTTCCAACCAGCAGTTACATTCGATCCCATGGCATTTGTAGAAAGAAAATAAACGTTTCCGTATCCACCGGAAGCAATAATAACTGCATGAGCAGAATGTCTCTCGATTTCTCCTGTAATCAGGTTACGAGCGATAATCCCACGTGCTTTTCCATCTACTTTTACCAAATCCAACATTTCGTGACGGTTGTACATATCAACACGTCCTAAACCGATTTGTCTTGATAAAGAAGAATAAGCTCCCAATAACAATTGCTGTCCTGTTTGTCCGGCTGCGTAAAAAGTACGTTGTACTTGTGTCCCTCCAAATGAACGGTTGTCCAGCAATCCGCCGTAATCACGGGCAAAAGGAACTCCCTGTGCCACACATTGATCGATGATATTTCCTGAAACTTCAGCTAAACGGTGAACGTTTGCCTCACGTGCTCTATAATCTCCACCTTTAATAGTATCATAAAACAAACGAAAAACACTATCTCCGTCATTTTGATAATTTTTTGCTGCATTAATACCCCCTTGTGCTGCAATAGAGTGCGCACGACGTGGAGAATCTTGGTAACAAAATGCTTTTACATTATAACCCATTTCGGCAAAAGACGCTGCTGCCGAAGCACCGGCTAATCCTGTTCCTACAACGATAATATCTATTTTTGGTCTGTTGTTTGGAGCAACTAATTTTAGGTGATCTTTATAATCAGTCCATTTTTGTGAAATGTGACCTTCTGGTATTTTTGAATCTAACTTCATAATCTATAGTGATGTTGATTATTACTTAAAGTGAATGTAAAGTGGAATTATCGCAAACAAAATCGGGACAATGATAGCATATCCTTTTCCGAAAGCTTTAATAAGAGAGGTGTATTTTGGATTGTTTAAACCCAAAGACTGGAACGCACTCTGAAAACCGTGAAACAAGTGGAAAGCTAAAACCCCCATAGATAATACATATAATAGAGTAAACAATAATCCGTATTTTTCATCTTTAAAGAATGCAAATGTGATTTTATGTAAATCTTTGTATCCTTCTCCCATTTTCACGTTTGCAGCTTTATCAAAAAACTCGGTTCTGTTTCTGATTTCAATACCCATTTGCTGCATTTTAGCAGGATCAGCAGGGAAAAATTTACCCATGTCTGTAGTGGCAAAATAATCTTCTTTCTGTCCCATCTGTTCTACCGTAATGATTTGCAAAGGCATTTTTTCATCAAAATGCATTTTTGCCCAAAAATTAACCATATGTGTTACGATAAAAACTAAAATTACCGTTCCTAAAACAGCCATATTTCTTGAAGCCAGACCGCTGTTCTTTTTTGGGTTATTCATAGCATAAGCTACTGGGCGGGCTTTTTTGTTTTGAATTGTCAATAAAATCCCATCAATAGCATGAAATAAAATTGAAATGTAAGTAAGATAAGATAATAGTTTTACTGCTGGATTAGAAGTCATAAACAGTGCATATTGATTGAATTTCAATGCATCACCAAAAATTAACTGGAGATTTCCAGCTAAATGACCAGCTAAGAACAAGCATAAAAATAAACCTGTAAGAGCCATCCAGTATTTTTTACCAATAGACGACTTTAAAAGTGCAGATTTTGCCATAATATTTGTTTGATTGTATAGTTTTTAAAAAATTCAAACAAAAATAAGGCAATTTGAGTGTACCCGCAACCTTTTAGAACTAATTTATAATGAATTTAAAGTGGGTCTATTCTCTTCTTGGTTCAGAAGGATTAAACCCACTTTAAAATTTATTTCACATATGACGGAATCAATCCTCTCAACCCCATATCAACAACATTTTCACCTGTTGACGGCTCGTATTTTCCGTCGGCAGTCACTTCATGCCATTCAAAACTGTTATTAATCGATAGTGACAATGTAACCACAACATCACTGGTTTCGTTCCCGGTAATCACAAGATTATTCGCAAATTTCCCGGTAACCACACACGAGCCTGCCGGAATGGGAGAAGTCGCAGCAATAGGATTGGGAACTGTAGTAGCTCCGGCTGGCGCCTGACCTGATGAGGAGTACGCAAAGCCCTTCAATCCGAAGGCCCAATAACCCTGATCACGGTTTCCATTAACAACAAATGGGTAACTAGCTATGTTATGTGTACCGATATAAGTTCTAAAACCTACAAAACTGGCTAATGTCCCTACATAGTTGGCTCCGGCACTCCAAATATTCACATCATAATTCTGGTACGAAAGCGAACATCTCACCCATTCGTAACTTCCCGATGCAATGTCTTTTAACGGAATGGAAAGAAAAGCCTCATTTTCACCTACAATTTTTGCTTTGCTGAAATCAATCGCGTTAGCTCCGCCTGTTCCTGTTTCCGGCGCATGGTACAAAACGGTACCGGCTCCAAGCATCGTATTCGCACTAGGAGCAAACTCCAGGTAATGGGAACTTATCGAATTAAAAACCGGGGTCTGTGCAGCATTTCCAGTAGGAACCGTTGAAGGTTGTCCTAAATTATTCAAACGTGCCTGATTGGGATCAAACTTGAATTTCACAATCAATTGAGGTCCTTCTGCCGGAGTATCATCATCCTTATCTGAGCAGGAAAATGCCGTAATGGCTAAAATAATCAGCAGCGATTGAAGTTTAATTTTCATACGGTATAATTTAGATTCGGACAAATATATAAAAATCTGTAAGCTACACTAACATATTTATAATCAACGGAAAAATAATTTATTTTATTGTTCCTGAGTTTTTTTGCGTTTTTGAAAATCCCAAAAAAACACGCCCGAAAATGAGTATTTTTAAAAATTTTACAACCCAATTTACCTGTATTCCTTTTTATCTTTCTAAATTTGAACTTCTTAAAAATTACTTATCATGAAATACCATCAAATAGACCGACATTTATTCATTAAAAACCGTGCAAAATTCACGGCGCAGATGAAACCTAACAGCGTAGCCGTTTTCAATTCAAACGACATCTACCCTGTTTCGGCTGACAGCACACTGCCTTTTGCCCAGCACAGAGATATATTTTATCTAAGTGGCGTCGATCAGGAAGAGAGTATCCTGCTGCTTTTCCCGGATGCTCCTTACGAGAATTTAAAAGAGATTCTTTTCTTAAAGGAAACCAATGAACATATTGCTGTTTGGGAAGGTGAAAAACTGACTAAAGACCGTGCCTTTGAAGTTTCTGGAATAAAAACAGTAATCTGGCTCCAGGATTTCCATAAGACATTAAAAGAAATCATGGCGTATGCCGAAACCATATACATCAACACGAATGAGCATTACCGTGCTTCTATTGAAACAGAAACCCGTGAAGCGCGTTTTATCAAATGGTGGAAAGAAACATATCCTGCACATAAAGTAGAAAAATCAAATCCTATTTTACAACGCATTCGTTCTATAAAGGAAAGCGAAGAAATCGATTTAATTCAAGAAGCTTGTAACATCACCGAAAAAGGATTCCGTCGTGTACTGAGTTTCGTAAAACCAAGCGTAATGGAATATGAAATCGAAGCCGAATTTGCACACGAATTCCTTCGCAATCGTTCCAAAGGTTTTGCTTACACTCCTATCATCGCTTCCGGTAACAATGCAAATGTCCTGCACTATATTGAAAACAACCAACAATGCAAAGCGGGTGATTTGCTTCTTTTGGATGTAGGGGCCGAATACGCCAACTACTCCAGCGACATGACCCGAACAATTCCGGTTTCAGGGCGTTTTAACGAAAGACAGAAAGCGGTTTACAATGCTGTATTACGTGTAAAGAACGAAGCTACTAAAATGCTTGCTCCGGGAACGCTTTGGAAACAATACCATATAGAAGTGGGCAAAGTCATGACTTCCGAATTATTAGGTTTAGGTTTAATCGACAAAGCGGACGTTCAAAACGAAAATCCGGACTGGCCGGCTTATAAAAAATATTTCATGCACGGAACTTCCCACCACATGGGATTGGACACGCACGATTACGGCTTGTTACACGAACCAATGCAGCCAAACATGGTTTTCACGGTAGAGCCTGGTATCTATATTCCTGAAGAAAGTTTCGGTATCCGAATCGAAGACGATCTAATCATTCAGGCAAGTGGAGAAGCATTTAACCTAATGAGAAATATTCCAATCGAAGTAGAGGAGATTGAAAGTCTGATGAATGCTTAATATGAAAAAAACCTTTCTATTTCTTTCCTTACTTTTGCTAAACTATTCTTTCGGTCAAACCGAAGGTTTTGCTCCAAACACTGATAACACGCAAACGTATTTCAGAACATTCGGAAATGGCTCTCCTATACTGATTATCAACGGTGGTCCCGGAATGAACAGTAACGGATTTGAAGCCATGACAAAAGTCATCGGCCAAAAACACACAGCAATTATTTACGACCAAAGAGGTACCGGAAAATCAACGCTAAAGGTTTTGGACGCATCAACAGTTACCATGAAACACATGGTCGAAGATATCGAGTCTCTGAGAAAGCACCTAAAAATCAAAAAATGGTCTGTTCTCGGCCAGTCTTTTGGTGGAATGCTGGCTTCTTATTATGCCACACTGCATCCGGAGCATATCGATAAGTTAATATTGTCTTCTTCCGGAGGTATCGATTTGACGTTGCTAAAAGGCGGAAGTCTTATCGAAGCAGGACTCTCCAAAACCGAAAAGGATTCTCTGCGCTATTGGAACGACAAAATAGAAAAAGGAGACACAAGTCATGCCGCCAGATTAGGAAGAGGAAGAGCTATGGCTCCAGCTTATGTGTTCAACAGCAAATTTATTCCTATCATCGCCGAAAGGTTAACGCAATCCAATATGATTATCAACGGATTATTATGGGATGACATGCAGAAAATGAACTTTGACTGCAAAAACCAACTGAAATCTTTCACTAAACCCGTATTAATTATCCAAGGGAAACAGGACATTATCAGTAATGAAATTGGCGAACTGGCTTCGCACATCTTCCCGAACTCGAAATTTGTACTGCTCGAAAACTGCAAACACTACGGCTGGCTTGACGCCGAAACAAAATATTTTGGAGAAATTGAGGATTTCCTCAAAAGCTAAACAGGATTCAACCTGACAATAAAGGCTCACAGCAATGTGGGTCTTTTTATTTTCTTTTAAAAGATTCTTGTCTAAATTTGTGTAACCAATACCAACTTCTATGAGAATTTTTATCCTTGCTTTTCTGATTTCTGTCCAATCGTTTTCACAGCAGCAACTAACCGAAGAAACGGCGCTGAAACTCAGCAAACTGCCATTGCATTGCATCAATACCGAATTTCCTAACAAAACCTCACACCTTTCCGATACCAAAAAAGACGCTGTCTTATTACCCACCGAACTACATCCTGTTTTCTACGGTTGCTTAGACTGGCATAGCAGCGTACACGGCCATTGGATGCTTGTCAAATTGTTAAAAGAATTTCCCAATCTTAAAAACAAAGATTCCATCATCACCGTACTTGATCAGTCATTTCAAAAGGACAAAATGGAACTTGAAGCGGCTTATTTCGGGAAATACACAGCTTCCAACACCTACGAAAGAACTTACGGGTGGGCCTGGCTCTTAAAACTGGATGAGGAACTCTACACCTGGAATACTGACCAAGGCAAAAAATGGCATGCCGCCCTGCAACCGCTTACCGTCAAAATTCTTTCTCTTTGGAAGGCATATCTGCCCAAACAAACCTACCCCAACCGAACCGGTGTTCATCCGAATACGGCTTTCGGACTTTGCTTTGCTTACGACTGGGCCAAAACAACACATGAAGAAGCTTTCCTGCAACAGATAACGCAGAAAGCAAAGGATTTTTATTACCCCAACACCGCCATTCCCGCCCATTTAGAACCGGATGGTAGCGACTTTTTTTCGCCAAGCCTTCAGGAAGCAGACATCATGAAACGTGTCCTTCCAAAAGAGGAGTTTCTTAAATGGCTAAAAAAATACTTCACTAAAGAAGGAGTAGCCCAAATCTGTTCGCTTCCCATGGTTAGTGACCGCAGCGATTATCAGATTGTACATCTGGACGGATTATCCTTCAGCAGAGCTTGGAACATGAAAAGCATCGCTTCTGCCTTGCCCAAGAACCACCCTCTCAAGCAACAATTTGAAACCACCGCCAATCAATTCATTTCAAAATCACTGCCTGTATTATTCGAAAGCGGCTACGGCGGCGGTCATTGGCTGGCGTCTTTTGCGATTTATGCATTGACTGTAGAATAGTCTCAGCCTGCAATTTATTATTTTATGTTTTTTCATACAAACAATACAAACAGCACATCGCTACTTTGCTTGCTTTGGCTTCCGCCGATGGAAAACGAAATTAAAATCTTATTTTTGCACCTTTAAATCTATTCTTTTGAAACAAATCACATACAAAAACATCCAAATTGGCTATTCCGACACTGGAAAAGGACCTGCTTTGGTCTTACTGCACGGTTTCCTCGAAAATGCAACCATGTGGGGGTTTTATATGGATGTGTTTGCCAAGAATTACCGCGTCATCACTATCGATTTATTAGGTCATGGCCGGACCGAATGCCTTGGCTACATCCATACGATGGAAGATATGGCAGATGCAGTGCATGCTGTCCTAAACAAACTCCATATCCAAGAAGCTGTTTTTACGGGACATTCCATGGGTGGATATGTGGCATTGGCTTTCGCCGAATTGTATCCGAATGCACTAAAGGGAATGGTGCTGCTGAACTCGACTTCTTATGAAGACAGCGAAGAACGCAAAGCCAACCGGGACAGAGCTATTAAATGTGTAAAAAAAGATTATACTACTTTCATCCGAATGTCTATCGCCAACTTGTTCAGTGAAGACAATAGAGAAAGACTGGATGATACCATAGAAGCTGTCAAAATCGAAGCTTTAAAGAACCCGCTTCAAGGTATTGTTGCCGCTCTCGAAGGTATGAAAATCCGTAAAAACCGCGAAGTTCTTTTGCATCTTTCTTCATTTCCCATCCTATTGGTTTTGGGCGAAAAAGATCCTGTACTGAATTATGAGGAAAACAAAAAGCAAATAGACGGAACCAACGTACAATTTGCTTCCTTTCCTGATGGTCACATGACTGCTATCGAAAATAGGGACGAATTAATTCCGGTTCTGCAGGATTTCTTCAAAATGTGCAGCTAATTATTCCTTCCGAATAACAAATCTCTTGTTCTCAATAAACAGTTCTTTTGGTTTGACATCGTTCGGAAACTCGAAATACAAAATCCGTTTGATTTCCTTTTTAGGTTTAATGATGGTTTCAGTAGCTGCATTTCCCTGCAAACTATAAAATCGGTACAAACTGTCCTGCGGGGTCGAAATATACACGTCATCCATATTAAAAAAGTCTTTGCTCCCTTCATTCTTAAAGGTCAGTTTCAGTTTTACAAACATCATCCCTTCATTAGCTTCAATGATATTGGTATAAATATAACTAGGCCCCATCGGATTCGGTATTGGCTGATTTATAATATAATCCTCCGAAATTTTCCCGAACTTAACCGTTAGCCCGTCTACATTGCTCTCCTGAACTGCAAAGCCAATCAACAGAACAAAAACAATCCTGATAAAATTATTTTAATGTGCATACTATTCGTTTTTTTATTCTTTGACGATTAAAAAACCTTCTCCTCAAAAGGAATCCCAACATCTAAAATCTCATTAATAAGAATTACAATCTCGGTTTTAAATGCCTCCAGAACTTCCGTTGTTATGATTGTAGAAATATCTTTATCAATCTTAACTGCAAAAGGCAAAAAGCCTCCTTTCATATTCTTGAACGAAATAATTCCTGCTTCCATTTCCATTCCGTTTGTCTCTTCTTCGTACATAAAAGCATAACACAACAACTGGATGATCTTATCATTTTTGATGTCAAGACTCAAACCGCTCCAGTCTTTCAGCTGAACACTGTTCTTATCCACTTTTCCGGTTTTATAATCGATAATTCTGATTTTTCCGTTCCGAACTTCAATCCTGTCCACATTACCGGCAATAATAACCGAATAAGGCAAACGCGGGTCATCCAGAGTCCTTTTTAAAGAAGTTTCCAATGCCAGCACTTTAAGAGCATCACCATTTTCAATTCCTCTCCGTTCTTCATTCAAAAAATTGAAGACATTTCGTTTTGCCACTTCAAATGCTAAGAGGTTCTTTCCTTTCTTGACTTCCCCTTCTTTGTATATTTCTTTAAACTGCCGGAATACTTCATCATTAGCCAACGCCAGCATCTTATCTATATCTCCAACCGATAAAAAAACATTCAGAAACGGTTTGTATAATTCTTCCAAAGTCTTGTGTATGATGGTACCCAGCGTTTTTAGTGCAATATTTTCTTCTACTTCTTCTGATTCCCGGATAGAAAGTACCCGTTGAAAATAAAACTGAATTGGATTCCGAACGTACGAAGTCAGTGCCGAAGGAGAAAATCCTTTTAAAGTGGCAATTTCCTTCAACCGGATCATAACCGTTTCTGATTTCGGAACACTCATGGGTTCATATGCAATCGTAGGAACAGACGGCTGGATTATTTCATGTGTGATGTTATGCTTCGGTTGCTTTTCAACTTCCAGCTGTGTGATAAAACGGCTTTTCTCGCCTCCATCTAACCCTTCACTTTCGGTATTGTAAAGCAAATAAATATTTTTGGCACGTTGTAGTAAATGGTAAAAGTGATACGTGTAAATCGCATCTTTTTCTTTATACGTTGGCAAGCCCAATTCTCTTTTTACATCAAACGGAATAAATGAATTTACCGATTTTCCGGCCGGAAATTTCCCTTCGTTTAGTGACGTTATGATTACCGTTTCAAAATCAAGAACACGACTTTCAAGTACACCCATAATTTGGAGCCCGGACAAAGGTTCTCCTTCAAAAGAAACCTCAGCAACATCAATTACCTGTTTGTAGATTGTTTGCAACGTCTGAACAGAATCTACATAACTGTTTTTAGCGCAATAGGAAATCAATTTGTTAATCACCTTATATATCGAATACAAGAAAGTTTTAACAACCTTATCTTCCTCAGAGCTGGAATCCAGATTGGATTTAATAATCAGCAAAACCGCCGAAATACTTTCCAGTATCTCCACAGGTTCCTTATCCCATTTTTGAAAAAGCAATTGAAATAATTCGTTTTGATTTTCCTGCAACGCCATTACTTTCTGATGAGTAATGAAAGTATAATTATTCTTCTTGATAGTATCTACCAATCCAAATGCGGAAACATACGACTCGACTATCGGATTTGAAAGCACATCCAAAATGTCTTTGTAATAAAAAATATAACTAGTTTCACTCCTGTTCAATGCATTGCCATGCATTTTAAAAAGTTTGGCAATTAATACCTGAATCGGGTTGTTTTTACTGGAATAACCCATGGTAATATTCAGACTTCCCACGGTTTCGGGCAATGAATGCAAAACCGGAATCAGCATGTTTTCATCTCCTAGAACAATGGCTACCTTATCAAGTGAGGAAAAACTCTCACTACTAATCAATTCTTCAATGAGACTCGCAGTAATTTTAGCCTGGCCGATAGATTTGGCCGTACCTATAATTTGGATGTTCTTTTCAGCAGAAAAATCATTTACAATCCATTCAAACGGATTCGCTTTATAATGGGGCCAACTGTTTTTGAATCTTCTTATAAACAAACCGGTATCGTGAGAGGAATCATTAACAAAAACTGCATCAGCATCCCAATAAATAGATGCCTGATTGGATGCTATAAGATGTTGAATGATTTTTTCTTCAGCTTGGTTTAAGGCATTAAAACCGGCAAAAACAAACTTCTTATTACCAATTAATCCTGAAAAATTATCCAGACTATTAACCGCCTCCCGATAAATTAACCCTTGATAACCAATTCCTTTATTCTTCAAATGAGAGTAAAGGGATTCATAATACAGAGGAAGCAGCTTCCAAAATTCCAAGTAATTATCAATTAGCTGCGTTTTATCCTCAACTTCAATTCCCCAGCGTTTAATGACTTCAATGTCCTGAAGATAGGAGAACACATGACTTGGCTTGAGAAGATATCTGTCGATTTCATTAAAATCCTGTAATAATGTTTTGGCCCAATTAGAAAACAGCTCGAAAGACTGCTGCTTTTCCTTTTTAGTAACTGACAAATAAATCTCATAAAACTCAAATAACAATTCAATGGAATCTATAGAACGGATTTCTGCTATTTCCTGTATAAAATCTTCGATGCTTTTTATTTCAGGCGCAAAAGTAAATTCAGTCAAACATGCTTTAAACGATTCCAAAAGAAAAATCTTAGCTCTTTTATTTGGCAAAATGATTGTCATTTCGGAGAGACTTAGAGTTGCGTCCGAAAGCAATTGTTTGGTTAAAATTTCAAGAAAAGACTGGTTTGCCATTTTATAAAAATAAAAAAAACGTCCCGAATATTCGGGACGTTTTAGAAAATATTTTAGAAAGAAATTATTTTGTTAATTTCACTTCTACTCTTCTGTTTTGAGCTTTACCAGCTTTAGTTTTGTTAGAAGCAATCGGTTTAGATTCACCGAAACCAGCTGAACTTAATCTAGCAGAGTCAATACCATTTTCAATTAAATAGTTTTTAACAGCTGCAGCTCTATCTTCAGATAATTTTTGGTTAGCTGCATCTTTACCATCGCTATCAGTGTGACCTTCAATTGAGAAGTTAGAAGAAGGGTATTCTTTTAAGATCGCAACAATTGATTGTAAAACTGGGTAAGTTTGTTGTTGGAAAGTAGCTTTAGCAGAGTTGAACAAGATAGTTTTAGCGTAGTCATTTAATCTTTTGATTACGTCTTCGCTTACTTCAGGACAACCATTGTTTGCTACAGTACCTTTAACGTCTGGACATTTATCGTCTTTATCTAAAACGCTATCTCCGTCAGTATCTGGCCATGGGCAACCACCGTTATCTCTTGGACCAGCAACAGTAGGACATTTGTCTTTGTTATCAGCAATTCCATCACCATCAGCATCTGGACAACCGCTTAATGCAGGTAAACCAGCAACATCCGGACAAGCATCATCTTTATCAGCGATTCCGTCTCCGTCAGTATCAGGACAACCGTTTAATTCTTTTGTTCCTGCAGCATCTGGACAAGCATCATCTTTATCAGCGATTCCGTCTCCGTCAGTATCAGGACAACCTTGGAATGCAGGTAAACCAGCAACGTCTGGACAAGCATCATCTTTATCGTAGATACCGTCACCGTCTGTATCTTTACCTCCAAATTGGAAAGTTAAACCAGCCATGTGTTGGAAAAGAGAAGGAACTTCAAAAGCACCAAATCCGTTTCTTTCTGTAAATGATTTTTTGTAAGTAGAGCTTAATGATAAACCAACTTGCTCAGTAAACCAGAAAGTCAAACTACCACCAATGTTAGCAGTTGCAGCTGATTCTTCTTCTAACCAAGTATAACCTCCACCAACATGTACAGAAGGGTCAAACCATTTAGATCCGATTAAACTTTTTAAGCTATATCTGATTGTTCCATCAGCAGAGTAATACATTAAATCACCAGGATTAATAACTTCAGTTGTGTTAGCAGAGTGTCCTGGAACCCAGTTAACCCATTTAGTTATTTTGTTAACAGATCCTGTAACTCCTACAGAGAAATTACCACCAACATTTCTTGATACAGTTAAATAAGAAACCGAAGGAAGAATGTTCCAATGATCTTTTACGTCAAAAAATTGTGAAAAGTGATCTTTTAAATTAAAATCCCTCGGGCTGGCACTAGTTCTAGTATCTACTGCGTTGGCTCCGAAAGATATTGCCCATGGGTTGTTGCTGTCTTGTGCAGTAGCACTTAACCCAGCAATCATCAACATGGAAACAAAAAGTTTGTTCAGATGTTTCATACTTAATTTTATTTGATTACAATACGTTATTGTGACAAAAGTAAGTCGTAAATAATTAATTACAAAATGAATTGTTAAAAAAAACCAATAAAAAACTAAAAAAATTTATTTTTTTATAACATTTAGTTCTATTCCTACTTCCGTAAAAGCCTGAATAGCTTTGTCTAAATGTTCTTTTGTATGAGCCGCGGATAACTGCACTCTGATTCTTGCTTTATCTTTTGGCACTACCGGATAGAAAAACCCAATAACGTAGATTCCTTTTTTTAATAATTTATCAGCCATGACCTGTGATAGTTTAGCATCGTACAACATAACCGGGACAATTGCCGAATCACCATCGATAATATCCAATCCTGCTTTCTTCATTCCTTCTTTGAAATAATTGGTATTCCATTCCAGTTTGTCCCTCAAAGATGTATCTTTCTCCAATAATTCAAAAACTTTAATAGAAGCCCCAACAATAGAAGGTGCTAATGAATTAGAAAACAAATACGGACGGGAGCGCTGACGCAAGATTTCGATAACTTCTTTTTTGGCAGTAGTATAACCTCCCATAGCTCCACCTAGTGCTTTTCCTAATGTTCCGGTAATAATATCAACACGTCCTAAAACTTTTTTGGCTTCCATTGTTCCTTTTCCTGTAGCTCCAATAAATCCTGCGGCATGGCATTCATCAACCATAACCATGGCATCATATTTATCGGCTAAATCACAAATTTTATCTAAAGGCGCAACTAATCCGTCCATAGAGAAAACACCATCGGTTACAATTAACTTAAATCGATGTCCCGCTTCAGAAGCTTTAATCAGCTGCTTTTCCAAATCTTCCATATTGGAATTTTCATAACGGTAACGTGCCGCCTTGCACAGACGAACACCATCAATGATAGAAGCATGATTTAAACTATCCGAAATAATACAATCTTCCTCTCCTAATAACGGTTCGAAAACACCTCCGTTCGCATCAAAAGCCGCTGCGTATAAAATCGTATCTTCTGTTCCGTAGAAATCAGCAATCTTTTTTTCCAGTGTTTTGTGAATATCTTGTGTCCCACAAATGAAACGTACAGAAGACATTCCGAAACCATGCGAATCCAATGCGTCTTTTGCAGCCTGTACTACTTCAGGATGTGAAGACAGTCCTAAATAATTATTGGCGCAAAAGTTTAAAACAGTTTCTCCTGTAGAAATAGTGATTTCAGCTCCTTGAGGTGAAGTAATGATTCTTTCTCTTTTGAAGATTCCATTGTCTTCAATCGTTTTCAATTCGCTTTGTAAGTGTTGTTGAATCTTTCCGTACATTTTTATATGTATTTGATTTTTACTAATTAGGTCTACAAATGTACTACTTCTAAATTTTCTCCTATATATATTAGTGATTTTTTCAATACATTGAATCCCATTTCCTGCAATACAGATTCGTAATTATTGATTTGCTTTTCATACTTCGGCTGATGCATTCCGGTTTTATAATCCAGCAGATATGCATCCTTTCCTTTAATCACAACCCTGTCCGGCTTTATGGTTTTGGTTTCTTTTTTAATAATATTCTGCTCGTTATAAATTATTGAATTTCCGTCAAAAAATTCTTCCAATTCCGGATGAAAAACAATTTCAGAAACTGTTTTTTCCACTTGTTCCCTCTGATTTTCCGTTATCAATCCACTTTCCAACGCTTTTATTACAGCCAAAGAAATGTCGTTTTGTGTATTTACAAATGACAAAACTTCATGCAAAACATTTCCAAATTCTATAGCACTCTGCTGATGAGTTCCCCACATTAAAGCTTCTCTTTGTGCAATCTTAACAGCGTCCGGGCTGATTACAGCAATAACCGGTTTGATTTTTACAGGCTCCTGTTTTAATAATATTCTTTCTGATGTTTTTTGGGGATTACCGAATTCATAGGATAAGATTGCAGAGTTAAAATCTTTATAATCTTGTAAAAATTCAATAAAAAACGAAGACAGATTATTAGGCAAGTCTCCCTTTTTCCCTATATTCATTCCTGAAATTATATGCAATTGTTCTTCAGCACGAGTAAGCGCAACATACAAAACATTGACATTATCCAACAGATCTTCCTGGGTTTTCTGACTGTAAACCGCCACTGCATTGTCACCGAAATCATTTACTTTACTAGATTTATCAATCAGAAATTTACCAAAATCCAATTCATCTGCTTGAGAATCGAGCCACATTTTTTCCCTTTTATTTGCACTGTAATTATCTTCTGCAAATGAAAAAATAACCACTGGAAATTCCAGTCCTTTCGATTTATGAATGGTCATAATACGTATCGCATCCGAATTCTCTGACGAGGGCACACTCAATTTATGGCCGCTTTTGCTCCAATAATCCAGGAAATCAGGAATACTCATCTGATATTTCACATCACGTTCCAAAACAATATCGAGAAAATACTGAACATAGGCATTATTGTTTTTGGGCTGTATGCATTTTAAAACCAGAAACTCAACGATCTCATACAGCGATTTCTTCCGTATAGCATAAAAAGAAAGTTTTAACCCGAAGTTTTCCAGCCATTTCTCAAGTTCTTCTTCTTTTTTAAATTGAATTCCTTCAAAAATAAAATCATGGGTTTCGACAGTACCTTCCAGGTTTTCTACCAGATAATACAAGGCGCTGGCCAACGATTCAATATCTTTTTTATCGCTCAGATATTGCAGTAAGTTCAGAATAAACTTTACTTCCGATGATGTATTAATCAAAAGACTCTCTGATGAAATAACAGGAATTTCGTTTTCAGTCAGATAATTGGCCAATAAAACACCATACTTGTTATTTCTGGTCAGCAGAACGATTTCGCCATACGTAAATCCTTCTTTCTTAACTTTCTCTATCGTTCGTAAAGTAGCTTTGAGGTACATTTCATTTTGAGATGCATTCTCATCCTCTTCATCGGCTACAGATTCATTTTCTGTTTTTGGAATAAACGAAATATTCACATAGCCTCCTTTTTTCTGGTTAGCCTTTTGAAAGCTTTGATTTTCATACAAATCCTTATAATCTTCGTTTGAAAATTTTTGAGATAAAAACTTAAAAAAATCATTATTGAAATCGATTATCTGATTGTAACTCCTATAATTGGACTCTAAATCGAAAACCTGTTTTTCTTTATTACTAAATGGATTCTCAGTTTTGGCCAAATGAATAAACTGCTCGGCTTTTCCTCCTCGCCAACGGTAAATAGACTGTTTCGGATCTCCAACAATTAACAGCGACCCTTGTGTTCCCTGCAAATCTTCACTGGACAATGCATTATCAATTAACGGAATCAGGTTTTGCCATTGCATTTCGGAAGTATCCTGAAACTCATCAATAAAAAAGTGCTTGTATTTTTCGCCTAATCGCTCATAAATAAAAGGAGCCGGTTGGTTTTGAATTTGCTCATTAATCAGTTTGTTAAATTCGGAAATAGACAAAATATTTTGTTCTTCCTGAATTTTAGCCAATTGGTTACTGACCGTATTTAGCAACGAAAGCGGTGTGATATTTTTAAGAAAAGCACTGTAAAACAAATACTTTTCAGCAATCGCATTTATTTTTTGAAGGTTTTCAAGCAACTCACTCGAAATAGCATCAACAGCACTCTTCTGTTCCTGAGGTGTTTTTGCAGCGTACCGTTTCCCTTCCGATTCTTCAAGGTATTTATAATGTCCCGTATGTTTCAGGATGTCGCCCGAAGCTAATTTCAAAAAATGTTTGGGAACATAGCTCGAGTAAAAAGAATTGTGCTCGATTCCGTTATTTTCGATTAATGAAAGTGATTTTTTTGCTAAATCGACACTTTGTTCCTGCAATGAATCACACAATTCATCCATTTTATTTTTTAAGTGAATAAATTCCGGAATGGTTTTATTTTTTAGCGACCGGACTTCTTCCCGGTAATTTTCATTCAAAATCAATCGGCCGGTATTCATAATTTCATTGGAAATATCCCACGATTTATCATCATCGGTTTTTTCCATCGTAAAATCAATGAGTAATTTGGTCAAAATCGGATCTTCTCCCGCTTGTGCCACAATTGCATCTACCGCTTCCTGCAATAAATTTTCGGTATCAAGCGAAACATCAAAAGTAACAGGTAAATTCAAATCAAAAGCAAACGAACGGATAACTTTGTGTGTAAACTTATCTATCGTGGAAATATCAAAAGCAGCATAATTATGAATGATATTTTTGATAATTGCTTTGGCTTTCTCCGTAATCTGAAAGAAATTCAAATGGGTTTCCCTGCTAATATCCTGCATTAAATTAATCGATTTCTCCGAAGGATTTTCTTTGGTAAAATCGAACAAGCTGTCTATAATCCTGCTTTTCATCTCGTGAACCGCCTTATTGGTAAAGGTAATAGCCAGAATATTCCGGTAAGCATCTTCCTTTTTTGAAGTTAAGATGATTTTGAGATATTCCTTGACCAAAGTATACGTCTTCCCCGAACCGGCTGAAGCGTTGTATATAGAGAACGCAGGAGTTTTCAAATAAAAGCGATTAGAGTTTTAACTTATAGTGAAATAAAAAAATACTATTTCCTTTTCCAAAGTTAAATGTTTAATTTTGATTTGAATTAATACTAATCATTTTAAAAATTTATATTATGTCATTTGAACTACCGAAATTACCTTATGCATACGATGCATTAGAGCCACATATTGATGCCAGAACAATGGAAATTCACTATTCTAAACACCACAATGCTTACACCACTAATCTAAATGCAGCGATTGCAGGAACAGATATGGAAGGAAAAACCATTGAAGAAATTTTAAAAAACCTTGATTTGACCAAAGCTGCGGTACGTAATAATGGTGGTGGTTTTTTTAATCATAATTTATTTTGGACAGTGATGTCTCCAAATGGAGGCGGATTACCAACAGGAGAATTAGCAACTGCTATTGATACTGCTTTTGGAAGTTTTGAGGAATTTAAAGCACAATTTTCTAAAGCCGGAGCAACACAATTCGGTTCTGGATGGGCTTGGCTTTGTGTAAAAGACGGAAAATTGGAAGTTTGCGGAACACCTAATCAAGATAACACATTAATGCCAGGTGTAGGTTGTGGCGGAACACCAATCTTAGGAATGGACGTTTGGGAACATGCTTATTATTTGAACTACCAAAACCGCAGACCGGATTATATTGAAGCTTTCTTTAACGTAATCAATTGGAATGAAGTAGCCAGACGTTATGCGGAAGCAAAATAACAAAGCGTATTATAATCAAAAAGCCGGAAAATAAATTTTCCGGCTTTTTTTATATTATTTAATTTAATTTCAATAAAAAAGGTGAAATTACTTTCACCTTTTTTGCCCCAAATCTACCATAAACTTAACCTACTTATGTAATGGTGAGTCAAAGATATATGGTGGATGTTTTGTTGCCAAATAAAATCGGTGAACAGTCAATAAAATCGATATGCGGTATATTATTTTTATCATCTAACTGAATTTAGTTAGAAAGAAATTTAACTGAATTTAGTTAAAAACAGTCTTCAAAAACAACTTTGATTTCCTTGTGAAGTTTCGCGGGCTTAACTTATATAAAATAAAAAAGGTAGAAGTTTAGTTCTACCCTTTTTGCCCCAAATCTACCATAAACTTAACCTACTTATGTAATGGTGAAGCAAATGTATATTGACGTTATGCAGTTGCCAAATAAAATCGGTGAATTGTATAAATAATCGTTGAAAGACATTTTTATGCTTTTTTAGAGTGTCCAAACGTCCTTTTCTTCATAAAAATTAGTGAACCAGGCCGGTTGCACATGTAAGATAATCCTTCAAAAAACAGCAGTCTCCAGAGTTTTTCGAAAAAATAATATTCAAATTAGTGAATTCCCAATAGATCTATTTTGTTTTAAAAACAGAGACTACTAATTGTTGTTTTTTTGCCTTTCTGAAATCTATTTAGGTGTGTTTATAATTTCATCAATGACTCCGATACGGAAAACAGATATTAACTGTAGTAGTTTTTTAATTCGCTCAAATATTTCTCCGTCTTTGGCAACCTATTTAACCAAACCATTTTTTTTTGCATTATCAGCAGGTTATTAGTTGCTGTTTAGCAGAATCAACCTCACATTTCTGTTTTTAACATAAAAAAATACCAAGAGTAAGATGAATTGTCTCGCTCTTGGCATTGTATTTCAAAAAAAGAGTTTAATTAATAAGCTCTAGCGTCTTTTCCTTCGTAAAAATTCATGAAAGCACGGTTCACTACACGGTTTCCACCGTCTGTTGGATAATCCCCTGTAAAATACCAATCTCCTAAATTTTTAGGACAAGCCTTGTGTAAATTTTCTACCGTTTGGAAAATAATTTTCACTTCCGCTTTTACCGATGATGATGTTAGCATTTCAGCAATTTTATCTGAAACTTCCTGATCTGTGAATGGCGCATAAATTTCGTTGACATAATTCACGACTTCGCTGTCGCTTAAATTTTCCTGCGCTTTGCATTTAACATAGACTTCATCAACAATATGGTATAGGTTTCTTTCTTTAAGCAGTGCCAAAGCCGCTCTAAAAGCCACAAGTCCTTCCAATTTTGCCATGTCAATTCCGTAGCAATCCGGATATCTGATTTGTGGTGCTGATGACACGATAACAATCTTTTTAGGATGCAGTCTGTCCATCATCTTGATGATACTTTTCTTCAGGGTTGTTCCACGGACAATGCTGTCATCGATAATAACCAAATTATCGGTTGGCTGAATCACACCATAAGTCACATCATACACATGAGCAACTAAATCATCTCGGCTGCTGTCTTCAGTAATAAACGTACGCAGTTTTACATCTTTTATAGCTACTTTTTCGGTGCGAAGCTTAACAGAAAGGATTTCCTGTAGTTTTTCAGTACTTAAAGCTTCTTTATTGGCTAAAATGTCGGCAATTTTTCTTTGGTTTAAGAAATCCTGTGCCGCTTCCACCATACCGTAGAACGATGTTTCTGCAGTATTTGGGATATAAGAAAAAACAGTATTATCAGTGTCATCATTAATAGTCTCAAGAATTGCCGGAAGTATTAATTTCCCCAAATCTTTTCTTTCCTGATAAATTTCAGCATCACTTCCTCGTGAAAAATAAATCCTTTCGAAAGAACAAGCTTTCAATGGCAAAGCTTCGCGGATTTTTTCATCTAAAACCCGACCATCTTTCTTAATAATAAGGGCGTGTCCCGGTGTAATCTCCTGGATTTTTTCAAAAGGAACATTAAATACCGTTTGTATTACCGGTCTTTCAGATGCTACTACCACGATTTCATCGTCTTCGTAATAATAAGCGGGCCTGATGCCTGCCGGATCACGGGTTACAAAAGCATCTCCATGACCTAAGAGCCCCGCCATGGCATAACCACCATCCCAGTTTTTGGACGCGCGTTTTAAAATACGGGCTACATCCAATTTTTCTGCAATAACCGGTGATGCTTCTCGTTTCGATAATCCTTCGTTCTTACATTCCTGATAAAGATCCGTCACTTCGTCATCCAGAAAATGACCTATTTTTTCCATTACGGTTACCGTATCAGCCATTTGTTTTGGATGTTGCCCTAATCGGACTAAATCCTCAAAAAGCTCCTTGACGTTTGTCATATTAAAGTTTCCGGCTACAATCAGATTGCGGTGCATCCAATTATTCTGACGCAGAAAAGGATGAACATTTTCGATACTGTTTTTACCAAACGTTCCATAACGGACATGGCCTAAAAACAATTCTCCTACGTATGGAATGTTAGCTTTTTGAAGCGCTACATTATTTCTGTACTCTTCATGTGCTTCTAATTCATCTGCAATGCGCTGGTTAATTTGTCCGAAGATATCCTGAATAGGCTGTGCCTGATTGGAACGGATGCGGCTAATGTATCTTTGACCTGCCTCAACATCTAATTTTATGCTGGCCAATCCTGCTCCGTCCTGACCACGGTTATGCTGTTTCTCAAGAAGAAGATACATTTTTTCGACTCCATAAAAAGCGGTTCCGTATTTCTCTTTGTAAAACTCTAATGGTTTTTTTAATCTTAAAAGGGCAATGCCACACTCGTGTTTTAATGCGTCACTCATGTTGTTGTGTTGTAGTTAAGTAAATAAAAAAAGCCCCAAACATTGTTCAGGGCTTTACGTATCATGATAATGCTATATCGAATTGAGTTAGCGATTTAAATTGTTTTAATCTCGCATGTACTTCTTCTTTAGTAAGGCTGATCATTCTTTCGGTTCCAAACTTCTCTACACAGAAAGAAGCTAAATTTGAACCATGAATAATCGCGCTTTTCATATTTTCGAATGAAATGTTTTCGCTCTGCGTAATAAATCCTGCAAAACCTCCTGCAAATGTATCCCCTGCTCCTGTCGGATCAAAAACTTCCTCCAGCGGTAATGCCGGTGCAAAGAAAACCTGTTTGTCGTGAAACAATAATGCTCCGTGCTCTCCTTTTTTGATCACCACGTATTTTGGCCCCATCGCTTGGATTTTTGCAGCTGCTTTCACTAATGAATATTCTCCTGACAGCTGACGTGCTTCTTCATCATTAATCGTAATGACATCTACACGCTTAATAACATTCAGTAAATCTTCCAGAGCACAGTCCATCCAAAAATTCATGGTATCTAAAACCACTAATTTTGGTGTTACCTCCATTTGATCCAAAACACTGCTTTGTACTATCGGATGTAAATTTCCAAGCATTACAACATCAGCATTTTTGAAATTTTGAGGTACTTTCGGTTGAAAATCAGCCAGAACATTCAATTCTGTAGCTAAAGTATCTCTCGAATTTAAATCGTTATGATATTTCCCGCTCCAAAAGAAAGTTTTCCCTCCTTTGACTACTTCAAGTCCTGAAATATCAATATTCCTGTCTTTTAATAAATTAATGTATTCCTGCGGAAAATCTTCTCCTACAACAGAAACAATAGCGGACTGTAAATTGAAATTTGAAGCTGAAAGTCCAATATAAGTTCCTGCGCCTCCTAAAATTTTATCGGTTTTCCCAAAAGGTGTTTCAATTGCATCAAAAGCAACTGTTCCAACAATTAATAATTTGTTCATAAAATGAATTGAAAATTAAAGGTGCAAATGTACGATTAAGTTTTCGGAATTACTAGTCGATTATTTTGGAATTTAATCCTCCTGATTATTTTCATAAAATGCATCAATTGACAACTTTTCCTGAGTGGACGCCATTACGGCTAATTCGTCACAGCGCTCGTTTTGCGGATGGTTGTTATGCCCTTTTATCCACTTAAAATCGACTTGATGCTTGCGGTATATTTTCAGAAAACGCATCCATAGATCCGGATTTTTCTTTCCTGTAAAATTTTTCTTTTCCCACCCGAAAACCCATTTCTTTTCAACAGAATCGACCACGTATTTAGAATCAGAAACCACCAGAACTTTTGTTTTTGGGTTTTTCAGTTTTTCCAACCCTACAATTACAGCCAGTAATTCCATTCTGTTATTAGTAGTATGTCTAAACCCTTCATAGAACTCCTTTTTATAATTGGATCCAACTAATTCCATGACAACACCATAACCTCCGGGGCCTGGGTTTCCTTTGGCAGCACCATCGGTATAAATATGTACTTCGTGACTTGAATTCAAAATTAAGACTTAAGGGTTATCAGTTTTTCTATAACTGCGGGATAGTGTTCATGTTCTAACTGATGGACCTTTTCAGCAATTTCTTCAGGCGTTTTGCATTCTTCAATATTGGTTTTGGCCTGAAAAACGATCCCTCCTTCATCATAATGCTCATTTACATAATGAATTGTAATGCCGGTTTCTGCTTCTTTATTTTCCAAAACAGCTTTGTGAACATTCATCCCGTACATTCCTTTACCGCCATATTTTGGCAACAAAGCCGGGTGAATATTTACAATTTTATCAGGATAGGCGGCAATAATCGATTCGGGAAATTTCAAAAGAAATCCAGCCAAAACAATTAAATCCGGTCCAATTTCATTTATTTTATTTAAAATAGTACCGTCAGAAAGCTCCGTTTTATCAAAAACTATCGTTGGCACATCGTTGTTTTTTGCTTTTTCCAAGACTTTGGCATGCAAATTGTTAGACAATATCCCGACCACGTTTCCTTGACTGCTCTCTTTAAAATGTAATATGATTTTTTCGGCATTTGATCCCGAACCAGAAGCAAATATTACAATCTTTTTCATTTATCCTTTGATTTTATTATGCAAAAAAAAGGATAATAAATGATAAATAATTAAAATTGACTGTCTTTGTGAAATTAATTTTCTAAATTCGTGGTAAGATTTATTAACTAAAAAAGTTGTATTAAAATAAAGTTTTTTATTTTTGCCAACTAATTAAAATTTAAAATTAAAGATTATGTCAGACATTGCATCAAGAGTAAAAGCGATTATCGTAGACAAATTAGGTGTTGACGAAAACGAAGTTGTAACAGAAGCAAGCTTCACTAACGATTTAGGAGCTGATTCATTAGACACTGTTGAGCTAATTATGGAGTTCGAAAAAGAATTTGACATTCAAATTCCAGACGACCAGGCTGAAAACATTGCTACTGTAGGTCAAGCTATTTCTTACATCGAAGAAGCTAAAAAATAATATTACTAGACATCTGTAAGTGAAACACCTTACAGATGTTGTTATTTTTTAATGTCTTTTTCAAAATCTTTTGTAGATTTGTACAAACATTGATTGTATTACAATCATAAAAAAATTTATGTAATACCCCATTGTTTCTTTTAGTAATTATTAAAAGTGCTGTGGGTTTTTTTATATTAAACAAAACCAACTAAACTATGCAACTAAAGCGAGTAGTAGTAACAGGATTAGGCGCCTTGACACCTATAGGCAACAATATTCAAGAATATTGGAATGCATTAATAAACGGTAAAAGCGGAGCTGCCCCTATTACGTATTATGACACCGAAAAACACAAAACCAAATTTGCATGCGAAGTAAAAAACTTCAATGTAGAGGACTTTATCGACAAAAAAGAAGCCCGACGCATGGATAAGTTTGCACAATATGCTGTTGCCGCAAGTGAGGAAGCTATAAAAGATGCCGGAATCACCAATGACAATGTTGACAAACAGAGAGTCGGTGTAATTTGGGGTGCTGGAATAGGCGGTTTAGAGACTTTTCAAGAAGAAGTCTTAAGTTACGCAAAGGGAGACGGAACTCCACGTTTCAATCCTTTCTTCATTCCAAAAATGATTGCTGATATCGCTCCTGCTCACATTTCGATGAGAAACGGATTTATGGGACCAAACTACACTACGGTTTCTGCTTGTGCTTCATCAGCAAATGCCTTAATTGATGCCTTCAATTATATCCGTTTGGGAATGTGTGATGTCATTATTTCAGGTGGTTCTGAAGCAGCCGTAACTATTGCAGGTATGGGAGGATTCAACTCCATGCAGGCCTTATCTACCAGAAATGAAAGCCCGGAAACTGCTTCAAGACCTTTTGATGCAACTCGTGATGGATTTGTTTTGGGTGAAGGAGCCGGCGCATTGGTTCTTGAAGAATATGAACACGCTAAAGCACGTGGCGCTAATATATACTGTGAGTTAGGAGGAGGTGGAATGTCATCAGATGCTTACCACTTAACAGCACCACATCCGGAAGGAATTGGCGTTATCGCAGTAATGAAAAACACATTGAGAGATGCAGGAATGAATCCTGAAGATGTTGATCACATCAATACGCACGGAACTTCAACTCCTCTTGGGGATGTTGCCGAATTAAAAGCGATCAGCCATGTTTTTGGAGATCACGCTAAAAACATCAACATCAACTCAACAAAATCAATGACAGGACATCTTCTTGGTGCAGCCGGAGCTATTGAGGCTATTGCATCGGTGCTGTCAATCAAACACGGTATTGTTCCTCCTACCATCAACCACCAAGTTGTAGACGAGAACATCAATCCTGAATTAAACTTAACGCTAAACGTAGCTCAAAAAAGAGATGTAAAGGTAGCAATGAGTAATACTTTTGGATTTGGCGGACATAACGCCTGTGTTTTATTCAAAAAAATAGATTAATAAGCTCTGTATATGAGTATTATTAGAAAAATATTTTCAAATTCCCGTTCTCCAGAAGACGGGATTTTTTTTGCAAAAATTGAGAAAATCCTAGGTTTCAAGCCAATGAATCTGTTTCATTATCGTCGGGCATTTACCCACAGATCCATGAATATCATTGATGAAGAAGGAAATCCTTTAAATTACGAAAGACTGGAATTTCTGGGAGACGCCATGTTGGGTTCGGTTATTGCGGCTCATTTATTTAACAAAGTTCCAACCGGCGATGAAGGTTATTTGACCAAAATGAGATCCAAAATTGTCAGCCGCGAACATTTGAACGAACTTGGAAAAGATCTTGACTTAATCCAATTCCTTGAAAGCAAAGTCTCGTTGCATAACTTCGGGGAAAATATCTACGGAAATCTTTTTGAAGCGTTTGTTGGCGCTATTTATCTTGACCTCGGTTTTATCTTTTGCGAAAAATTCATCCACAAAAAAGTCATCAAACCTTATGTGGATATCGACAAACTGGAAGGCAAAGTCATCAGCTACAAAAGCTTACTGATCGAATGGTGCCAAAAAGAGAAGAAAACCTTCCATTATAACATTTATGATGATGAAGACGCTGGAAACCTAAAATATTTCGGTGTCAAATTAAGTATTGATGGAAAAATTGTAGCCAAAGCCAGAGCCACTTCAAAAAAGAAAGCGGAAGAAATTGCCTCAAAAAGAGCTTATTTTGTCTTTCAGACCGAAATTGACAAGAAATAATTCCTTTTCATCGAAACGGAGGCATTTCCAGTAATTATTTAGCACAAACCTAACTTTCTAAAGTAGTTAGTAAACGATAGAAATAGTATATTTACATTTTATTTTGAATATACTATGGCAATTCATAAAATACAACTTGAAGATTTTGACCAGGTTGATTACAATTTAGTTGCAATTCATACCTCACTGGAAGATTTCCGTCTGGCATTCAAAATAAACCAGAATTTAACCATTTCGCTTAGTAAAAACGAATGCGAAATTCCTATTGAAATCAACAAAAAAAAAGCTTCCTTTTCAAGATTTACGTTTGATGACGAAGAGAAAATGATGCTTTGGAATTTAATCCAAAACAAACAGGAAATTGAATTGCCCGTTCAGACAGCTGCGGTAAACTTATTCGACAGCAGCAGCGTTATGACACAAATCGCACTGGTTTCTGAATTAAAAAAAGTGGATTATTTTCTAAAAATAGAACACGACAACCAAATTAAAATAAAAGACATTATAAATAAACTCAATAAAATTGATTCCATAAGCACAGTATATGAAGTGGATGCTAATGAAATCAAATCAAAAAACAATTTAATTTTTTAAAAATGCCTACAAGAAAAAAGACCAAAATTGTAGCTACGCTCGGACCGGCCTGTAGTACAAAAGAAGTTATCAAAGATATGATTGATGCCGGAGTGAATGTTTTCCGTATTAATTTTTCCCATGCTGATTATGCAGATGTTTCGGAAAGAATCAAAATCATCCGCGAACTGAATGAAGAAAATGGGTACACAACAGCTATTCTTGCCGATTTACAAGGGCCAAAACTCCGTGTAGGTGTAATGAAAGAGTATGTGGTCGTTCACGATGGTGACTTGATTACTTTCCAGACAGCCGACGATATTCCGGGAACTTCCCAAAGAGTTTATATGAACTACAAAGAATT
This sequence comes from Flavobacterium sp., assembly GCF_050696275.1. Lineage (GTDB taxonomy): Bacteria > Bacteroidota > Bacteroidia > Flavobacteriales > Flavobacteriaceae > Flavobacterium. The sequence goes on from NZ_JBOGUT010000009.1 coordinate 42,016, forward strand.
TCCAAAAGATGTAAATCCAGGCGAAAGAATCCTTCTGGATGATGGAAAACTGATTTTTGAAGCAGTAGAAACCAACAGAAAGACAGAAGTTATTTGTCGTGTTATCCAAGGTGGCCCTTTGAAATCCAAAAAAGGAGTCAATTTACCTAATACCAAAGTTTCTTTACCTGCTTTAACTCAAAAAGACATCAAAGACGCTCTTTTTGCTATCGAGAATAATGTCGACTGGATCGCGCTTTCATTCGTTAGAACACCTAAAGACTTAGAAGAATTAAGAGATTTGATTAACGACAATTCGGATCATAAAATTCCTATTATTGCTAAAATTGAAAAACCGGAAGCAGTAAACAATATTGATAAAATCGTTGCTTTTTGCGACGGTCTGATGGTAGCTCGTGGCGATTTGGGTGTTGAAATTCCAGCCCATGAAGTACCACTTATTCAAAAGAAATTAATCCACCGAGCTAAAACTGCCCGTATACCAGTCATTGTAGCCACACAAATGATGGAAACCATGATTACCAGTTTAACACCTACCCGTGCCGAAGTAAACGACGTGGCCAACTCCGTAATGGATGGTGCCGATGCCGTAATGCTGTCCGGAGAGACTTCAGTAGGGAATTATCCTGTACAGGTAATCGAAAAAATGACGCAGATTATTGAAGCAGTTGAAGATTCTCCGCTAATTCAGGTTCCGCAAAACCAGCCGCAGATCAAGACCAACCGTTATATCACTAAAAACATCTGTTATCATGGTGCTGTCATGGCAAACGATATCGAAGCAAAGGCTATCACTACACTGACCAATAGCGGCTATACAGCCTTTCAGGTTTCAGCGTGGCGACCTCACTCTCATATTCTGGTTTTTACGTCCAATAAACGCATCCTAACGCAGTTAAATCTACTTTGGGGAGTCAATGCTTTCTTATATGATAAATTCGTAAGCACAGACGACACCATTGATGATATCAATCAGATTGCCAAAGACAAAGGATTTGTTAAAAAAGGAGACATGCTCGTTAACCTTGCAGCCATGCCGGTAGCAAACAAAGGAATGGTGAATACTTTACGCATTTCGGAAATAGAATAATCAAAAACGTAACATAAAGAAAAACCCAACGGATAATTATCCGTTGGGTTTTATTATTTAAAGTACCTGGATTGCTTTCTTAAAAATTTCTATCCATTAAAAAACTAATGATGAATACCCAATGAACGACTGTTTATGTCTTTCATTAATTTTGCATAACATCCTAACAATATTTTACGCTTTGGCCTGGTACTTAATCCAGAATCCTCGTCCATTGAACCATCTATACCTTGTTGATAAACAATAATTCCTTGATTTAAATCATAAACTTCCATAAACACCCTACCATAAGTCATTTGTTTTAAATAATAACTATGCGCTGAAAAATCAAAATTACTCAAGTCACTTCTTTGATCCTGGCATTTGATATTGATATAATAATCATAACCCGTACCTGTTTTCAAGTCTAATATGGCTGATTTAGTAGGATTTAGCGGAATTTTAGAAGCTAAAAATAAGGATTTCTCTCTTAAGGAATAAGAAATTCGTTCCTTAAGATGTTCTGAAAAATCTTTTAAAACCAATTCGGTTAATTCATCTTTAACATAGGCATGAACCTCAATATTACCTAGTAGCCATTTGCCTTTAGAAAAATCCAATCCTGTCGTTTGTACAGGATTTACTTTCTGATAAAAGGCTTGCGAGCAAGAACATAGTAAAAGGAACAATAAAAAAATAAGGGGTATTCTTATCATAATGAAAATTTAGATTTCTCAATGTTTACTGGAGAATTCGCGCGAAAATAATCAATTAATCAACAAGAAAAAACATATAGATTAATTAAAACTCAAACCGCAATTGCACCACTACAGTTTTTTTAATCTCCGTATTCAAGTTGTTCAGCGAAATACCCAACAGCCGGACCGAATCTTTCATCCGTTCCTGATACAGCAATTCTTTGGCGGTTTCAAAAAGCAATCCTTTATCGGATACAAAATACGGCAGAGTTTTACTTCTTGTTTGTTGGGTAAAATCAGAATATTTAATTTTCAGAGTAATGGTTTTCCCTGAAATCTTGTGTTTCAACAGCCTTCTGGACAGTTCCGAAGCAATTCGTTCCAGTTTTTCTTCCATAAAAATCTCTGAAGTCAGGTTCGTATTAAATGTGTGTTCTGCAGCAACAGACTTAGTTGTTCTGTTTGGTTTAACGGCACTATTTGAAATGCCACGTACAAGATAATAGTAATGTCTTCCGCTTTTCCCGAAATGCTCGTCCAGAAATTCAATCGATTTCGATTTCAGGTCGGTTCCTGTATAAATTCCCAAATAATACATCTTCTCCGTGGTCACTTTACCAATACCATAAAATTTCTTGACATCTAAAGATTCCAAAAAGGATTCTACTTCTTCTGGATTGATGGTTTTCTGCCCATTAGGTTTATTGTAATCTGAAGCAATTTTGGCAACAAACTTATTTACCGAAATCCCCGCAGAGGCTGTTAGTCCAACTTCTTCAAAAATACGTTTCCTGATTTCTTCAGCAATCAGTGTCGCACTGGGATTCCCTTTTTTGTTCTGGGTAACATCAAGATAGGCCTCATCCAGCGATAGCGGTTCAACCAAATCAGTATAATCATGGAAAATTTTCCGGATTTTCTTCGATATCTCTTTGTAGCGATCAAATCTCGGTCGGACAAAAATAAGATCCGGACACAAACGCTTCGCCTGAATACCACTCATGGCACTTCGAACACCAAATTTTCTGGCTTCATAACTTGCCGCAGAAACAACTCCACGCATCTCGCTTCCGCCAACAGCCAATGCCTTTCCCTTTAATTCAGGATTGTCCATCTGCTCAACAGAAGCATAAAAAGCATCCATATCAACATGGATAATTTTTCTATGTGTAATTGAATCACTCATCACACAAATTTATATATCTTTAACCTAACTTTTATTTTATGATTGAAATTGAACGCAAATTTTTAGTTTTAAATACTGATTTTACGGATTTGGCCACAGCCAAAAACAGAATTGTACAAGGCTATTTGAATTCGGAACCAGAACGTACTGTCAGAGTACGGATTAAAGGAGAAAAGGGATTCCTGACCATCAAAGGAAAAGGAAACGAATCCGGAACAACGCGACTGGAATGGGAAACCGAAATCCCTTTGGCTGAAGCCGAAAAATTGCTTTCAATTTGCGAAAAAGGTTCCATCGACAAAACGAGATACGAAATCCCTTTTGGCCATCACACCTATGAAGTGGATGTTTTTTATGGTGACAACGAAGGTTTAACTATCGCTGAAATTGAATTGGATTCGGAAACCGAAACATTTGAAAAACCACATTGGCTGGGCCGCGAAGTAACCGGGGACAACCGGTATTACAATGCCTACTTAAGCAACCATCCCTTTAAGGAGTGGTAAGAGGCGAAGGCAATGGCGGCTCAGGTTTTAACTGGGCGACTTCAATCTTGACCCGCATTTCTCCACCGCTTTTATTCACGGCAAGATACATATAGGCTTTTCTCGACAAGTCAATTTCCCGACCCCTAACATAAGGTCCCCTGTCATTGACTGTCACAATAGCCGATTTCCCATTACGCAGGTTGGTCACGCGAAGTTTTGTACCAAAGGCCAATTTACGGTGTGCAGCCGTAAACTTGTTATTGTCAAACCGCTCTCCGCTTGCTGTCCTTTTGCCATGGAATCTTTTGGCATAATACGAAGCGTGTGCATTTGATTTGTATAATTTATAGTTGTAAAGCCCCTCACTTTCAATGATTAAGCTGTCCAATATTGCTATTGAGTCTACTTTGACCGTATCCTGGACCGCAAACTTATTGAGGGCGAAAGAAGTCTTGCCAAATTTCCGGAATGAAAAACTGAAGATTAGAATAATGGCTATCGTTGTGGTAATTACCAATAAAAATCTATCTCTCATGATTGCTTTTTTTAACATTACTCACTTATTTACAAATACCATACCCAAAACAAAAAAGTCCTATTTATTTAGGACTTTTTAACGTATTTAGAACCATAATGACCATGGGATTCTACTTAATATCAACAACAATCCCAAACCGTAAAATACGGCTATCGATTTAAATTTTGCAGTGCTGTCTTCAGTCCTTTTATGTTTTGACCAGCCAACAGTGATCAATACTATCGCGATAATATTGATTAATGGGTGCTCTAACGATGTTAAGCGTAAGGCTGCGTTTTTCATTTCTCCGAAGGCTGAAGCACCGAGTGGCGATACAAAATAAACCAGCAAACCAATTACCAACTGCAAATGCGTGGCAATCAATCCAAGCAACGCAATTTTCCTGTCTTTTGCCGTAAATTCTTTTTTAGAAGAGAACCCTATCGCACTGTTTGCAATGGCGACAACCAGGAATAACAACACCAGATAAGCCCAACCGGAATGGAACTTTTGAATAAAATCGTACATTTTGTTTGTTTTAGTTTAAACAAATATAAATAAAAAAACAAAACCACACTTAGTAAGTGTGGTTTTGAATTGTATAGAAATTGTTCTATTAGAAATTGTATGAGAATGTGAAATTCCATGTTCTTCCGAATCCGAAGAAAACCTGGTTAGCTGTAGCTACTCCATCATATACTCTACCGGCATCCTGATAAGTAGGCGCTCCTGGAGCTGCACTCACTTTATCATCCGCAAAAATGTTAGTTCTTGCTTCAGCGATATAAACTTCGTCTAGTATGTTGTTCACATTAAATCTAAGATTAAATGAATCTTTACTGTCTTTTGTTCTGTATATTTTATATGATATACCTCCATCTACCAAACCGTAATCTGGCAATTGCAATGATCCTTTATGAGTTTCAACAGAGAAATTATTAGGAGAGACTCTTGCATATAATTTATCTGAGAATCTGTAATTTCCATCAATTTTTAAATTTTTTGCCACTTCATAGTTTGCACCAAAACTAGCTGTCGTTTGAGCAACGTCTCCCACTTTTACACCATCTAAATATAAAGTAGTTGAAGTACCTCCGCCAATAATCTCGTTATTAGCATCATATCTTTTACTAGTACTATTTCCATCATATTCCCAATTTCCTAATGAGAACATTGCATTTAATCCTAATTTAGGTAATGGATTAGCGTTTAATTCTACCTCTACTCCTGAATGAATTTCTGTAATCCCGGCAAAGTCATAATACCCACCAATATTATCAGCAGCAGCATCTGTTGAACGCTGGTATCTATCTTTCCATGAAGTATAATATAAATTTAATTTAGCGTTAAACTTAGACGATTTGAACCCATAACCAGCCTCAATTCCTAAGATCTTCTCATTCGTTAAATTCTCATTTATTTTTGATCTGTTGTTAGGATAAACCGCATTAAAGAATGGTTGTTTAGAATAATAACCTGCATTAGCAAATACATTCATCTGCTCGTTCAAATTATAATTTGCTCCTCCTTTTACGTTACCCCCAATTATCTTTTCATATTTAGTTTCATGTAAAGGATCTGTTGTCAAATATGTGAAATAATCTTTTTTCTTAAACCCTTGTTGAGAAATTCCACCTTGAATAAATGCAGATAATTTTTCTGCTGAATACTCTAATTGAGTAAAAGCACCATACCAGCTTACTTTACCATCGTTGTTGTATTCAATTTTTTCCTGATCTTTAACATCAGTAAATGGATTGAAACTTGGTGAAGCAGAATATGTTTGATATAAAGTTCTTGTAGGATTGTTAATGTCATTTGCTAAATAAACTCCTCCAGCACCAGTTGCTAAATTAGCCTGATAACCGTCAGCACCTAATCTGTCATTAACGACTTGGAAATGGTATCCTGTGTATGTTCTGGCATCAATTCCAAAATCCAAAGTCAATTTGTCAGTTAATTTTGTATTTAAGTTGATAACTGTACCATACCAGTCGTGTGAGTTTACAGAAGCTCTTCTTGTAAAACCAGTTGTTCTGTTTGTGATATATTCACCTTGAGCATTTGGAGCTACCTGAGCACCTGTAATACCAGGCAATACTGTTTGTCCGTTAGCAGCTGAATATTGACCTGTGTTAAATGCAGCAAAATCATCAAATGGAACTAAACCATTAGCCGTTTTAAACGCGAATGGAGATTTACCAATATTACTTGTTCCTCCTCCACGTCCCCATGAACCATAGAAAACAGACGAGATTTTCATTCTATCAGAAAGCTTGACATTGTAGTTTAACGAAGCTACCGGTTTATGATAGTAGTTTCTCGCCCAAGAAAATTCCTGACCTTTATAATAACCCCAATCTGAATTATATTTGATATTTGGCTCTCCACCAACTCCATATTTTATATGATCTGCAATTGTATTTGCAAAATTTCTTTGGTTATGCCATTGAGGCGCTCCAGTAAAAGTAAATTGGATATCCTGCTTTTCGTTAATTTCATAACCCAAACCAATAAAATAGTTTTGTCCAGAAAATTCAGTACCGTCAGCATACATATGCCCTTCAGTATTACTCAACAAAATCGAAGCAGATAAACCGTTCTTCATTTTTCCAGTAGAATAAGAAGCTAATGTTTTTACATAATCGTTATTTGCTAAAGTTGCAGAGATTGTGCCTCCTTGTTTCATGTCAGCAGTTCTTGTGATAACATTGATTGTACCGCCTACAGATGAAATTGCTAATTTAGAAGAACCTAAGCCTCTTTGTACCTGCATTGCTGAAGTTACATCAGACAAACCCGCCCAGTTACTCCAGAAAACTCTTCCGTTTTCCATGTCGTTAACAGGAACACCGTTAATCATAACAGCCACATTTTCCTGACTGAAACCTCTTACACTTATTCTTGAATCTCCAAAACCACCACCTGATTTAGTAGCATATACAGATGGAGTATTTGCTAAAATTTCAGGAAATTCCTGGTTACCTAATTTATCTTTAATTTCTGAAGCTTTAATTGTTGATACAGCAACAGGCGTTTTTCTGTCTTTTGCAATGTCAATAACTGTAGATGTTACTACTACTTCACCTAGTACATTGTCATCGCTTTTTAAAACGATAGTTCCTAAATCTACAGTTTTTCCATTTGCAACAGAAAAATCTATTTTTTGAGATTTAAAACCTAAAAATGAAATGACAATTTTACCGTTAGAAGCTGTTGTATTTAATGTAAAACTTCCATCAAAATCTGATGTTGTTCCTACAGAAGTCCCTTCAATTACTACATTGGCACCAGGTAATGGGCCTTTTTCATCGAAAATCATACCTGTAATTTTTCCTTGTGCGAATCCCGAGGAAACGGCAAGAAAAAAGAAAGTCACTAAAAACCAATTTTTCATGTTTCTCATTGTGTGATATTTAATTTTTTGTTTGTGCAAAATTGCCACAAATAATTATCACTAATGTTAACTTAATGTTAATAATATGCTTGCATAATATCAATCAAAAACTATAAAAAATTAGATTTTTTGAATATAGAATGATTTTTTATTGAAAAATCAACAATAAATCGACGAATTAGGCTTTTTTCAAAAAATAATTCAATAAAAATTCAGTTGAAGAATCGTGCGATTTTACCCTTGAAGTGTTAATTTCTTCTAAAATTGAGTCTGCTAACTGCTTTCCTAATTCGACACCCCATTGATCATAACTGTGTATATTCCAAATCATTCCCTGAACAAAAATCTTATGCTCATAAATAGCAATCAAAGACCCCAAAGTTTCCGGCGTCAGCGAATTGATTACAATAGTATTTGTTGGCTTATTTCCTGGAAAAACTTTAAAAGGCAATAAAAAATCTGTGGCATCTGTTTTAATACCTTGCTTACCAAATTCAATTCTCACTTCTTCTTCAGTTTTCCCGTTCAGTAGGGCCTCTGTTTGAGCGAAGAAATTAGACATTAATTGATTATGATGACTTTTATCTCCATGCAGAGAATGTATAAATCCGATAAAATCGGTCGGAATCAGTTTTGTTCCCTGGTGTATTAATTGAAAAAAAGCATGTTGGGAATTCGTTCCAGGCTCACCCCAAATAACCGTTCCCGTTTGATAATTAACAAGATTTCCATCGCGATTAATGCTTTTTCCGTTGCTTTCCATTACTGCTTGCTGCAAATAAGGCGTCAATTTTTGCAAATATTGAGTGTATGGGATTATGGCTTCACTTTCGACACTAAAAAAATTATTGTACCAAACACTTAAAAGAGCCAGAATTACCGGTATGTTTTTATCAAAAGGGCTATTTTTAAAATGCTTATCCATTTTATTAGCGCCAAGAAGTAATTTATCGAAATTATCGAAACCGACAGACAAACTGATTGTCAATCCGACGGCACTCCATAATGAAAATCGTCCCCCAACCCAGTTCCAGATAGGAAAAATGTTTCTTTGATTAATTCCGAATTCCGTGGCTTTTTGAATATTTGTTGAAACTGCCACAAAATGTTTAGCAATATCTTCTTCAGTTGCTTCTTTAAGAAACCATTTTCTGATTGTTTTGGCATTAGACAGTGTTTCTTGAGTCGTAAAGGCTTTGGATACAACCACAAACAAAGTTGTCTCTCTATTTAATCCTTTGAGTACTTCCGTTACATGATCGCCATCAACATTGGAAATAAAATGGATATTCAGGTGGTTTTTATAGAACTGAAGTGCTTCAACAGCCATACTTGGCCCTAAATCCGAACCTCCAATTCCAATATTCACAATATCAGTAAATGGTTTGCCTGTGAATCCTTTTGTTTCTCCCGAAATAATCTGATTTGTAAAGTCTTTGATTTTTCCTTTTACTTCAAAAATTTCCGGAACTATATTTTGCCCGTCTACAAGAACAATATCGTCCTCATTGGCGCGTAAAGCCGTGTGGAGAACCGATCGACCTTCCGTTTGATTGATTTTATCTCCCGAAAAATAATCTGAGATTGCTTCTTTTAATCCTATTTCTTCAGCTAAATCGACTAATAAGTCAATGGTCTTCAGATTGATTCTGTTTTTGGAATAATCCACTAAAAACTGCTCCCATTCAATATGAAATTTTTGTGCACGCAAGCTATCCTCTTTGAACATTTCCTGCATCGAAACATATTGCATCTCTTTAAAGTGTTCGGTAAGTTTTTGCCAGGCTTTAGTTCCTGTAGGATTTATAGACTGTAATGCCATTTTTTGATTATTCGTGGATTGATTATTCGTTTAATCTATGAAGTGCGAAATTACAATTTTAGTTTTTAAGTTTCTGTTTTAGTCTGTATAAAGCCGACATCTTTGTAATTAAGATTCAATTCAGCAAATTTTTATGAACTTGGAAATTCATCGAGATTATTTTAAAGCGGCTACACTGTCTAATTCTCTTTTTAGCGGAGTCATATATTCAATAAAGCGAGGTTTATTTTTACTGTCCATTGGGGCCGAATTTGGCAATTTAAGCTTTAGCGCATCTACCTGTTTGCCATTTTTCCAGAAACGATAACATACATGCGGTCCTGTAGCCAGACCAGTGCTTCCAACTTTACCGATAACTTGTCCTTGCGCTATGTGTTGACCACGACGCACTAAAATCCTGGACATGTGCAAATATTGTGTTGAATAGGTTCTGTCATGCTTCACTTTTACAAAGTTTCCGTTTCCTGCCGTATATCCCGCCTGTTCTACCACACCACTTGCTGTACTCATGATTGGAGTTCCGGTTGGTGCTGCATAATCAGTCCCACTGTGGGCTTTCCATCGCAATTGAACGGGATGAAATCTGCTTTTAGAAAATCTGGAAGTGATATTGATAGATTTAAGAGGTGCTTTCAGAAAAAAGTTCTTTAGTACTTTTCCCTCTTCATCGAAATAATCTATTTTTCTATCGGAAGGGTTCTGCTTGAATGGGAATGCATATATTTTCTTGCCTTTATATTCAAAAAAAGCAGCATGAATACTATCTATTCCGTCATAAACCGTATCGTTTATAAATCTTTCGGTAAATGTAACGGCAAATTTGTCTCCTTTTTTGGATTTAAAAAAATCGATAGACCATTTATAAACATTAATCAGTTCGCTAGACAACGATGCAGCAACTCCTTCGTTTTTTAATGTTTCGGACAAAGAACCGTTTAATTCGCCGGAAATAGTCCTTCTTTTGAACGTAATAGGTTTCCTTTTCTTATTAACCTTAGCAATAGAATCCCTAAAATCGACTACATAATAATTAAGTTGATCCGGTTGGTAAATAAAATACTGAAGTTTTCTTGTTTTGTCTTTTGAAAGTAACATGGTGTACGGCTTTCCTATTCTCACCAGCTTTACATTGAATGAATCTTTTACCTTTGCAATGATATCATAAACCTGTTTCCCGTTTAGGTTTTGCTTTTCAATTATACTTCCGAAAGTATCATCTTTCTTAATTGTGTCATTGATTACTGAAAAATCATTTAATCGAAAACCAAAATCATAGACGATGGGTTCTGGCTTTTTTACAGGCAGAACGGAATCTTCATTGTCTTTTTTACATGAAATAATTACTAGCGCAATGACTAAAAGCGTTATAAATTTTTTCAAATGATCTGTTTTTTTGATTATTCGCCCCAAGTGGCTAATTCTTGTTCAGACCAAAGTTCGGGAAAAAATATTCTTCTTTGATACTTTGGATGCATGTATTTTTTCCAATCGCTTCCGCCAGTCGCTTCACCGTCTCCTTTTCCGTTGTCGATATATTTTCTGGCTGCATTTAAGTGCCCCATAACCCAGGTAATATTCACCGTATGATCGTAATGACGCATTGCCGCAATTAGTTCCGGATTCTTCTGATCGCTTTCAGGAATTTCTTTAAATTTTCTCCAAAGATTGATTGTATTGTATTCTTCCATACAATCTAAAAATTCCTTCTTATATCTCTTTTCGAATTCTTTCAAGAAATAAGATTTCTCTCCGGTAGCATAATCTTTCCCTGCAGCCTGCCAATACAAATGTTCTAAAGCGTGTTCGTAAGGAGTATTTCTATCTATAGTCGCTCTGAAACGATAATCAATCAGATTGATCAAATCCGTTGAGCAAAATTCAATCATACGATATTGAGCGCTTTGGAAACCACTTGCCGGTGTCAGTGTATGGCGGAATTTCATATACTGCTCTACTTCCATTCCGTCACCCATAATAGTGAAAGAAGTGGTTAGCATATCAAAATAACGACTGATACGCATTAATCTTTCTGTAAAAAATGCTGTTGTGGGTTTTTCAGTATAAGACAACTGCTTTATTTCCCACAAAATCATTTTAAACAGTAATTCATTGATTTGATGATACATGATAAACACGTTTTCATCTGGCAATGTAGTTCGTTGAACCTGCAGATTTAAAAGCGCATCAGTTTGGATATAATCCCAATATGTTATGGGTTTAGACCACAACAAACCTTCCAGATGAGCCTCTGTTTTTTGATTTAATGCTTTGTATTTGTCGTCAATTTCTTGAACAATATTTGAAAACTTACTCATAATAATTTTAATCAGGTATTACCATAAAAGGATTTTGAAGTCCCTTGAAAGATTCTAAATCAGCCTTTAGAGAACCAACAGCCAAACTGGCCTTAATTCGTAAAGGCATTTTATTCTCGTCGTCTGAAATCCAGACAGTTAAACTTTCTTCTTCTTTAAAAACACGGCCAGATTGCACCAGCGGTCTGAAAACCATCGTTTTTACTTTCCCAAAAGTAGTTTTTATTGTTTCCCTGCCAATGAATTTTAGCTTAAATTTCACAATTTCATCATCAAAAAACATATCGATCATAATAGCTTCTCCTACCTTTAATTTATTGATGTTAGGATGATTCCTCAGGTAATAGAATGAAGACACAATGTCTTGAATATCCTCAGTAACATTGAACGTCTTTTCAGTATTGTTTTTATAATCTTTAATAAAAACGCTGTTTTTATCCTGATTAAAAAACCCCTCTTGATTTTTAGTATAGCCGCCTTCGTCTATCTTACGAAGAAATTGATAAGGTTTGGTAGTTGCTTTATCAAAAAAACTTTGGTAATGGTCTTCTACTTTAAAAAACATTTTGGTCATACCGGTTGTATAACCATAACCTACTGCATAATGGACTTTTTTATTATTTTTTGTAGCTTCTTTTAACTCAAGTGTTGCGTAACCCGCAGTAACAAGACCGTAATGGATTCTGAATTTAAACCATTCGCCAGTAGTAAAGGCGCCATTGTCTTGTCCTTTTGCAATAACAGAAATAAGTAGTGCGAATAATAGTAATTTCCTTTTCATTTTTTGTTGTTTTATATTCTTTGTAAAAGAAGAATACAATATTCATTCCAAAAATACTAAAAACAAAAAAACCCAGCCAAAAAATGACTGAGTTTTTATGCTATTAACCAACCAAAAAACTATAAATTATGAAAATTTATACAATTCGAGGGAACCACCCCTCTTAATTGCTCTGCAAAGGTAGGCTATAAATTCATTTAATTCAATGAAAAATCAACTTTAACATTTTTTTATCAAAAATAACATCATTATAAAGGCAGATGTTATTGAATTGTTAATAAAATTAACTTTTTACTACAAAGTTCCTCTTTTTGCCTGCTCTCTTTCAATAGATTCGAACAAAGCTTTGAAGTTTCCGGCACCAAAACCTTTGGCTCCCATTCTTTGAATGATTTCGAAAAACAATGTTGGACGATCCTGTACCGGTTTAGTAAAGATTTGCAATAAATAACCATCTTCATCGGCGTCAACCATAATGGCTAATTTCTCGATAACAGACAAATCTTCTTTCATCATCTTCATATGCTCACCCAATCTTTCCGGAATGGCTTCGTAATAAGCATGTGGTGGTGCAGATAAAAATTCAACTCCGCGGGCTCTTAGTTCAGAAACGGTTTTAATGATATCATCAGTAGCGATAGCCACGTGTTGTACACCTGGACCACCATAAAAGTCTAAATATTCTTCAATTTGTGATTTTTTCTTTCCTTCAGCCGGCTCGTTGATTGGGAATTTAATTCTTCCGTTGCCGTTAGACATTACTTTACTCATCAAAGCAGAATATTCGGTATTTATTTGCTTGTCATCGAAAGAAAGGAAATTCACAAATCCCATTACATCTTCGTAAAACTTCACCCATGTGTTCATTTCGCCCCAACCTACATTTCCAACCATGTGGTCAATGTATTTTAACCCTGTTGGTTCTGGATTATAATCCGACTTCCATTCTTTATATCCCGGAAGGAAAATTCCGTTGTAGTTCTTACGCTCTACAAAAATGTGAACTGTTTCTCCGTACGTGTAAATTCCAGAACGGACTACTTCTCCAAATTCGTCTTTTTCAACTGTAGGCTCCATAAAAGAACGTGCCCCGCGCTTCATGGTTTCTTCGTATGCACTGGTAGCATCTTCAACCCAAAGAGCCGCCACTTTTACACCATCTCCGTGTTTTCTCAAATGCTCATTAATTGGAGAATCTGCTGTTAGCGGCGTGGTCAATACCAAACGGATTTTGTCCTGCTTTAATACATACGATGCTTTGTCTTTTACTCCTGTTTCCAATCCGGCATACGCCAAAGACTGATAACCGAAAGCCGTTTTATAGAAATGTGCCGATTGTTTTGCATTTCCAACATAGAATTCTACGTAGTCTGTTCCTAAAAGCGGAAGGAAATCCTGCGCTCCTTCAAATATTTTTTCCAGTCCGTATTCAACTGATTTTACTTCTTTACTCATTGTGTTTATTATTTTGTCCGATTTCGTTGTATTGCTCACCGGAATTGTTGTTGTTATTTGTCTCTAGCCCTGATGGAAACGGCATCCTTTTTATCCTGAACTTGTTTCAGGATCCTGAAACAAGTTCAGGATAAAAAGATAAAGTGGACAGCAGGAAAGAGCTCCTTATTCTACCCAAGATTTATAGTATTGTCCGTCATCTAACCCCATGGCTTCTTCTGTAACCATTAAAGGGCGGAACGTATCGACCATTACTGCCAGTTCGTAAGTTTCGGTATGTCCGATGCTTCTTTCCATGGCTCCAGGTGCGGGTCCGTGAGGAATTCCTTTTGGATGCAAAGTGATATGACCTTGCTCAATATTGTTTCGACTCATAAAATCTCCATCTACATAGTACAATACCTCATCGCTGTCGATGTTGCTGTGATTGTATGGTGCAGGAATTGCTTTTGGATGGTAATCGTACAAACGCGGACAGAACGAACAAACTACGAAAGTAGCCGTTTCGAATGTCTGATGCACCGGTGGCGGCTGGTGAACACGCCCTGTTATAGGTTCAAAATTGTGAATGCTAAATCCGTAAGGAAAATTATAACCATCCCAACCAACAACGTCGAAAGGATGCGTAGCATATACTACTTCGTGCATCATGCCTTCTTTTTTGATTTTGATTAAAAAATCTCCTTTCTCATCATGCGTTTCAATTTCGTTTGGCAAAATAAAATCACGCTCGCAAAACGGAGAATGCTCCAGATGCTGTCCCGATTGGTTTTTATAGCGTTTAGGAGTATAAAAAGGCGTGAACGATTCTACATAAAACAAACGATTTTCTGACGTTTCAAAATCGATTTGATAAATCATTCCTCTTGGGATGATAAGGTAATCACCGTATTCAAACGGAATATTCCCCATCATAGTGCGTAATTTCCCTTTTCCTTTGTGAATGAAAATCATTTCATCGGCATCGGCGTTTTTGTAGAAATAATCGCGAAGGGATTTTCTTGGCGCTGCCAAACCAATTGTACAGTCTTTATTGACCAACATGGCTTTGCGGCTGTCTAGGAAATCGTCTTCGGGTTTTAATTCGAAACCTTTAAATAATAATGATTTGATGTTTTTCCCAATCGCTATTTTGGGTTCAACCGAATAGGACTTGCGAATTTCTTTTACCTGCGTAGGTCTGTGAACATGGTACAATAAGGACGAATGCCCATGAAATCCTTCGGTTCCAAAAAGCTGCTCGTAGTACAAACCGCCGTTAGGTTTTTCAAATTGTGTGTGTCTTTTTTGAGGAAAATCCCCCAATTTATGATATAGTGGCATAATTTTCTTTGTTTAAATCTTAGAAATTTAAAGATTATAGTTTCCTCTTAATCTTTAATTATAAATCATAAAGAAAAGGCTCATTCAGGATTTCTCTTGATGAGGAATTTAAGATGCGCCAGTAAACCTATCCATGACTCAATCATAACACAAATATCGGAATTTTTATTGAAAGTGTATAAAATAAAAAATCCCAAAAAGTAGTTCTTTTTGGGATTTTTTATATTTAAATAAGACTATTCTTCATTAGAATTATTCAACTTACTGTTTTTCTTTCCGTAGGCAAAATAGATAATTAGTCCCAGAACCAACCAGCCTGCTAATCGTACCCAGTTTGTCCATCCTAATCCTGCTATCATAGCCAAACACACTCCAACTCCAAGTAACGGAACCAAAGGCACAAAGGGAGTTTTAAATTCTCTTTTCATATCCGGATGTGTTTTTCTTAAAACAATTACAGAAATACAAACTAAGATGAATGCGAATAAAGTACCAATACTCGTCATATCACCAACGATATCTCCCGGAATAAAAGCTGCAAACAATCCAACTATAACTAAAATAGCCAAATTTGCTTTGTAAGGAGTTTTGTATTTTGAATGTAAATCACCAAATGCTTTTGGCAACAAACCATCTTTACCCATAGAGTAAAAAACTCTTGATTGTCCTAACAACATTACTAATATTACTGATGTAAATCCGAATAAGATAGCTACAGTTACAAACTGAGCCAACCATCCATAACCTGGCATTGCAGAAGTAATAGCATTGGCTACTGAAGCTTCTTTTCCTCCGGTTCTAAAAAACTCTATTGATTCAAGACCTGTTAAAACGTGAGCAAAAAGTATATATAAAATAGTACATACTGCTAATGATCCTAAAATACCAATTGGCATATCGCGTTTTGGATTTTTCGTTTCCTGTGCTGCTGTACTTACTGCATCAAAACCAATAAATGCGAAAAACACAGTTCCTGCTGCTCCAAGGATTCCCCAAATACCTCCAAAACTATGACCTACGCCATGCTCGTCTGTGAAAACAGAGGGCTGAGGAATATATGGTGTATGATTCGCTGGATTAATAAAATTCCAGCCTAAAACGATAATCAAAACTACAATAGTAACTTTCACTATAACAATTAAACTGTTCACAAATGCTGATTCTTGTGTTCCTTTAATCAAAAGCAAACTGATTACTGCTACTATAAACAATGCCGGTAAGTTGATAATTCCATTTACACCCTCAGGAGAAACCTGAAATGGAGAGTGGCATAACTGATAAGGAATCGGACTCGTATGCAGCACATTGACCAGTAAATTATTGAGGTATTCACTCCATGCAATCCCTACAGTTGCTGCTCCTACTGCATATTCAAGAATTAAATCCCATCCAATGATCCAGGCAAGTAACTCGCCCATTGTCGCATATGTATATGTATAAGCACTTCCTGCAATTGGAATAGACGAAGAAAGTTCGGCATAACACAATCCTGCTAATGCACAACCGATAGCTGCAACAATAAATCCAATAGTTACTGATGGCCCTGCACTTTGAGCAGCAGCTGTTGCTGTTCTAACAAAAAGTCCAGCTCCAATAATAGCTCCAATTCCTAGTGCTACAAGTGACCAGGCAGTTAATGTTCTCTTTAATCCTTTTTCAGATTCTGACGCTTCTGCAAGTAGTAACGTCAATGATTTTCTTTTCCAAATAGACATAAAATAAGTGTTTGGTTTTTTTAGTGTCCCAAAAATAGACTTTTTTGAAAACATTCTCGCAAAAAATTTTTTTTTCTGCAGTTTATTTAATAAAAAACTGCTTTAAAACCAAAAACCAACGGTAAACCAAGTGTAGTGTTTTTTTGTTTCAGGCGACCAGCTGTGCTTCAATTCTATTGGCCCTATAAACGTTTCAATACCATAACCTAAACCATAACCGGAATATTTAGGATGTGAAATCCAAGCGTTATTTTGAAATATTTCCCTACCAATATTAGCATAATTTGCCGTAAAATTCAAGTGGCTTTTCCTAACGAATTCATAGTCTAAAGTCACACTTCCTTTGATATAAGTACTTCCCGAAAGCTCTAAAAAATCGTAGCCATAAAACGGCCTGACGTTATTTATTTTATTGAAACCATAACCTCCAAGAACAAAATCGAAAACACTATTGGTATTTTTCTCCACGTTAAAACCGCCTTCAGATTGCAGTTTTACAGAAAATTTCTTAAAAAAAGTATGTGCAATTGCCATATCTCCCTTGAAAGTGGAAAATTTTGAAAAATTATTATTATAATCTGTGGATGATACAAACGTTTGAAAATCACCTATAAAATACCAGCCTTTTTTAGGGAAATATTTATTGTCAAAAGAATCATATTTTAAAAATCCTACGATAGACATATAATTACTATTGTCAAAATAAGTGGTTCTGTTTTGAATTGAATTGGATGAGATCTTAAGGAATTTATGTTCAATTCCAGCTCCAATCAAAAATTTTTGAGCAAAAATAGTCTGTAAATAAGCCTGATTTGACAAATCCAGATAATCGACATTGATGGAACTCAATCCCAAATCTCCAAGTGTCATACCTCCGTTAAAATCGGTTTTTGATGTTTTATTAAATTGAATAAATTTAGATTTGAATCCGAAACTCCAGTGAAATCCATTGTCGATATAATAATCTAAATTGTATCGGATATTGTCTCCCAGAATAAAATCGAAGGCGGCAACATCATTTTTAATAAATAATTTTTTCTTCGTAATGTTTATCAAACCGCCTGACTTAAACAAATCGTCATAATGCAGCCCAAGTTTGATAAAGGTTTTTACAGGGTTTTCTCTAACTTC
Source organism: Flavobacterium sp. (assembly GCF_050696275.1). Lineage (GTDB taxonomy): Bacteria > Bacteroidota > Bacteroidia > Flavobacteriales > Flavobacteriaceae > Flavobacterium. Next base: position 59,913 of record NZ_JBOGUT010000009.1, read on the forward strand.
AAGAATCAGGTTGTCCTGACTTTCATTTTCTTTACCCAATTTATAACTTATAGAGCTAAAGTTTTGGGTAGCATTCAGGTTATTGATTCCGCTATGCAAATCAACATAACTGATTTTTTTTCCTGGTTTGAATCTGAGTTTTCCTAAAACATACGATTTGGTGTAATCGTTTAACCCATTTACTTCGACATCACTGACATTCAGACTATCGGCTTTTTTCGATTGAACTGAAACCCGCTTATAGTTTGTTCCCAATAATTTCAATTTGTTTTCCACTAATTTTGCAGCTTCAACTCCTTTATTTACAATAGCTTCGCCTTGTTCGAAAGAAATAACCGTAAACCCGTCAATATTTGGTTTTATATAAATATCCGTTTTGAGTTTTTTCTCTTTCATTTTTTCAAGCATCTGAAAATTTGAAATCTGTACCAAAACGCCTGTTGCTCCCCTAATCTTACTGCTGCTTTTCAAATCATCCTGAACATCGACACCGATAATAAAATCGGCTCCCATTTTTCTGACTTCTTCAACAGGATAATTATTAGTCACACCTCCGTCAATATAATATTTCCCTTCAATTTCAACCGGAGAAAACAACGATGGGAAGGCACCACTTGCCAACAATGCCAATGGCAAAGAACCTTTATTAAAAACCACTTCTTCTCCCGTTTCTACATTAGTGGCAATGCATAAAAAAGGAATTTTAAGTTCATTAAAATCTCTGACATAACGAACATTATGCGTAAGCCTGCTCATCAGGTTGTAATTATACAGTCCTTTTGAAATCCCTCTGGGAACTGAAATCTTAAGGTTCTGAAAAGGCAATGTCACAGCATAAACTTCATCATTGCGTTTTTCGTAAAAGTTTTTATTATTCCGAGGCACAAAATCCTGCAGTAATTCATCAAAATTGGTTTCCCTGAAGATAGAATCCAGTTCGTCCGCAGTATAACCAGACGCATACAAACCTCCAATAATCGCTCCCATACTGGTTCCGCCAATATAATCAATCTTTATTCCGGCCTTCTCAATCTGCTTAAGCACGCCGATATGGGCCAGACCTTTTGCACCACCACCGCTTAAAACCAACCCGATTTTAGGTTTGTTCTCAGTGTTTTGGGAAAAAGTAGCCGTGAAAAAAGAAAGACATAAAAAAAACAGGATGTTTTTTTTCATTTTATTTGGATTGGTTTATCGTCTTGTAAAATTCGGAAATTTTTTTGGCTTTTGAAAGCCCAACTACCTCAGAAATATCTTTTTCTGATGCTAATTTCAATCTTTTAACGCTTTTGAAATGTTTTATTAATATCTCCATGGTTTTTTCTCCAATTCCCGGGATACTTTCGATGGATGAATTCAATGCCGATTTACTTCGCTTGTCTCGGTGAAATGTAATTCCGAATCGATGCGCTTCATTTCTTAACTGCTGGATTATTTTTAATGTTTCCGATTTTTTATCCAAATACAAAGGCACAGAATCCCCGGGATAAAAAAGCTCTTCCAGCCGTTTTGCAATTCCGATGATAGCAATTTTTCCACGCAGTCCTAAGTCATCCATACTTTTTAATGCCGATGACAATTGGCCTTTTCCTCCATCAATAATAATTAATTGGGGCAAAGGTTCGTTTTCATCCAACAGCCGCTTGTATCTTCGGTACACTACTTCTTCCATCGAAGCAAAGTCATTTGGTCCTTCTACAGTTTTAATATTGAAATGCCGGTAATCTTTTTTACTCGGTTTTCCATCTTTAAACACAACGCAGGCAGCCACAGGGTTTGTTCCTTGGATATTTGAGTTATCAAAACACTCAATATGTCGTGGCTCAACCGAAAGTCGCAAATCTTTTTGCATTTGAGCCATGATTCGATTGGTATGTCGATCCGGATCCACGATTTGCAATTGTTTAAGCTGATCCATTCGATAAAACTTAGCATTCCGTATCGAAAGCTCTAAGATTTGTTTTTTATCTCCTAATTGCGGAACGGTCACTTTAAGATTGCCGCCTACTTCAACTTCGAACGGAACAATAATTTCTTTTGATAAAAGCGCGAAACGCTCCCTGAGCTCAATAATAGCCAGCTCCAGCAGCTCTTCATCGGTTTCATCAAGCTTCTTTTTGATTTCCATCGTATGGGAACGAATAATCGAACCATGCGAAATCTGAAGAAAATTGACAAAAGCAGCACTCTCATCAGAAACAATGGAAAACACATCAATATTTGAAATTTTCGGATTTAAAATCGTCGATTTCGACTGGTAATTCTCCAGCACTTCCATTTTTTCTTTGATTTTCTGTGCTTCTTCAAATTTCATTTCCATCGCCAATTCACCCATCAGCTTTTTGAAATCTTTCAAACTTTCCTTGAAATTTCCTTTTAATATTTCGCGGATGGCATTCACTTGTTTCTGATAATTTTCCTGTGATTCCAACCCTTCACAAGGACCTTTACAATTACCGATATGATATTCCAGGCAAACTTTAAATTTCCCCGAATCAATATTAGCTTTGCTTAAATCGAAATTGCAGGTGCGTAACGGATACAATTCTTTGATTAAATCCAAAATAGTATGCACCGTTTTAAAACTCGTATAGGGACCAAAATATTCCGAACCGTCTTTGATCATTTTACGAGTGGAAAATATTCGCGGGAAACGCTCGTTCTTGATACAGATCCACGGATAGGTTTTATCATCGCGCAGCAGTACATTATAACGCGGCTGCAGTGTTTTTATCAAGTTGTTTTCCAGCAACAGTGCATCTGTTTCGGTTGGAACAACGATGTGTTTTATGGAAACTATTTTCTTGACTAAAACATTGGTTTTAGCATTATCGTGAATTTTATTGAAATAAGAAGCAACCCTTTTTCTGAGGTTTTTGGCTTTGCCGACGTATAGAATTTTTCCGTCTTTATCATAATACTGATAGACTCCGGGATTGTCCGGTAAGGATTGAATTTGAAGCTCTAAAGCAGAAATGGCCATTTAGATTTTGGGAATGTTATTCTTTCCAAATTTACGAAAATATTGAAACCACTTGGCTAAGCATTTGGAGAAATCTACTTCGATTAAAAAAACCAATACAATCAATACAATTTTGTAATGCATTGAAAAAAAAACTGTATTTATTGATACAATTCTTTAATTTTTATAGTTATTTTTTCAATATATTAATAATTATTTTAAATTTTTATAGTTATTTTTTTAATATATTAAACAGAAATTATAATTTTTATAGTTATTTATTCAATTCATTTAAAATATTTATATATTTTTATAGTTATTCTTTAAAATACTACCTTATGCCACTAGATAATTTAGGAAAAATACACTTTTCCGAAACCGAAATACAAAATATCCACCAGCATTTGGATGCCTTATTGACCGCCTTAAGTACTGTTTCTGTAAATTTAAGTGCGGAGGAGCGCAGAAGGTATGCCAAAGTAGGCGAGCAAAACAAACTGCTCATCAATAAGGTCCGCGACTACCAGGAAGGACAGCCAAGGCTGCAGTCACCGGAAGTAGATTGGGAAGAATTCAAGAAAGACTATAACGACCGCGCACAGGCATCATCCATGATTTTGAAGATAAAGTCGTTAGAAAACATGCTGCTCAATATTAAGATTTTGCGGGATTTTGACAATTATTCAGATGCTCTTCGTGATTATCAGTATGCCAAATACAAAAACCGGTTTGCGGACGAGACGGGCTTTTCGGGAAAAATAGAGGAATTAAAAGTATTTTTTCCAAAAACCGGAAAAACAAAGAAAAAGAAGTAAGTAGGCATGCCAACTCATAATTGCTACTTTAGCCTAATAATTAATCCCCATAAATCTCTATTTTAGCCTTTTACCCTGTTATGACCTACCGAAACACCCCTTTAACGATTCTGAAGGAAACCATTTTACCTGGAGAGAGCAAAACTATCAATATGGAAATTGCCAAACTCCATACGATGACCAAGCTGAAAATACCGATAATTGTGGAGCGGTCAAAAATACCCGGACCAACGGTTTTACTTTCAGCCGGATTGCACGGTGACGAAATAAACGGAATTGAAATCGTACGGCAACTCATTGTGCAGAAAATCAACAGACCAAAAAGAGGTACTATTATCTGTATTCCAGTTATTAATGTCTTTGGTTTCGTAAACCAAACACGGGAATTTCCGGACGGCCGAGATTTAAATCGGGTTTTCCCCGGAAGTAAAACCGGCTCATTGGCCAGCCGATTTGCTTATTATCTATTGAAAGAAATTATTCCACATGTAGATTATGCCATCGATTTTCATGCCGGAGGTGCGAGCCGATTTAATGTAGCCCAAATCCGTATTGTCCCAGACAACCCTGAACTGAAAGCCCTTGCCGATGTTTTTCACACTCCATTTGCTTTATTTTCGAAAAATATTAATGGTTCATTCCGAAACTCCTGTGACAAATTAGGCGTTAAAATGCTGTTGTTTGAAGGAGGAAAGTCCGTCGACATAAATGAAGATATTACGAATCAAGGGGTTGAAGGAGCTACACGTGTACTACAGCATCTTGACATGCTAAACTCCAGAAAAAAATCGGCTGTTCCGGAAAACAAAACGATTTATATTGAAAAATCGAGCTGGATAAGGGCTAAGTATTCCGGCATCTTTCACGGTTATACGCAAATAGGCAGTTTTGTAGAAAAAGGAAGTATTCTCGCTACTATTTCGGATCCTTACGGCAAAATCGAACACAAATTAAAAGCACCAAATTCAGGCTATATCATTAATGTAAATGATGCGCCGATTGTGTATCAGGGCGATGCTATTTATCACATTTCAACTGTTTTGACAAATGAATAAGAAAGAACTGAGACTGGAATATAAAGCAAGAAGACAAAAACTCACATTGGATGAAACGGAAGAAATGAGCTTGGCAATTGCCAATAAACTCCTGACTCTTGCTATTTGGGAAAAAACCTATTTTCATTTATTCCTTCCCATTGAAGAACAAAAAGAAATCAACACCGAATATATTTTACATCTCTTATCTGGTAAGGACAAAGAAATTATTGTTTCCAAATCCGATTTTCAAACTAAAAAAATGACTCATTATCTGTTAACCGATAATACTAAAATTAAAAAAAACGAATACAATATTCCGGAACCTGTTGATGGCATTGAAGTTCCATCCAATAAAATTGATGTGGTTTTTGTACCGCTTCTTGCCTTTGACTCCAAAGGAAATCGTGTAGGTTACGGCAAAGGGTTTTATGATATTTTTCTTTCAGAATGCACTGCTAATACAATAAAAATCGGGCTTTCCTATTTTGAACCTGAAGAAAACATTGAGGGTATTTCAAAAGATGACATAAAACTGAATTTTTGCGTTACTCCGCAAATGATTTATGAATTTTAATTTTATATTAGCATTTTTAAATTTTAACCTACATTATATGAAGCAATTTTTTTCAAGGCTTATTTTAAGTTTATTGGCTTTTGTTTTTTCGGTATCTCTTACCAATTGCACCGTCCATACGCATCACGACCACCATCATAAACACCCTAAAAAAGTAAAGGTTATAAAAGTAAAACAAGTTCCGCCCGGACATAGAAAACACAAACACCACGGTAATCACAACCATGATTAATGTGAAATAAAAAAGACCTGCAGTTGCAGGTCTTTTTTATATAATCAATTTAGCTATTATTTTGCAAAGGCTTTTTTATTGAAAACAATCAGTATACCAACTCCTGTAGATATGGCAACATCGGCAATATTAAAGATGGCATTAAAGAAGGTAAAATGGTTTCCTCCCCAAATAGGTATCCAGCTTGGAAATTGGACATCCTGAATGATTGGAAAATAAAACATATCGACAACTTTACCGTGAAACCAAGTTCCGTAAGGTTTGTCGCTAAATAGTGTTGCTACTTCGTAGGAACTGTCATTAAAAATCTTTCCGTAAAAAACCGAATCGATAATATTTCCAAAAGCACCGGCCAATATTAATGCAATAGCCACCAAAAGAATATTTGATGCTTTATTTTTATAAGACTGATGCATCCAGTATCCAATACATCCTACGGCAATAATCCTGAAAGTAGTAAGAATAAGTTTTCCATAAATTCCAGGTAATTCAACACCCCAGGCCATCCCTTCGTTTTCAATAAACAATATCTTGAACCACTTTGTCACTTCAACCTGACCTCGTTCTCCAAGTAAAAAATGTGTTTTTACATATATTTTTGAAATCTGATCTACTAATAAAACCAAAAAAACGATAAAATAAGCCTTCTTTAAATTCATTTTTAAAAATTTGATGTGACAAAAATAAACATTATTACATAAAAAACGCTCCAAAAAGGAGCGTTTAGTCATTTATTGAAAAGTTTATCTTTGCAGGTTTTTTGCTTCAATACTCATTGTTGCGTGAGGAACCAGTTTTAATCGTTCTTTGTTGATTAATTTTCCGGTTACTTTACACACGCCATACGTTTTGTTTTCAATACGTACCAGTGCATTTTTCAAATCACGAATAAATTTTTCCTGACGGATAGCAAGTTGTGAGTTAGCCTCTTTAGACATCGTTTCGCTTCCTTCTTCGAATGCTTTAAATGTTGGCGATGTATCATCGGTTCCGTTATTTAAATCATTTAAATAAGCGCTTCTTATTAAATCTAAATCATTTTTTGCTTTATCCAGTTTTCTCAGGATCAATTCTTTGAATTCAGCTAAATCTGCATCTGAAAATCTTATTTGTTCATCTACCATAATTTCATCTTTTTTTGTTATTTTTTAATTTCGGTAAGATGTAACCATTAAAATGGTTTCTTATTTTGAAATTAAAATCATTGTTTTTACATCATCAAACTCAATAATCGTACCGTTATTGACATTTTCCTGAAGAATCAGTTCTTCAGTTAAAGTTTCAGCCTTTATGTATTGCTGATTATCTAAAATAGCCTGATTAATTTTTTCTTCTTTTTGAATAGCTACTTTAATTTTATCAGTTACTTCAAAACCTGAATCTTTACGGATATTTTGGATTCGATTCACAAGCTCACGGGCGATACCTTCATTTTTCAGTTCATCTGAAATAGTAATGTCCAATGCAACTGTAATTCCGCCGGAATTTGCTACTAACCAACCTTCAATATCCTGCGAAGAGATTTCCACATCTTCTAATGATAAAGTTATACTTTTTCCTGAAATAACAATATCTAAGCTTCCATCTCTGTCTAATTTATTTATCTGTTCTGCAGATAAATTTTGTATCTCTTTGGAAATCAGATTCATATCCTTTCCAAAACGAGGCCCAAGTGCTTTAAAATTTGGCTTTATCTGTTTTACCAACACACCGGAAGCATCGTCTAATAATTCAATTTCTTTGACGTTTACCTCAGCTTTAATCAAATCAGAAACTGCCTCAATTTCAGCACGTTGATTGTCGTCAAGTACCGGTATCATTACCTTTTGCAATGGTTGTCTCACTTTAATCATTTCCTTTTTACGAAGGGATAAAACCAGTGATGAAACGGTTTGTGCTTTCGCCATTTTGCTTTCTAACGATTTATCAACAAAGTTTTCAACCTTTTTCGGAAATTCCGCCAAATGTACACTTTCAAATCTTTCACCAACAGTTGCTTGTGTTAAATCTCTGTAAAGCTTGTCCATAAAGAACGGAGCTATCGGAGCACCAAGCTTTGCTACAGTTATCAGACACGTATAAAGCGTTTGATAAGCTGCGATTTTATCCTGTGCATACTCGCCTTTCCAAAAACGGCGTCTGCATAAACGTACGTACCAGTTGCTTAAATTTTCCTGAACGAAATCAGAAATCATACGAGCTGCTTTTGTTGGTTCATAATCTTCATATGCATCGTCAACCAACTTAATCAACGTATGCAGTTCAGATAAGATCCAACGGTCGATTTCCGGTCTTTCTTCAAGTGCAATTTCTGCTTCGGCGTATTTAAACCCGTCAATGTTTGCATATAACGCAAAGAACGAATAGGTATTATATAGTGTCCCGAAGAATTTTCTTCTAACTTCGGCAACACCTTCAATATCAAATTTTAAGTTATCCCAAGGATTCGCATTGGCAATCATGTACCAACGAGTTGCATCAGGTCCGTATTCTGCTAAAGTCGTAAATGGATCGACAGCATTTCCGAGTCGTTTAGACATTTTTTGTCCGTTTTTATCCAAAACCAATCCGTTTGAAACAACGTTTTTATAAGCTACCTTATCAAAAACCAAAGTTCCAATAGCATGTAAGGTATAAAACCAGCCACGGGTCTGATCTACTCCTTCTGCAATAAAATCTGCCGGGAATGATTTATTTTCATCAATTAAATCTTTATTTTCGAAAGGATAATGCCATTGTGCATAAGGCATAGCACCTGAATCGAACCAAACATCAATCAAATCACTCTCGCGTTTCATTGGCTTTCCAGACGGAGAAACCAACGTAATCGTATCAACTATATTTTTATGCAAGTCAACTAAATCGTAATTTTCCTCGCTCATGTCGCCAATCTTGAACCCTTTAAAAGGATTTACGGTTTCTACCCCAGCTTGGATTGCTTTTTCGATTTCATTGTATAATTCTTCTACTGAACCAACAAGAATTTCTTCTGTTCCGTCTTCTGTTCTCCAGATTGGCAATGGAATTCCCCAATAACGCGAACGCGATAAATTCCAATCATTGGCGTTTTTCAACCAATTCCCAAAACGTCCTTCACCTGTTGCTTTTGGCTTCCAGTTGATGGTTTCGTTCAAGTCGAACATTCTGTCTTTGATCTCAGTTACTTTGATAAACCAAGAATCCAGTGGATAATATAAAAGTGGCTCATCAGTTCTCCAGCTGTGTGGGTAACTGTGCACGTACTTTTCAACTTTGAACGCTTTATTTTCTTCTTTTAATCGGATGGCAATTTCAACATCTACCGATTTTTCCGGTGCTTCTCCAGCCTCGTAATATTCGTTTTTAACATATTTGCCAGCGAGTTCACCCATGTGTGAAGTAAATTTACCTTGCAAATCGACTAATGGCACAGGATTGTCGTTTTCGTCCAAAACAAGCATTGGCGGTACTTCCGGAACAGCTTCTTTGGCAACTTTGGCATCATCTGCACCAAATGTAGGTGCTGTATGTACGATTCCGGTACCGTCTTCTGTTGTAACGAAATCACCTGAAATCACCCTAAACGCGTTCTCCGGGTTTTGATAAGGCAAAGTATACGGTAATAATTGCTCGTACTTGATTCCGACCAACTCTTTTCCTTTACTTTCAGCAATGATATGGAAAGGGATGTTTTTATCTCCTGCTTTGAAATTTTCAAAATCAGTTGATTCTTTACTTTCAAAATAACCTTTTCCAAATTGCTTTCCGACTAAATTTTTAGCCAAAATAACATTAATCGGTTCAAAAGTATACTGATTGAATGTTTTTACTAAAACATAATCAATCTTTGCGCCGACTGTTAAAGCTGTATTACTTGGCAATGTCCAAGGTGTAGTTGTCCAAGCCAGAAAATGTATTATCCCGAATCCTTTTAAAAAATCCGGTAACGAGCTTTCAATGGCTTTGAATTGAGCCACCACAGTAGTATCCGTTACATCACGGTACGAACCCGGCTGATTAACCTCATGCGAAGATAATCCAGTTCCCGCTTTTGGCGAATACGGCTGGATAGTGTACCCTTTATATAATAAATCTTTGTTGTAAATCTGTTTTAAAAGCCACCAGACACTTTCCATGTATTTGGCTTTGTAGGTCACATACGGATCTTCCATGTCTACCCAATAACCCATCTTTTCGGTAAGGTCATTCCACACGTCAGTATAACGCATGACTGTTTTTTTACAGGCTTCATTGTATTCGTCAATCGAGATGGTTTTCCCGATATCTTCTTTGGTAATACCTAATTCTTTCTCAGTACCTAATTCTACAGGCAAACCATGAGTATCCCAGCCCGCTTTACGCTTTACCTGAAACCCTTTTTGAGTTTTATAACGACAAAAAATATCTTTAATCGCACGTGCCATTACGTGGTGAATACCAGGCAATCCGTTTGCTGAAGGAGGCCCTTCAAAAAACACATACGGTTGGTTCCCTTCACGGGAAGTTACACTTTGTTCAAAGATGTTTTGTTTTTTCCAGAAATCAAGTACTTCAGAAGCCACAGTTGGCAAATCAAGTCCTTTATATTCAGTGAATTTCGTACTCATTTTATCGTTTTCTAAAATCAATTCGCGAAAGTACTAATTTTTGAATAAATCTGTGTTAATACTATAACAAAATACACATCAAACCGATGATTTTTCTGTAGTTTATGAAAAAACCTCTTTAAGTACTTCCAGTGATTTCGGTTTTTTAAACCCGTCAAGGTGAACGGAATAGTAATCTATAAGAATTTTGAGCACTATCTGACGTTCTGTTCCGGCAAAGATTTTCTGGTCGGAATCAAACTTTAAATCGATAAGTTTTTTAAAAAGAAAGGTTTCGTGTTCGGAAAGACAGTTCAGTCCGTGAAAAACAGAAAAAACACCTTCATTCAATTCAAAAAAAGGTAAATCTATTTCGGATGTATCGGGGTAAAAGCCTAAGAACTTGGTAATTTCCAACAATAAAATCAGGTGAAAATTAGCCATTTCGTCATGATTATCCAGCCAAAGCAAGGCTGTTTCCAGGAAAGAAAAAAGGCTTTCGTTTTTTTCTTCCTCCCGAATACTGTGATGCAAAACTTCGGATAAAAAAATAACGATAGTACTTTTAAAAATATCCGTACTTATGGAGTGACAGGGTGTGGCTAATCTGATTTCTTTGAAATGTTCCAATGCCCCTTTATTTTTATGACTCGCTTCGATTTCGAGTATGGCTAACGGCTGAAAATAAGCCATCTTATGATTCGATTTCTTTCCAGAAGAAAAAGCACTTGGCACAAAATACGATTTTAATCCATCCGATTGTGTAAGACACTTTACAATCAGGCTTTTTTCCTGGTACTTTAAGACGCTTAGAACAATTGCTTTGGTTTTGACGAGCATTATCTTATAATCATCACTTTTTTAACTTTAGACAAGAGTCCGTCTTCAGAAGCAACAAATATCATATAAACTCCTGAAGCCACTTTACTTTTCCCAAAGACTTTGGTGTCCCACATAACAGTTCCTCCTTCGGAAATTTCTTCGTACACTAAGTTTCCTTCAATATCTGTAATTTTAACGTTACATTTATCCATTAACCCTGTGATGGCAACACTCCCATTAAATTCAGGTCGTACCGGATTAGGATAAGCGATAATGTTTTCCAGATCTTCAGCTCCTTTTGTTGAAGTTCCTTTGTATGAAATCATGCCGCTTTCTGTAGCAATAAAAACTTCTCCAGTCTGACTGTTAATATCGATATCCGTTACAACATTGCTCGGAAGCGGTGAGTTTTCTTTAGTAAAAATATTAAATGTCTTTTGCCCATCCGGAGAAATAAAAAACACTCCGGAACCGGCTGTTCCAATCCATTTATTATTAGAACCATCTACTACAATATCCGTGATAAACTGCTGATAAAGAAGTTCTTGAGCCAAACCATCTTCCAGAATAATAATAGAGTTTGAAGTAAGTTCATTATTGCTTAAAAAAGAATCTACACTAGACAACACTCTCAATCCATGTGTGGTCCCTATCCAAAGTTTGTTTTTATTATCGACAGCAATCGCACGGACATCATTATCAGGAAGATTCCCTTCATCTTGCCCTTCTTTAATACTCAATGACCTGTTACTGTAATTTTCATTAAATCCTACAACACCTTCATGATTTGTGGCCATCCATTTTGTGCTGTTTTTATCAATAACAATCCTTCCATAACTATTTGATAACGGAGTCTGAACTCCAGCCAAAGTGAATCCTTGCGATTGTTCGTTTGTTCTGAAAACATGAAGTCCTTTATCAACGAGGGAATTTGTTACCCAAAGATTTCCGTTTTTATCAAAAGCCGAACCATTAATTCTGATATCATCCTGCGCCTGACCTGGAATGGATTGCAAAGTACTATTTGATTTGTTGTATATTTTTGTAGCAATTTCATCCTGAAATTTCAACAAGCCCGAATAGTAGGAACTGAAATACACTTGTTTTTCGTTATTGGGATTAACAGCAATCCTTGCAATGGATTTTGCATTAAGCAAATCAGAATACGGGAATAATTTCCAGTTTTTATCAGCATCCATCTTACTTATCGCAAAAGCATCCAAAGGATATGGGTTATAGTTTCTCGAATAATCTCCATAGACAGCCCAAAGACTGTTTGAAGCAGACTGTATTGCAAATATTTTATTTTTAATAGGTCCGTTTGGCGTATTATCGACAAAAACCGTAGGGTTCGAAAGTGTTGTGGAAAACAATCCGTTCTCCTGCGTACCTATGTAAATCGTATCACCCATAATAGTTGCACAAGTGAGCTTTGCCGGAACATTGGTTATATTGTTAATTTGCAAAATTTTGACCAATTGCCCATTATATATATGTACAAAGTCCTGCGTGGTTACAAGCAAACGTCCTTCACTATACCTTACATCGGTAGGAATCTGGCTAAAAGTCGTAACATACACAGGTGTGTCTCCAACAAATTTAAACATTGCAGCACCAAATCCTATGGCAATAAGTTCTGTCCCTACAGCCTGAACACTACCCCAATTGGCAGCATATACCATGTTCCATTGGTGGTAATCAATTAAATTCGGGTTCGTAACAGCGGCTTTCAAAAGACCATAGCCACTAGCAACTGCGTATATAAATCCGTTAAAGATGGTGGTTTGCAGGATTTCAACATTTGCTCCTCCTGACCCTATAAAATAGGTATCCCCAAATTCTGAAATATTTAAATCATAAATACATATTCCAAAATCAGTGGAAATATAGATTTTCCCATCATGTTCCATGAAATGGTTTATTCTCTTTTTATTTTGAGGCACCGAAGGTTTGTTGACTATATCAACCACATTGAGCATCGATCCATCCAAATCATTCACCACAATGAGGAGCCCATTATCATGCCCTAAAAGTGTTTTTTTGAATGTTTCACTATGATACACCTGAGAAATATTTTCACCGGAAAGCCCTTCTATTGTAGTTGTCTTGGCAATTTCATTAGTTATGCTATTCTTTTTAAAGTAAGCATTTTCTGCAGCGGCATAAACATGGGTAGTACTTTGCGCAATATCCTTAATAGTGTTATACGAAAAGTAACCCTCCCATAATTGCTTCTCTTGAGAATATCCAAATAACGAAACCAGTAATAGTATAGTGCTTAAAAAAACGTTTTTCATCTGAAAAAATTAGATTCATGTACAAATATAGAATAAAAACGATTTTATTTGGTTTTTAATATCTGCCAGTACAAAAAAAGCGCTCACCAAGGTGAACGCTTTATTATTTTAAAGTATGTGGAAGTATTAAACTACTCCTTGACCTAACATAGCGTCAGCTACTTTTACGAAACCAGCAACGTTTGCTCCTTTTACGTAATCAACGTAACCATTTCCATCAGAACCGTATTGTACACAAGATTCGTGGATGTTAGCCATAATGTTTTTCAGTCTTTCATCGACTTCTTCAGTAGTCCAGCTTAAACGCAATGAGTTTTGAGACATTTCAAGACCAGAAGTTGCTACACCACCAGCATTAGATGCTTTACCAGGTGCGAATAATATTTTAGCATTTTGGAAAACGATAACTGCTTCCGGCGTAGAAGGCATATTCGCCCCTTCAGCCACACAGATACATCCGTTAGCTACTAATACTTTTGCATCATCTTCGTTTAACTCGTTTTGAGTTGCACAAGGCAACGCGATATCACATTTAACTTCCCATGGACGTTTTCCTGCTACATATTTAGCATTAGGATATTTGTTCAAATAATCGCTGATACGACCGTAGTTTACGTTTTTGATTTCCATTACGTAAGCTAGTTTTTCAGCATCAATTCCTGCTTCATCATAAATATAACCTGCAGAATCAGATAAAGTAACTACTTTACCTCCTAATTGAGTTGCTTTTTCAGCAGCGTATTGCGCTACGTTTCCAGAACCGGAAATAACTACTGTTTTACCAGAGAAACTGTTTCCTTTAGTTTGCAACATGCTTTGAGCAAAATAAACATCTCCGTAACCCGTAGCTTCAGGACGAATAAGAGACCCACCAAAAGTGATTCCTTTACCAGTTAAAACTCCTGTAAATTCATTTCTTAAACGTTTGTATTGACCAAACATGTAACCAACTTCTCTTCCTCCAACACCGATATCTCCCGCAGGAACGTCAGTATTAGCACCAATATGTTTTGATAATTCAGTCATAAATGCTTGACAGAATTTCATGATTTCGTTATCCGATTTTCCTTTAGGATCAAAATCAGCTCCACCTTTTCCTCCACCCATTGGTAAAGTAGTTAAACTGTTTTTGAATGTTTGCTCGAAAGCTAAAAACTTAAGGATGCTTAAATTTACTGATGGATGAAAACGAATTCCTCCTTTGTAAGGTCCAATTGCCGAATTCATCTGGATACGGTAACCTCTGTTAACCTGAGTGACACCTGCATCGTCAACCCAAACAACTCTAAACATGATAACACGTTCAGCTTCGACCATTCTTTCCAAAAGCATTTTGCCTTGGTACTTTGCGTTTTTTTCAATAAAAGGAATTACTGTTTCAGCAACTTCTTTAACTGCCTGCATAAACTCAGGCTCATTTGGGTTTCTTTTACCTACTGCTTCAATAAAAGCATCAATACTTTGTGACATGATTTATAGATTATGAACGCTTTATGAAAACGTTTTCGTTTTGAGGCACAAATATACATTTTATAAAAATAAAGTCAACATAATTTTAATTTTAAACTCTCTAATGTGTTGAAATTGATAAATCTTTAGTTTTTTTTATGATTTTTTTTTGAAGTGTTTGTTGTTTTTATATATTTGTCGGATAATGAATTAAATCTATACTCATGCCCAGAATACTTAGCTTAATCGTTTTATTCTCATTAGGACTCATCAATACAGCCCATGCGCAGTTTGGTTTTTCCCACGAAATAGGTGTAATCGCCGGTCCGGTCGCGTTCCAGTCTGACTATGGAGTACGACATGATTTCGACACCAATTCCGGAAATACGGGAATAGGAATCGGGTTAGTTCACTATTTAAATTTTTCTTATCGTGCTGATTGTAATTGCTACACTCCTGAGAATTTTTTTAACGACCACTTCAAATTAAGAACCGAATTATCCTATACAAAAACAAAGCTAAACCATTTCGGTGAGTGGGTTACTCCTGAAAAATTAGCAACGTCTATTCCTGCTCAGCAGTTAAAAGCAATGCACGGAAGTACTGCTGTAACTAACATTGGAATGCAATTGGAATACTTCCCATTAAGTATTAGAGATTTCACTTCTAGTACAGGAAGTTTTGCTCCTTTTATCAGTTTAGGTGCACAATACAGTTTTTTCAAACCCGAAGTGGAAACAAGTTTTGGTGACGGAAGATTGACACAGCCAAATATTTTCCCAAAATACTGGGAGCCTTCTGAAGGTAAATCTCATGGTTTTTCTAACGAAAGAGGAAGCACACTATCTATTGTTTCAAGTGTAGGAACACGTTACAAACTAACGCCTTTATCGGATTTAATGATCGATTTAAGATTTCAGTATTTCAACTCCAACTGGGTTGATGGTTTAAATCCAAATCCTGATGTATATACCGAAAATAAAGCTAACGATTGGTTGGTATGGTTAAACTTCGGTTATATCTACTATTTGAATTAAGATTTCAAAAACTTATAAAACATAAAAAAACCCGTCTAATTAAACTAGACGGGTTTTTTATTTAGGCTATCTTTTATTTATGCTAATGCTTGTTTTAAATCTTCAATTAAATCGTCAGCATCTTCAACACCAACGCTCAATCGGACTAAATCATCTGTAATTCCTATTTCTTTACGCTTGTCTTCCGGAATTGAAGCGTGTGTCATTAAAGCAGGATGGTTTGCCAGTGACTCAACTCCTCCTAGGGATTCTGCCAGCGTAAACACTTTTACTTTTTCCAAGAATAAAATCGCATCTTCTTTTTTACCTGATTTAAAAGTAAAAGTCACCATACCGCCAAAACCGCCAATCATTTGTTTTTTGGCAATTTCATGAAAAGGATGTGATGCTAATCCAGGATAATACACTCTTTCAACTTTAGGGTGATTTACTAAAAATTCAGCGATTTTTGCTCCATTTTCACAATGTCTCTGCACACGCAGGTGCAATGTTTTTATACCTCTTAATACAAGGAAAGAATCTTGTGGCCCAAGTGTTGCCCCGGTAGCAAATTGCTGAAAATGCAACTGATCTCCCAAAGCATTGTCTTTTACTATCAAAGCCCCAGCAATCACATCAGAATGACCACCCAGATACTTCGTAGCCGAATGCATTACAATGTCTGCTCCCAAATCTAATGGCTTTTGCAAATAAGGGGTGGCAAAAGTATTATCAACTGCAAAAAGAATATTGTGCTTTTTAGTGATTTTGGCTATTTCAGCGATATCCGCTAATTTCATCAATGGGTTCGTTGGCGTTTCTACCCAGACCATTTTAGTATTGGCATTGATTAACGATTCGAATTTTACCAGATCGTTCATATCTACAAAATGGAATTTAATTCCGGAATCTTTATAAATACGGGTAAACATTCTGTACGTTCCGCCATACAAATCATCCATAGCGATGACTTCATCTCCCGCTTTAAACGAACGCAAAACGCAGTCTGTTGCAGCTAATCCTGATGAAAAAGCCAAACCTCTCGTCCCATTTTCGATACTTGCCAATGCATTTTCCAATGCTGTCCTCGTAGGGTTTGCCGCACGGCTGTATTCATAATCCGGATTCAATGGTTTTCCAGGACTGGTTTGTACAAAGGTCGATGTCTGATAAACCGGCGGCATTACGGCTCCTGTACTTGGATCGTGGTGCTGCCCACCGTGTATAACTTTAGTATTGAATTTCATTATTAATATATTTTAAAGTACAAATTTAGATTTTATTCTTTCGGGAATTATGAAGTTTAACGATTTTTTAGCCCCGATAAAGCCCTTTGAGAGGTACGAGCAAAGATAAAGGCGAGAGCGGGAAGATCTCCTAAATAAACTTTTTAATCTGCATCATAACCCCTAAATGCATGGCTTCATGATAATTAGAAAATTCCATAGCAAAATGAGCGCTTTTAACATGAAACCCCGTTGTTGTTGTAAACGGCATATACTGGTCAAAAATATCATTGGCAAAATCTTCTTTAGATTGTTCTAAAGTCGAAAAAATCAATTCCCTAATTTGATCCACTTCTTCCTGAGAGATATCCGTTTCCGGCTTTGTACCTCTTTTAAACTTTTCCACCATCTCATCGGAAACCATCATAGGCAATCCAGACAATTTATACACTAACATTTGCTGAACGACTATAATGTGGGCAATATTCCAAATCAGATTGTTGGAAAAACCATCTGGGACTTTATTTAACTCTTCTAAAGTATGATTTTCTAAAAAAGTTGAAAGGACATTTCTACTCGTGTGACTGATTTCAAAAGTGTTTGACATAAATTTATTTTTTTTATAAAAATAGTAATTTTTAAGGGTGAAATGGATTTTCTTTGCAGAAAGGAATCAATCACATCTTATGGATAAAATATATTATCTCGCCTCATGCGATACCTGCCGTAAAATCATCAAATCTTTGCCCAATGCAGACAGACTGACGTTTATTGACATTCGCCAAAACCCAATTTCAGAAACCGATTTAGAAGAAATGTACCAACTTTCGGGAAGTTACGAAGCCCTTTTCAGCAAGAAAGCACAATTGTACAAATCAATGGATCTGAAAAATAAAAATCTGACCGAACCGGATTTCAAAAAATACCTTTTAGAGCATTATACTTTTCTAAGTCGTCCCGTTTTTATTATCGATGGTAAAATTTACATCGGCAACGGCCAGAAAAATATCATTGAAGTGATCAAAGTTTTGAGCTAATGTCAAAAAGAAATCTGGCGCTGGTTGCGGCCACTATAGTTTCTCTTATTTATGGCGTGACTTTTACGGTTGCTAAAGATGTTATGCCAAGATATGTTGACGCTTTCGGATTTATTTTACTTCGTGTTGGCGGTTCCACTTTATTATTTTGGCTGATTTCCCTCGGAATAGCATGGCTAAAACCGAAACAGTACGAAAAAATTGAAACCGCTGATTTTCCTCGGATTATAGCGGCTGCTTTTTTTGGTGTTGCATTCAATATGCTGACTTTTTTTAAGGGGCTGAGCTATACTTCTCCTATTATGGGTGCCATTATCATGGTAACAACGCCTATGATTGTTTTAATTTTATCTGCGATTCTAATCAAAGAGCGAATGGAAAAACGCAAGGTTTTAGGTATCGTTTTAGGATTGGCCGGAACAGCATTTCTAATTTTATACGGAAAACCGATGGTCAATGCTCCAAAAGCCGGTTTAGGAAACTTCCTGGTTTTTGTAAATGCAGTTTCATACGGTTTTTACCTCATCATTGTCAAGAAGCTAATGGACAAGTACAATGCTTTTTCGTTTGTAAAATGGATTTATTTCTTTGGTTTCTTAATGGTCTTGCCTTTTGGCTGGAACGAGTTTCAAGCGGTAAACTGGGCAGTTGTACCCGCTGCTATTTTTTGGAAGATCGGTTTTGTAGTTGTATTTTCGACTTTTCTGACCTATTTATTGAATTTACTTTCAATGAAAGAACTGAAACCAACCACCATTGCCGTTTTTATTTATTTGCAGCCTTTATTCGCTTCGGTTTTTGCCATCGGATTAGGAAAAGACGAATTGAATCCGGTAAAAATTGGTTCAGCATTACTGATTTTCATCGGAGTCTATTTGGTGACTACCCAAAAAAGTCAAACACAAAGTCTAAATTAATTATAATTATTCTTTCCCTATTGTTGTTTTGTTCTTTCTAACGGAAAGGCATTACTATTGTTCAGAATACGGACAGATAAATCAATCTAAAACGCTGCATTCAAAATTAAGGCTAAGAAGTTCAATTACTGAACACTGAATAGTTTTTCTTACATTTGTAGCTATTACAATTTTCAATATGATACAATCCATGACAGGTTTTGGCAAAGCGTCTTTGCAATTGCCAACCAAAAAGATAACAGTCGAATTAAAATCATTAAACAGTAAAGGACTGGATTTAAACACCCGGATGCCTTCTGTCTACCGCGAAATGGAACTGGGCTTGCGTAACCAGATTGCCCAGAGTCTGGAACGCGGAAAAGTTGATTTTTCTTTATATATAGAAGTGACTGGAGAAGAGACGTCCACCAAAGTCAATGCACCTATCGTAAAAGCTTATATAAAGCAAATGCGTGACATCTTGCCGGATGCTGACAATACCGAACTGATGAAAATGGCTGTCCGCATGCCGGATGCGCTAAAAACAGAGCGCGACGAAATTGACGAAAACGAATGGAAGCAAATCCAATCTGTAATCGATGAAGCGCTGACAAACATTAACAGTTTCCGTGTCTCAGAAGGCCAGTCGCTGGAAAAAGAATTCAAATTACGCATTGACAACATCCGCTCTTATATGGATCAAGCCTTGGTACTCGATCCGGAGCGTGTTCAGAATATCAAAGACAAACTGCAAACGGCAATCGATGAATTGAAAGTGAATGTAGACACCAACCGTTTCGAACAGGAATTGATTTATTATTTAGAGAAACTGGATATTACAGAAGAAAAAGTGCGCTTGGGCAATCATTTGGATTACTTCATGGAAACCATTAAAGGCACTGAAGCAAACGGCAGGAAACTGGGATTCATTACTCAGGAAATGGGAAGGGAAATTAATACAATGGGTTCCAAATCCAATCATGCGGAAATGCAGAAGTTAGTCGTACAAATGAAAGACGAATTGGAAAAAATCAAAGAGCAGGTTCTCAATGTATTATAAATAAAATTACCGACTTAAGCGTATTGCTTAAATCAAACACACACAACAATGAAAGAAGGGAAATTACTCGTATTCTCAGCGCCTTCAGGCTCGGGAAAAACAACTATAGTTAGGCATTTATTAGCTCAGGAAGAATTAAATCTTGAGTTTTCCATTTCGGCAACAACACGCAGTCCAAGAGGAGAAGAAGTACATGGACAGGATTATTATTTCATTTCGCTTGAAGAATTTAAAAAGCACATCAAATCGGAAGATTTTGTAGAATGGGAAGAAGTTTACAGAGACAATTTCTACGGCACGCTAAAAAGCGAAGTTGAACGCATCTGGGCCAAAGGCAAGAATGTCATTTTTGATATTGATGTAGCCGGCGGATTGCGAATCAAATCAAAATTTAAACAGGAAACACTGGCTGTTTTTGTAAAACCACCAAGTATCGACGAACTGAAAATCCGTCTAAAAAAACGTTCTACTGAAAGCGACGATAAAATCAATATGCGTATTGCAAAAGCATCTGTGGAACTGGCAACAGCACCGCAATTTGATAAAATCATCAAGAATTATGATTTGGATGTAGCCAAAGTAGATGCGTACGAATTGGTAAAAGATTTTTTGAAATAAAGCATGCTCACATTCCTTCTTTTAAATAAAAAGCCAATTCAAACTATTTTTAAGTTGCTTTTATTGTTTTTCGGAGTGTTTGCTTTATTACTTATCCTTTTTGCTTATGCTTTACAAGGAGTTATTGTCATCATATATCCATTGATTTTCACTATTGTCTTGACTATCTTCTGTGTTTTAATAATTACATTCCTTGAATATCTGAGAACTATTAAGGAAACCGCTTTTTTCAAAAAAACTCCTTACAAAGTCATTGAGGAAAAACTGATTGCAATTGATTTTATACAAAACTCAAAATATAGTTTTTTCAAAAAACACAGGATTTTCAAAATTGATGATTTTAAATACGAAGCTGTTTTTTATTCCAATGTTGTCAGAAACGAATTTGGAAATGCATTGGTAATACTAAAAGAAATTCACACCGAAGAAAGATGTGTTTTTCATATTATCGATTACAAAAAGCAGGTTTTTGATGAATTTTCTCTTATTAACGAGTTAAAAAAGATTAGCTAATAATGAAAATAGGCCTTTATTTCGGAACATTTAATCCCATACACATTGGGCATCTGATTATTGCCAATCACATGGCTGAGTATTCTGATTTAGATCAGATCTGGATGATAGTAACACCGCACAATCCACATAAACTGAAAAACACATTGCTGGACGACCATCATCGATTGGAAATGGTTTATTTGGCTACGAAGGATTTTCCTAAAATCATGCCCTCAGATGTTGAATTTAAGTTACCGCAACCCAATTATACCGTCAATACCTTAGCCCATCTGCAGGAAAAGCATCCACAGCATGAGTTTTCGTTGATTATGGGTGAAGACAATCTGAATTCGCTCCACAAATGGAAAAACTACGAAGTCATTTTGCAAAATCACAGTATTTATGTGTATCCGAGACTTTCTTCGGGTGAAATTAATTCGCAGTTCATCAACCATCCGAAAATACATCGTGTTGGTGCGCCTGTAATAGAACTTTCTTCGACTTTTATCCGTGAGAGTATTAAAAACAAAAAAAATGTAACGCCAATGCTTCCGGAGAAAGTCTGGGATTACATTGACCATAATTTATTTTATAAAAAATAAAAGCGTAATCGGATTTTGATTACGCTTTTCTATTCTTGATTACGATTGCACTCTTTTTCGAATCTCTTCTAAAGAATGTTCAACAATTAATTTTCCATCACTAAAAACTTCTTTCAGTTCTCCTTGATTTTCCTCTTCCCAGGAAACCTGATCTAAAAGGGTGTATTTTCCATCTTTCAATTCAATTTTCATTAAGCCTTTTGCAGATTTCTTCGTTCCGTCATCCGTTATTGGATCTTTGAAAATCTCTCTTCCTTGCCCATTAACTTCTCCATATGTTGCTTTCATCGCAAAGCCAAAAGTATCCCGGGTGTTGTATTGGTACGTAAAAGAACCTATTCCCAGCACCACATTAGTAGATGCAAAACCTTTTTGTTTTAGTCTTTCACAGATGTTTGTAGCTCTTTCAACAGTAATACTGTCTCCGTAAATAGCTCCAATTTGAGGAATCAATTCTTTATAGCCTTTAGCATTTACTGATCCGCCAAAGACATCCCAAAGCAATTCGACAACGCCTTTCTTTTCCTGTTCTGTTTTTCCGTTTGGATTACCGCAGATAATATCAACCGGATCGCCACTGTCAGGACGGACAACCACCTTTCCTTCTCTGGAAACGATTTCAGTTTTTAATCTTGGCAGATAATCTGTGAGAACCTTCCATAAATCCCAGGTATCAGAAACAATTGATACAATTCCCTTCGGGTAAATTTCGCAAATCAATCGCTTGAATGTTTCGTATTCACCTTCTGTCGTTCCCATGCACATAACAGAATGCTCAGTAGCTGCTACAGATCCACCAATTAATTCGGAATCGGAATCGGCCTTATAAAACTCTTCGAAAAACTCTATTGCAGGGATGGTGTCGGTTCCGGTGAAGCTTAGCAAATGCCCTGCCGCTGAAGTTACAGCAGCTTCAATTCCAGCCATACCTCTCATGGAAAAATCATGTCCCTGCCAACTGACAAATTCAGGAATCGATGACGTTTCATCCGCATATCGATCTAGAACAATACGATATTGCTTAGCAATGGTCGCAGAATTACAAGGCAACCAGATTACTGCAGAAAGTAATGTTTCGAAATAATTAGTCAGCCAGAAAAATTCCGGTTTGGTATTGTACATGGTAAACATTGGCACACGTACAGGAACGCTTACTCCTTCAGGCAGTGCTTTGAACACCATTGGAATGTAACCCAAATCATGTAATGCTTCAATATGTGCTGTTCCCACCTGATTTTCTCCTAAATAATTATTGATCCGGCGAGCGTATTTTTTAACTACTGCTTCTTTTGGCTGTTTGAAAAAATGCAAATCAAAATCATGGATGATGTATTTTTTGATAAAATATTGCAGTCCGAAAAAAACAACTTCGTTTATTCCTGTAATTCTTGATTTCCTTGGTGTCCAGTTAGAATACACTAAGGTTGTATTGTCCGGATACTGTCTGCGATGGTCAACTTTGTAGCCGTCTGTTAGTAAAAGTGGGTTCATGTTTTTATTATAAATTAATTTCTTCCTTTTTCGTTTGTATAAATTGTCGGCAAACTGTCGCTTTGCCAGAATTGTTTTGTTTCGATATCCAAACACGATAACTTGCCCTTAAAACCGGCACCCGTGTCTACATTCCAGATATTAATAGCATGCATTGGGATATCCTTTCCGAAATTGACTGTTGGTGTATGTCCCAGGAAAATCTCCTTATAATGCATTAACCGTTTTGGAAAAAACGAAGAATGTTTTTCTACTCTGTCATCCATTACAAGAGCCATTTCCCAGAGTGTACGATCGAAATAATAATTAGACGGATATTCTTCATTTCCCACACCATGTATGGAAGTGTATCCGGCATGGATAAACAATCTGTTTTGACCGTCAATGTAATAATCCTTGAGTTGGTTGAAGAAAACTATGTGCTCTTTATCCGTCAACAAACCAGTTGCCAGGTAACTTTGCTTTGTTTCTTTTCCGCCATTCTCCTCCCATACGGGATTTGAAGCTCCTAATTCCAACCAACGGCCACACCATAAATCATGATTACCTCGTATAAAAATACATTCTTGCTTTTCTGCTAATTTCAGAAGATACTCGATTGTCTGGGCAGATTCACTCCAACCGTCAACATAATCTCCTAAAAAAACGAGAGTATCGTCTAGCGTAACATTAGCTCTTTCCAGAACCTGAGTCAAAGCTTTCAGACCGCCGTGAATATCTCCAATTACCAATGTTCTTTTCATCTTAAAATTCAATATATTTTGCTGGTACGTGATCTGTGAGCCAGACTTTATTTTCGGAAAGATAGAATTTGAATCCATCATCGTGCATTTCTTTTGCCTTAACGGTCAAAATAACCGGCTTACCTCTTCTACTTCCTACTTTGATGGCTGTTTCCTTGTCTTTGCTCAGATGCAAATGCTGTCTTTCCATTTTTTGAAGTCCTTCTTTTGCTATGGCATCCAGAAATCTTTCAACCGTTCCATGAAAAAGCAAATCTGTTGGAATTACCTCATCCAATTCTAATTCGACAACAATAGAATGTCCTTGGCTGGCTCTGATTTTTGTTTTATCATCATTGAAAGCAAATCGCTTTTTGTCATTGTTTTCAACTACATATTGTAACAGTTCAATGTCTATTACTTTCTGGTACTTGTTGCATTGTTCGATTAATTCATCCACTTTTGCCCAACCGTTTTCATCTAATATAAGTTGAATAGTCTGTGGCGAATGCCTGAGGACTAGGCTCAGGAACTTGCTAATCTCTTTTGTGTTTTTTTTGTCCATTACTTTATGATTACCCTCATTAAACACCTACTAAATAATTTTAAAAATCGTAAACTGTTACTTCTATATTTTTACCGGATAATGTTCTCTGAACAATTGGCTCAATATTTTCCCATTTACCGCCTGCTAATCCGCAACCAATTCTTGGCATATGAATAGAAATTGCATTTTGTTCAGCAAAAAAAGCTATTTTCTGCAATCCTTCTTCGATTGCATTATATCTAATAGGCGCTTCACCTTTCTCATCTTTATTAATTTTATGCTGGCCAATTAAATTAGCAATCCAAAGATCTTTTTCAACTTGCACAAATTGTACTTCCCCTAAGTCAAAATTAAGTTGAGTCGAATACCATTCACGATATTTTTTTTCCGGCTCTTTCCATTTTTTTGAAATTGCCATGACGAATCCTTTTCCCCAACCTCCTATATCATTGCAAATATGGACAATCATCTTATTGCCAATAGTTGTTGGATTAGTTGCATCTCCTTTTATGTATATGATTTCTTTCATTTTATTCTTAGATGTTTCACAAAACACGATTTAATCTTATCTGTTCCACGATTTCATTATTGATTTCCCGAAAAGAGTCCGTAGTAAATATTTTATCGAAACAAGCCAAATCATCGAACCCTTTATTGAAGATTCCGTGGCTAACTGCCAGATATAATTTCCCGGCATTTTTCTTTTTCAGTTCCTCTGCCAATCCAATAAAAGTTCCTCCACCATCGCAGATATCATCTACAATAAGGCAGTCAGAACCTTGTAGATCGTCATCATACACTTTAAATCCTGATAGTTTACCCGTTTTCACATCACGACTTTTGCTGCATTCGACCACATCAATACCGCCAAGAAATTCAGAAACTTTGTAGATTTTCTTTAAAGCACCACCATCCGGAGAAATCAATTTAATATTGTTCCCTATCTTTTTTAAAACTTCAGCGATAAAAGAATGATTCGGGATCACCTGACTGTTGTTTACCAACGCCGGAGTGACTTCGGAATGCGCATCAAAAACGGCAACTTTATTCAGCTGCATAGCGTTCAGAATATCAGCATATACCTTTACTGAAAGAGGTTCTCCGGGAATCATTACCCTATCCTGTCTTGCCGCAGGGAAGTACGGAATAAAAAGATTGATAATTTTGATATCCATTCTTCTCAAAGCATCAACGGTCACGCATAACAACCCCAAGTCATTGAAAGAGTTCAACCTGTGTGTTATCGTTACAATTTCATTTGCATTAAAATCAGTTGAGATTTTGATATGTGGCTCGCCTCCTGAGAAGGTGAAGCTTTGAAAACCAATTTCGTTTTCGTTTCCAAAAGGAGAGAAATTTTTATCTAAATTAAGTATCATGATTTTATTATTTGTGTATTTATTACGCAAAGTTAAATAAAAGAATCCAAAATCAAATATTATTTGTGTAAAATTTACGCAAATTTAATTTCGAAGTGAAATCCTTCTCTTTGCAGCTCATCGTATTTTTGATTATTGAATTGAAATAATTTGGCTGGACGCCCGGTTTTGGGTGCTGAAAACTTATCAGTTTCTTCAATAATTCCGAAACTTAAAATCTTCTTTCTGAAATTTCTTCTGTCAATTTCTCTTTCTAAAATAATGCAATACAAGTTTTCCAGTTCTGAAAAAAGAAATTCTTTGGGCAATAAATCAAATCCAACCGGCTGATAGGTGAGTTTGGCTTTCAATCTTTCAACAGCTTTATTTACTATCAGATTATGATCGAAAGCTAATTTTGGTATCCCATTAATTTCAAACCATTGTACGTTTTCTGCGTCAGTATCGGCTTTAATGAAAAATTTAGACGAATCTACTAAGGCAAAATAAGCTACTGAAATCACCCTATTTCTGGAATCCCTATGCAAATCATCTCCGAAAGTATACAACTGCTCCAAATAATTAACGCTTACATTGGTTTCTTCTTCCAACTCTCTCTGAACCGCTTCCTGTAAAGTTTCATCCTCTTTGACCAATCCTCCTGGCAAAGCCCAGCTGGACTCATCTTTGCCAAATTTCTGTTGAATTAAAAGCACATAAAGTTTGTTGTTTTGATAACCAAAAACAATCGCGTCAACAGCAATTTTAATATTTTGAAGTGGGATCATATTATAAAGCGTATTTATTACGCTAATGTATATATTTATATTCCAAATTCAATTAACATAGTTTTAAAACTCTTCCGAATAAACTTCGTTAACTTTAAGCTTTTAAATTTTTAAGCTATGTTAAACTTCGAATTATACAATGCCACCAATTATGTTTTTGGAAAAGGGCAAACAGCAAAAGTATCCGAATTGATCCCGAAGAACAGTAAGGTTTTACTGGCTTATGGCGGCGGAAGCATTTTTAAAAACGGTGTTTACGATCAGGTTAAAACGGCCCTTTCTGGTTTTGAGGTAGTGGAATTTGGCGGTATTGAATCCAATCCTCGTTACGAGACCTTGATGAAAGCTGTGGCAATCATCCGCGAACAGAACATCAATTTCATTTTAGCTGTTGGAGGCGGAAGCGTCATTGACGGCGTAAAATTTCTATCGGCTGCAGTAAAATTTGAAGGAAATCCAATGGATATTCTTCACAAGCGCCTCCTGATAAAAGATGTATCTCAGGTGATTCCTTTCGGAACGGTTTTAACCTTACCGGCAACCGGAAGCGAAATGAATTCCGGAGCAGTAATCACGATCAATGAGACACATGAAAAACTGGCTTTTGGCGGAAGCGCCTTATTTCCGCAATTTTCAATTTGTGACCCGATGGTAATCACTTCTTTACCCAAGAGGCAAATCCAGAACGGCATTGTAGACGCTTACACTCATGTTTTAGAACAATACCTGACTTATCCTCACGATGCGATTTTACAAGATCGGATTGCAGAAGGGATTTTGCAGACATTGGTAGAAATTGGCCCGGGTGTTGCTGACAACCCAGCTGATTACAAACTAGCTTCCAATTATATGTGGTCCTGTACAATGGCCTTAAACGGACTCATTCAAAAAGGCGTACCAACAGATTGGGCAACCCACATGATTGGCCATGAGTTAACCGCTTTATACGAAATTGACCACGCCAGAACTTTAGCAATTATAGGACCGAACTTATATAAAGTGCTATTCGAAACCAAAAAGGAAAAACTGGCACAATACGGCGAACGCATTTTTCAGGTCACTGGCAATTCAATCGAAGAAAAAGCTGAAAAAGCCATTGAGCAAACCGTCGCTTTTTTCCATAAAATGGGAATGCAGACCACGCTTTCAGAATACACTCCTGATTTTGCAAAAACTGCCGATTTCATTGTTAACCGCTTCGAAGAAAGAGGCTGGAAAGCTTTGGGAGAAAAGCAAAACATCACAACTGAGAAAGTTCGGGAGATTGTAGAGATGAGTTATTAAAAACCTAAAGGCGTTCAGAAATAATCCTGAACGCCTTTATTCTAAACACCAAAAAACAAAACGTAATTTAACTTAACTATTTTTATATAACTAACTCACTCTTTTAGTTGTAGTCTTACTACGTTGAACAGATTGTCTTAGGTATTGTATAAATCCTCTTCCTACAAGCTCATAAGTAGTTCCAGAAGCATTATGATACAATCTAATCCTGCTGTCATTAATAACGGTAAGAGTAAAAGATTCATTGCCCCAGAAATCATAATTTAATGTTAAATTTTTCTGATACGGATTTCCGGTGTTGAAAATCCCGTACTGTCCTGTAAAATCCCAATAGATATTATTCACATTAGTCCCTGATGCATCTTGGGATGAACGGAAAGTATCATCACTTCCTCCGGACATAAACTGAATAAAATGTTCATTGTCAAAATCATTCAAAGCGCCCGCATGACTAGTATACACTTTCTCCCAAGCCTTGTACTCCTGAAGGAAATAATGAATGTTATCATAAAAGACACGATCATAATCAAAAGTATTTCTTTGATATCCTACAAGATAATACGTTGTATTTTGGCTTCTGCTGTACAATTTAATCTGATTTACAGCTGTTTGATATACTTCTAAATCATAAGTTCCATATACTTCATGATAAAAACGGATTGAATTTGGATAAAAATCATAATATCCTACTTTAATTCCAAACCCGCCTCCGGTTGAGCCAATCCCAACTAAATTATTATTAGCGTACAAATTGCCGTTTAGAAGCGAAATTGTAAATGCTCTTGACAAAAACGGAACATCCCCGTTTCCTGTTGTTCTGTCATAATCAACATACCACAAATCATAGCCTTCCATTAACTGCGGCAAAGATATATTTGACCCGTCATCATACGGATCTTCAACATAAACATCGGTCACACAAGATGAAAACAAAAAGGGCAAAATCATCGCTGTTAAAAGTATTTTTATCGTTTTCATAATTTCATTTTTTAAGGTTTAAATAAGTCTATTCAATTTGTGTGCCAAAAATTCCGTTTATTGGATTTTTAGACGGTTAGATTTTTCGCCTTTTAACTATTTTGATTACTTTTGAATAATAATTCATCCAGATTCTCTTGAGTTATCTTTAGGAGCTATTTCCCGTTTTCGCCTTTATCTCGCTCCGTTTTACTACGCGAGGATATCGGCTCTACCAGGGCTAAAAAATATTAAAATGATTACAAAACCAAAATTTGCAGTAATAGGCGGCGGAAGCTGGGCGACAGCAATTACAAAAATGTTATGTGTAAACCTCGACGAAGTAGCTTGGTACATGCGAAACCAAGACGCTGTAAATCATATTAAAGCCCACAGGCACAACCCAAATTATTTAAGTTCGGTTGAATTTGATTTGAATAAACTTCGGCTGACAACAAATATTAACGAAGCAATAGCTTATGCAGATTATATCATTTTTGCAATTCCTTCTGCTTTTTTAAGCACAGAATTGGAAAAAATGACCGAATCACTTGAAGATAAAGTGATTTTTTCAGCTATTAAAGGTATTGTACCGGAAAGCAGCCTGATTGTTGGCGAGCATTTCCATAAAGTGTATAATATCCCTTACGATAACATTGGTGTTATTACTGGTCCTTGCCATGCCGAAGAAGTTGCTTTAGAGCGTTTGTCTTATCTGACTATCGCCTGCGGTGATGCTTCAAAAGCAAGAATTGTGGCTAAATGCCTTTCAGGCAATTACATCAAAGCAAAAATTTCCGATGATATTATCGGTACCGAATACGCGGCAATGCTTAAAAATATTTACGCTATAGCTGCCGGAATTGCCCACGGATTAGGTTATGGCGATAACTTTCAGTCGGTTTTAATGAGTAATGGTATCCGGGAAATGAAGAAATTCATCCGTAAAGTTCATAAAATGAAACGAAACATCAATAATTCAGCCTATTTAGGTGATTTACTGGTGACAGGTTATTCTGTTTTTTCGCGAAACAGAATGTTTGGAAACATGATTGGTAAAGGATACACGGTAAAATCAGCACAAATGGAAATGAGCATGGTTGCAGAAGGGTATTATGCTACAAAAAGTGCTTACAAACTTAATCAGGAATACAAAGCCAAAACACCTATTATTGATGCGGTTTACGCCATTCTATATGACGGAAAAGAAGCCAAAGCCGTGTTTAAAAAATTAACTGATAAGTTGGATTAACCCTCATTATGAAAAAAACACTTTTTCTCTTTTTTTTGACCACTGCCTGTTTTTCACAGGAAACATATACAAGAAAACATTTTATTTATACGAATCTGAAAGCTTCAACTGAAGAATGTTCCGATGAAATAAAAAAAAATCTGAACGAAGCATATAAAGAGATCAATGAAAATAGAAGCGCCAAAGCAGTTGAAATTGCTGAAAATCTTTTCAAAAACAACAATTGCCCAGAAACTTATGACACCTATGCATTAAGCTTGTTCAGAAGTGGCGAAGTGATAAAAGGCGTGGAGCTACTGGAAACAGCTATCGAAAAATTCGGAAGCAACCCCCTTCTGATTAAAAGAAGAAGTCTTCTTTTGTTGGAATTAATTGAGAATGGTATCGGACAGAAAAACATTGATGGTAATACCGTTTATACATCCAAAGATAAAAGTCTTAATTATAACGAAGAAAAATTTAAAGCAGAAAATCTGGAGACTGCTTTAGAAGATTTAAATTATTTAGCAGATAATTTTAAGGATCGATTTGATGAAATTTACACCATTGGAAAGGTTTATCAGTTACAGAAAGAATTTGAAAAATCGAATGTTCAGTTTCAGAAAATTGTTGAAATTCCAGAGATGAAGGACCAAGCTCTTTTCAATATGGCTGAAAATTATCTAGAATTGAAAAATTACAATTCGGCTGAAGAAAACTTGCTTAAATTATTGAAATCTTATCCTAAAGAACCCCAATTACTTGCTAAACTTTCCGAATTGTACAAATTAAACGGTGATACCGCAAAAAGTGAACTGTTAAATAAACAACGATACTTCCACCAACTGGTTCCTGGGTTTTGTGAAATGGAATTCTCTGAAAAAAATCTTGAAATCATTGACTTTTTCAAGAGTAGTCATAATAACTACAAGACAAAACTAGAAAAACTTAAAGAAATTGAAAAAAATGAAAGTCAGAAGTTCACTATTGAAACCTGTATAACCATTTTAAATATTCATACGAATCATGGAAATGGACTTGAAGAGGGTGCTGTCAAGTTATTGATTAAAATTGGGAAACCTGCTTTAGATGAAGTTCATAAGTTATTTGGTACAAACGTATCAACTTGCACGATAACTAATTTGGCAGAAATAATGGCAACTCTTAAAGATGAAAGTTCATGGCAAATAATGGCGGATTACGTTCCGAATATAGCCAAAATGCCAGCTACCTTAATCCCTCCTGATGTACCTAAATATCTTGTTAAATTTAATGAGGAAAGAGGCTTAAAAGAGCTTTTAAAAATAATACAACCGTTACTTTCTGAAGAAACTCCAGATGATGCCATGGGTCAGTTAAGTTTTATGACCCGATATATTTATTATGAACCTCTAAAAAAAATAAGTTTCAAAAAAATTGAATCAATCTGTAAAGAAATAGGATATAACGAAAAAGAAATAAAACAAATAAAAAAGAGCCTTATTTAAGGCTCTTTTTTATTTTACAATCACCCCACCTACAAATAAAATAGGCACTTCTTCCACATCCTGTTCGTTGATGGAACCTTTTACGAAAATAAATTTCTTATCATACAAAGTATTTCCAATGAAATAAGTGACCATAAACTCATTGTTGAGTTCCAATACACTTGTTTCGATCATTTCAACCTTAACAACGCTAACAGACGGTATTTGAGCAAAAGCATGACGCAATAGCGACGTTTTTTTCATTTCGCCATCGATTGTGCCAAAAGCCTTAGAAACGACCATTACACTGTCTAAATCGAAGTCACTGTCATTGATTAGGTATACATTCCAGACTTTATCCATGAAGTCGTCATTCCATTCCTTAACGGCTGCTAGAAATACGTTTTCAACTTCAGGTATGGTGATGTCTTTTTTCATTTGGACTATAACTGTTCTTAAAGGATTGGATCTTTTATTTTAGGTGATTGAAATTTTACAGGCGTTTTTAGCCCTGATGGAAACGGCATCCTTTTCTTTTTTTCTTTAAAAAAGAAAAGATACAGTGAACAGCAGGAACAGCTCCTAAAAAATTATATACTTGATTTGAATTGCTCTAAGAAACGCACATCATTTTCGTAAAACATACGAATGTCACCAATTTGATATAATAACATCGCCATACGTTCGATTCCCATTCCAAAAGCGAAACCATTGTATTCTTCCGGACTGATATCGCAATTTTTCAAAACATTAGGATCAACCATTCCGCAACCCATAATTTCCAGCCATCCTGTTCCTTTGGTAATTCTATAATCGGTTTCTGTTTTTAAACCCCAATAGATATCAACCTCAGCACTTGGTTCTGTAAACGGAAAATAGGACGGTCTTAAACGGATTTTTGATTTTCCGAACATTTCTTTAGTAAAATACAACAGTGTTTGTTTCAAATCAGCAAAAGAAACATCTTTATCGATGTATAATCCTTCTACTTGATGGAAAATACAGTGCGAACGGGATGAAACCGCTTCATTACGAAAAACTCTTCCCGGAGAAATAGTACGAATAGGTGGTTTGTTGTTTTCCATGTAACGCACCTGAACTGACGAAGTATGCGTACGCAACAAAACATCCGGATTCGTCTGGATAAAAAACGTATCCTGCATGTCTCTCGCCGGATGGTATTCCGGTAAGTTCAATGCAGTAAAGTTGTGCCAGTCATCTTCAATTTCCGGACCTTCGGAAACATTAAATCCGATGTTGGAAAAAATATCGATTACCTGATTTTTAACTAGAGAAATAGGGTGACGCGAACCAATTTTGAACGGTTCTGCCGGACGGGACAAATCGCCGTAAATACCTTTTACTTCCTCTTTGTTTTCCAACTCATCCTGAATGCTTTTTACCTTTTCTTCGGCAATGGTTTTCAGTAAATTGATTACCTGGCCGAATTCTTTTTTCTGGTCGTTTGGCACGTTTTTGAATTCCGCAAAAATATCCCTTACCAAACCTTTGCTTCCTAGGAATTTGATTCGGAATTCTTCGAGTTTTTCTTTATTTTGAGTTGTAAAAGCCTTGGCTTCTTCAATATATTCTTTAATCTTGTCAGTCATCGTTCGTTCTATAAAGGTGCAAATTTAAGGAAAAGTTGGAAGTTAGAAGTTAGAAGTTGGAAGATTTTACTCAATAAGCTTTTTTTCCAGAAAATAATTCACAATTGCTTCTTTCATCAACACGGATTGTTCTCCGGCTCTAAGTGGCGGCAACTCTTCTTTAACTTTGTAATGTGGCCAGCCGTCGTTATCGAAAAACTCGAATTCGTAGTAACCATAAGGCTCGAGCAATCGACAAATGGCAATATGCATTAAGTTTAACTTTTCGTCTTTTTTATATGTTTGATGAAATTTTCCTAATTCCTGTACTCCGATTAAATAAATAATGGCATCTAAATCCAAGTCCTCACCTTGTGAAAATTGATTAGAAAGCATATCGACAAGCTGTTCCCAGCGTTCTTTAAGTTGTATATCTCTTGACATCTTTTTAAGATTAAGGAGAATAGAAGAAAGAAAAAAGATTTTTAACGCCTTTAATAGTCAACTATTCGCTAATTTATGCAAAGATAGGATTGTAAACGAAAATTCAGGAATTCTTTTCTCTAGTTCTTTCTTCTATTTTCTTTTCTCTATTATCTTTGCCGCTTACTCTATTTTCTTATTATGGGATTTATCGATATCGTTTTAGCCGCATTATTAGCATTCGGATTTTACAAAGGGCTTAAAAATGGTTTGTTTGTTGAATTGGCTTCTTTAATTTCGTTTATCGTCGGGATTTATTTCGCAATTAAATTCTCCTATATTGCAAGTGATTTTTTAGCAAAAAATGTACATTGGTCCTCTAAAACCATTCAGGTTACCGCTTTTATTATTACGCTACTATTGGTTGTCCTTGCCATCTATATGCTGGCCAAAGTTTTTACGGGAATTGCCAGTTTTGCTTTTTTAGGCTGGGCGAATTCGTTAGCAGGCGGTCTTTTTGCAGTCATCAAAACCGCTTTATTCATCGGAATTATATTGAGCCTTTTCCAAAAAGTGAATGTGAATAATATGATTGTATCGAAAGAAACGCAGGAACAGTCAATGCTTTTTAATCCATGTGTGAAGACGGCTGAATTTTTATTACCTGTTTTAACGGATTGGTTTGAGGATTTGAAAAGCAAAACCTTGAAAGATGATAACGCTACGCAAAATCAATCTTCGGAAGGTAACTAAGTAATTTGTCATCTGAAAACATTCAGAATTACAGGTACTTATTTCAATTCTTTAATCGCGCTTTTTTCGATCCAGCCTTCTTTTTGGTCCAATAATTGGATTTTTTTGAAATTATTTAAACTTTCAAGTACGTATACTTTGGTTCCGGCATGCAAAACGAATGCTTCCTGAGCGGCGGAATTGGGTTCGCTTTTTACCGAAGTAACTTCGGCAAAAACAATCGCCGGTCTGTCGTTCACATGGTGATTTTTTTGAAGAAATCCTGCAAAAACACTGATTACAGCAAACAATAAAGCAAAAACCATACTGGCAAAAAAGATTCTTTTTATAACCGTTCTGTCTGAAAAATAATACCCCATAAAACACGTTAAAAACAACACAGACAACACAACAGCAATCCAAGCCCAAGTGTCGTAATGAAACCCGGAAGTAAAATCCTGAATGATTTTTGCAAAACCTACTGTTGGCACTTCTGTAATGTCATCAATGGTCATTTTTTGGGCAAAAGCCAAATTATTTTGAATTTCCGAATCCGTTGGGTTCAATAAGGATGCTTTTTCAAAATTAAAAACCGCAGGAGCCACTTTATTTAGTTTATAGTAGCAATTCCCTAAATTAAAATACAATTCTGCCGACTGTTGTCCGGATTTTACAATACTTTCATAGGAACTGATGGCCTCTTCGTATTGCCCTTTTTGATATAAAGTGTTTCCTTTTTCAAAAGCAGATTGAGCCCAAAAAATCTGGGTGAACAATAAAAATATATAAAGAATGTTTTTCATTTTATCTAAAATTATCAATCGCTAGATCTGTTTCTCTAATTCGGAAATAATAGTGACTGCCAAATTGTAATCATTTTGAATACTCGTACTTGTTGATGGTGCATAACGTGCAAACTCACAACTTTCGGTTAAAGCAATAAATTTATTTATCGTTTCCTGATTTGCGTTTTTAATCTCTAAAAGCTCTCTGATTTTATCTTTGCTCATTTCCGATGTTTCAATATGCAGTTTGGCCTTCAGGAAATTATGCAGCGCTCTTTCCAAAGCAATATAAAACGGTTCTTTATTATTGATTTGTTTTTGCGCTTCTGATAAATATTTCTTGGCTAATTTATTTGACATTCTGATTCTATTCCCAATTACGTCGCCATCAATAGCTTCTTTTTTCTTGCGGATTGCCATGATAACGGGAATCAGGAAAAACGGCAGGAAAAGCAAGCTGTAAAACAATCCGGAACCTAAGAAATCAGATTGGGTCGTACTTGCCAAAGAGGTTTTAAGCTTTATAAATCCGAAAGCAGCATTGGAAGCCACTTTGGTTTTATTCGAATTATTACCTGCAACAGCATTGTTATTTGTACTGGTTGGACCGTTAAGAACTTCAATATTAATCTCTTTGGAAGAAATCGTTTTATAGGTTTTGGTTCCTAAATCGAAATACGAAAAGGTTAGCGGCTGTATCGGATAATTCCCTTTAAACTGCGGAATAATTGTATAGGTGTCAGAAATATTGCCTGTCATTCCTGATAATGGTGTTGTTACATTTTCCTGATGAACCGGATCGTACATTTCCAATGAACTTGGCAGTACAGGTTTAGGCAACGTGAATAATTTCAGGTTTCCTTTGCCCGAAACGACAACCTTCAGATCCAGTGATTCACCATTTTTTAGTTTGGTTTTCGATGGAATGACATTAAAATCAAAATGCCCTACAGCTCCGGTAAAATCTTCCGGTTTCCCAGATTCCGGCAACGGTTTTACGTTTATAATTTTGGCTCCGGCCGAAACCTTTTTACTGCCAACGGTCATTAATGGTCTTCCGAAGAAATCAACTTTTCCAGATGGAACTTCGACTTCAACATCAAGAGAAAGTGGTTCAATTTCCAGTTTTCCTGATTTTTGCGGATACAAAACTGTTTTTCTTAGAATTGCAAAACGATAATCTTCTCCTTGGTATTTCCCTTGTTGTATTTGCAATTGCTTAACATCGATATTCTGACTCCAGAAATTAGAATACTTAGGACTGCTGAGTTCTCTCCAGCCACCAACCGCAGAACGATTACTTACATAAATTTTATAAACAACGGTAATTGGTTCGTTTAAATACGGATTTACATTCGAGATTTCGGCTACTAAATGCACGCCGTCTTTTCCCGCATACGTAGACTGTTGTTGCTGTTGTTGGTTGTTATAAGGGTTGGCATAAGGATCTCTTTCCTCAGCAACCGCATTTCCAACTGTGATTTTAATAGGAGATGTTTTATATACCTGTCCGTTAATTTCTATAGACGACTGCTTGATAACAATATTCCCTTTTTTTAACGGCATTAAAACATAAGTATAGGTCTTATTGAAAGATTTTCTTCCATTAACCCATAAGTAATTCACCGATTGACCAGGTCCGCCGACAACTTTAAAACCTTCAAAGGCTGGAGGATTAAAATTATCCCCGTCTTCATTCATTATAAAATCAATACGCAGGCGCTCGTTGATTCCTAAAGAGGTTTTACTCACTTTGGCTTCAAACTCTACTTGCGCAAATAGTGACAGATTTGCTATTAATGCTACTATAAAAAGTATTTTCTTCATTTTTAATTCTGCATTTGTTACCAGTCTTTTTCGTTATCTGCTGGTTTTCCTTTTACTTTTTTACCGTTTACTTTATCTTGTATTTTCTTTTCCTCATTGTTTACAGCATCAAGCAATGTTTTCATTCGCTCTTGTGATGCGCCACCTTGTTTAGGCTGTGGTTTAGGATTTTGCTGGTCTTCTTTCGGTTTTCCTTTGTCCTCTTTCTTATCGTCGCCTTCCTTTTTGTCTTCCTTCTTATCCTTGTCTTTGTCTTTATCCTTATTTTTGTCTTTTTTATCGTCTTTCTTTTTATCGTCCTTTGGCGGATTATCCTTCAGCAGCTTTTTAGCTAAAGCATAATTATAACGCGTTTGTTCGTCTGTCGGATCGCTGCGTAAAGCATTCTTATACGCTTCAACTGCTTTTCCATACTCTTTTTCATTCATGAATACATTACCCAAAT
Source organism: Flavobacterium sp. (assembly GCF_050696275.1). GTDB lineage: Bacteria > Bacteroidota > Bacteroidia > Flavobacteriales > Flavobacteriaceae > Flavobacterium. Next base: position 97,261 of record NZ_JBOGUT010000009.1, read on the forward strand.
TATGGAAAGCGGCGTGCTTTTGCTTCTTTCCTTTGGCTGTCTCAATTGCTTTTGCATAAGCAAACTTAGCTTCACTCGATTCGTTTTGCTTGTAAATGGCATTCCCAAGATTGTATGAAGCTGCAGGTCTTTTGGCATTATTTGCTTTTGAAATTCTATAATTAGCTTCTGCCTCTGCGTATTGCTTTTTTTCAAATTCCACATTTCCCTGAGGTAAATCAAAGTCTTTTTTCTGAGAAAATGTTACCACAGAAATTAATAAAGACAATATCAAAATAGTATTTTTCATCTCTTATTTCTGCTTTTTCTCATTAAACAAATTCAGTTTTTGTACCCATTTTGTTTTTCTTTCCAATAAAAAAACATCCAGCAATAATACGAAAAAACCAATCCCTAAAAACCATTGAAACTGAGATTGGAAACTGGCCATTTCAGTTGCTTCAAATTCTGTTTTCTGAATATTATTAAGTGATTTTTTAATAAAACTAACCACTTCTTTGGTATTATTACCGTTAATATAGCCCCCTTTTGCTGCTTTGGCAATTGCCTCTAAAGCTTCCGGGCGCAATTTGGTTACGACAACTTCACCTGTACTTTTGTCACGGTGAAAACTTTCGATAACCCCATTTCTTTTAACAGGAATTGGTCCTCCGGCTGTTGTTCCAACTCCGATTGTTATGATTTTCATTCCCATCTTACGAGCTTCTTCAGCGGCACTTTCGGCACCTTCAGAATGATCTTCACCGTCAGAAATCAAAATCATCAATTTACTGGTATTCGGGCTTCCTTCAAAATATTTTCCTGAAAGCTTTATTGCTTCATCCAAATTACTTCCTTGTGAAGAAATCATTCCTGGATTCATGCTTTGAAGAAACATTTTAGCCACATTATAATCGGTTGTGATTGGTAAAACAGGAAATGCGCTGCCGGCATAAGCAATAATCCCGATTCTGTCTCTCCCCAAATTGTTGATGATTTGCGAAACGACTTGTTTGCTTTTCTCTAATCTGTTTGGCGCAATATCTTCAGCAAGCATACTTTTGGAAACGTCAATAGCGAAAACGATATCGATTCCCTCTCTTTTTACTTTCTCAACTTTAGTGCCAATTTTCGGATTGACAAGCCCTAAAATCAGCATGGACAATCCAACCAACAAAAGCCCAAACTTTAAAGCCGGTTTAAAATTTGATTTTTCAGGACTTAGTTTTTTTACCAATTCCAAATCACCAAATTCCCGTTGTTTTTTTCTTTTCCAAAATTCGATATATAGGAAAAGCAGTGCCAAAACCGGCAATAGAAATAATAAATATAAATATTTTGATTCGTCTAATTCGTACATCTTCTCTTAAATAAAACTTCTAAAAATAGTATTTCTTAAAATAATTTCAATCAGCAGTAATAATCCTGCAAGCCAAACCAAGGGTCTGAATTTTTCGTCGTAATTGACATATTTCAATTCTTCTACTTTTGTTTTTTCCAATTTATTAATTTCGTTGTAAATACTTTCCAACCCTGAATTATCTTGTGCCCTAAAGTATTTTCCTCCCGTTTTTTTCGCGATTTGTTTCATCAGTTCCTGATCGATTTCCACGGGCATCATTCTGTATAAAAATCCGCCATTTGGCGCCGGAGCATAAGGGAAAAGAGCGTTTCCATTTGTTCCAATTCCGATAGTATATACTTTAATTCCATATTCGACAGCAATCTCTGAAGCCATTATTGGTTCCAGAAAACCTGCATTGTTTACTCCATCGGTCATTAAAATAATTATTTTACTCTTGGCTTTACTGTCTTTCAAACGATTAACGGCAGTGGCCAGTCCCATCCCGATTCCGGTTCCATCCTGCAGTACGTTATCATACTTGATACTGTTAATCGCTTCGAGAACAACTGCTTTGTCACTGGTGACCGGTGTTTTTGTGTACGCTTCCGCAGCATAAACTACAACGCCAATTCTGTCATTTACACGAGCTTCTACGAAATCAGAAGCAACTCGTTTCAGCGCTTCCATTCGGTTAGGTTTTAAATCTTTGGCCAGCATACTTCCAGAGACATCCGAAGCAATCACAATATCGATTCCGTTTGTTGAATTCGTTTTGTTACTGACATCGACCGTTCTTGGCCTTGCCATTGCGACAATTAAGGCGCTCAAGGCTATTATTCTTAAAACAAATAGCAATGGTTTTAGTTTTGGCAAAACAGATTGTGATGCTTTAAAACCTTGTAATGAACTTATTTTTAAAGTTGGTTTTTCCTTTTTTCTTTTGAAAAAATACCATACAACAGCAAACGGCAGTATTAGAAACAACCAAAAAAACTCCGGATTTAAAAAAGTGATATTGGTCATTTTAATTCGTTATTTGTAATTCAACAGAATTCAACATGCGTTCTGAAATTTTCTGTGCATTCTCATCACCTTCTTTGTGCATGACCATGATTTGCTGCAATCCGCCAGATTGACTGAACAATAAGATTTCGTAATACATCCTATGCTTCTGAAAAGTCAGTGTTCCGTATCCTTTGATTCCTTTGATTCCTTTATCGGTACTGAATTCTTCCTGTTTCGCAAGAATATCTTGGCAGCCCTGTGATTCAAGCGTCTGAATTGTTCCGTTAAGGGATTGCGTCAGATCTATTTCTGTTTCTTTTTTAAATTGAATAGTAGAAACGATGATATTAAATCGCTCTATTAAACTTCCGTAACCAAACATTTGCATGTCTTTGATTAAAGCCATAGCGTCTTTTGGCACCGCTTTTTTAGTATCAAGGCGTTTCAGGACTTTAGGAGTTTCAATGCTGACGCTCGGATTTCCATAATCGCTTTTTATCCACTCTCCTTTCAGAAGTTCTTTGGTCGAATGTCCTGTAAATCCATTTTTAACGTAATCAAATCCGTATGCTGTAATGGTGTAAGTAATAATAAAAGCCAGTATTCCAACACACACACTCGCAATGGTAAATCTTTGCTTTCTCTTCTCTTTTTTCAGTTTGATTTCCTGCTGCTGCAATTCCCATTTTTTACTGGTTTCATCGACCACTACCGGAATTGATTTGTCAAGAACAGCAATGGTACTTTCAATTTTTCTGCGATCTTCTTCAATTTCAAAATCAAGCGGTTTAGATTTGGCAAATTTCACCAAATCCGCTTGTTTCAGAACTTTTTCCAATCCTTCCAGTGTTTCTCTGGAAAGTTTCATTTTCTTTTTATTTGAAGCTGTCCTGAGTGCTACGATTAACTCGGAAGTAGTGCTTTCTTTAGCTGGTACCTCAATCGCTTCTTCAATATAATCCCTTGTAATATCTGTTAATTCCGAATAATATTCTTTGACTTCACCTTTTTGCAATAATTCCTTTTTCTCTAATAATTGAAGTAAACTTGTTGCTTTTTCAATTGGTGAATTATACACGATGGTTTTTTCCGGTACTTTTCTGTATTTCTTCCAAAAAAAATACACCAGATAACCTAATCCTATAAGCAATAAAAGCCCTAAAAGGTACTTCCACCAATCTCCCATTGGTTTTTTAACTTGTATAATAGGCTTAATATCATACATTTTTTGCTTTAGCGTGTCGACCTTTACGTTAAAAACCTCCACCTTAATACTATCCGAAAATACAGGATTTCGGTCAATTAAAACAGGGATTCGCGGGATAATATATTTACCGGAATCAAATTGTGTCAATCCGTATTTTTTGATGAGTTCGTAGCGAGAATCTTCCTTGACAGTATCTATTGGATACGACTCGATCACTTCAAGGCTTCCAAAATTTTTGGCATTTGGAAAAATTACTTTTGACGTCCCGCTAACTTTCGCTTTAAGTGTAAGCGTAAATTGTGCTCCAATTTTGTTTTTAGTAGTATCTATAGATGTTTCCAATTGTTTTGTTTGTGCAAAACCAGTGGAAGCAATCAATAATAATATATAAAATTTTAAATTCATTTGATAGTTATTCTTCATTTTTAAATCATTATCTCGATTTAAAATAGCCTAATAATTTTTTAACATAACTTTCGTCAACACGTGTACTTACAGTACCTGAACCGCATTTAGAAAATATATCCTTAAAATAATCCACTTTGCTGTTATAATATTTTTCATATTCGAAACGCACATTTTTTGAATTGGTATTTACCCATTGCGTTTCTCCTGTTTCAGCATCCTGCATGGGAACCAAGCCTATATTGGGCATTTTCTCTTCTCTTATGTCATACACGCGTACTCCGGTAATATCGTGTTTTTTACCCGCAATTTTTAATGTTTTTTCATAATCATCATCGGTAATAAAATCAGAAATCATAAAAACAATGGCTTTCTTTTTTTGTGTCCCTGATAAAAATTTTAAGGCCTGAGAAATATTAGTTTTGTTACTTTTGGGAGAAAACTCGATCAATTCCCTGATAATTCTCAAGACATGAGATTTTCCTTTTTTAGGCGGAATATATAACTCGATTTCGTCGGAAAATAAAATCAACCCGATTTTATCATTATTTTGTGTTGCCGAAAATGCCATCGTTGCTGCAATTTCAGTTACAATTTCACTTTTGGGCTGATTTTTAGTTCCAAAACTTTCAGAGCCGGAAATATCCACCATAAGCATCATCGTCAACTCGCGTTCTTCCTCAAAAACCTTGATATACGGCTCATTGTAGCGGGCAGTTACATTCCAATCAATGGCACGCACATCATCGCCGTATTGGTATTGACGGACTTCAGAAAATGTCATTCCACGTCCTTTAAAAGACGTATGGTATTCGCCCGAAAAGATATGATCGCTCAATCTTCGGGTTTTAATTTCTATTTTTCGAACTTTTTTAAGTAATTCCTTGGTATCCATTTTAGCAAACAGTTTACGGCTTTGGCCGATTAAGGAACTTCTATTTCGTTTACAATTTTGTTGATGATTTCAACCGAAGTAATATTTTCAGCTTCGGCTTCATAAGTAATACCGATACGGTGGCGCAATACATCATGCACTACTGCACGAACATCTTCCGGGATAACATAACCGCGGCGTTTGATGAAAGCATAGCATTTTGCTGCATTTGCCAAGTTGATACTTCCACGGGGTGAAGCCCCAAAACTGATCAGTGGTTTAAGACTTTCTAATTTGTATTTTTCAGGATAACGGGTAGCAAAAACGATATCCAAAATGTATTTTTCAATTTTTTCATCCATGTAAACTTCACGAACGGCTTGTTGTGCACGAACAATCTGGTCTACTGAAATGACTGCATTTACTTTTTCGAATCCTCCACTTAGATTTTGACGGACAACCAGTCTTTCATCCTCCATTTTAGGATAATCGATAACTGTTTTAAGCATAAAACGATCGACTTGTGCTTCAGGAAGCGGGTAAGTTCCCTCTTGTTCAACAGGATTTTGAGTTGCCAGAACCAAAAAAGGTTTGTCAAGTTTGAAAGTAGTATCACCAATTGTTACCTGTTTTTCCTGCATAGCTTCCAAAAGCGCCGATTGTACTTTGGCAGGAGCACGGTTGATCTCATCGGCAAGGACGAAATTAGCGAAAACCGGACCTTTCTTGATAGAAAATTCATTTTGCTTGATGTTATAAATCATGGTTCCAACCACATCGGCAGGTAACAGATCGGGAGTAAACTGGATTCGGCTAAAACTTCCGTGCACGGCTTGAGCCAACGTATTTATCGCCAAGGTTTTTGCCAAACCGGGAACGCCTTCAAGCAAAATATGCCCTTGCCCCAGAAGACCAATCAGCAAACGTTCGATCATGTGTTTTTGTCCCACAATTACTTTGTTCATTTCCATTGTGAGAAGGTCAATAAAAGCACTTTCTCTTTCAATTTTTTCATTAATCGCCCTAATGTCTAAAGTCGTTGTATTTTCTTCCATTATTATATTTTTAAAGCTGTGAAATTAACATCTTAATTTATAAGACGCAAATTGAAAATTAAATTAGTTTATCGATGTTAATAATGCGTTAAAAATTCTCGTAATGCATTATTTTTAAGGATAGTTTGTGAAATAGTTTTGCTATTTTTAAGAACTCAAAGAAATAAAAAGCATGATTAATAAAAGACTGCTCATAAAAAATTTATTAGCTCACAATGATGAGAACAGTTTTTATGATAAAAAAAGGCAGTTGAATTTACACACCAGAGAAGGAAAAGGGAAATTTCTGAAGCACATTTGCTCCTTATCAAATTCGAACCCAACCAATAATTCTTATATTGTTGTTGGTGTTGAAGATCAGGAAAATGAGATTGTGGGCGATGATTTTTTTGATGACAGCCGAATTCAAAACCTGGTCAATGCTTTTCTGGAAAATCCACCAAAAATTCAATATGAAAACGTCCCTTTTCCTCAGTTGCCCAAAGACAAAGTTGTTGGTTTAGTTACCATAAAACCTAACAATAAGGTCTCTTTTTTTAAAAAAGGTATTCATACTATTTTGGCTAATTCTACTTTTGTCCGCATCGGAAGTAATACCATTCCAACAGAAGAAAAAGTGCCGTTTTCCAAACAAAATGTTGAAACGGTAATCAGCATCGAAAATAATTCCCGAAACAGCATTGCTCATACACTAGAAGGTGTTCTGGACTTTGTGAATTTGAGACACAAAGACATGTACACCAATTACAAAGTTTTTAAAGAATTATTTGTGGTTTGCTGGGCTGGAAACAAGAAAAAAATTCGTGAAAATACTTATTTTACCCGAGTGGATATTGAGCTGATAAACGAACAAATCAAACTTTTTTATTCTGCTCAGGACGATGTTTCCATTGAATATGATGATAATTCTTTTATCATTACCGAATATATTTCGCTGGGGCTAAATGACAAGACAAGTTACTATCCTCTGGAAGAAGTAAGCATCACTTTTTTTGACAATGGCTATTACAAAATTGAATCCAAAATTCTTTTTGAACCCCCGGAATACAATAAAAAAATCCTATTCCATATTTATAATACCAACAAATCCCTTTTGTCCAAAATGGAAAAAGGGATTCGGTTAACCGATCTTGAAATTAAAGATCTTGAAAATCTTCCATCCACATTAATGATTTGCTATCTCAATGGATTTGAAGACGCCAAACAAAAATTAATTGAAGCTAAAAACTTTCTAAAGCCTTATCCAAAAGTGTATTTAAACTTTAAGGAAGCTTTGAGGGTCTTAAGAAAAATGAAGTATAACTAAAAGGATTCTGCTTAGGATAACTGATATCAAATAAAATATATAAATCATAAAAAGACACTTATAATAGGTTTATTCATAGTTTTTAATGTGTGGAAAATCATTAATGCCCATAAAACAAAAATCCCCATAAAGTTAAAAAAGATTGAGACTCCCATTTTCTTGCCATTTATTGTATAATAACCTTCTTTAAATGACAATAAAATAGAATCATAATTAGGTTCGTTAATCAATTCCAGCATATAAACAGTAGCAATTAATATGTTAACTATTAATATTACGAATATAGCCAAAGCCAAAGTTGTAATTAATAAATTATACTTTGCCTGTTTTTCTAATTTTTGTATTTCCCGTATCATAAATCCAAATTGTTTACAAAAACTATCTTTTAAATTGTAACTATACGGTTATCAATAAATGATAATTTTTTGGGTTAATTTATAATTCAATCCATATTAAATTCCAGATTAATTTTTCAATTACTGTCTTGTTAATCTGTTGAACATAATTATTTGACAACAACACGGGTGGTTTCGCTATTAGGGGTGGTATTATTTCCCTTCTAAGCAAACCATGACTGTATAATTTTAGTTTTGAGACTGTTGTATACAATCTACAAAGTAGGTACGTCTAAATCAATTTCTGACAACGAAGTGTTTTACAGAATAATTGTATAAAAAGGCCGATTGGGGATAGCCTTCGCTTTTACTCAAAATACAGAGCATTTAATCTATATGAGAAAATTGCTTAATCTTTACTAAAGCGATAATGAAGTTGTTAAATAAAAATGCAAGAACGAATAGAACCTTTTAAAATGTAATTAGTTTTCAGCTTGAGTTTCCTAACAAAGTTATCTCTTTTTATAAAGTCGCTTTTACGGTTTTTCCTCATCATTTGTTATATTTTAAATAAAAAACAGTTAAACCATCCTAAAATTTAGTTTGGTTTAACTGCAGAGCTAAGAAAAACAAATTTTACTCTTCTATAATGATGAAATCAGAACGGCGATTTAAAAGATGCTCTTCTTCAGTGCATTTTACCCCATTACTGCATTTATTTCTTAATCGTTTTTCTCCATAACCTATCGCACTTTCAATTCGGCCTGGATCAATCCCTTTAGACAGTATATAATCCCGTGTAGATTTTGCTCTTTTGTCTGAAAGGTTCATATTGTAACTATCCTTTCCTCTGGAATCCGTATGGGACTCAATTTTGATTTTAACCTTTGGAAAGTTGCTCATGACGTAAACAACTTTATCTAATTCAATTACGGCCTGCGGTGTAATACCCCACTTATCGTATTCGAAGAAAATCGGATTAATATCAACTTTTTTCTTATTATCTTCTATAACTGTGAAATCGTCCAGATTGGCCAGTTCGAAATTAACACCTTTTATCTCCTCCAGATTTTTTGTCCCTGTTGTTACTGTTTTTTCCTGAGAAATATAACTTGGCTTCGACGCTTCAAGACGATAAGCTCCACCACATGGAATCGTAACCAGATAATCGCCGTTAGCAAGTGTAGTGACTTCCGTTTTATAGTCTCCGAAAGAATCAAAAACTTTAATGATAACACCGTCCAGACTCAATTTTGTTTTAGAGGCAATCACTTTTCCTGAAACAAGCTGATCACATGGTGCTTTGGCTTTGGTGAAATAATAAATATCGTCATCCCCTTTACCCGTATCCCTGTTGGAAGAAAAATAGCCATATTTAGACTCCGGTTCCATGACAAAAGAAAAATCATCTTTATTACTGTTTAATGGTTCGCCAAGGTTTTTGGGTTCTGAAAAAATTAATTTTCCATTTTGTTTGCTTTCAAAAACATCTAATCCGCCATAACCGTAATGCCCGTCTGAAGAAAAATAAAGTGTTTTGTCCAAATAAAAAGGAAACATTTCGCGTCCGGCTGTGTTTATTGCCGGTCCCAGATTTTGTGGCGTATTTAATTTCCCGTCCGAAAAAACTTCAGCAACATAAATATCGGTTTCTCCATATCCTCCAGGCATATCGGAAACAAAAAACAGCCATTTCCCATCTTGGCTCAGCGATGGATGTCCAACACTGAAATCCAAACTGTTAAAAAACATTTTTTCAGGCTCAGAAGCTTTTCCGTCTTGAATATTTGCTCTTAAAATCTGAAAGTTATTCACTCCTTCTTTATCATTCAGCAACTTCCTTTTCTTGAGTGTATTTGTGGTATAATAAATGGTTTTCAGATCCGGCGTAAACGTCACTGTTGCGTCATGGTACTGCGATCGAATATCTTCCAGAAAAGGCATTTCGTTAAAAAGCTCTCCTGTGGATATATTCCTGTCAGCAACATATAATTCCAAAAACGGCTGCTGATTCCAGGAATACAATTTTTCATGAAACTTTGTAGTGTCCTTTGCAGAAGAATAAACCAGTTGATTTCCATAAAAAGTAGTTCCGAAATCAGATTTTGAACTATTCACGGCAACTGCTTTAATCTTATATAAAGAAGGCTGAGAAGATAAACTGTCATTGTATCTTTTCTGATTCATAAAGTGACTCGCTTCTTTTTCATCCTTTTTTTTCAGGAGTTCGCTTTTGGTTATTTCATCCGCTTTTTCATAATCGCGAACACCTCGCAGCGATTGTGTGTAACGAATAAGATATAGGTCCGAAAGTGTCTGTCCCTGAAGTTCATATAATTTTCTATACCATGCCAACGCTTCCCTTGGCTTATCCAAAAAGTAATACGTATCAGCAATATGTGCCACCGCCTCGGTTGAAGGATTGGGTTCCTTTTCCAAATAGGCTTCATACGCTTGGGCAGCTTCGACATATTTCAATTCATTAAATAACTTATCGGCTTTTTTAAGTTTTAGCTGAGCAAATGAAATTGTCAGGCAAAACAGCAGGCAGAAGGTAATTATTTTCTTCATATTCGTTTAGTTTTTAATTAGAAGAATCGTGGAGATTTAATTGCTGCAGATTTTTGAGGCAATTGATAACGAAGGATAATTTCGTGAGTTCCATCATTATATTTATTGAGTTTTGTCACTGTATAATCGTAAGAGTAGCCCGCAAAAAAACTATTCGAGATTTGAAACCCAACCAATGCGCTGACTGAATCATCCCAACGATAAGAAGCTCCCAAGGTAAGCTTTTCCTGCAATAAAAAATTAGCTGAAACATCTGTCGCCAATGGCGCACCGCCAACAGCCTTTAGCAAAACGGAAGGTTTAAACTTAAGGTTATCCGAAAAAGTAAAGACATATCCTCCAATAAAATAATAGTGCAATTTATCTGAAATCACTGATTCCTGAACATCATCATAATAATCATACCTGATAAAATTAGGAATAGAAAGACCAAAATACCAATTATCTGAATACAAATAAGCTCCTGTCCCCACTAAAGGCATGATTTTATTTTCGATATTATTATTTAGTAAAGCATCATTACTATTATAAAATCGTCCTTTTGACCAGTCGATATTTAACATCCTTACTCCCGCTTTTAATCCGAATGCCAGCTTGGTTTTATAACTGGTTTCAATTGTATACGAAAAATTACCTGTTGCGAACTGCTCGCTGGATGGGCCAATATCATCGCTGATGATATTGAGCCCTAATCCAATTTTCTGATTTCTGAGCGGAGCATGAATTCCTATGGTTCCGGTTTTAGGTGCTCCTGAAAATCCAACCCATTGGCTCCGAAGCAATAAATTAGCTTCCAATGATCCTGTTGAACCCGTATAACCGGGATTGACCGTGATCGTATTATACATATATTGTGTATATCCTGGATCTTGTTGTGCTTGTACAATAGTTGCTGTAAAAAGCAGGGCTATCAGAAAGTACTTTGTGGTTATCTCTTCTATATTTAGTTTCATACGCTTTAATATTTTAGTTTTGAATATTGAAAAAAGATGTTTTCGTTAAAAATTATCTCATGATTTGCAACCAGCCGGTTTTCACACCTTTTGAGTCACCAATATCAAATACATAATAATATGTTCCTGACGGTAATTCGGTACCATCGAAAGTTCCTTTAACGTTAGCAATCCCTTTCCAATTGTTTTTATAACCATTCGTACTGTAAACAAGGCTTCCGTATCTATTGAAAACTTCCAGTTTATTATGAGGGTAGTATTCTGCACACATAATATTGAAGAAATCATTTGAACCGTCTTCATTTGGTGTAAACTCATTAAAAACAACTAGACACAATGGACCTAATGAAACTCCGGCCACGTTCCCTTCTTCAGGATCAATCGGATCGGACATATCAATGGTTGCCACGTTATCATGTATTCCTGCAAACAAGACTTTTACAGTAATATTTAATGTGGCTACTTCATTCGGATTCAAAACCGGTATCGTCCAAATTCCAGAAACAGAATTATAGGTTCCGTGTGATGCAGTATAGCTCACAAACTGAAATCCGGATTGAATTTGTTCATTTACAATTACATTATGAAACAGCGTTGATCCAACATTATTTACTTTAATGGTAAATACTACATTTTCATCAACAAATGGAGTCATGTTGTCTGCTGTTTTGGTAATTGACAAATCCGAGCAGGTGACTACAGCAACATTGGAAGTCGCACTATTGCCGGTACATCCATTTGTATCTGTAAATGAAACGCTCAGTAATTCAGTCCCTATCTGATCCCATGAAACTGTGATTGTATTATCTGTAGAAGTTCCGCCACTGATGACATTTCCTCCACTGGTAACATTCCAGCTGTAATTTGTCATTCCGGCATTTGTAGTATAGGTTACCGGCTCATTAATACAGGTCGTTGGCGTTGTTCCTGTTATGACAACAGGTATGTTAGCATAAAACTGAACCGATACAGCAAGGCGTATTGAACTTTCACAACCGTTGACAAGATTCACCTGAGAAGCATAATATGTCGTTCCGCTGACCAATGCCGTTGTTGGTGCTATTACATTCCCGCCAGTAGCCGCACTGTACCAGATGATTCCCGTTCCTGCTACCTGAATGTTAGCGATTGTTGCATTTGAAGAGGCACAGAATTCTTGAGAAGCATCGGTTGTGGTTGGTGGAGCCGAATCATTTATCTGAACTGTAACAGCCAGACGGGTTGAGCTTTCACAACCGCCAACAGGATTAACTTGGGCAGCATAATAGACCATGCCATTGACTAAAGCTGTGGTTGGCGCTATCACATTCCCGCCAGTAGCCGCATTGTACCAGATGATTCCGGTTCCGGTTACCTGGATATTTGCCACTGTTGGATTATTGATTAAACAGAAATCCTGAGTTGTATCAATTGTGGTTGGTGTTGTTCCGTCAGTTATTTGGACTGTAACCGCTAAACGAATGAAACTTTCACAACCATTAATTGGATCAATTTGTGAAGCATAATAAGTCATGCCATTTACCAATGCTGCTGTTGGCGCCATAACGTTACCTCCTGTGGCTGCGTCGTACCAGATGATTGCGTTTCCAGTTACCTGAATATTTGCCACTGTTGGATTATTGATAATACAAAAATCCTGAGTTGTATCACTTGTTGTTGGAGTAGTGCCATCATTAACCTGAACTGTAACAATCAATCGAATAGAACTTTCACAACCCGTTATTGCATCGGTTTGAGAAGCATAATACATCATGCCGTTGACCAAAGCTGCTGTTGGGGCTATAACATTTCCACCGGTAGCCGCATCATACCAAATGATACCAGTTCCTGTTACCTGAATGTTGGCAACCGTTGGATTAGTAATTAAAC
>NZ_JBOGUT010000010.1:0-109440 GCF_050696275.1 Flavobacterium sp.
ACCCAACCTTTTGTTTATGGCTAAATCTAAAGAAACTCCAGCCCAAAGTATTAAAAGATTAGAGAAAGAATTAGCCGATGAGAAGCTAAAGAATACTGTCCTTAACACCATGATTGATATTTCAGACTGTATCGTCCTAAAATAACTATACAGGTTTTGGTATGGCTTTTGGAAGAAGTATTTAAAAAGTAAAAGAGTGGGGCGGATGATTCTTTGTTGTTTTTTTTCAGAGAATTGGAATGCTTGCATTTTCTTTAATATTTTAACACTGTTGACAGCGATGTTTGTTTTTCTGAAAGAATTTTATTGTTATTTTTGAGCGACATCTTTTAGAGGAATTTTTGTAATAAAACCGAATTCCTTTAAACGGCTCAAAAGCCCCTTTTTCTGTTTAACCGACACACTGCCATGAAATTAAAGCACGCTCTTTTTATTCTTTTATTTGTTCATTATTTTTCAGTAAAAGCACAGGAATTTAAAAATTTCACCACAGAAGAAGGACTGCCGAGCAATGAAGTGTACGGTGTTTTTCAGGATAAAAACGGAGCCATGTGGTTCTCGACTGACAGAGGTCTTTGCCAATACAACGGGTATGAGTTTAAAAAATACGAACCCAAAGACGGTTTGACCGATATTACCGTTTTTGATTTTTATCCGCAGGAGAACGGGCAGGTGTGGTGCAGTACTTTCAACAAAAAGATATTCTATTTTGAAAACGGCAGCAATCGTTTCGTGCCCTATAAGTACAACCATCTTGTAGATTCCATTCTTAACAAATACGGCAAAATATCTTTTTACATTAAGAGCCTGGCTGTAGCTAAAAACGGTACGCTTTATTTGTCTAACGGGGATTGGTTATTTTCTATCAGTGTAACAGGAAAAATAACAGAAATAAGCAAGCCTATTCTCAACAGAAATCAAAGAATCAAAGAAAGTGCTTTAATCACCTACCTGCACAGTTTTGTTGCTAATAACAAACAACGGGTCTATTTTAGATCCAATAAAAAAGCATCTCCTATTCTTTTGCCTTCTAAACAGGGTGTTTACAGAAATACCGTTTGTTTACAACCAGGATGCCATTTGCTGGTTACAGAAAACCTGGTTGAAATCCTCAGAGCCAACGCCCCATCAATAAAAATTACCAATGGAGATGCCCAGCCAATATCCGGAGGGAAGCTGGACAAAGACCATTTTTGGATTGGCTATCGAAGCAATGGATTGAAGATCTTTGATTTTTCAGGGAAATGCATTGCCCGGTTTTTGCCTCATGCCACTATCACTAATGTTGCGAAGGACTGCTATGGAGGGTTGTGGGTCACTACGACTGATTACGGCGTATATTATGCCGATCCAAATCAGGTAAGAACCCTGAAAATGGAAAACAAAGTAGTTAATTCGCTGACAAAAGACAACAATCAAAATCTTTATATAGGCACTTATAACGGCGATATCTATAAGAAGGAAAAAAAAGGACCCGTGGTCAAGATTAAAAAAGCCACCGCTAGTTTTCCTGCCTTTGCTCAGTTTTATGAAGACAAAAACGAGGTTGTTTTTTCCCATAACGGCAAACTGCTTTTAGGAAATACCTTAAAAGACAACAATTATATTCAAGTGACCAAGATTTCGGATGACAACCCATCAGTACTAAGCCTTATCCAGTATGGTGTGATTACGATTTGGGAAAAGAATAAGGTGTTTTCAGATACGATGATCTTCAGAATCCATGACATTTCGCATGTTGGACGTAAAAATTATTTGGCCACCATGGATGGATTAAAGATTCTGGAAGGCGGTAAGATTTACAGAAAAAAAGGCCCTTTATTCAATTATCGCATTGACGACATTGATTACACTCCGTATAATGGTGTTTTGTATGCTGCTACATTGGGCAAGGGTGTGGTGGTTTACAATACGCTGAAAAATAGTGTTTATGCTATAGATAAGGCAAAGGGATTGTCTAGTGACATTGTTACTGAAGTATATGTGGAAAACTCCAATACCATTTGGGCCTGCACGAATTACGGCCTGAACAGGATTCGATTTTCTTCTCCTACGACCTATAAAGTAGACTATCTGACGACGGCCAATGGACTGCTGAGTAATCAGATTAAAGATTTGGAAGTCATTGGAGATTCCATTTATATAGGCACGGCAAAAGGACTTAGTGTTATTTCTAAGGAAAAATATGCTGCCTTATTATCTGAAAGAAACTATTTTCTGAGGCTCAAAGACATTTACATTAATAATACGTCTTATTTAGGCAACAGGAGAAAAATGCAGTTAAGCCCTAGCGAAAACCAGATTGATTTTGTTGCGGAAGCGGTTTCCTTTTCCGGCAAGAAGGCCATAGCCTACCGCTACAAAATGGAAGGACTTGATAAAGGATGGAAGACAACAGGGGAAAGGAAGTTTTCCTATGCCTATATGCCACCTGGTGATTATACCTTAAGAGTAAAAGTAATGGAGGATGGCCGGGATTTTTCGAAAGAATGCATTGTCCTGCCCATTCACATTGACAAGCCTTTCTGGAAAACGTTTTGGTTTTTGGGTTTTATGACACTAGCCGTAGGAGCCATTATTTACTTCTTCTTCAAAATAAGAGTATTGAGCTATAACAAAGACATCGTAAGGGAATTGCTGCGCCTGCTGCTGAAAAGAATCAAGATGAAGGACAATTACTTTACGTTTAAGGAATCCGGGAAAGATATTCGGGTCAGGACATCGGAAATACTGTTTGTGCGATCTTCGGGCAATTATATTGACATTGCTACAGTAGCGAAAACCTATACGGTAAGAGGAAAAATAGGTGATTTTCTTTCCTTGGTACAAGATCCGTTGGAATTTCTGAGAATACACCGCTCTTATATTGTCAGAATTGACAAAGTAGAACAGAAAAGCAGGAAAGCAGTCTACATTCAACAAGAAGAAATCCCGGTAGGAGAGACGTATTTGCCGGAATTAGACAAAATAGTCTTCTGATTTATATCGAAGTTTATTTCAGGGATGTAATTTTTAAAATGAATGGTAATTCAAACCTCTTCAAAAAAGCATCCCATAAATCTCCTTATTGGTCACTGCAGAAAAATAATGTAAGTAAAGAAATACAAATTCATCACTATTATGCAGGGGGTTCATCACAAAGTGCCTATTTTGAGGTCGTTAGTTTTTTGATTGAAAATACTTTTGTAGGAATAACTTTAAACAAAATAATCATGAAAAAAACATTATTGACCATCAGCATCTTTCTGATGTTTACGAGTTCCAATCTTTTTGCTGCGATTACGGCAAGTGTAAGTGTTAGCAGTGCTACAACAAGTACGAATTATCCAGGCTATTACGATGTAGTATTGCATGCCCTGTCCCTGAATAATACAGTATGCTATGGTAAATTTACTGTGGTTTTACAAAGAAGAAAGATTTCTCCTCTTCCACAAACCGGCTGGACAAATATAACAGGAAATCCGCATTTCCCGATACACCAGGATCCTGAGAATACCTATTCAGGGCTTGCCACTGTCCAGCAGCTTGCAGGTACAAAATATGATTATCAAGTCATTATTACCTTTGATCCAAGCACTGGAGGATCAAATTGTGGTACGGACCAGAACGCTTTAAAGACAAGTAGCTTTATTACTTTTTCCGGTGCGAAACCTGACTTTACATTAGGAGCCTCAGGAACTGTGGTACCGAACCTTGGCGGACCGGTTAACTTATGCATGTTTTCTGATTTGTATGTTAATACGGACTCATGTGAATTAGAAACCAAATATTATATGGGAGTGGCTGAGTGTGATCTTTGGTGGGGTGTGAGCGGTAATTTTGATTGGGGGCACTGGTATTTGACTTCGGCTCCTGCAGGGAACAGAAACATCCAGGCCATTATCGATGCGTATCCTTTTGTAGGTGACGGTGGGTTTACTATAGCGCCTTTTCCAAGCAAAAATTTAATGTCTGGGATCATTACAAATGGGCCTAAAGCTGGCACAACCCGTTATTACAAGATCACCATTGCTACAGGTGAGCCTACCTGGTATAGTAAATCAGCCTTGATCAGGGTAGATGATACCTGTAAGGTGACGGTGCTTGAAACAGAAGATCCAAACGGAATATCGAAAGAAGAGGAACTTTCTAAAGTGAGCTTGTATCCAAACCCTGTAAAAGACAACCTGAACATCCAGTTAGAGAACAATCAGTTCATTACGAATGTTTCTGTTTTCGACATTAATAAAAACCTGGTTAAAGAAGAGAAATTCGAAGGAAAAAGAAATAAAGAGCAGATGAATGTAAATTCATTAAAAAAAGGCATTTATTTTATTGCCATAGAAACGACTACCGGTCTGATCAGAAATAAACTAGTAAAAGAATAATCCATTCTTACGATTAATTACTATAAGAAAGCGGCAAAATAGCCGCTTTCTTTATTCTTGCTGTTCCTGTTGTAGTTCCTGTTTTTCGGCATACATTCTGACTGTTTTTTGCAGTGTCTGGATTGTTCGTTTTCTTAAATTTTTGGGTCTTAGCACTTCTAATCCGTTACCAAAACCCAATAGGATACGTTCGAATTCGTAGTTTTCTATCAGGAAGAGATGAATGATGATGCTGCCGTCTTCATTTTCCTTGATTAAACGTTGTGAATTATGCAAGGGTTTGGTGAGTACATAAGGCGCATTAAGGCGATCTATCCAAAGTTCGATACGTCTTGGTTTTACCCCTGTATTTACAGTTACTCCGATGACATTTCTATAAAAACTTTCGGCATCAAATTTTTGTTCCAGATACGGCATGTTGAAATCATAATCGACAGCAATGATTCGATCCAGGGCTAAGTTTGCTATGGGCTGACTTCCTTTTTTACGACCTACTAAAAACCAACGATTATTAAATTCTTTGAGGATAAAAGGATGGAAATTGAATTTTTGTTCTTCTTTGGCTTTGAATGACTTATAGGTGATTACCAGAACTACTTTTTTAATAATGGACTGATAAATTTCATCTAAGAAATGTAAGCCCTTTAAACTATCATTCTTGTCTAAATGAATTACTGGCTGTGTATGTGATTTCTCCGCATAGATTTTATCCTCCAAGCGCTGCAGGATATCCGAAACATCGCTGAATAATGAGAAATCCTTAAACTGCTTGAGCATCGAAACCGTTTCTGTGAGCACATTGATATCCGTTTCTGTTAATGGAATATCCGTTATGGAATAGTCTTCATCATCGTATTTATAGTATTTCTTATCATATACCACTATAGGGGCATTGTACCCCAGTTTTTCGCTTCTCATAAGCTGGATATCCAATTGAACGGTTCTTTTACTGACCGGGCTTTCTTTCCCTTCGTATTCGTATAAAGCTTCGGAACAAGCTTCCATTAAATCTTCCAGCGTCCAGGTTCTGTATTGATTCTGAAGGCATTTATCAATAGTTTTATAGCGGATAAGTGCGTTTTTATTTTGAGCCATTTTTAGGAATTATTGGGTAAGGTATTCAATTTCCGTTTGGATGTTTTTCCTTGCTTTTGCTTCGTATAACGCTCTGAATTCTTCCGTTTGGAAGATAAAGTCATTCTCTAAAAAATGCTGTAATGCTTTGGCTCTTCCCGGTTTGTAAAGGAAATCAGGGTAGATTCGGTATTCTTTTCGGATTTGTTCAAAGTATACTTTATAGTCCTCCCAATCTTTGGCCAATATTTTCAGATCGAAATCGATGAGCCACTTTTCTTCTTCAATACCATTGTTTTGATGGTCTTTGGTTGCACAAATCATATCGAAGACCTTCTTTTTATCGATGGCGGCATTTTGCGGCAGTATGCTAAGGGCAAATTCGGCGCTTTTAAGCTCGTTATCCTTCCTAGTGCTATTGTATACATAATCGTGGTAGAAAATGGCATACAGCAGCTCATTTGGAAATTGATACGCGGAAACATACGTATCGAAACATGCCATCATTTCCATGAGATGGTTTAAGTTATGATACTGCCTTGATTTTTTGGAATAAGCCTTTTCTACCAGTATCCAGTTGGTTTTTGTTTCTGCTTCTGAAAAGCCTATGTTTAAAAGTAATTCCGTGAATTTTTGCTGTAGACTCATTCGTAATATTCCTTTCTTAATTTTTATGTTCCTGCTGATCAAAAATAGACATTCCTTTTTACTACGCAAAATAATTGCGCAGGAGGTTTTCAACTTTGTACCATCAAAATGATCTTGTAGCTTAAAAGGAAAAGCCTACAGCAAAATTGACTTACTGTAGTGTTTGCGGATATTCCGGTTAGACCCGCGCGGACTAATGGGTAGAATTTACAGAAGCACCGAAATCGTTAGGGAAAGTAGGGAAGCGTATTTAGAGCCGCAATGCCCGTGAGGGAATATGAGTTCGAATCTCATCAAGGTTACAAAAAAGAATTAAATTTAGAATTATGAAAACACCAATCAACGGAAACGATTTAATGGCATTAGGATATGCTCAAGGAGAAATCATAGGAATTGCATTAAAAATAAACAGAAAAAGAAACGGTTACACCTATGAAGAGATGGTATCCCATTATAAAAATATTTTGGAAACGCCGGAAAACTATATAGAAGATGCTGTTTTTAGTCCATTAGCTATTGCTATCATCGAAAAAGCAAACGAAAAACCTGAAGATTTAATTGTCTTAAACCCGAACCCAAAAGCCTATAGTTTGTTTGGAGCCAATCATATTGAAGAAGGGGCCAAAAAACAAATGGATATTGCCATGCAGTTGCCTGTTACAGTAGCCGGAGCTTTGATGCCTGATGCACATCAAGGGTATGGATTGCCTATTGGAGGAGTCTTAGCCACTAATAACGCAATTATTCCTTATGGTGTTGGTGTTGATATTGGATGCAGAATGGCTTTATCTGTATATGATATACCGGAAACGTTTTATTATGAAAATGAAGCTAAATTCAAAAGAGAATTGATTGCTCATTCAAGATTTGGGGCTGGACACGGTTTTCAAGGTCAGTATAAATCAGATCATGCTGTTTTGGAAAGAGGTGAATTTAACGAAAATCCTTTCATCAAAAACCTGAAAGATAAAGCCTGGTCTCAATTAGGAAGCTCCGGTGGTGGCAATCACTTTGTAGAATTTGGTATTTTAGAATTCACACAAGATGATGTTGTCTTAAACATTCCAAAAGGAAAGTATGTTGCTTTATTGACACATTCCGGTTCCAGAGGAATGGGAGCCATGATTGCCGGACACTATACTAAATTGGCTAAAGACAACTGTAAGCTGCCAGATCAGGCTAGAAACCTGGCTTATTTAGATTTGTCTTCCCAATTAGGTCAGGAGTATTGGATTGCAATGAATTTGGCCGGAGATTACGCTTCAGCCTGTCATGAAGTTATTCATACTAAAATGCAAAAAGCATTGGGAGCTGCTGTTTTAGCCAAAATAGAAAACCACCACAATTTTGCCTGGAAAGAAATTTGGAATGGTGAAGAAGTGATTGTACATAGAAAAGGAGCAACCCCGGCTGGAAAAGGTGTGATGGGAATTATTCCGGGAAGTATGACAGCACCAGGATTTTTAGTGAGAGGAAAAGGGGAGGAGGAAGCTATCAATTCGGCATCACATGGAGCGGGAAGACAAATGAGCAGAACGCAAGCGATAAAAAGCATTACTAAAACGGAGATGCAGACCATTTTAAGAGATCACGGTGTGACATTAATTGGTGCTGGATTAGACGAGGCTCCAATGGCTTATAAAGATATCAACACAGTAATGGCCTCACAGCAGGATTTAGTGGATGTTGTGGCCAAATTTACTCCTAAGATGGTGAGAATGGCAGATGACGGGAGTAGAGAGGATTAATGAGAATACAAAAATATCCAAAAGATGGAGGTTCAAATCACTCCCTTAGCGACAGTAAGACTTTGTAGTTTAAATTGGGAAAACGTTTGGGTATATTATGATGCTATTGTGCATAACTTCACTACAAAACCGTATTTATACCTGGTTTTGTAGTTCTTTTTTTAATAAATTTGAGAAGATACGATGAAAGAAAAAATACTACAGAAATTACAGGAAATAGAAAAGCTACACAACGTAAAAGTGCTCTATGCTGTAGAATCAGGAAGTCGCGCTTGGGGATTTGCCTCTCCAGACAGCGATTATGACATTCGTTTTATATACCAACACGAGGCTGATTATTACCTTTCGCTTTGGGAGCAACCTGATGTGATCGAGTTTATGACGGAAGATGATCTGGACGGTTCTGGATGGGATTTGCGGAAAGCCGTAAAATTACTAGCCAAATCGAATGCACCTTTGTTGGAGTGGTTGTACTCGCCCGTGGTGTATTATCAGGACGATGCTTTCTTGTACGAGATGCAAAAGTTGGCATAGCAGTGCTTTTCACCTATAGTGAAGTAGTTTGGTTTATTTCATAAAAAGACTTAATGAAACGGTAAGCATATTACTTGTTCCACTAAATCTTTCAGCAAAAACCTCTACGTAATCGTTTGGTGATAATTCTACTGCGCATTGCAAAGGAAAAGCAAAAAGATCGGTAGTATTAGTTGTAAAAAGGTATGTTTTTGAACGACTTATAACCGTCCCGTTTCTGGCAATGTAAAAAACATAAATGGTATTAGCAGCGTTTGTAGCCTGAAAAGAACCAGTAGCATTTACGGTAAAAAATCTTTTTTTATTTCCCAAGTACAACAATCTATTGTCTGTACTTCCGTTTGAAGCTCTGAAAAAATTATTTGCAGTAGTTGTTCCTGCTATCTTAACAGGTACGCCTGTCGTTAATGTAGTCAACACCCCTGAGCCAACGGCTAAATCAAAATTGACATCTCCAACAGCAGAAATATCGCGTTCCAAAGGGATTCCCGAACTGTTAACCTCCCATTTGTTGTCAAAGCCGTATCCTGTGTAAGTGCCTACTGTATATGGTTTTACATAAAGACCGGTGGTAAGTGTACCAGTAAAATTAACACTATACATTATTCCGTTTGCAACTGATGGATTGGAAGATACATCAACCCCTATAGCTGCTCCGTTAACATCTGAAAAACCACCCTGCTTTTGAATGGTCGCGAAAGTCCCTTCATATTTTTCAAAAGTTCCTGTGTTATTTCCAAACCATGCCTGATTGTCTAATAATAATTTTGAAACGTCTCTATATATAATTCCATTTGTATTACCGACAAACTGAATTACACTAGCAAAGATTAAAGAAAAACTTTGAAGTACACCAACATTGGCAGAACTTGCAATTACTGTATCTCTAAAAATTAAATTTTGTGTACCTCCACCATTTATATTAAACACATTACCAGTAGAGGCCACTAATGTTAGTACCTTAATGGTACCGCCAGTGGTTCCTGTAAACAAATCTCCTGTGGTTCTCACTAATTTATCTTCATTGGAATCCAAACCAACGACATAAGCGTTATTTAATTCAATAGGAAAATTAACTGCAATGGTTCCATTAATCTCATACAAAGTTGAAGTGTTTAAAAGATATTTAGAGCCACCTCCTGCAGCTAATTCGGCAGCTAAAACAGTAGCCAAAACATCAGTAGATTTTATTCTTTTAAAATTTGTTCTTCCTTGTGTTATATTAACCCAAGTTGTCGATGAGGAATCATAATAACTATACGCTTTTAAATCCGTATCATAAACGAATAAACCATTTGCAGGTGATGCAATTGCTGCTTTTTGAGCTGTAGTCATCCGAGGTGTAAGAAGTCCTTGAGTGGTTGATTGTAACTCTAAAACTGAACTTGCATTAGGTGTTACTGTTCCTATACCCACTTGAGCGTGTAATTGGATTGTTAAAAAAAATGCTAAAAAGCAAATTAATAGCGATGAAAATTGTTTTTTTTTCATAATGAAGCCTTTTAAACTGAAGATTCTATAAAGTTACTTTTTAAAAAAAAGACGTGTTACATAAAAACCGTATGTTTTGTTAAATAACCCCTAAGATAAAGGTTCCTGATAAAGAAAAAGAAGAAACTTTTTTAGTGACTATGAGAAAGATGCTATACAGTTAGTAGTAGTTTTTGTTTTTTAGCATTTAAGTACCACTATTTTTGATATATTTATATAACAAAAAATAATAGTATGAGCGAAAGAAGCAATGATTTTGGTAGAAAATCAATTACACCAAAGTGTAAAAAACTACATCCAAGAGTAGATTTAACACCAATGGTAAATGTCTCGTTCTTACTCATTATATTTTTTATTTTAACCTCTTTTCTATCCAGACCCAATATAATGGATTTGGGAATGCCTGGCGGATCAAATTGCGGAGGTGATATTATTTGTGGTTTTGGATCTGGAGGTAGTAGGGTTGTGACAATTTTGATTGGAAAAGATAATCGTATTGTAACTTATTCTGGAAATTTATTTAATCCATTGGAGGAGCCTAAATTATTAACTTCCGTGAAAAACGCATTACGTAAAGAATTACTAAAAAAAAGTAATCTTGTTGTAAGCCAAACTGGTGATCCTAAAAAAGGGCTCATTGTAATTATCAAACCAAGCAAAGAGTCTAATTATGGGAATTTAGTTGATGTTCTTGATGAAATGGCAATAGTGAAAGTTCCAACTTATGCAGTAGTAGATATCACTACTGAAGAAGAATTGTTAGTTAATAAATAAATTGAAGCAGGCTTATCAAATAAAAAATCCCCGAATACCAAGTACTCGGGGATTTCTTTTATTCCAAAAGCGGAGAATTAAGATTCCTGAGCGCAAAAAGCGTTGATTACCTGAGCACAATTGTCTCCGTGAGCAACGACAAGCTGACCATCAGGACAACGACAAGCCAGAAGATCGCCTTCGCCTTTACCATTGATTGCTTTTTGTTCGTTTTTGCTTAATTCTTTTGCTCCTTGCAATTTTAAAATGTTCTTTAACATAACTTAAGTTTTTTGTGTTAGTTATCCCAATAATAATAATAAGACAGTTGGGGTATCTGTCTGTTTCCTGTTAAGGTTGCTTTGCCTGTTTTTAGGCAGTAATCCAAAACAACTTAACGTAGGAATTATTTTATAAATGTATTTATTTCTGTTTAAAATTCAAATAAGTTGAACAGTTATCTTGTAAAATATTTCTCATGCAACCGTATTTTATCGCATTGAGCTTGCCGTTGTTGTCTTTTTACTAAAAACACCTACTGTTCAGGCTGTATCACCTCTCTAGTAAACTTTCTTAACATTTGATATGGTTTTATGTAACTAGTTACAAATTAGATGCATAGGAGCTACGTGAATCTACCTGAGTTTTAATAGGGTACTATTACTCTTATAAGTATACAAGATGAAATGTAATTTTATAGTAACTAATTAACTATAGCGGAAACCGAAAAGCTTAACAAAGAGTAGGTAAACAAAACACAACATCATGTCAAACACCCTAAATGGAACTGATACGTCAGTTCAGCAAAAAGTGAGCAGAGAAATCATAGCACATGATTTTCACACTGCAATGACCGGCAAACTAGATGATAAAGTTATTTCATCCGTAAAAAAACAAATCTTAACTGCTTCTACTTCTTATCCGGCTACCGGCAGCGTAGTCAGTATGATATTTTTTCTTAAATTTCAGGTTACCGTAGATGGAGGTGAAACTTTTAATGGAAAAGGGGGAGGAATCTCTTCTCCAGGTGGTGGTGCTTTATTTGGAGACGTTTATACAGACGATATCAATCTTTTGTATGCCAATACACAGAGCATGCAATTCAATTGTGCTTTTGCCTACACCAGTATCTTGTTTTTTGACGGCAGTTCAAATTTACTTGGAAGTTTTCAATCCGGTTCGGTTTCTACAGTAGCCGGAATTGGAGGAGGAACAGGTTCATGGTCTTAAATCTAATCGATTTTAAATAGAAACGCCTTGGTTAACGAGGCGTTTTTTATTTGGTTTAACCGATAAACAAGAGGTTTACTATGTTAGTATACGTTAACTCTTTTGAAAGTAAAAACATGTTAAAAAAAAGTCATCCCATAAAAATAGGATTTCGTCACAGCGGTAATTGAATGTAAGATAAGAAATACAGAATTCGTCACTATTATAGTGGGGATTCGTCACAAAACCCTATTTTTAGTAGTCTTGGGAAGAATTCCATTTTAGTTTTGCCCCATAACTTTTAAACAAAATTATAATGAAAAAACTTTCAAAACTAGCCATTGCTTTTGCTTTTTTATTCTTTGTCTCTTGTGATAAAGACGATGTATCAACTACAACTTCTAATGAAAATGCTAACGCTGCTACAGAATCAAAAACTGGCAGCCGCTTTATGGCTTACGGAGATATTATGACTATTTCTCATGTACAGAGCCGAAAATTTATGACAGGTGAAGCTAATGGTGATGCTACAATCAATAAAGCATGGAATACATCTTCACCTTGGTTAAACGATGTTTGGATGCCGTGGGCCAGATTTAAAATTATAAACCCAAACAATCCTTCTTCAACAGCAGAAGTAAAAACAGGAGACGAAGTTGTTTTTCAATGTCTTAAGAACAATCTTTATGTGACTGCTGAATCATGGGATAATGATGTAAGTGTAAACAGAACAGCTGTTGGGCCATGGGAAAAATGGAGAATCTATGCACCAAGTAATACTACGGCAGGAAACTCAATCTTTTACAGTTCAGTAAATTATATGGCATTTGTTTCTTTAGAATCTGTATGGGATAAATACCTTAGACCGGATGCTTCAGGATTTGCAAAAGCCGGGGCTCCTTTTGATCCTACTGTTCAGGTACTGAATAATCCTAATTCTTTTCAGCTGACCAGAGAATAATACAAATTGTATTTTATAAAAAAGCGCCTTGTTTTCAGGGCGCTTTTGCTATTATGGCTTCCTAATAAAAGGAAAACCACGGAGAAGTGCATCCGTGGTTTCAATTAAAACTATGAAATATGATAGTGGTATTTATTTCATAGAAAGACCTAAAGAATATGTTTTACAGTTGTTTTTAAATCCTGACCAGTTCTTTGAGGTTAAATTCAGATTGTACGTTTGTGCCTGCATTAACTTCCGGAGAAGCAGCAGTTGTATTGACAAGCCTTTGTTCGGCAGCCATTTTTGATGTTAAAAATTGTTGAAGTGTGGATGTAATAGGAGATGTGCTATCCAAATCATGGTTAACAGCCAAAGTCACTGTCCCTGATTGGGCATTTAGTTGAAACGTGCAAAAAAGCACAATCATACAAAACATTTGTATGTATACATTCTTTTTCATAAGGGTTAATCTTGTGGTATTATCTTAGGAAACAATGGGATAAAATTACATTAAATAATCAGCTGATTAGTACAATAAAACCGTATCATTTGTTAATTTTTTACTGATAATCAGTGTTTTAAATGTTAAAAAAAGGCTTAAACACTTAATTATTGCAGATGAGATAAGATTATTGCCAAATGTAAACCAGCTGACATACTACTCTTTACCAAGTGATTACTTTTGGCTTTACTTATACTAATAATTCGATAGGAACCTTTATTTTGGAAATCATTTTACTTTTTCAGGATTGATTTTTCATATTAATTCCGTATATTCAAACTTGTTTTTAAGATGTTTCAGCCTGAGAATTTACCTTTTTATCTATGTATGAAGAATTAAAATATTGGTATTTAAGAGATCATAAATTATTTAGAGCATTGAGTTTTGCTCAAATAAAGCAGCTTTGTATCATTGTAGGGTTTAAAAAAGCCAATAAAGGAGAGATTATTTACTTTTCAAATTCTGAAGTCCCTAGAATTTTCCTTTTGAAAAGAGGTGCCATAAAAATCGTCTCTTTGGATGAAGATGGTAATGAAACAATTAAAGATATAATCCAAAAAGGAGATTTATTTGGCGAGCTTACTCTGGAAAGTGACAGCATGGTCAATGAATATGCTAAGGTATTAACCGATGAAGTTTCTATCTGCAGTTTCCTTTTATCCGATTTTGAAGACTTAATGCTGAAAAACCCCAATCTGGCTTTAGGTTATACCAAATTTGTAGGGTTGAAAATGAAACGCTTAAAAAACAATTACACCAACCTGGTTTCTAAAGATGCCAAAACAAGGCTTATTACATTCCTGAAAGACTGGGCTGAAAAAGAAGGTGTATTTAACGATAATAAAGTGACTGTTGAAAATTACCTGACTCAAAACGATATTGCTCAGATTATATGTACTTCGAGACAAACTGCCACTACATTGCTAAACGAGTTGGTTGAAAACGGTCTTTTAGAATACAACAGAAAAGAAATAGTAATACCCAACATTACAGGGCTTTAATAAAATTCAGTCTGTTTGTAAAGTAGCCGACAAAAGCATTTTTCAGCCCGTTATACATTTACAGTATTAATTTAAATACTATTTATTATGAAAAATGCATTGTTACTTGTTACCCTTTTCTTAACCTTTTCCGGCTTTTCCCAAACAGCGAGAAAAGCAGCTCATTTTAATTTAGAAAATAAAATTGCCATTCAAGGTTACGATCCCGTAGCTTATTTTAAACAGCATAAAGCAATAAAAGGCAAGAAAGAATTAGCTTCAGATTATTTAGGAGTAACCTATTATTTTTCTTCCAAAGAAAATGCCGCTGCTTTTTCGAAAAACCCGGCAGATTACGAGCCGCAATATGGCGGATGGTGTGCCTTTGCAATGGGTGATTACGGCAAAAAAGTGGAAATTAATCCCGAAACATTTAAAATAACGGATGGCAAGCTTTATCTTTTTTACAATGCTTTTTTAACCAATACACTGAAAAGCTGGAATAAGGATGAGAAAAGACTGAAAGCCAGTGCCGATGTTAATTGGAAAAAAATTCAAAATTAAGCAGCTATGAAAGCCATTTATATCAATCGAGCCTTAAAAATAATTGTAGCAGTTATCTTACTTCAGACATTATTTTTTAAATTTACTGCCAGACCGGAATCCGTTTATATATTTACGAAACTGGGAGCAGAACCGTTTGGAAGAATTAGTTCCGGTATTATTG
The DNA here is from genome assembly GCF_050696275.1 of Flavobacterium sp. Taxonomy (GTDB): domain Bacteria; phylum Bacteroidota; class Bacteroidia; order Flavobacteriales; family Flavobacteriaceae; genus Flavobacterium. The sequence goes on from NZ_JBOGUT010000010.1 coordinate 14,977, forward strand.
AATTGATAGCTTCGGTGCTGTTGTTTGTTGACAAAACAAGGTTTTATGCCGCATTTACCGCAATGGGAACCATGTTTGTTGCCATACTATCACATCTCTTTATATTAGGAATAGAAGTTAATGACGATAACGGAACTTTATTCACCTTAGCTTTAGTTACGTTTTCTTTCAGTCTGATTTTGATGTACCGCTATAAAAACGATATTAATTTTTTAAGAAAGTAATTATGGATTTCAGTGCTGTAAAACATACCCTTTGCGATTTAAAAGATTTACTAAACCAGCTATCGGATGCGGAATATATTTTTCCGGTATGTTCTTTGGGAGATTCCACTGTGGGAGAACACACAAGACATATTATTGAACTTTTTCAATGTTTGTTAATTTCCTACCAGAAAGGGATTTTGAATTATGACAACAGAAGCAGAAACAGACAAATCGAAACAGAGACCCATTATGCCATTACCTGTATTGATGCTATTTTGGAATCTATCGAGAAAGAGAACAAAAATATAGCACTGGAACAGACTATTTCAGGGAATTGTATTGTTATAGAAACCAATTATTTCAGAGAAGTACTCTACAATCTGGAGCACTGTATCCATCACCAGGCACTGATTAAAGTAGCAGCCTACCATTTGGAAAACATCACAGTTCATGAGAATTTTGGTGTTGCTCCATCCACTATTGAATATAGAAAACAATGTGTACAGTAAGTTTTGTAAATAGTAACGGTAAATATATCATTACTTCCAACAGAGATGAAAAAGTGCTGCGGCCCAAAGCAATTGAACCCAGAAATTATCTGATCCATCATAAGAATGTTTTTTTTCCAAAAGATTCCAAAGCAGGAGGAACCTGGTATGCAGTAGATGAAAACGCAAATGTGATTGTCCTGCTTAATGGAGCTAAAGAGAAACACGTTCCAAAAGAGTGTTACAGAAAAAGCAGAGGACTTATTGTTTTGGATCTCATAGGTTCTGATTTGATATTAAAATATTGGCATTCTATTGATTTAGATGCTATTGAACCTTTTACACTCGTGGTTTTCGAAAACCTGATGTTATTTCAATTGCGTTGGGATGGAGAAAATAAAGAGACCATACAACTGGACGAAACAAAAAGCCATATCTGGTCATCGGCTACGTTATATCCTTTGGAAATAAGGGAAAGAAGAGCCAGTTGGTTTTTCGCTTTTTTTGAAACCAAAGTGACCGTTTCGGAAGCAGAAATGATGAATTTTCATCGTTATACAGAAGAAGGAAATTCTGAAAACGGATTGGTTATAAACAGAAATGAAGTATTGAAAACACTAAGTATTACACAAACTATCGTTGAAAAAAACAAAGTGGTGCTTCATCATCTTGACTTAATTCAAGAAAAGCAATTTACTAATTCATTTATTGTCGTCTGATGCGGTTATTTTTACATAAACTTACGAATTGGGAATATTGGCCGTACAAAATAGTGTACATTCCGATTTATTTTTTGTGGGCTTATTATGCTTTAAAAGTAAAAACGATATTCTTTTTTAATGCCTCTAATCCGGGGATGAAAAACGGTGGATTTATCATGGACAGTAAAAAAGAGATTTACGACTTGATTCCGCAGCGTTATTATCCAAAAACGGAACTTGTTAAAGAAAACACACCATTTGCAACCATTGAAGAACTACTGGACCATTCTAAATTTTTCTTCCCACTAATTGCAAAACCGGATATAGGTTTAAGAGGTTCGGCAGTAAAAAAAATCCATTCTATAGAAGAATTGAAGCAATACCATGACAAGGCCAATTTCGATTACCTGATACAAGATCTTATTCCTTATCAAAACGAAATAGGTATTTTTTATGTTCGTTATCCTCACGAAGCTAAAGGAAGAATTACCGGAATTGTAAGCAAAGAATATTTAATAGTTACCGGAGACGGTGTTTCCACAATTACTGATTTACTGAAACAAAACCCTAGATATGAATTACAGTTAAAATCCTTAGAAAAAGAGAATAAGGAGCAATTATCTAAAGTTTTAGACGAAGGAGAAAAACAAAATATGGTTCCATATGGTAATCATTGCAGAGGCGCTAAATTTATAGATGCCAGCCATTTGATTACACCGGAATTGAATGAAAGTATCAATGAAATGTGCCTTCAGATTCCTGGGTTTTATTTTGGAAGAATGGACATTATGTACCAATCTGCTTCTGATCTGGAACAAGGTAAAAACTTTGCTGTGGTCGAATTGAACGGAGCTGCCAGCGAACCTACCCATATTTATGATCCAAACCATTCTATATTCTTCGCTTGGAAGGAATTGGCCCGACACATTTCGTATATGTTTGAAATCAGTGTGGCCAATAATAAAAGAGGAACTACATTTTTGAGTCATAAGGAAGGAATGGAACAATACCGCCAACATTTGGAACAAAACAGTAAGATTTTAAATTTTTAACATGAAACCAGTAAAAAACATTTTTATCGGTTTCGCAGTAAGCTTCGAAGGCTCGATACCCTTGGGATATCTGAATCTTATTGGTTTCCAGATTTATTTGAAAACAAACCTGACCCAATTGGTTTATTACTTATTTGGGGTTGTTCTTATTGAAGTGATGGTGATTTATGCCACTTTGCAATTTGCCCATAGATTAGAATTGAATGCAAAATGGAAGCAAAGAATTTCTGTTTTCTCCATTTTCTTTCTGCTTTTTCTGGCCTATTATTTCTACACCTCAAATACTGATGTTAGCGAAGATAGGAATAATTACAGTTCACTACTGCAATATCCTACGCTACTCACCGGCCTGTTTTTCAGCTGTATTAATTTTGCCCAAGTTCCTTTTTGGATGAGTTGGAACCTGTATTTAGTTAATGGTAATTATATTTTTAAAGGACGTAGTTTGAGTTGGTTTTATATCGCTGGGACACTTTTGGGAACATTTTTTGGGATGTTAGTCTTAATTTTAGGTATTGGAAGTATTTCTTATTCCGGAATTATCCATCAGAATACGCTTTCAAAATATATCCCCTTACTTTTTATAGGATTAGCGTTGTTTCAGGTGTTTCAGCTTATTATAAATAAAAGAAAATTGGCTTTAAAATAGACTGATAATTATAAAAATTCAATAAAAAAAAGCTCTTTAAAGAGCTTTTTTTACAACATCATACCACCCGAAACTTCAATTCGCTGTGCATTGACCCATTTGGCATCATCAGTACACAGGAAAGCGACAACACTGCCAATATCGTCAGGAAGGCCTACACGTCCAAGAGCAGTAGCTGCTGCAATAGATTTATTCATATCGGCATTGTCACGAACTACACCACCGCCAAAATCGGTTTCAATAGCACCAGGAGCGACGACGTTTGCTCTAATTTGTCGGCTACCCAATTCCTTTGCTTCATATTTAGTGAGTGTTTCTACAGCACCTTTCATAGCAGCATAAGCCGCATATCCCGGGAAAGAAAATCGGGCTAATCCTGTAGAAATATTTACAATTCCCCCGCCGTCAGCCATAAAATGTAAAGCTTTTTGAGTCAGAAAGAAAGTTCCTTTAAACTGAATATTCATTAAAGTGTCGAACTGTTCTTCTGTTGTTTCCAAAAAAGAAGCATGAATACCAATTCCAGCGTTATTTACCAGATAATCGAAAGTATTTGTCTGAAATGTTTTGGATAAGACATCATTGACATCCTCGAAAAAAGCTTCAAACGTCCTTACTTCAGCTACATTTAATTGAATTGCCGTGGCTTTTTGTCCCAGAGCCTTAATTTGGCTAACCACTTCTTCTGCTTCTGCTTTTTTACTGTTATAGGTTAAGATAATGTCCAGTCCTTTCTTAGCTAAAGCGAATACCATTTCTTTTCCAAGTCCACGGCTACCACCGGTTACCAGAGCTATTTTATTTTTTGTCATTGTTATGTGTTTTTAATTAACAATGCAAAGTTAGGGACTGAAGAGGCTTACAAAATGGTGACAGTTTCAGTTTTTTGCTTTTGAAGCAGCAGTAAGGAAGGTTTCTCTGTATTGTTTAGGTGTCTGATAAACAAAGCGTTTGAAGAATTTGGTAAAATTAGAAGGATCAAAAGTAAGGAAATGAGCAATTTCGGTAATTGACATTTTATTTTCTTCTAATTTACTTTTGGCAATAGCGACGATACGTTCTTCGAAAAAATAACACGGTGATTTTCCTGTGGTCAATTTTATTGTATTGCTTAAATGTGTGGGATGGATGAACATTTTTTCTGCGAAATCCCGAATTTCATAAAAATCAGTTGCTTTACCAGACAAAAAATCATTGATATGCTGTTCGACTATAGCAAAATATTCGATGGTTATTTCATCTTTCCGAGCCAGTATTTTCTTTGGAATTTTGTAAACCATTTGCCCAGTCTTTAAGATTATGTACCCGTTTTATTTTTGTATTCTGTTTTTTTATCTAAAAAAATACCAAAGGCCTCTTTTTTTTCATTGAAAAGCACTTCAATTTCAGGATTAGTGGGCTGGAAAAAATCAGTTTCTATAATTACCGTGTCTTTTTTGACTGTTCTTTTCCATAAACCGACTACTTTTCCGTTTATTACAATAATCGGGTTAAATATTCCATTTTTTGAAATCGTTTTACCATGATTTTCAGGCAGGAGTGAGGCTGTTCTGTTTTTATAGCTGATAAGAAATTCGTCGAAAGCAGGCAGTAAATGAATACTATTCGTTTTATCTTTTGGAATGGAAAAAGCATTGGGAAGGTAATACATTTCGGAATCAATTGTTTCAGAAATAAATTCCTGTTTTACCATTTCCAAAGCAGCTCTGGCATCTCTGACAGGCAAACCGGACCACCAGATAAAATCCTGTAATGTAGCTGGGCCGTGGCTCGAAAAATAATTCCGTGCCAATTTAGCTAATGCTTCTTCTTTTGTAAAGCTTTTTGTTTTTACCACTCTTTCCGAAAGGATGGCAAAAGTTTGCTTTTTATCTTTAACAGCACCGCTACATACAATCCCTTCCATTTCAGCATGTGTCATGATATGGGACAGGCGGTTATCGTTAGTAGCAATTCCTGATGTATTGAATAGAGTCGCTAATTCTTCACGGGTTAAATGATTGTTTCCCGATAATGCGTTTTCTATGATTGCATTACTTTTGGACAGTATTGCTTCAGAAAGTTCCAATTCTTTCAGCCTTGACTTCATTAAAGCCTTAATTTGAGGAGAAGACAATTCCAGCATCCAATAAATATCGTCAGAAGAGGCAAAATGCCATGTAGGTCTTAATAAATGAGTTCGGATAATTTCTCCTTTATTGATCGCTTCTTCCACTATAAAATCACTAAAACCAGGCAATCGAACTCCTAATGCCCATTTTGACATGGCATAATCCTGTGCCTGTAATGCACCCATCCAACCGGCCAAATCCTTTACAGTTTCAAACTTTGAACCTGTGATTTGCTGATTGTTTAAACGGATATTAGAAATTTCTATAGACGTCATACTGTTTAGAGCCTGAATTCCGGGTTATAAATCAATCCGATTACATTATTCCAAGGATCAGTTACGGCAGCAACTACAATTTCGCCGCCTACATTTTGTGGTGCTTCGTGGGTTTTTGCTCCCAGACTTAGAAAATGGTTGTAATCAGTTTCAACATCATTTGTTCCCCAATAACTTACCACAGCATCCGTTTTCTGACCAGACTGCTCTTCAGGCTGTAAACCTAATTCGTACCCGGCAATATTAAAGCCTACATAAAAAGGTTCATCAAAATAAGGAAGCGTTTGAAAAGCTTTGGCATACCATTCTTTAGCCTTGCTAATATCGCTTACTTTGTAAATTGTGGTACGCAGGCCTAGAATAGAAGTTTTCATAACTTAATATTTTCCGTTTAGTAATTCTCCTCCAATAGAAGATTTAGCTTCGATACCTAGTTTTTTCATCATTTCGTATGTCGTACAGACTGCAGCAGAAGTGACAGGAATACCTATTTCCTTTTGAATCTGATCAATAGCTTCCAAAGAAGGCATTTGAACACAAGCCGAAGCAACTAAAACGTCTACACCTGTTAAATCCAATCGTTTGTAGATTTCTAATAAATTCATCGGATCTTGTGCCGCTACTTCTAAATTATCAGGAATTTCCAAAGCAATAGAATCTACTACTTCAAAACCTTGGTGTTCGATATAATCAACAACCATATCCGTTAACGGACGCATATAAGGTGTAATGATAGCCACTTTTTTGGCACCAAGAACTTTCAACCCGTTAATTAAAGCCCCGGCACTGGTTACAATAGGAGTAGGGAAGTCGTTGGCAATGGTTTCCTGATGTAAATTAATTTCCGAAACACAGTGATAACCACGGCCCATACTCATGATAGCAACTAAACAAGCATAACCCATGACATCTACATGAGCGTCGGATAATTCCTGAGCACATTTTAAACTCATGGCATCCATGGCTTCTAATTCTTCTTTGGTTACTTTTTTCATTCGCATTCTACTGGAATGAAAGGTAAAACGTTCCGGTAAAATGGTTTCACGAGAACGGAAAATGGCTGGTATTTCGGTTTCCATCGTTACGTTTGAAGATGGAACTATTTGACCTATTCTAAATTTTTTCATTGTCTTTCTTTTTAACCGCAAAGCTCGCTAAAGTTTTTCGCAAGGTTCGCAAAGTCTTTATTGTTTTTCTAAAACGAAAACTAAATCTCTTTAACTGTATTTACAATTGTCCCAATTCCTTCAACAGTAGCTTCTACTACATCTCCGTCCCACATCCATTCCTGAGGATTTCTGCCGGCACCAACACCTGCAGGAGTTCCAGTGGCAATAATATCTCCCGCTTCAAGAGTGAAAACCGTACTCAAATCTTCAATCAGATCATTGATATTGAATAACATGAATTTGGTGTTTGAATTTTGTTTTTCAACACCGTTTACCTTTAAAGATAAGTTCAAATTGTGTGGGTTTGGAATTTCATCTTTAGTTACTAAAATTGGTCCCATAGGAGCAAAAGTATCCTGTCCTTTAGAAACAATCCATTGACCCGAACGACGGCAATCTCTGGCAGAAATGTCATTGATTACAGTATATCCGAAAACATAATCCATAGCATCCGCTTTTGATACATATTTTCCTTTTTTGCTGATAATCACAGCTAATTCGACTTCCCAGTCCAATTGCTGTGTCAGTTTTGTATTGTGTAAAATTTCAGTATTGGTTGCTGTAACGGTTGTTGGCGGCTTAGAGAAAATTACCGGTTGTTGCGGCAATTCATTTGAAGTATCCAATGTTCTTGCGCTTTCGGCTACATGTTCCGTGTAATTTAATCCAATACCGATGATGTTTTTTCGCGGTTTAGGGATAGGAGCAAGGAATGTTACGTTTGAAAGCGGGTATTCACAATTGCTTTTTTCTTCTGCAGTCAAACTGTCAATTAAGAGTTGGATTCTTGCCACTTCAGGTAACCCTAAATCGATTAAATCCAGCATTGTACTTGGCAGAGATTCCTTTTTAATTTTGGCAAGATCTTCCAGATCAATCATATGGTTATCCAGAACAACGCCTAATCTTGGTACAATGTGATTTATTGTGTATGTAGCTAATTTCATTTTTTCTATTTATTTAACCGCAAAGTTCGCAAAGGTTTACGCAAAGTTTGCAAAGTCTTTATTCTATTTTTTTTTGATTCAATTTTCTTTCTTCTAAACTAAAATTTGATAACCATTATTTTCTGGATATTCTTTTTCCTGATATAAACCGAGTTTTTCAATTACAGGCAAATCATTAAATGAAAACAGGCAGGCATCTTCGGTTTCAGACAAATTTACGTGCTCATGCCAAGCCCAGGATGGAACGCAAAAAATATCACGTTCTTTCCAGTCGAATCGTTTTCCATTAATAATAGAATATCCTTTTCCTTTGGCACATTGATACACAAAAGAACCTGTGTGTTTATGAGCTTTTCCTTTAAATCCGGCTTGTAATAACTGTATTGAAGCACCCATTGTCTGCATGACGTGGCCACCAGTTAACGGATTGGAATATTGCATGATAATCCCGTCGTAAGGAGAACCTTCATTGACTTTTGCCGCTTCCAGTAATGCAGGATAAACATCTTTCCACGCATATTTGAATAGGGGAGAATAGGGTTTTCCCCAAGTGGCATCTTGAGGAATCAACCCGGCACCGCTATAGGTTAATGGTAAATAGTTTGTAGGCGCTTTAAGAGGCTGTTTTCCGTCAAAAACGGCATAATCATTAGCTTCTAAAGCATTCACCAGTGGAATATCCAAACCATCTTGCCAGATACAGGTTTTTCCGTTTTCAGCCACTCCGTGTTCGTGCCAGGCAGAATTTGGTGTAATTACGAAATCATTTACTTCAAACGTAACTTTATTTCCGTCTACTACTGTGTAACCACCTTCGCCTTCCATAATAAAACGTAAGGCCGAAGCTCTGTGTCGATGAGCCGAAGTGCTTTCGCCAGGGCGTGTTACCTGAATTCCGGTATATAACCAACCCACGGCGGCAGAAACATCTTTACGTTTGTCGTTGACCAAATAAACCACTCGTCTTCCTGCTTGTTCCGGAGTAACGAGTTCAGATGATTTGAGTACTAATTCGCGTAAATCTTCATATTTCCAAAGCATTGGAACAGAAGAAGAACGAGGTTCCCAAGGTTCAATGTCGTTCGCGACAGTCCATAAAGCACCGGCACCTAATGTTTCGAGTTCTTTATAATAAGCTTGTAATTCGGGGGAATCCTGAACTCTTGCTCTACCGATCTGATCGTCACTATATTTATCTTCCATATTATTTCTTATTGAATTCTTCGTGATTATCAATAAATGTAATTTTTCTTGTTGGCGCAATATTTACCCGTAAATCGAAAATATCGAAGCGGTTATAATGCCCTAAAATATCATGCATTTGTTTTGGCTGGATGCATTTCTGCAAATCAATTTCGGCATAAACAATTCCTTCATCATCAATTAACGGTTCGCCAATAACTGCTCCGTTTGGGCCAATAAACCCTGAAAAAGCAGAATTTTTACGAGTTAAAAGTTCATCAATATTAGGAACATCAGGACGCAATGTGTCCATAATTTCTTTTGAAATTGTAGAGCAGGAAACAATTGTAAACAATTTTCCTTCAAACGAATGTGCCGCTGCCCTTATTTTGATTGCTTCAGCCATGTCATAATCGGGTGGAGCAACAGGCAGTGAAATATAATTGGCAATGTGAATTAATTCTCCTTGTGATAAAAGTGTAAATCGTGCCAAAGTATTGGTGTTTTCGCCACAGGCTAATGTTCCGATGGGGCCAATTTCAGTATCATATACTTTTAAAGAAGAACCATCGCCGGAAGTCCAGGTTAGCTTTTCAGCCCATGTAGGGACTAATTTCCTGTGTTTGCCAATAATTATACCTTTATTGTCAATGATTAAATTAGTATTGAAGATTTCTCCATAGCTTTTGCCTCGCTCGTTAATACCAATAACAATATGGATATCGTATTGTTTAGCGGCTTGATACAATCTTTCCATTTCCGGATCTGTAACAGTAACCGAATTTTTATATAATTCCTCATACCACTTACTTCCTTGAACAGGGGTCATTACCCAGTTCCAATAAGGATATCCTGCGATAAAAACTTCGGGAAAAGCGATTAGTTTCGCTCCGTTTGAACTGGCTTCTTTAATAAAAGATAGGGCCTTGTCGATTGTCTTTTCTACGTTCAGAAAAACTGGAGAAGTTTGTACTGTTGCAGCTTTGAACTTTGGGAAATCCATGATAATTGATTGAATTATAAATTTTAAACAACGAATTTACTTATTTTTTGCTTCATCTCATCCGAAAATGGTTCTGCTTTTATACCGCTGCGGTCTTCAGCTATTGCTACATTAACCAGTGTAACTTCACCTTCAAGGCATGTTTTTCCGTGTTCGTCTTCAAAACGAAAACTGCAATTTACCGAAGCACCTCCAAGGTTTGTTACCCAAAGCTTTTTAGTCAGGATTTCTCCTAAACGGGCGGCTTTTTTGAATTGAACTTTTAAATCGACTGTCGGAATACCATTGGTTTCATGTATTTTGGAAAAGGGTCTGTCTAAGGCTTCTTCAAACCAATCTTCAACCAAATCGTTCAGCATTTCTAAAAATCGGGGATAGAAAACAATACCAGCATAATCAACATGCTTGAAACGTATTTTTTCTTGTTTTGTAAAATAATTATTCATTTGTATAGTATGTTTTAGCCCCGATAAAGCCGGTATCCTCGCGCAGTGAAACGGAGCGAGATAAAGGCGAAAGCGGGAAATAGCTCCTAAAAATTTTCTGCTGATGCTTTTTTCCAGAAAAATAAAAAGGAGGGTGGAACCGTATTTTCATTTAGAAGGCAACCTGCTTCAATTTCAGGATACATTTCGTAATAAGTTTCTATTTTTGTACCGCTTACACGGGCACTGATTACCGTTCTGTCAACGTCATCCGGGTGCTCCAGTCCGGCCGAAGCCATCAATTCCATAGCACTTTTAACTGTCTCATGCTGGAATCTTGCTACACGTACACTTTTTTCTTCAGGAACTAAACCTTTAACTAGTTTCGGATCTTGTGTAGCTACACCGGTTGGACAGGTATTGGCATGACATTCTAAAGCTTGGATGCAGCCAAGGGCAAACATCATTCCTCGTGCCGAATTACAGACATCGGCACCAATGGAAAGACATTTTATAATATCAAAACCAGTAATTACTTTTCCGCTGGCGATTATCTTTATTTCATTTTTAATCCCGAAACCGTTCAAACAATCGTAAACGAAAGCCAATGCTTCACGCAGCGGCATTCCTACATGATCGGAATACTCTTGAGGAGCTGCTCCAGTTCCTCCTTCACCACCATCCACTGTAATAAAATCAAAATAGGTTTTGGTTTGTACCATGGCTTTACAAATAGACATAAATTCTGATTTGTTTCCAATACATATTTTCATTCCTATAGGTTTTCCACCGGAACCTTTTCGTAATAATTGGATAAAATCCATTAATTCTAATGGATTTGAAAAAGCAGAATGTCTTGGAGGAGAAATAATATCATTTCCTTTTTCAACTAAACGAATGGCAGCAATTTCATCCGTTACTTTTTGCTTTGGTAAAATTCCACCATGACCAGGTTTTGCACCTTGTGAAAATTTAATTTCAATCATTTTTACGTTATCCAAAGTAGCTCTTTTGGTAAATTCATCATAAGAAAATTTGCCATTACTGTCTCGACAACTGAAATATCCGGTACCAATATTCCAAACTACATCGCCACCCGGTTCTAAATGGTAAGGGGAAAGCCCGCCTTCTCCTGTGTTATGATAAAAACCGCCTTGCTTTGCACCGGAATTTAGAGCTAAAATGGCGTTCTTACTTAAAGAGCCGTAACTCATGGCACTGATGTTAAATAAGCTTGCCATATAGGGTTTTTCGCATTGTGAAGAGCCAATTTTAACTCTTGGATTTGCATTAACTTCTGAAAAAGGAATAGCCTTTATACTGTGATTAATCCATTTATATCCTGGTTCGTATACATTTAATTGTGTACCGAAAGGCATAGAATCAGTTTCTTTCTTACTTCGTTGGTAAACTAAGCTTCTTTGTAGTCTGTTGAAAGGTTTTCCATCAGTATCAGTTTCAACAAAATACTGGCGCATTTCAGGACCAATAGATTCCAGCAGGTATCTCATTCTTCCTAATAATGGAAAATTTCTTTTGATGGTTTGCTTGGACTGATACATATCATGCAATCCCATGACAATTAAAGGGATAAAAATGAGCAGTAACAAGCTGAATTTCCAATTCACGTAAATAAGCATTGCTGAGATTGACAAAACTGTGATACTAAAAATAACAAATGCTTTTCTCATATGATTTCTATTTTAACTTAAAACGCTGAATTTTTCCGGTTTCGGTTTTAGGTAAAGCGTCAATAAAATTAATTACTCTTGGGTATTTATAAGGAGCAGCTATTTCTTTGAACCATTGTTGAATAGCACTTGCAAATTGATCCGATGCTTTATCTTTATCTTTTAAAACAATATGCGCACAAACCAGCATGCCGCGTTCTTCGTCAGGTAAGCCGACGACAGCGCATTCCAAAATAGCTTCGTGTGTTAAAAGTACGCTTTCTACTTCAATTGCAGCAATATTATATCCTGAAGAAATAATCATGTCATCACCGCGAGCTACAAACCAAAAGTAGCCATCTTCGTCCTGCTTGAAAATATCTCCGGTAAGATTCCAGCCATTTTCTACATATTCTCTTTGTTTTTCTTCTCGGTTCAGGTATTTACATCCTGTAATTCCCCTAACAGCTAAACGGCCAGGCTGGTTAACAGGTAATTCGTTCCCATATTGATCAATGATTTTACCTTCATAACCTGTAACGGCAACTCCGGTTGAACCCGGCTTCATATTTTCTTCAGTTGAAGAGATAAAAATATGAAGCATTTCAGTAGCTCCAATTCCGTCAATAATCTTCAATCCGGTTTCTTTGTACCAATCTTCCCAAACTTTTAAAGGTAGCGTTTCTCCAGCAGAGACACATTTTCGTAAGCTGGAAATATCGTATTCGCGGGCTTTCGTTGTTATAATTCGCCATGCGGTTGGTGCCGTAAAGCAAATGGTTATTTTATAGGTTTGAATTGCTTGAAGTAATAAATCAGGAGAAGGTTTTTCAATTAAAAAAGTAGATGCTCCAAAATACATTGGAAACAAAACCAATCCGCCCAAACCAAAAGTAAACCCCAAAGGCGGACTTCCTGTAAAAATATCGTTTGCAGTAGGTTGTAAAGAGTATTGCGGAAAAGCTTCACAAATATTTAAGATGTCTTTGTGAAAATGTGCTGTCATTTTTGGCAATCCAGTCGTTCCTGATGTAAAACCTATTAATGCAATACTGTCTGATTTTGAGTGATAATTTATGAATGTTTTGGCCTTATCAGCTATTAAAGTTTCTAACTCGGCTTTACGATAATAACAGGTTCTTTTTAGAAATGGAGATGAAACCAATTCCATTTCATCAGTTAGGGAGCTATCGCAGAGCACATGTGAAATTTCAGCACAATCAATAATGGTTGTTAATTCTTTTGAACGCAATAAAGGCATTGTTGCCACTACAATTCCTCCGGCTTTCAAAACGGCATACCAGCAAGCCACCATCATAGGGTTATTTGCCGAACGTATTAACACACGGTTTCCTGATTTTAGCTTTAAATCATCTATTAAAACATGGGCAATCTGATTGGCTTTTTCAAACAAATCATTATACGTCCATTTCTCATCAAATGTCTGAATACAAACAGCATTTCCATGCCCGTTTTGGATATGATAATCGAGTAATCGTTCGACACAATTCAACATTTCAGGATGTTGGAATTGCGGTAAATCTAATATATAATCCGGCTGTAATTCTGGATTAGGTAAGCTATTGTGGGCGAAATTATCTTCGTAATGCTTCATAAAACTTAATTATTCTTATGGCTTTCCGGCTTCAATGCTTTTTTCATTCCTTCTGTCATTTTTCTTTCAGAAGCCTTTAAAGGATATAAATGAGAAGTTCCAGCCATGTATTGTTTTGGGATGTCAGTAGGTTTAAATTGCTCGTAAGCCTGAGCATTTCTCACAAAATTAGGATCAATTAATAACGGTCTTCCCAAAGCAACCAAATCGGCTCTTCCATTTAATAAAATAGTATTAATTTGGTCAATATCCTGAATGTAACCGGTTGTAATTGTTGGAATATGAACAGTGTTTCGAACAGCATCCGAAAAAGGAGTCTGCCACATTCTGCCCACTTGAGGCATTTGATTCACTACAGTATTTCCTGTCGAGACATTAATAATATCAGCTCCTGCGTTTTTGAAAGCTTCACAAACAGCAATCACGTCGGTTTCAGTAATTCCGTTTTCAGCCCAGTCTGATGCAGAAATTCGTACTGACATTGGCTTATTTTCTGGAAATACGTTACGCATTTCAGTAAAGACACGTAAAGGGAATTTTAAGCGATTTTCGATACTTCCGCCAAATTCATCTGTACGGATATTTGTTAGAGGAGATAAGAAAGAGGCTAATAAAAAGCCATGATGTGCTTGTAATTCAATCATATCAAATCCGGCTTCATTAGCGTTTTTAGCAGCTTGAACAAATTCTGAGACAATTTTATTCATATCTCCTGATGACATTTCTTTAGGAATAGCCATTTTTTGGTTAAACGGGATTGGAGAGGCAGCAATAAGTTCCCATGGTTTATCAACAGGTTCATTTGAAGCTTCCCATGGTTTTTTTACTGCACCTTTTGGTCCGGAATGACCTAGTTGGATTCCTATTTTTGTCTGCGAATGCTGATGAATAAAATCGATTGTTTTCTTCCAATTTGTGATTTGTTCCTGATTATAAATGCCAGCACAGCCTAAAGTGATTCTGCCGGTTTCTGAAACTGCAGTCATTTCGGTTAAAATCAATCCGATGCCGCCAAGAGCGCGGGAAGTATAATGCGAAAAATGCCAATCATTTACAAGTCCGTTTTCTGCAGAATATTGACCCATTGGTGCCATTACAATTCGGTTTTGCAATACCATTTCCCGTAATTGAAATGGTGTAAATGCAGCCGGAGTTTTTGGATTTGAATCTTCAATTTTGGCATTGAATTCGGTTAATACCTTTTCAGGAAATGAAGCATCTCGGATAGCTAAATTCTCAAAAGTTACTTTTTTGGATCGGGTCATGCATCCGAAGGCAAACTGCATAAAATTATGTTGCGCATGACGATCCATATGTTCGAACCAATCCAGAGAAACATTAGCAGCATGCTGGATCATTTCAACACGGTTTCTTCTGCTTTTTTCGTATTGTTCAAAGGCAGCAGTACTATCATTCTGATTTGCAACCACAGCATCTGAAAGAGCGATTGCACATTCCATAGCTAATTTTGTTCCTGAGCCAATAGAGTAGTGGGCTGTCGCTTTCGCATCGCCTAATAAAACAATGTTGTCTTTATGCCATTTTCCGTTAGTTACCTGTGGAAATTGTCGCCAATGTGATTTATTTGTTATTAAAGGATGCCCGTCAAGTTCTTCTTTGAATATTTCAGCAATTTTTTGAACTGTTGAAGCTTCGTTTTCAACTTCAAATCCGGCTTTTTTCCAGGTTTCATCAGAACATTCGAATATCCAGGTGCTCATTCCTGCTTCGTATTGATAAGTATGTGCTACGAAAGTTCCAAAAGGAGTTGTTCTGAAAAAATAAGTAAAAGCATCTAGCGGTTTTGTAGAACCTAACCATACAAAACGGTTTTTTTGCAGTACTATTTTGGTCTCAAAATCAGAAGCAAATTGCGTTCTGACAACACTTCCGATTCCGTCACACGCCACGATAATATCACTGTCTTTAAATTGGGATAAATCAGTAATGTTTTGCTCAAAATGCAAATTAACTCCTTCTTCTGTACATCGTTGCTGTAATAACTGAAGTAATGTTTTTCGGGAGCAGCCGCAAAATCCATTACCTGAAACACTTACATTTTGACCATCACGAGCAACGACAATATCGTCCCAGTAGGCAAATTTGCTTCGGATTAATTCATACGATTGTGTATCTCTGGTAAGGAATTCGCCAAGTGTTTCATCAGAAAAAACTACTCCAAAACCAAAACTGTCATCTGACTTATTACGTTCGTAAATATCAATCTGACAATCCGGAATAGCTTTTTTTGTTAATATCGAAAAGTAGAGACCGCCTGGACCTCCACCAATTACTGTTATTTTCATTTTAACTTCTTTTGATGGAGAAAATCTCTCCTAATTTAGCATAATTGGAGCCTGCTAAACGAGCAACAGGCTTGTACGTTTCCATATTGATTTTGAAATCATCTAATAAAACACTTTCATCTACATGAAACATAACGACACGCCCTATAATAATAGTTGCGCCTCCGTGTTTATTATCTTCCAAAGTATAGTGGTGAACCAGCTCACATTCCATATTCACAGGACTTTCCTTAACTCTTGGTGCTTTTACTTTGACTGATGGAATAGGAGTGAGGCCTGCAAGCAGAAATTCGTTAACATCTGATGGAACTGATTGAGAGGTAGTATTCATTTGCTCAACAACACTTTCTACAACCATGTTTACCACGAATTGTCCGGTTGCCAATACATTATTTAATGTGTCTTTGTTAGAATTATTGGGACGAACTGTAGAAAACATAACATGTGGAGGGTCTTCTCCAACAGCATTAAAAAAAGAAAAAGGGGCAAGGTTTGGAATTCCTTCTTCACTAACCGTAGAAATCCATCCGATGGGTCTCGGAATTACGGCTCCGGTTAATAATTTATAAGTTGCTTTTTGGTCAATTAGCTGTGGATCAAATTCCATTGAATTTTGTGTTGTATTTGTACAAATAAACTAAAAAAAATGGGGATTTTGAAATATTTTTCGGCTAACTTATCATAATTTTACAAAAAATCATTTATTACAAAAATCATGTCTTATTATAAAATTGAAAACTTAGAACATTACTTTAAAATGTATAAAAAATCTGTCCGAGAGCCTCGTAAATTCTGGGATAAGGTTGCTGATGAAAATTTTGTTTGGTATCAAAAATGGGACAAAGTATTTGATTTTGATATGCAAAAAGCTGAGTTTAAATGGTTTGTTGATGCAAAAGTTAATATTACTAAAAATTGTATTGACAGGCATTTAGCCAGAAGAGGAGAAAAAACAGCTATTATTTTTGAACCTAACAATCCGGATGAAGAATCCCAGCATATTACTTATAATGAGTTATATGCTCGTGTTGCAAAAATGGCTAACGTACTTCGGGAACAAGGCATTAAAAAAGGGGACAGAGTTTGTATTTATTTGCCTATGATTCCTGAGCTGGCAGTTTCAGTACTTGCCTGTGCGAGAATAGGTGCTATTCATTCTGTAATTTTTGCAGGATTTTCCGCCTCGGCAGTAGCAGCACGAATCAGTGATTGTGAATGTAAAATGGTAATAACTTCTGATGGAGGATTTAGAGGTAATAAAACAATCGATTTAAAAGGAATTGTGGATGAAGCTTTAGAAAAATGCCCTTCTGTTTCTACCGTTTTAGTAGTCAAAAGAACCAATTCGTCTATCAATATGAAAGAGGGACGAGATCAATGGCTGCAACCGTTACTTGATGAAGCTATTCCAAATAATGTAGCTGAAATCATGGATGCAGAAGATCCTTTGTTTATTTTATATACTTCGGGTTCGACAGGAAAACCAAAAGGAATGCTGCACACTATTGCCGGATATATGGTATACACAGCCTATACTTTTAAAAATATTTTTAATTATGAAGAAAACGATATTTACTGGTGTACTGCCGATATAGGCTGGATAACAGGACATTCCTATATTTTATACGGACCACTTTTAAATGGAGCAACAACCGTTATTTTTGAAGGAGTTCCGTCGTATCCGGATTCAAGCCGATTTTGGGAAGTAATTGAAAAACACAAAATTACCCAGTTTTATACGGCACCAACAGCTATTAGGGCTTTGGCAAAAGAAAGTCTGGATTATGTTCAAAAATTTCCTTTAAAATCCTTAAAAGTCATTGGCTCAGTAGGAGAACCTATAAACGAAGAGGCTTGGCACTGGTATAACGACCATGTGGGAGGAAAACGCTGCCCGCTGGTAGATACTTGGTGGCAAACAGAAACAGGAGGTATTATGATTTCTCCGGTTCCTTTTGTAACTCCAACGAAACCGACTTATGCTACATTGCCTTTGCCAGGAATACAACCTGTTTTAATGGACGAATTACGAAATGAAATAGATGGAAATCAGGTAACGGGAAGTTTGTGTATCAAATTTCCATGGCCGTCAATGGCAAGGACTATTTGGGGTGATCATCAGCGATTTATAGACACTTATTTTACTGCTTTTCCTGGAAAATATTTTACAGGTGATGGTGCTTTACGGGATGAAGTCGGTTATTACCGAATTACAGGAAGAGTTGATGATGTGATTATTGTTTCAGGTCATAATTTAGGAACTGCCCCGATTGAAGATGCGATTAATGAGCATCCGGCTGTAGCTGAAAGTGCTATTGTTGGATTTCCCCATGATGTTAAAGGAAATGCTTTGTACGGATTTATTATTTTAAAAGAAATAGGAGAAAACCGTGTAAAAGAAAATTTAGAAATAGAGATTAATCAGTTAATTTCTAATCAGATAGGTCCAATCGCGAAGTTGGATAAAATCCAGTTTGTACCTGGTTTACCAAAAACCCGTTCAGGAAAAATCATGCGTCGAATTTTAAGGAAAATTGCAGAAGGTGATTTTTCTAATTTTGGAGACACTTCAACACTTTTAAACCCTGAAATTGTTGATGAAATTATTAATGAAAAGATTTTATAACCTATTTTAAACCTAATTTACTTTTTAATTTCAAGAATAATAAAGCAATAGAAAAAGCATCTTCAGCACTGGATACTCTGTCTGGTTTTTGAATTTTGTATTGTGAAATCAATTCCAATAATGAAAAGCTTTTATCGTTGATATCATTCAATTTTTTATGCATGATTTCAATATCTAAAGCTTCATTTTTTATGCGACCGCAATCTAATTTATCCAGTGCTTCGTTAATAATATCGATATCAAAATGGATTCGGTGTCCTACCAGAATGCTATTCCCGATATATTCTACGAAGTGCTCAATCATTGCTGCTTCTGTTTCGTATCTGTTTTCGTTTATGGAAATTTCAAGGCTGTCACTAATCAAAATGGTGTCATTAATGATTCCGACAGCTCCAAAGGAAATAACTACATCTTTTTTAGGGTCAATCCCAGTTGTTTCAACACTTAACGCAATATATCGATTTGATTTTTCATCAAATTTAGACAAATACTCTTTCCAGAATTCAGGATATGGTTTGTTTATATTTTTAATCCAATCGAACATGTTATGAAAATTGTGTTAGTTGAAATTTGTCTTTAATTAATTCTTCCAAATTACGAAAAGGAATTAAAGCATGTTTCAGTTTTTCTTTATCGGCTTTAGAAAGCTCTTCAATATCAATAAATTCACCGGTATTGTCATTTTTTAAGCCTTCCATGGCTCTAAATTTTGACAGCGTCAGAAAGGCTTCTGCACAATCTAAATATATTTCTGCATGTGCTGGATCGGAAATTCCTAATTGTTTGAACCTTAAATAGGTATTGTTAATTCCTTTTATGCCAAAACTCAAAACTAATAGCCGTGCACATTCTGTTAAAGGCATTAATCCTTTTGTTTTTATATCAAATTTTCCCTTGTGTTCGCCTTCTTCTTCTAAATTGAATTTTTTAAAGAAATTAAGCGGTGTAGGTTTCTTCAGTGCATCATTTCCTAAATAGTCGTAGAACAGCGTGTTGTTTTTGACATTTTTGAAGATATTCTCGGTAATGGCATTTTCAATGCTTTGTTCACCAAATGCTAATTCGTAATCAAAGAAAATTGTACAATTTTCATTTGTATTTTCACCTGGAGTATTTATCCAGCTATTGTATTGTTTTGTCCAGTCTGTCAGTGATTTACATAAATTTGTGTTATTAGCAACGTGGCCAAAAGGGCAATGAAGAAACCCAACTTGTTCTAAAGTTGCTGTTGTTTTTTTAGCTAGTTGTAAGAAATAATCTTTGACATCTCGGTATTTTTCAGCAGAAACATCTTCAAAAACCAAAATATTATCATGATCTGTATATAATAACTGCTCTTTACGCCCCTGGCTGCCAATACTAAGGAAAGCAAAAGGGACAGGAGGGGAGCCTAACTCTAAAATAGCTTGTTCAACCGCTCTTCTTACTATTGCCAGCGTAACTTCGCCTGCAATGGCGTTTATATGGTTAAGCGGAATATTTTTTGAAATAGACGTTTGGATAATATCTGTTAAGCTTTCCCGAACATGCTTCAATTCCAGCGCACTAAGAGAACGCTTAATTTCTTTTAATAAAACACCGGGATTATTTGCTTGTGCCGCAATTAAGTCATTTTGAGAAATAATTCCTTTAATAGGTGTTTTATCGGTACCGTCTTCAGTAACACACAAATGATTTAAATTGTGAGTAATCATAACTAATTGTGCTTCTGCCAATGAAATATTTTCAGGAACAGTCAAGACAGGACAAGTCATTATCTTATCAATATAGGATTGAATTCCATGTTTACCTGTTGCCACTTTTGATCTGAAATCTGCATCGGTTACAATGCCTTTTGCTAAGTTATTTTCAGCAATAAGAGCACTTTCAATCAGATTATCACTCATTAGCTGTGCAACTTCTTTTATAGAATCTTCTCGTTTAACCTTAAGCGGGTTTTTATTATATGTTAGGGACTGAAAATAGGATACATCGGCTTGATTATCAGATAAATTCATGTTATCCGGTAACAGCTTATGGGTGTTTTCTTTATCTGAAGGATTTCTTGTGTTTGTAGCAAAACTTTCTAACAAAAAGGTTAAAACTTCAGAGTTTTGCAAAGCAAATGGCTTGAAAGCATCAATTGGAATAGCATAAACAACACTTTCTTCACGAGCTTTTGCCGTCATTTGATAATTATTTTTGGCGAAAAAAGGACGCAATCCAAAAATATCTCCCGGATAACATTTATTTAAAAGAGATTCTTCAGCATCAGAAATTACTGTAAGATGCACAACACCAGAATTTAAGACATAAAATGAATCATGTAGCGAGTCATTTATTTGAAACAAAGTTTTGTCTTTTTCCAAAATAATAACCCGAGTAGAATTTGCTATCTTTTTTAAATCTTCAAAGCTTAAATAATTAAAAGGTTTATAAGCTTTTAAAAAGGTGGCGACACGTTCTGCAATGGAATTGTTCATAAGCTGTACAAATTACTGAAGCGTAAATTTACAGACAAAATTTGTAAGAAAGAAGTGTTATTTGAAATAATCTATTTTACATAATATAAATTATAGTTCAAAAACAATAAACTAAAATAGCTGAAATTTTAGTCTTCCTGATCAAATATTTTCTCCCTGTATTTCTTGCCAATCAGTAATTGTAAGCGTACTTTGTAGTCATCTACAAGCCATTCACGGTAATTTTTACTGCATTGACTTAAACATCTCGTATAAATTTTCATACGATATTCAATATCGTCAGCTAATTCTTTAGAAAGATTTTTTGCATCAATTAATTCTTCAGTATTATCAACACACATAGCTGCATGCTGATCCAAAGATTTTTCTAAAACAACTTTCGAACGCAGATTTAATGAAATGGCTAATTTATGTTCGGCTTCAATATCAAACGTAATGTCTAAACTGTTTTTAAACTTAGCTCGTAATTCTGAAGGCATTTCATATTTAAAATGTGTTTCAATTTCTGCATCATCACGTAAATTATCCAAGTAATATTCCGGAGATTTAAAAATATGCTGCCAATCAACCGGTTCATTCCATAATCCGAAACGTGCAGCATTATTGCCCAGATCGATTATAGTAAATTGATTCTTATGTGGTAATTTTCTGGATCCTCGACCAATCATTTGAAAATACAAAGTCAATGATTTTGTGGCACGGTTAATTATTATAGTTTCAACAGTTGGCTCATCAAATCCGGTAGTCAAAATCCCCACAGATGTCAGAATTGCATCCGGCGTATGTTTAAACCAGCGTAAAATTTCTTTTCTATCTTCGGAACTTGTTGTATTATCAAGATGTCTTATCGGAAATCCTGCTTCTTTAAAAGTATCGTGGACATATAATGAAGTATTGATTCCGTTATTGAAAATCAACGTTTTCTTTCCTTTTGATTTTTCTTCATAAGCATGCAGCAATTTATTCTGCATATCTAATTGAGAATACAATTCATCAGAAGATTTCACTGTATAATCACCATTAATTCCAACTTTCAGGCTGGACAATCCAACATCATAACTGTATGTTGTTGCTTTTGCCAAAAATCCATTTTCAATAAGTTTATTAATGGGATCTCCAACGATCAATTCTTTGTAATTTTCATACATAGGCAATTTGATGTTAGAGCTTAAAGGTGTGGCAGTTACGCCTAAAATAAACGAATTTTTAAACGAGCTTAAAAGTTTTCGGAACGAATTATAATGCGCCTCATCAATAATGACCAATCCTACATTATCAATACGCAGTTTTTCATCATTTAACCTGTTTTTCAAGGTTTCAACCATCGCAACAAAACAGGAATATTCATTCTGATCAGGAAGTTCTTTTACTTTAGAATTGATGATTTTATTTTTTACATCAAAACCCTTAAGCATTTTTGAAGTTTGCTTACAAAGCTCAATTCTATGCGTTAAAACAACTACTTTTTTATTGTGAGTTTCAATGTATCTTCGTACAATTTCAGAGAAAATAACGGTCTTTCCGCCACCTGTAGGCAATTGGTATAACAGATGGTAATTCCCATTAACAGTGTCCATACGGCTAAAAATAGCGTTGATATCACGAGCCTGGTAGTCGTAAAGTACTTTTTTTTCTTCTATTTCCTGCTCTAGCTCGTTGTAAGACATATCTGCTTTTCAATTTTTGCAAAAGTACGTCTAAAAAAGAGTTATTTGACTAATAAATTTAAAAATTGGCAAAAATTAATATTCAAGGCGTTCAATTATTGCATTAAATTCATAAGAATTAACCCAATTTAGTGCTATGGTTTTTTCACTTATTGCCACTGCCCTGCTCTTAAAATCGGATAAAATCCCAGCCTGAATTAAATAACTTATTGTCTGTTCAAATGAATTCAGCATACTTTTATAGAACAATTCCTGTTTTATAACTTTTTCAGAAGCATACGTTTGAGCAATTTCAATAGCGTAAAGCATAACATCAGCAACAATATAAGAATCGACACCTAAGGATATGAAGTGCTTGATGTATTTTTGTGCTACAGATCTTCTGAGCTTTGCTTTTTTGCTTCTTACCGGAAAATACTCGTTGGATATTTTAAGCTTGCATTCTTCCAGAAGTTTGTCCTCTTTCGGATTAAAAACAAAGTCATAATACGTCTTTACAGGGGAAAATTTATCATATAATTCGATAATTTGTTCCTGAAGTTGTTCTTGGTTTAACTCTGAAATGTACTTTTTTAAATCTCGTTTGCTCATTATAAGGAATTATAAATACAAATGTAAATTACTTTGAGTTTCCATGCCCCAATTATCAATGATAATTCTTAATTTTGCAGGCATACACACTTTATCTCAACTGAAAATGATTAAAATTTTTAAGGTTACAGCGATTTTAGAAGGAATTTCATACCTGGTTTTATTTTCGAATATGCTTTTTATTAAACCAACCAATTTTGAACTGTATAAAAAATTATTATTTCCAATAGGAATGTCCCACGGTTTGTTATTTATTGGATATATTTTACTGGCTATTTTACTTAAAAATGCTCAAAATTGGAAATTCAAATCTTTTGCAGAGATTTTAGCGGCTTCAGTTATCCCTTTTGGTACTTTTTACATCGAGAAAAAATATTTAAAAAATGCTTAAATTCACTGAAAAACTCTTTGGATGGTGCTATAAGCTCTTGATGAAATTTGATTTCAACGAAACTATTGCTGCCTATTTGAGTCTGTTTGTAAATATTGCAATCCTTTGTTTTATAGCTTATTTTGTATACGTTATTTTTAGGTTCGTATTGGTTACTATTATGGCTATTGTAGCTAAAAAAACCAAGACAAAATTTGATGACTTATTGGTTTCAAACCAAACCGCTAAATACATTTCGCATCTTATTCCTTTGGTTTTTATTTATAAATCTGTTCCAATAATTTTAAAGCATTTTATTTATTGGGAAGGTATTTTTGGCCGATTGGTAGCTGTTTATATTATTTTACTGATTTTATGGATTGTCAGATCTATTTTGAATGCGCTTCGGGATCACTTAAAGAACATTCCTGAATACAGTGATAAGCCTATAGACAGTTATGTTCAGGTAATTATGATTGCCCTTTGGATTCTTGGCGTTGTTATTATTGTAGCCAAAATTTTCGATATTAATACTGACACATTAGTAAAAACTCTTGGAGCTGTTTCTGCTGTACTTATCTTAATTTTTAGAGATACAATACTTGGTTTTGTGGCAAGTGTTCAGGTTTCTGTTAATGATATGGTTCGAATTGGCGATTGGATTACGATGGATAAATTTGGAGCCGATGGTGATGTTATTGAAATCAATTTAGCCACCGTTAAAGTCCGAAATTTTGACAATACTACCACAACAATTCCTACTTACAGTTTAATTTCAGACAGTTTCAGAAATTGGCGCGGTATGATTAATTCCGATGGAAGACGAATAAAACGACATGTTTTAATCAAAACAAGCAGTATTCATTTTATTCAGGAGGAAGATTTAGAAGGGTTTAAAAAAATTCAATTGCTAAAGCCTTATATTGAGAAAAAGCAATCTGACATTAATAAACACAATCAGATTAATTCCATTGATAAATCACTTCCTATTAACGGAAGGAATTTGACCAATTTCGGATTATTTAGAAAATACTTGACTAATTATCTTGAAAATTACCCTGGACTTAATAAAGATATGACTTTGCTGTGCAGGCATTTACAGCCAACAGCACATGGTATTCCATTAGAAATTTATGCGTTTTCAACAGACAAAAGATTTGTAAACCACGAATACATCATGAGTGATATTTTTGATCATATCATAGCTTCGGTTTCCTATTTTGATCTGGAAATTTTCGAAATACCATCAAATAAAAACTCCGCGTCAGAAGCTTAATCATTTTTAATTCTGTTTCTGACGTATTCTACATGTGTTTTTCCGTGAGCAGCCGGTTTTCCTTCTTTGTCAAGGTTTACCATAGTTATAGAATCTACTTTTAAAATAGTTTCCCTAGTCATCATATTACGGACTTCGCATTTTACGATCATTGAAGTATTTCCAAACTTAACTACTTCAATACCAATTTCGACAATATCACCTTGTTTAGCCGAACTTACAAAATTAATTTCCGAAATATGCTTGGTTACAACCTTTGGGTTTTCCAATTGAACAATACAATACAGAACTACTTCTTCATCAATCCATGCTAAAAGGCGCCCGCCAAAAAGCGTATGATTAGCATTTAAATCTTCGGGTTTAACCCATTTTCTGGTGTGAAATCTCATAATTTGAATGTGTTATTTTAAATTCTTACAAAACATGTTTTCAACACTAAATTACTAATAACTTTTTTAAATCAGGAAGAATTTCAACATTGATATTCGCTAACTTTAAAAGAAAAAGATATGGAAAATCGTGATGAAAGTATTATAGACCTAAGAAGGGAAAGTATTGGAAATATCACATTGCAATCGTCTAATGAAGAGATTTTTCAAAACAAAACCCTGCGTCCTATTTTAAAATTACAAAATGACTTGTTTATTCAGGTATTCATAAATTACGCCGTCAAGCAGAAAGGCGGTTTTTTTATCCTTACACCAGAGAAAAAAATGAATTATATCGAGAATGTAATCCAACGTGATATTAAATTTAGAAACTCACTAAAAGGCATGATAATTGGGCTTTTTACAGTTGAAGAATATTTGGAATACATAAAAAATTCATCAAACTTAAATAAAAGAATGATGAATTTATTGATAGAAAGATTAAAAAGCCAGGTACAACTTTTAGAAGAAGAGTATTAATAAATAGTCTCTCCGTTTAGATTTGTCCCGAGAACATCGCTCATATAGTCAAAAAACGGGCGCATGGCTAAAAAAGTATGCAATGCTTCATTTTTGAAGTCTTTGTCAAGTATTTCTTTATCAGTGAAACGACGGTAAACCAGGTATTGTTTTTTCCTGATTAAATCAATAGCCGGATGTTTTTTATCAAAACCTTTCGGAGCTGTTTTTAACTCCTGTCCTTGCAGCATACCGAAATTTTTAGAGAAATTTTCTTCCGAAATAATCGAACGTATTGCAGTATCATCCAATTCAAATTCTTTCCGAATCCTATTCAGATCTTCGGCATTAGGTTCCCAAAAACCACCGCCAATAAAGCTTGCTCCGGGTTGAATATGCAAATAATATCCGCCTCTTAAATACGGTTTTGTTCTATCAAAACTAACACTGAAATTATTCTTGTAAGGTGTTTTATCTTTAGAAAACCGAATATCGCGGTAAATACGGTGAATCTGCATCTTTTCAATGCTATCATGTACCGCAAATGCGTCGTTGATTTCCTGAAAAAGTGTTTTAATTTCTTTTTGATGCTTTTCAAATTGTTTTTTATTTTCTGCAAACCAGTCTCTGTCATTGTTTTGCTCTAATTCTGAAAGAAAATCCAACGCTCCTTTTAAACTCATCTTTTTATTTTAAAAATACAATTTTTTGGTTATTGTCTTCAATTAATTTCCTCTTGATTCTAAAACTGAGACAACATCTTCCAGCTGATAGCCTTTTGCCTGTAATAAAATGAGGTAATGAAACAGTAAATCAGCACTTTCATTTAGAAACAAAGAGTCGTTCTTATCTTTAGATTCAATTACGACTTCAATTGCCTCCTCTCCTACTTTTTGAGCAATTTTATTAATTCCTTTTGCAAATAATGAGGCAACGTAGCTTTTTTCAGTATTGCCTTTTTCTCTCCGTTCATTAATGGTTTTTTCTAGTTTTGATAAAAAGCCAAATGATTGATTATTAAACTCTTGCCAACAAGTAGCTGTTCCTTTATGACAAGTTGTTCCAATAGGATTTACAGACACTAATAAGGTATCTTTATCGCAGTCTTCCTTGATGTCAACTAAGTTTAAAAAATGACCGCTCTCCTCTCCTTTTGTCCATAATCTATTCTTAGAACGACTGAAGAAAGTCACTTTTTTTAGTTCCAAAGTTCTGTCTAATGCTTCCTGATTCATATAACCCAGCATTAAAATATTTTTGGTTGTTGCATCCTGAATAATTGCAGGAATTAATCCGTCAGGATTTTTATTAAAATTGATAATCATTTGTTCTTGATTTAAATTCGTATGGGAATTGATTTATTTTTAAGGTAAGATTTAAGTTCCGTAATTTTAATTTCATTAAAATGGAAAACACTCGCAGCTAAAGCGGCATCTGCCTTTCCTAAAATAAAAGCATCTTCAAAATGCGACATTTTTCCTGCTCCGCCTGAGGCAATAACCGGAATATTTACTTTTTTTGAAAGCTGGAACAGCGCTTCATTAGCAAATCCAATTTTGGCTCCATCGTGATCCATGGAAGTAAATAAAATTTCACCTGCTCCTCGTTGTTCAGCTTCTTTTGCCCAATCGAATAAATTAATACCCGTAGGGACTTTTCCTCCAACTAAATGCACTTTCCAAATGCCGTTAATTTGCTTAGCATCAATGGCGGCCACTATGCATTGATTTCCAAATGTTGCTGCTAATTCATTAATTAAATCTGGATTTTTAACCAGCGAAGAATTCACAGCAACTTTATCAGCTCCATTTTGAAGCAACAATCTGACATCTTCAATAGTTGAAATTCCACCACCAACTGTAAAAGGAATATTAATTGTTTTAGCAATTTCCCGGACTAAAGGAATTAGTGTTTTTCTTCGTTCCTCCGTGGCAGAAATATCTAGGAAAATCAGTTCGTCAGCTCCTGTTTCAGCATATTTTTTTGCTAATTCAATAGGATCGCCAGCATCTCTTAAATTTAAAAAATTGACCCCTTTTACAGTTCTGCCGTTTTTAATATCTAAACAGGGTATAATTCGTTTTGTAAGCATCTTATTTGTTATTTAAAATGAATTTTTCCAGTTGTTTCAGTGAAATTCTGTTTTCATAAATTGCTTTTCCAATGATAGTTCCTTCACAACCTAAATTAGCTAATTTTGGTAATTCATCAAAATCTGAAATTCCACCTGAAGCAATCAGCTTTATGCCTTTTGAAGAATCTATAATTTCCTTATATAATTCAAAATTAGGACCTTGTAACATGCCGTCTTTAGAAATATCCGTACATATAACATATTGAATTCCATTGCTTTGATATTTATTGATAAACGGAATTAACGATTCTTCGCTTTGTTCCAACCAACCTGAAATTGCAATTTTTTTATTATTTGAATCAGCTCCCAAAATAATTTTATCCGGACCATAGATTTTTAACCAATTAAAAAAAATATCAGGCTTTTTAACCGATATACTTCCGCCTGTGATCTGACCGGCTCCACATTCGAAGGCAATTCTCAAATCATCATCGCTTTTTAATCCGCCGCCAAAATCAATTTTCAAACCTGTTTTGGAAGCTATTTGCTCTAAGACTTTGTGATTGATGATTTTATTGGATTTGGCACCGTCTAAATCGACCAAATGCAGGTGCTGAATTCCATGCCCTTCAAACTGCTTAGCCACTTCTAGCGGATTTTCATTGTATATTTTTTTTGTATCGTAATTTCCTTTGGAAAGACGGACACATTTTCCATCAATAATATCAATGGCGGGAATAATTCTCATTGCATTATAGTTTTAAAAAATTATTTAAAATTTGTGCACCATAAACTCCACTTTTTTCAGGGTGAAATTGTACGCCGTAAAAGTTGTTTTTTTGCAACGCAGAAGCATACTCCAAACCATAATTTGTAATAGAGATGGTTTCGTTGCAAATAGGCGCATAATAACTATGCACCAAATACATATATTCCTCGGATTTGATTCCTTCAAATAATACCGAATTTAAATTGTAAACAGTATTCCAGCCCATTTGCGGCACTTTTACCTCATTTGAAAACCGTTTTACATCTACATCAAAAACGCCTAAAGCTTTTGTATTTCCTTCTTCGGTTGAATTGCATAAAAGCTGCATGCCGAGACAAATTCCTAAAACTGGCTGCTTAAACGATGGAATCTCCAGGTCTAATTTCGATTCACGCAATTTTTTCATGGCACTTGAAGCTTCTCCAACTCCTGGAAAAATGATTTTATCGGATGATTTTATTATTTCCAAATCATTCGTTACCAATCCATTATGTCCTAATTTTTCTAAAGCAAGTAGAATACTTTGTGTATTTCCTGCCCCATAATCTATTATTGAAATTTTCATTATAACATTCCTTTTGTGCTTGGTAAAATCATTTTTTCGGCATCTCGCTTTACTGCAGCTTTTATAGCTTTAGCAAAAGCTTTAAAAATTGCTTCAATTTTATGGTGTTCGTTTGTTCCTTCGGCTTTAATATTCAAATTACATTTTGCACCATCCGTAAACGATTTGAAGAAATGAAAAAACATTTCAGTGGGCATTTGACCAATCATTTCTCGTTTAAAATCGGCTTCCCAAACCAACCAATTTCTTCCGCCAAAATCAATGGCAACTTGGGCTAAGCAATCATCCATTGGCAAACAGAAACCGTATCTTTCAATTCCAAGTTTATTTCCGAGTGCTTTCGCAAAAGCTTCTCCCAGCGCAATTGAAGTATCTTCAATAGTGTGATGTTCATCGATTTCTAAATCTCCTTTAACATCAATTTCCAAATCCATTTGACCATGGCGGGCGATTTGATCTAACATATGATCCAAAAAAGCAATTCCGGTTGAAACCTTACTTTTTCCCATTCCATCAAGAGTCAAATTAATAGTAATATCCGTTTCGTTTGTTTTTCTCACAATCGATGCCTCTCGAGAGCCTAATTTTAAAAAGGTGTAGATTTTTTGCCAATCATTGGTTTCCAAAGCAATGCAAGCCTGTAGTTCTTCTTGCTCCAAAGACGTTTCAGCAGTACCCAAATTAGTATTATCCTGAATGAAAATAGCTTTAGTTCCTAAATTTTTCGCCAGCTCGACATCGGTCAGCCTGTCACCAATCACATAGGATTTGGATAAATCATATTCTTCTGAAAAATATTCGGACAGCAAGCCAATCCCAGGTTTACGTGTGCTTTTATTTTCATGCGGAAAACTTCTGTCGATAAAAACTTTGTCAAAAATAACGCCTTCACTCTCATAGGCATTTATTATGAAATTATGTACCGGCCAAAAGGATTCTTCAGTAAAATTTTCAGTTCCAAGTCCGTCCTGATTCGTAATCATTACCAATTCGTAATCGAGTTCTGTAGCTATTTTACTCAGATAAAGAATGCATTTTGGATAAAAAACCAATTTTTCAAAAGCATCTATCTGCCCATTGGCGGCTTCTTTTATGATAGTTCCATCACGGTCAATAAATAAAACTTTCTTAGTCATTTGTTAGTGATTTTAATGTGTTGATTAATTGTGAATTTTCATCATCTGTTCCAATGGTTATTCTCAGGCAATTATGGCAAAGTTGATTCTTACTCCTATTTCGAATTACAATTCCTTTTTCTGTTAATTGCCTATAGCGAAAATCTGCATTATCTACTTTGATTAACAAGAAGTTAGCGTCAGAAGGATATATTTTTAAAACAAAATTTACCTCAAGTAATTGTTTAGATAACTTATCCTTACTTCTTTTTATAGTACTAACTTCAGTACTGAATGATTTTTTTTGGCTTAATCGCTCCAATGCTTTGCTCTGCGTCAGAATATTTAAATTATACGGAGGTTTAATTTTAGTTAAAACAGAAATAATACTCGTTGAAGCATATAAAATTCCCAATCGGATTCCAGCCATTCCATATGCCTTTGATAAAGTTTGAATAATAACTAAATTAGCATACTTGTCTAATTTCCGTAGCCAGCTTTCAGAATCTGAAAAGTCGATATAAGCTTCATCTAAAACTACTAATCCTTTAAAACTTTCTAACAAAGCTATTATAGTTTCATTTGAAAAAGAATTCCCCGTTGGATTATTGGGAGAGCATAAAAAGATAATTTTTGTATTGGTATCAATATTTTCTATTATTTCTGGGATGTTAGGATCAAATTCTTTCGTCAGTAAAATCTCCTTATTTTCAATAGCATTCAAATTTGCCAATACATCATACATTCCATACGTTGGAGGAAGGGTGATTATATTGTCTTTATTTGGTTCGCAAAATGCCCTGAATAGTAAATCGAGCACTTCATCACTTCCATTTCCCAGTAAAATTTGACTTACAGGTACTTTTTTGATGACAGACAAAGCTTCCTTTAATTGCCTTTGCTCAGTATCAGGATAACGGTTTACACCATTTTCAAACGGATTTTCGTTAGCATCAAGAAAAATCATCTGCTGATCAAATGCTTCAAATTCACTTCTTGCAGAGGAATACGGTTGCATTTCTGCAATATTTTTTCGGATTAATTTATTGATTTCCATTCTTAATTGCTTTTAATCGGATTGAAACTGCATTTTTGTGAGCCTGTAAACCCTCGGCATCTGCCATAATTTCTATAGTTTTGCCTATATTTTGTATTCCTTTTTCAGTAATTTTCTGAAAGGTCATCGATTTCAAAAAACTATCTAAACTTACACCACTGTAGCTTTTTGCATAACCATTTGTGGGAAGTGTATGGTTTGTTCCTGAGGCATAATCTCCAGCACTTTCAGGAGTATAATTCCCAATGAATACTGAACCGGCGTTGGCAATATTATCAATAAAGAAACTTTCATTTGAACTGCAGATAATAAAATGTTCCGGTGCATATTCGTTGATAATAGCCATGGCTTTCTGCTCATTTTCAACTAAAATTAATTTTGAATTAGCTATCGCTTTTTGAGCAATTTCTTTACGAGGTAAGTCATTTAACTGAATTACAATTTCCTTTTCAACTTGATCTAAAATAGACTTAGAAGTAGTAATCAGAATTACCTGGCTGTCAGATCCGTGTTCTGCCTGACTCAATAAATCTGAGGCAACAAATGCGGGATTGGCCGATTCGTCAGCAAATACCAGTAATTCGCTTGGGCCAGCCGGCATATCGATTGCAACTCCAAACTGAGTTGCCATTTGCTTTGCTGTAGTTACAAATTGATTGCCCGGACCAAAAATCTTATCTACTTTTGGAATGGAACCTGTGCCATAAGTCATTCCGGCAATTGCCTGGATTCCCCCTATTTTTATTATCTTATCAATGCCGCATAAATAGGCAGCAAATAAAATAGCAGGATTTATTTTTCCGTTTTTATCAGGAGGTGTGCACAAAGTAATTTCACTGCAGTTTGCTAATTTGGCCGGAATAGCTAACATTAAGACTGTAGAAAATAAAGGAGCCGATCCTCCCGGAATGTATAATCCAATTTTTTGAATAGATCTTTTTTCCAGCCAGCAAGTTACTCCATCTGTCGTTTCAACTTCAATTTTATTGGTTTTTTGAGCGATGTGGAAAGTCTCAATATTCCTTTTTGCTTTAGCCATAGCTTCCTTCAAATCATTTGATATTAAAGTAATTGCCTCGTCTATTTCTTCAGTTGAAACGGTAAAGTCAGACAAAGTAATGCCATCAAAAAAAGAAGTGTATTTTGCAATGGCGATATCTCCTTTCAGTTTTACTTCTTTAAAAATTTCCCTGACGGTTTCTTCAATATCCGCATAGGATTGAGTTGGTCTTTTTAAAATTTCAGACCAAATGTCTTGGGCAGGATTTATTATTTTTTTCATTATCTGACTTATTTACAATACTATTTTTTCAATTGGACATACTAAAATCCCTTCGGCTCCAGCTGTTTTAAGCTGATCTATCACTTCCCAAAATTTTTCTTCATCAATTACAGAATGTACACTACTCCAGCCTTCATCAGCAAGAGGCATTACTGTTGGACTTTTTAAAACCGGAAGAATCTTACTCACTTCTGTAATTTTATTGTTTGGGACATTCATCAAAATATATTTAGATTTTCGAGCTCGCAGAACTGACTGAATTCGAAACTGAAGTTTGTCTAAAATGATTTTGGCTTCAACAGAAATTAAAGGCGAAACAGCTAAAACAGCTTCACTCTTAAAAATGACTTCGACTTCTTTCAGGTTGTTTTTAAACAATGTGCTTCCGCTGGAAACAATATCAACAATGGCATCTGAAAGTCCAATGTTTGGAGCTATTTCAACGGATCCGGAAATTTGGTGAATTTCTATTTCGACATTTTTGGAACGGAAATAATCTGAAACGGTTTTG
Source organism: Flavobacterium sp. (assembly GCF_050696275.1). GTDB lineage: Bacteria > Bacteroidota > Bacteroidia > Flavobacteriales > Flavobacteriaceae > Flavobacterium. Next base: position 48,028 of record NZ_JBOGUT010000010.1, read on the forward strand.
GGATATGATGTAGCTATTTTTAACCTATTTAAATCTTCGATTGAATTATAGGCAAAGTTTTTAGGCACAGCAACTGATACTTTGCATTTTGAAAAGCCTAATTTTTCTATCGTTTGAATGTGCTGCTTTTTTTCAACCAAAAGATTATCCCCAACAATAGCAGCATCTACTACTCCATCGATTAAATATTGGGGAATATCTGAATTTCGCAGAAAATAAACCTCAAGCGGAAAATTAGAAGCAGTTATTTTTAATTGGTCATTTCCATTATTGATGGAAATTCCGGAATCTTTTAGAATTTGAACACTGTCTTCATTGAGACGTCCTGATTTTTGAATGGCAATTTTTAACATACTCATTGTTTTAATTAATGTAATGAGTATACCAACTGGGAAGTGCTGAAAATAAAAAACCCGTTTGATATACTCAAACGGGTTACTAGTTATATGATTTATTACAATATCATCACTACCTCGCTCGAGCGTGGGAAAGATGATGATGATGTAATTGATTTAAAAACATAATTTTTTTTGTTGGGTACAAATGTAAGCGGATTCTTTTGAAAGAAACAAATTTATTTAAAAAAATATTTTTATTTATTTTCCAACCTCTTCATGTTCAGTCGAATTGACTGTGTTTACTGAAGCTTCTCTAATTTCCGTATGACGGATTTCTCCACCGGAAGTTCCCACAGATTTAGATAATACAGCTGAAATAATAGACAAAGTAATCACTAAATAAGCAAGAAATATTGCTTTTGGGTGTTTTTTTCGATTGAAATACAAGCCTAAAATTGAAGTTAATCCTAAAGCATACATTACTTTCATAAACCCTTCGGCCAATTCTTCATGCTCGTGAATCAAATCGTGTGAAATACCTAAATTTTCAACGATATCCTCTCCTTTTTCACCTGTAAACATAGATATTTTGCCCATAATCATGCAAATAATAAAAATACTATACGCTGTGTTAATCAATGTTGTATTTTTTCTGATAATCCCATAAAGCAAAATACCGATTCCAAAAAATAATCCGATAATTGGAAAATGGTTCACTACCATGTGTAAATGTGCATCATTCATACGTTTTTTTTGATAAATATAATAATTTTATTTGAAAATCAGTCTTACAGTAGTATTCTGATTGATTTCACTTTCTATCAGAATTTCAATTTTAAGTAAATCACAAAGGCGTTTCACTATTGATAATCCAAGTCCGGTTCCTTCTATTCTTGATATTTTAGTCGCGTCTGAACGAAAAAAGGGATTGAATATCTTCTCTATTTCTTCTTTTTGAATTCCAATTCCTGAGTTTGAAATTTGAAATATAATGTTACCATTTTCTTTTGAAAGACACAATGACAAACTGCCATTTTCATTGCAGTATTTTAAAGCATTTGAAATTAAATTGGATACAATAATGGTAATCATATCATAATCGGAAGTAACATAAAAATCATCTTCAAAAGAAGTTTTACAATTGATTTTAAGCAAATTGGTTTCTCTTGAATATCTGGTAAGTGTATCCAAAACTAATGCATTCAAATAAACCGATTCCTGTTTGATGTTCTGCTTTTGATTTTCAAAACGGGCTAATAAAAGTAGTTCATCAACTAATGTGTTTAGACGGTCAACTTCTGAGATACAAAAAGTTATTTTATCCTTATATTCTTCTTTATCACGAGGTTTACGAATCAAAACTTCAAGTGTTCCTTTAATTATAGCTAATGGAGTGCGTAATTCATGAGAAGCATCGGATGTAAATTGCTTTTCTCTTTGAACGGCACTTTCAATCCGATCCAAAAGGCTGTTTATGTTACTTGAAAGTTGGTATAATTCGTCTTTATTTTGCGGTAAAGTAATTCTGTATTTTAAATTATCTCTTGTAATTAAATTGGATGTTTCGATAATAGAATTTACTGGTTTTATACTCCTTCCTGCAATAAAACGAGCAAAAATGAATAATATTAAAAGTACAATCGGATACAAAATATATAGCACCCGGCTTAAATTATTCAATACCGAAGTAGCATCTTCTAAGGACATTGCAATGAGCAGATAGGCTTCCGTTTTTCCTTTTATAATAATGGGGACTTGTGCCTGTCGTATAATTTGATCTTTAAATATTGTCGTATAAAAAATTTCAGAAACTTCTTTGTTTAAATTTAAGCTGTGGCCGTTAAGATTAGGTGATTTTTCAATTGAAACTCCATCTATTCCTGTAATCTGAACAAATACCGGATCGATATTAATTTCTTTATGTTCCCGTTCTTTCCATTCTTCTTCATTAATCCATACGATTTTCTTCTCATTCAGCTTCATTTCCTTGAAATGATTTTTAATTTCATTTCTGATATCTGCGTTTACATCACTGAAAACACTCCATCTAACAATAGAAAATATGAAAATGAAAACTATAGCCACAAGTAGCGCTGTTGAAATCATATAATTTAATGCAATCCTGTTTTTAAATGAAAGTTGCGGCATATCAATTATTATCATCCGCAATGTAGCCTACTCCACGGATTGTTTTTATAAATTCTTCTTCTTTTTTAAAATTTAGTTTTTTCCGGATTGCGTTCATAAATACATCTATAACTCCTGTATCGTATTCAAAATGTATTCCCCAAACGTTTTCTATAATTTCATTTCGGGTGCAAACGCGTCTTTTATTTTCGATTAGGTATTTCAATAAATCAAACTCACGTTGGGTAAAATTTATCTCCTTATCATTTGCTAAAACAGTATGTTTCAATACATTGATTTCAACTCCTCCTAACTTCAGAATTTTATTTTTGCCGGTATTCCGAAAATGAATTTTTATCCGTTCCAAAAGCTCTTCAAAATTAAATGGTTTTTTTATATAATCGTTAGCTCCTGATTTCAAACCTTCAATAGTATCCTGAACAGTATCTTTTGCAGTAAGGAATAATATAGGAGTTGTTTTGTCTTTTTCCCGGACTGCTTTGCATACATCAATACCGGTAAGCTTTGGCAACATCCAATCGAGTAGAATTAAATCCGGTTTTTGCTTTTCTGCCAACAGAATTCCTTGTAAACCGTCGACAGCTACAGTAGTCTCATATCCTTCTTCTTCAAGACCTTGCCTTAAAAAATTTGAAATCCCTGCTTCGTCTTCGATAATTAAAATACGCATTGCTTATTAAAGATTTATTAACAAACTATTTTTTGCAAAAACCATTTACTCTATACAAATATACAGTTCTTAAGCAAAACTTAAGTTTTTTACATTTTTCATTTTATAGGTTTGTTGACATTTATTTTTTACAATGAAAGCCCTAAACAAAATAGCTCCTTTTTTATATTTAATTCTTTTTTACGGAATTATAAATGTCATTTTGAGATTGACACTTCTTTTTAATCCCATTACTCAGACAAATTTCACTTTTTTTGATACCCTTAAAATTTTTGGTTTAGGGGCCATATCTGATTTTTTTATTTTTCTTATCTCAGGTTCAATTCTATGGATCTACTTGCTTTTTTTATCTAATGAAAAATTTCAGAAACCTTGGGGTTACATCATTTTTGGGATATTAGTAGGATTATTGGTCTATGTTACTTTTTTTAATACTATTTTGAATGAATATGGAGGTGTTTTACCGGAAATAGGAATGAGTTTTATAGGACTAAAAACTGTTTTATTCGGATTATTGCTCTTTTTACCAAAATACCGCAGTCAAATCAGGTTGGCATTATATTCAATTACAATTTTTATTTTCGTCTTATTAATTATTCAAAATTCAGTCAGTGAGTACTTTTTCTGGAATGAATTTGGGGTAAAATACAATTTTATTGCAGTAGATTATTTGGTTTATACCAATACTGTTATCGGAAACATTATGGAATCTTATCCAGTACTTCCTCTATTTTTAACCATTGGAATGCTGTCTTTCCTAACTACTTATTTTATTGTCAAAAAATCAAAAGTCTACTTGAAAAATCTCCCTGGTTTTATTGATAAATTAAAGATAACGGCAATTTATAGCGTATTATTTATAGCTTCTTTAATTGCTGTTCCTTTTTTGGCAAGTGCCGAAAATTCCCAAAATATATTTAAGAATGAATTACAAGCAAATGGTATTTACAAATTTTACCTTGCCTTTATGAATAGTGAATTGGACTATTTCAAATTCTATAAAACACTGCCTAAGAAAGAGACTTTAGCCCTTTTGAAACAAGAATTTCCAGGTATTTCAAACGATTCTTCAATAAGAAGTATTGTATCTGATGGCAAAGAATCTCACAAAAATGTAGTGCTGATTACTGTTGAAAGCCTGAGTGCAGATTTTATGAAAACCTTCGGAAACGAACAGAACATTACTCCTTTTCTAGACTCATTAGCAACAAAAAGTCTGCTATTTACTAATTTATATGCCACAGGAAACCGGACAGTTAGAGGATTGGAAGCGATTACACTGTCAATTCCTCCAACAGCTGGCGAGAGTGTTATAAAGCGAAAAGATAATAAAAATAAATTCTCAACTGGAAGCATTTTTAAACAGAAAGGTTATAATGTGAAATTTCTTTATGGAGGAGATGCTTTTTTTGATAATATGGAAGATTTCTTTAGCGGAAACTGTTATGATATTGTCGATAAAAAAAGGTTTAACCCAAATGAAATTACATTCCAAAATGTTTGGGGTGTTTGCGATGAGAATTTATATGACAAAGCAATAACTGTGATGAATAAAGAATCTAAAGAAGGTAAGCCTTTTTTTAATCATATAATGACTGTTAGCAATCACAGGCCATACACTTATCCTGAAAATAAAATCGATATTCCAGCCGATGCAAAATCTCGTGAAGGCGGTGTAAAATATACTGATTTCGCCATTAATAAATTTTTTACTATGGCTAAAAAACAGTCATGGTATAAAAATACTGTTTTTGTTATTGTTGCTGATCATTGTGCTTCTAGTTCGGGAAAAACAGAATTACCAATGGAAAAATACCATATCCCAGCCATGGTTTTTGCTCCCGGATTTATAAAAGCTGAAAGATATGATACACTAATGTCGCAAATTGATGTCATGCCAACTGTAATGGGATTATTGAATTTTCAGTACCAAAGCAAATTTTACGGGCAGAATGTTTTTAAATCGGATTATAAACCTAGAGCATTTATTGCTACATACCAGGATTTAGGATTTGTGAAGGATAAAATTTTAACTGTAATTTCTCCAAAGCAAAAAGTAAAACAATTTGATTTAATTAGTTCTTCAGAAGGAAAGGGAGTTTCAACACATTATGAGGAAAAACCAAGAAAAGTACTGAACCAAAATCTGATAAGAGAAACTATTTCTTTTTATCAAAGCACATCAGAAATTTTAAAGGAAAATAAATACCAAAAGCTTTGAATAATTTAAAGCAGTCCGTTGTATTTTCTGATAAACCATTCTGCCGCGAATGTTATGGTCAAAATGATTAGAAGCCAAATCCAATCCAGTAAAGGTGATTTTGTTGTAACTGCTTTCTGTATTGGAAGATAATTTTTATTTTTTATCAGAGAATCAATCAATTGATCTATTTGCTTTGGGTAAAAAACAGTACCATTTGTATTGTTTGCCACTTGCTTTAATCTTGATACATCAGGATTGATAAATTGTTTTTCAATTTCGAAATCCAAAACTTCAAAATTACCGGCATAAGATGTTTTGGAATTATTTTCCTTGACTGTAAAACCATAATTACCAGCATTCAACCCTTCAATATTTACTTTATATTCTGCATTTCCTTTTAAAAAATCGAAAATTTTTGTTTCATTGGTTTTTTTATTCTTTAACTGAATCGTTAAACGGGCATTTTCATCAAATTCGAAGTTTTTATTAAAATATTGCGCTGAAATTTCAATACTTTCTCCTGAATTATAAAAACTTTCATTAGCAACAATTAATGATTTTTTAGCAGCATTGGAAGCTAAATATTGAATGATTTTATTCGAAAAAATATCAAATTGCTCAAATGATTTCGTTCTGACATGGCTTTCAACACGCCATTTCCAGATATTTTCCCCCAAAAGAAAAGCATTACGATTGATTCCGTTTTCTGAAAAAACCAATAACGGGTTATCTGTTTTGATATTTCTGATCCTTGCTTGCAAAAGTGTATTTGTATTTCCTTTTAAGACAATATTTCCGAAAGGGTTTTCTAACGGAGGAAATTGTTCAAAACCAATATCGTCTAAAGCAAATGAATTGAACTGCGAATTAAAATCAGCTGAATAATCTTCTTTTTGTCCGGACATTTTAAATTGAATCTGATCCTGGTATTGATTCAATAAATTAAAATCGGTGCTGGTTCCTGTAATAATCCAAGTGTTAATTTTAAGCTTGCTGTTTTGGTCTAAAATAGATTTAAATTCAGCATTTGGCTGGTACAAAATTAAAACATTATAATTTTGTAATGAACTAATATCTTTTGGTTTAACTATATTTACCTTACGTTGTTGATTAGATTCAATAGAACGTTTTAAAGCACCTAAATCAGGATGATTTACAGATGATATTAAAGCAATTTCCGAACGCTGATCAATTACTTCAACTGCAAAATTCTTACTGTTATTGTATTTGTTTTTTTCATTTTCTAAAGAAGAAATTACAGCTTTGTATGTATGTACTCCTACTCTGTCTGCATTTAATAATACTGATAATTGCTGTGCTTTTTTATTTGGTGAAAATGAAACATTCTGTTTGTGGATAGTAGTATTTCCTTGTTGAATAATAAAGGAAGCATTCACATTTTTGTCTCCGTTATATTGTAAAAAAACTTCAACCGGAAATTTATTTTTAAGAAATGCATATTTATTGGCATTCAGCTGATTGATTCTTAAGTCCAGGAATGAAGTAGTATCTCCTAAAATCAAAGGATAAACTGAAGTATTCTGTTGAAAACTATATACATAATCTTCTCCTATCGTCTGATTTCCGTCAGATAATAAAACAACAGGAAAACTTTGGTTTCTGTATAATTGCTTTAAATTTTGTGCTGCTTTATGAATATTGGATTGTTTTCCTTTAAAATCTATCGGGCTTCCGGAATAAAAATCTTCATCAAAAGAATACAATTGAACATCATACTTTGAAGTAAGCTGACTGTTTTCTGTAATTTTTTTGGAAAGTAATTTTGTGATACTGTCCTGTTTTAAAAAATGTATCGATTCCGAATTATCAACGATAACAGGCAATGGTGTTTTTACTGTTTCAAATGTTTTCCTTGAAATAATAGGATTAATTAGCAACAGCAAAATCAGAAAAATTGAGGCAAATCTCAAAAAAGCCAAAAACAAAACCAATTTTAATTTGTTTTTGACTTTATATAAATACTGATAAAATGACAATCCAAACGCTGCTCCAATAGAAAGCAGTATCAATAAAATAGTGTTTGTGGTCATTTATAATTTGTTGTTAAAATTTTAAACTTCGGCCCAATAAAGCCTGAAATTGATATCTAGGTAAGCATTCCTCCATCAACGTTCATTACTTGCCCAGTAACATAAGTACTCATGTCTGACGCTAAGAAAACACATGCATTTGCTACATCTTCAGGTGTTCCTCCTCTTTTCAACGGAATGTTTTCCCTCCATCCCTGAACTACATCTTCGTTTAGTTTTGCCGTCATTTCAGTTTCAATAAATCCTGGTGCAATAGCATTACAACGAATATTTCTGGAACCTAATTCTAAAGCAACCGATTTTGTAAATCCGATAACTCCAGCTTTTGAAGCCGCATAATTCGTTTGACCTGCATTTCCTTTCACACCAACAACACTACTCATATTGATTATTGAACCTGCTCTGTTTTTCAGCATAATTCTTTGGACAGCTTTAGTCATATTGAAAACAGACTTCAGATTCACATTAATAACATGATCGAAATCTTCTTCAGAAATACGCATTAGTAAATTGTCTTTTGTAATTCCGGCATTGTTTATTAAAATATCCACCGTTCCAAAAGTTGCCACAACGTCATCTACTAATTTTTGTGCTTCATTAAAATCTGCTGCGTTAGATTGGTATCCTTTGGCTTTAACACCTAAAGTGGTTAATTCATCTTCTAAAATTTTTGCTGCTTCAGCTGAAGAACTATATGTGAATGCTACATTTGCTCCTTGTTTTGCAAAAACTTCTGCAATTCCGCGACCAATTCCTCTACTCGCTCCTGTAATTATAGCGGTTTTTCCTTCTAATAATTTCATCTTAAAGTTTGTTTGTTTACAATTGAATTCTGAAACAAATATAGAAATTGTTTATTGTTTAAAAAAAACTTACGATTAATTAAATATTTGTAAATATCTGCATTCAAAAAAGGACAACTTTTTTTTATACTACGCACAACAATATATATCTTTGCGATTCTATAATTTATTCGCAGGAATTGGGTGTTTCCTAATGGTTAAGGATTAGCATTTAAATTAAGAATTACGCAGGACATTAAAAAAACAATAAATATTTACGTATGAAAATTTCATATAACTGGTTAAAGCAATTTATTAAAACGGATTGGGATTCTGAAAAAACAGCTTCAATGCTTACTGACTTAGGTCTGGAAGTAGAAGGTGTTGAAAAATTTCAATCTGTAAAAGGAGGATTAGAAGGCATTGTTGTTGGGCATGTACTTACTTGTCTTCAGCATCCGAATGCAGACAAACTAAAAATCACTACAGTTGATTTAGGAACAGACTCTCCTCTTCAAATTGTTTGTGGTGCCAGTAATGTTGCAGCCGGACAGAAAGTGCCTGTTGCGACAATCGGAACTATATTATATGATAAGGAAGGTAAATCTTTTGAAATAAAAAAAGGTAAAATTCGCGGTGAAGAAAGCCACGGAATGATTTGCGCCGAAGATGAATTAGGTCTTGGAGACAGCCACGAAGGAATTATGGTTCTTGATGAAAAGTTAGTTCCGGGTACACCGGCTGCTAAGGTTTTTAGTATTGAAAATGATGAAGTATTTGAAATCGGATTAACTCCTAACCGCGCTGATGCCATGAGTCATTGGGGAACTGCAAGGGATTTGAGAGCCGGAATGCTGCAAAACGGAACTAATGTTGAGCTGATTACTCCTTCGGTTTCTAATTTTAATATTCAAAAGCGTACCCTTAAGATTGATGTTAAAGTTGAGGATTCTAAACTGGTACCAAGATATTGCGGTGTTACTATTTCTAATGTAAAAGTAGGAATCTCTCCGGCTTGGCTTCAAAACAGGTTGAAAGCAATCGGAATTACTCCAAAAAACAATATTGTCGATGTTACCAATTATGTTCTTCATGAATTAGGACAGCCATTGCATGCCTTTGATGCGTCTAAAATTCACGGAAAAATTATTGTACAAAATGCAGCTGAAGGAACAAAGTTCACCACTCTGGACGATGTAGAGCGTACTTTGAGCAGTGAAGATATTATGATTTGCGATGAAAAAGGGCCTCTTTGTATTGCAGGTGTCCTAGGCGGAAAAAACTCTGGTGTAACTGATAATACAACGACACTATTTTTAGAGAGTGCTTATTTCAACTCTGTTTCAATAAGAAAAACAGCCAAAAGACACGCTATAAATACAGATGCTTCCTTCCGTTTTGAAAGAGGAATTGATCCAAGTATTGCAGAATATGCTTTGAAACGCGCTGCTATATTAATTCAGGAAGTCAGTGGAGGTGAAATCACTTCAGATATTGTAGACATACATCCTAAAAAAGTTGAAGATCATCAGGTATTTTTAAATCTTGAAAATGTAAATAAGCTAATTGGCCAACAAATTCCGGATGATGTTATCAAGAAAATTTTGGTTTCACTGGATATTAAAGTAAATAGTATTTCCAAAGTTGGTTTAGGATTAGTAATTCCTGCTTACCGAGTTGATGTTACTCGTGAAATTGATGTTATCGAAGAAATTCTAAGAGTTTATGGATATAATAATATTGGCTTCACTCAAAAATTAAACGCTTCAACTTCTCATTCATCAAGAACGGAAGATTATAAAATTCAGAATATAGTTGCTAATTTATTGGTTGGAAACGGATTCAACGAAATGATGGCCAATTCATTGACAACTCCTGCTTATGTAGCTTTAAGCGATAGTTTAAATGAAAGCAATAACGTATTAATGCTTAATCCTTTAAGTAATGATTTATCTTCTATGAGACAATCGTTGCTTTTCTCTGGACTAGAAGCTATATCTTATAATATTAATCGCAGAAATTACGATTTAAAATTATTTGAATTCGGAAAATCATATCATAAATTACTATCCGGTTATCAGGAAAACAATCATTTAACGTTACTGATGACTGGAGACAGAATACAAGAAAGCTGGACGACACCTCAAAAACCATCTGATTTCTTTTTATTCAAAGGATATGTATTGGCCATTTTAGAGAGATTAGGATTGAATAAAATCGTTTCATTACCTCTAAATACAGACGTTTTTGCTGAAGGAATGGTTTATGAAATGGGTAATTCAACACTGGTTGAATTTGGAACAGTTAAAAAATCCGTTTTGAAGCATTTTGACATCAAGCAGGAAGTGTTTTTTGCCGATTTTAATTGGAGTGCTATTTTAAAGCAAATTTCAAATAATATCAAATTTACTGAAATCTCTAAATATCCTGAAGTAAGACGAGATCTTGCTCTTTTATTGGACAATAAAATTGAATTTTCCCAGTTGTTTGAATCTGCTAAAAAAACAGAAAAAGCGTTATTAAAAGAAGTAAATCTTTTTGATGTGTATGAAGGTAAGAACCTTCCATCAGGTAAAAAATCCTATGCGATTAGCTTTATTCTGCAGGATAATGCTAAAACATTAACAGATTCGCAAATTGATAAAGTCATGAGTAAACTGACTCAAAACTTTGAGACTGAATTCGGTGCTACTTTAAGGTAATTTCCTCTTAAATAAATAAAAACTCCTGTAAGCCGCAGGAGTTTTTTTATTGGAATATGTCAAGTGTTAAACTTCCCTTCTTTATTGCGACACAATCTATAAATTACTAATTTTATGTGACTTATAGATTCTATTATGGCTTTTCACAATGTTAATATTGAAGAAAAATTAATAGCCGAACGTACTAAATGGCATGGTTCAAAGTCGATTATGCAATATGCTCAAGACAGTATAGAAAATCAGGAGCATACCGGTCAATTCACATTACTCAACAAGCTTTACATTGATAAACTGGAAAGTCATAAAATGTATCATATTGATACAATTCAAAAAATATGCATTGATTATCGCCTGCGTTTTTTAGATCGGAAATATTACAAACTCGACATTCCCCAAGAGGCTCTGCTTCGGATTGATCAAATAGAGCTTGAGCATCAGACGACACTTCACAGTTTTAAAATTATTGCTCCTGCAAAGGCTTTAAAGTTAAAAAATGCGGACGATCCGTTACTATTTGTTCCCATTGGGAATGATTATTATTACCTGATCCACAAATGGGGAAATAACCTGAACAGCTTTAGAAAATGGCTGGTCCTTCCATTCAAAAACCTGGGCTTTCTGATTTTGTTTACCGCTATTTTAAGCTTACTTACCACTTCTCTTATCCCTTTCAGGAATTATGGGAACGAAAGTTATAACACTGTCAAATTCATTACCTTCTTGTTTATTTTTAAATCCTATTGTGCCATACTGCTTTACTATTGTTTCTGGAAAGGAAAAAATTTCAGTTCATACAACTGGAACAGCGAATATTACAATTAGGATACTATTTATTCTTAAAACTTCTTTTAAACAGGAGTTTTTTATGCCATACATTTCTTAATCTAAATTAAGTGCTTTTGCCTCTGTTGTGAAGTAACTTTGTATAACAATTTAAAAAAACAAATACAATGGCAACAAAAAATATAGCATTTGTTTCAACACCAAAAGCCCCGCATTTTGTGGGTGACGGCTTTAGAGTACATAATTTTATTCCAAGTGGTGACGGGTTGAGCATGGAACGTATGAGTCCGTTTATTATGTTAGATTATAATTCAAAATATAATTTTCCGCCTTCAGAAATTCCAAAAGGAGTTGGTGTACATCCGCACCGTGGTTTCGAAACGGTAACAATAGCTTACAAAGGAAAAGTAGCGCATCATGACAGTGCCGGTGGCGACGGAATCATTAGTGAAGGAGACGTACAATGGATGACGGCAGCTTCAGGGGTTTTGCACAAAGAATACCACGAAGAAGAATTCAGTAAAACTGGAGGTATCTTCCAAATGGTACAATTGTGGGTCAACCTTCCTGCAAAAGATAAGATGACAGCACCAAAGTACCAAGGGATCACCAATGATCAAATCAGTAAATATCAACTTCCTGATAATGCTGGAATTATTGAAATCATCGCTGGGAATTACAAAGGAGTTACAGGGGCAGCGTCGACATTTACGCCTGTAAATCTGCAAAATGCTAAATTAAACAAAGGCGGAAAGGCTGATTTTTCTTTTCCAGCCAATTATAACACCGCTTTACTAGTCATAGAGGGCAGCATTAAAGTAAATGATACACAGCTTGTTCCAACAGATCATTTTGTATTATTTGAAAATAAAGGGGAAGATTTTACCGTTGAAGCGCTGGAAAATGCCATCGTTTTGGTTTTGAGCGGCGAACCTATTAAAGAACCAATTTTTGCTCACGGTCCATTTGTAATGAATACACGAGAAGAGATTATTCAGGCTTTTGATGATGTAAATTTGGGTAAATTTGGATATCTTGAAGATTAAATAAATTAATACTAAAAACAGTCGGTTTAAAAACAGGCTGTTTTTCTTTAATTAACTATAAATAATACAATCAAAAAACACTATGAAACCAGAATATTTAGACATTCCATTGTTGAAAAACGAAAAAGACAATCAATTTGAAATCACTGTTGAAGGACACAAAGCCCTCATTGTCTATAAAGAGCATCAAAGTATCATTACACTCATTCATACGGAAGTGGAACCTGATTTAGAAGGAAAAGGTGCTGCAACAGCTGTAATTGAAAAGACGTTGGATTATATCGAAGAGAATAAATACACGCTTGTTCCTCTTTGCCCTTTGGTTTTTGCCTATATAAAAAGACATCCAGAATGGAAACGAATTGTAGACAGTAGTTTTAAAGGATTCGAATAAACCAATATATAGCATTACTTTAACTGAAATCACTTAATTTAAATACTAAAAAACAGTCATGTCAAATATCAAGCTTATTATAGAAGAACGGGCTGCCAACATTGGGAATTTTTTTGTTGGACGCTTACTGCCTTTCAGAGAAAAACGTACCGTAGGCCCATTTGCCTTTATTGATCATATGGGACCGGCTCATTTAAAAGAATACCAGAATTTAGATGTTCCGCCGCATCCGCATATAGGACTGTCTACCCTAACCTATTTGTTTGAAGGCAGTATCATGCACAAAGACAGTTTGGGAACCGAAGTAGAAATTAAACCGGGAGCCGTAAACTGGATGACGGCAGGCAATGGCATTGTACATTCGGAGAGAACACCGCTCTATTTAAGAACTTCCGATAAGGTTTTGCACGGATTACAGATTTGGGTGGCATTGCCCAAAGACCTGGAACAAATGGAACCTTCTTTTTCACATGTGGAAGAGCAAGATATTCCGCATTGGACGGAGAACAATCTTTCATTTAAACTGGTTGCAGGAGAAGCTTTTGGCAGAAAATCACCTGTTCCGGTGTATAGTCCGATGTATTTTATTGAAATTAAGAGCAAAACAAGTCAAAAAGTGGCTCTCGGAGAGCATTTATTTGGCGAAAGCGCCCTTTATATTTTGGAAGGAAACATTAAAAGTGACGGAACTGTATTTGAATCAAAACAAATTCTTATTGCCAAAGACAGTAAGCTCTGTGAGTTTGAAATAGGAGAAAATACAACCATTTATATCTTTGGAGGTGAAGCATTTCCCGAAGAAAGAATCATCTTTTGGAACTTTGTAGCGACAAGTAAAGAACTAATTGAGGATGCAAAAACCCGTTGGGAGCATCAAACTTTCCCGAAAGTTCCGGGAGAAACCGAATTTGTACCGCTTCCTGCACCAGTAAAATTTTAAATCATGGCAAAAACAACAGCATCAATAGGAAAAGAATTGTATAAGACCGAAATTACATCTGGGGTAAAAACCATAATTGCAGATGAGCCCATAGAAGCCGGCGGTAAAGACTTAGGATTTGCTCCGAGGGATTTACTGGAAGCTTCATTAGCTTCCTGCATCGCAATTACGCTGCGAATGTATGCCAACAGGAAAGGATGGGATCTGACCGATACCAAAGTGGAAGTACATTTAGAATGGGATGCCGATAAATCGATGTCAGTGATAACAAACAAAGTAGCCTTGTTTGGTACACTCGATGATGCACAAAGAGAGGCTTTATTGAAAATTGCCGGCAAATGCCCTATTCATAAAGTATTGACTAATCCAATTGAGATTACGACTTCATTAGGTTAAAAATGTGTTACTATTGTTTTGGTACCAGCTGCAAAGTCTTTGGTACCAGTTAAGAAATCATTAGTACCACTTAATAAATCATTGGTACCAGCTAAAAAGTCATTAGTACCACTTAATAAATCATTGGTACCAGCTAAAAAGTCATTAGTACCACTTAATAATCATTGGTACCAGCTAAAAAGTCATTAGTACCACTTAATAATCATTGGTACCAGCTAAAGAATCGTTAGTACCAGTTAAGAAATCGTTAGTACCAGCTAAATAATCATTGGTACCAGCTATTTTTGAAATTGGATAATACAAAAAACCCCATCCCGTTTTACAACAAGATGGGGTTTTGTCCCTTTTGGCACTCCCCAAGAATGGGGAATGCAAGGGTATTTTACGGTTTAGTCCACAACTAACTTGGCCGTAAATAACTTTCTGGAATGTATTTTTAGAATATAAACCCCTTTTGGTAAGTCCTGAGTAATCAGAGAATACTTGTTGTTGTTTACGTTTTTAGTAGCATAGACCAGCTTACCTTCCGTGTTGAAGATTTCAATTTCATCGATAGGATAATCTGACTGGATGAATGTTTGTTTTTGGGTATCGGTTGGATTTGGATACACTTTCAGACCATTGTCAATTTTGAATTCGTCATTACCTAAATCCCCTACGACTTCAAAAGTAATTCGGTTGGAAACCTCATTATAAGAATCATTAGTAAACATTACAATAAAATAATTCCCGGCTTGCGTTGGTAATTCGGTACTTGCAATATTTTTTGTTCCTTCAGCCAAACCTTCAAAATAGGTATAACTCACCAGAGGGTCTACATTTGGGTTATCTCCTTCATGATAAATTCCTAACCAATCTTTAACGATACCAGGAGCATCGGTCCAAGAAGCAGAAATTTGTTCCCCTAAATCATAGGTAGGCTTGTTGATCCATAATTCGGTAACGATATCCCCTACTTTGAAGAATACTTTGTTGCTCACAGCATTGAAACCATCCTGTAAATAATATTCAGCATAATAGTAGCCTTTTGGCAATCCATTGAACGTTTTGGCACCGGAAACAGTCGTTACATACTGCCAAGCAGCAGATGCAATGCCAGTACCAGGCGTAATTCCCATTTTGTAAATACCAATCCAATCGTTTGTTAACTGCGGGCCATTACTGAAATTGACAATCACCGGAGCACCCACTGCATATTCAGATTGGTTAGTGCTTAAGACCGGAACCGGACCAACATAAAAGTATTTTCTAGCAGCGATTTCGGTATAACCACCATTAGAAAAAATGGCAGCATAATAACGTCCTTTATTAGGAAGTCCTGCAGGAAAATTAATAAAGCCGCTGGCGCTTCCATTGGTATACTGCCAAGTTTGAGAAGGAGATGCGCCACCTGGAGTCTGCCCCTCTTTATACAATCCTATCCAAGTAGATGTGCTGGCTGGGGCATCAGTAAAGTTGACTTTTATTGCCGCGTTTTGAGAATAAGTAACCGCATCAGTGGTAATTTCTGTGTTGACAGTAGTGCTTCCCGCAACGGTGAACGATTTTACATCACTCCACGGAGACCATTCCAAGTTACGGTCACGATATCTTAACTTGATGTAATATTGACCGTTAGGAATCGAATTTGAAGCCAAGTTCATTTTAGTAATATCTACTCCTAAATTAATATTTACGGTAGAATCCTTTTGAGTGCCGTATTTACCATATAAATTTTCGAAATCACGATATACTTCTTTTTTGATAATATCGAATGTAGGCGTTTGAGAAATTTGAAACTGAGTTGTGTTTAATAACTCATTTGATGCTGTGCTGTAAGCAGAACCTGAAATTGTTAAAGGCAACGTCATACTGGCTGGAAAGTTGTTTGTAATGGATGGTTTTGCCGGAGCCGGTTTGTTTTTGTAGCGATGAAATTCATCCATAAGCTGGTTGTTTTTCCATTTATCTACACTACCGATAGAATAACTTTCGATGTCCATTTTTCCATTGGTTACATCAATATCTACGATTTGGTAAATCCAATTACAGATTGTTTTCTGCACATCATCAAAATCCTGTTCCGTAGAAGAGCCCCAATACTGATCCCAAGCCGTACCACCGGAAATAATGTTATAGGTAGGCGTGTTTTTTAATTGCCCTCTGTGGTACAAATGATGGTGTGCACCGATATGCATGGTATATTTAGGAGAAGTTACCAAAAGTGGCACAGCAGTATTACGTACCCAAGTCGAAATGTCTCCAACGTATTGCTCCGCCTGATACGGTCTGTGGCTTAAAGAGAAAATCCATTCTACTGTATTATCAGTATTCGCAGCTGCCAGAACCTGTTGCAACCAATTGAGTTGGGCGGCCCCTGTGTGCTCAGAGCTCAGACTGATAAACAACACATTTCCGGCCTGCTGCGCATAATAATTTTCAGTTCCTGAAGAAATTCCTTTGTAAGTTAATTCGCTGATGTAAAAATGATCGTAATACGAGTTCATTCCCAAAGTTCCATAGGTTTCGTGATTACCCACGGTAGTTTGAATAGGAATATTTCCGGAAAGTCCCCTATTCTTTTTAAAATGAACATGCTCGTAATGATCTAAAGTACCCACATCGACCTGATCCCCAACCATAAAAGTCATGGAAATATTATCATCAGGAGATAAAGAAGCACCCCATTTTTGTTTGATTTTTCTTTTTGCCGCTGATACTAATGAATCATATCTTGGTACTGCTTTCAGCTGATTGTCACCCATAATCAGAAAACGGATATGACCATCTGCTGTAGCTGCCTGTCCCGGATTAGGTAATGTTTTAAAAGAAGTGACAGCTGAAACTGCAGTTCCGGTTTTGATTCTGTAGAAATATTTAGTGTTTGGAGAAAGATTCACCAGTTTTACACTATGGTAGAAATAATTACCAGGATAGCCCGAATCCGTAAAGATATTAGTGTTACCAGTAACTGTGACGTTAAGGTTAGCAGATGTAGTTCCGTATTCTACAATAGATTCCGTGTTGCTGTCCGTTTTCCAGTTAACATAGATAGAAGTTGGCGTCGCATTTTGCAGATACGGGAACAAACTTTGGGCCTGACCTACCATACCGGTAGTTAAAAGCCATAAAAGAAAGTAGATTTTTTTCATTGTTTTTTAGTTGGTTATTTTGATTGGGCAAAATTATTCCGCTTCTTTTTGATAGCCTTTAAAACAATGTTATCCTTCTTTTATCCTTACAAGTCCTTAGTGTTAGGCGTGTTAAATTATTGCAAATCATGACCTTCAATTCCAGATAAAACCATGCTTGGGAAAATTGTCCATCTCATTGCGGAAATAGTCCATTTTGCCACAATCCATCTCATCGCATCTTTGCCTTGTCAATAAGACATAACAATTTAAAAGATACACAATGACACGATTTAACACTGTAAGTCCTGAAGAGGCAACCGGAAGAACAAAAGAATTATTTGCTGCTATTGAAAGTAAATTAGGAGTAGTTCCTAATATGATGAGAACCATGGCCAACTCCACGGCCTTATTAGAAGGTTACCTTAACTTAAGCGGTGCTTTGGCAACAGGATCTATAAACGCTAAAACCGGAGAACTTATCGCTATTACTGTAGCAGAAAATAACCACTGTGATTATTGCTTATCTGCCCATCATTTTATTGGAGCCAATTTGTTAAAAATTGATGATACCGCTTTAAGCGCAGCGAGAAAAGCACGTTCAACTGATCCTAAAACAGAAACTATTTTGCAATTTGCCAAAACGCTAATCACTAAAAATGGCATGGTAAGCGATGCCGATGTAGATATTGTAAAACAAGCAGGTGTAACCGAAGCTCAAATTGGAGAAATTGTAGGACATGTTGCGCTAAACATCCTGACAAACTATTTTAACAATACTGCTAAAACAGAAATTGATTTCCCGGTTTATCAAGTAGCTGCAGTATAATTAAGTACTAAATAAAGGCAATTGTTTTACCGGCGGTTGCCTTTATTCAATCAAATACCTAAAAACATGAAAACAAAAAGATTTCCCATTCCTCCTTTTACAATGGAAACTGCGCTTCAAAAAGTTAAGATTGCTGAAGAAGCCTGGAACACAAAAAATCCCGAAGCAGTAGCTTTAGCCTATACTGTCGATACACAATGGAGAAACCGAACACAATTTATTAATGGAAGAGAAGAAGTAGTAACATTTCTGACGGAAAAATGGAAAAAAGAATTAAATTACAAGTTAAAAAAAGAGCTTTGGGGTTTTCGTGAAAACAGAATGGCAGTTCAATTCGAATATGAATGGCAGAATCATACGGGACAATGGTTCCGAAGCTATGGCAACGAACTTTGGGAATTTGATGAAGATGGCTACATGAGAAAGCGAATGGCCAGTATCAACGATTTACCGATAGAGGAAAAAGACAGAAGATTATAATGAAAAACGATACGGTATTTACACTTATAAATCCGCTCAACGGGAATCTGGCATTCAAGATATTTTCTTTTGAAGACGACTGTGCTTTTGATCATATTCAGCGTAATAACTATTATTCTTTAATTTGGATTTTGGAAGGCAATGGAACAGTTCGCTCCGACTTCTCTGAATATTCTTTTGAAATAAATTCGTTATTTGCTTTTTCTCCCTATCAGCCTTTTATGTTTTCGGCCAATGAAAAACTGAAAGGAATTACGTTGCATTTTCACCCTGACTTTTACTGTATTCATATGCATCAGAAAGAAGTAGCTTGTAATGGCGTTCTTTTTAATAATATTTACGAGCCACCTTTTACCATTATAGATGAAGCTACGGCACCAACTCTGCAAATGTTGTTACAGCAAATGAAAACAGAAATGCAGCAACCTGCTCTGGCCCAACATGAGCTTTTGGTTTCTTATCTTAAAATTTTTCTGATTACAGCTTCTCGGTTAAAAGCAGAGCAAAACCCTATCGCCTCGCTTTCAGTATCTAAAAATAAAGAGCCATTCATTTTACAAGACTTGAAAGATTCCATAGAAAAAGATTTTAAAATAAAACATACTCCTAATGACTACGCTAAAGCATTGAATATCTCTCAGAAAGCATTGGCGAAAATCACTAAAAGCTATTTCAATAAAACATTGACACAGCTCATTTCCGAAAGAATTATTATAGAAGCAAAAAGAGAGTTATATTTGACTGATAAGCCTATTAAAGAAATCGCTTTTGATTTAGGATACGAGGATGAATACTATTTTAGCCGGTTCTTTAAAACAAATGCCGATGTATCTCCTCAAATGTATCGAGAAACGGTAGGTTATGCAAAAGGTATGTAATCAGTTGGAAATAATATGAAAGTTAATAATCCAGATAACCCTCTCTCCTTACTTATCAGAGATGTTATAATTTACGAAGAGTTTAATAACCCTGAAAAAACATTGCTTCCTTTTTTTGCCGATGGTTACCCCGGGTTACTCTTTCAGGAAACAGAAAATGGCCTCCTGGTGAGTCCTCATGATAAAGAAATGCCTGTTTTTTTTCTGTATGGACAAACAATTAAGCCCATCGAACTCATCATGGAAGGAAATTATAAGCTTATCATTATCCAGTTGTATCCTTTTGTACTCAAGCAGTTTTTTAATATAGACCCGAAAAGCATTAATGATAATTGTTATGATCTCAATGCTTTGGAAAATCCTCTGATTGAAGCAACAGTTAAACTATTGCAAACCACCGACAGTACAACTGACAGAATAGAAATACTAAACGATTTTTTATACACACTCTTCCGTTCTAAAAAGGAAAATCTGGATTTTAAGATTAGAGAAGCAATCCAACTTATTCTAAACAATAAAGGACAAATAAGCATTAATTCAGTCTATGCTGAACTAAATCTTCATGAAAGAACTTTTGAAAGAAGGTTCGTTAATGAAGTAGGAATTACACCTAAACAATTTTCAAAAATGATCCAATTTCAGCTCTCTCTGGAACAACTTACTGAAAAAGATTATGACAAACTAACGGATGTCGTTTATGAAAACGGATTTGCAGATCAGTCTCATTTCATTAAAGTCTTCAAAGCTTTTACCGGAAAAACTCCTAAATCTTTCCTTAAAGAATAATTTTTTTTTGCATGTGTCGGTTTTATACTATTTTTAAGAGCCGTCAAGATCCAACTTTGCAGTATAAACCATTAAAAATTTATACTATGAAAACATTATTGCTTTTGATGCTAATGGTAACCAGAGGAAGTTACTCGAATATTACAGAAGGACCTGGTGACGGTAAAGCCATATTTGAAAATGAATGTTCAAAATGCCACGGGAAAGACGGAGCAAGAGGCAGATTCGGGGCTAAAAACCTTCAGAAAAGCCGATTGACCGATGCAGAATACCTAAAAATTATTTCTAACGGAAAATCTATTATGCCAGCCTGGAAAAGAAGATTGTCAGGAGAACAAATAAATCAGGTTATTAACTATGTAAAAGAACTAAAAAAATAAAACGATGAAAACAACAGACTTTATTCTACTGATTACAACTACATTCTCAGCATTAATTGCCGGACTTTTTTACGCTTATTCCTGCTCTGTTAACTTAGGTTTGGGCAAACTCTCTGATATTGAATATATCAAAGCCATGCAATCAATTAATAGAGAAATTCAAAACCCAATATTTTTCACTTGCTTTTTTGGGGCACTGATTTTAATTCCATTGAGTGCTTATTTAAATTTCAATCAGCAGGCAACGCTAAAAACCTGGTTGCTTCTGGCAGCAGTATTTACTTATGCAGTAGGAGTTTTCGGTGTCACTGTTTTTGGAAATGTACCTTTAAATGATGCCTTGGAAAACTTTAACGTAATTGGAGCTGCAAATGAAGCCATTCAGAACCAGAGATCACTTTTTGAAGCCAAATGGAATTCATTGAACACGATTAGAACCATTTTTTCACTGATAACTGTTATTTTATTGATTATTGCCTGTTTAAACAACGATGTTTGCCGTAAATCCTAATGAAAATATTTATAAGTCTGTCGTTTCAAACTGAAATAGTACCTCTATTGTTGTATCGAATGCTGTCTTATTTAATTTGTGAATTTTGATTTAGGAAAGGTTGTATGAAGAATAACAAAGCAAGGCAGCTTAAAAAAACTAACTTGCGATATTTGGAGAGATGCATTAAATTTGAATAGTACAATTTGTTCCAAAACATTCCATCCAAATGATTGAAATAAGACCTTTGACAGCCAATTATCTGCAACATCCCAGACGTGTCATGAAATACGTTTTGATTTGGTGTGCTGAAGGCTCATTAACCTTAGCAGTTGATGAAAATACTTTTGAACTTCAGGAAAATCAAGTCATTACCATTACTTCCGGACAGTATCATTATATCAAAGATTCGGCTGGAGCCAAAGGACATATACTCGAATTTACATATGATTTCTTCTGTAACAATGATAATGATATAGAATTAATTTTTCATAACGGATTGTTTTGTCATTTTGCAATGAATGAGGTCATATCAATAGATTATGCTTCATTGATAAGGGCCGAATTAGGCTTAATTGAAAAAGAAATAACTGAAAAACCATACCAATATTTACTTACAATTCACAGTAGAATTGAACTGATTTTGGTTGAAATTAACCGTGCAAAAATTAGCCATGGCGATGAAATTTGGAAACCGGATGCTTTGTTTCTTAAATTTCTAGAAACAATAAGAGGAAATTTTAGCAAAAACCTTTCTGTAGGACAGATAGCCTCCTTGTTGCACACTACCGAAAGTAAATTGAACGAACTTTCCAAACTGCACACAGGAAAAACCGCTCAAAACGTGATCTATGGCCTAATCATTTCTGAAGCCAAACGTCTTTTTACTTATGAGAAAATGGCAGTAAAAGAAGTCGCTTATAATCTCGGTTTTAACGACCCGTTTTATTTTTCTAATTTTTTCAAGAAATTCATTAAAATATCTCCTAAATCATACAAAGAATCCATGTTATCTAAATAGTACATTCTTTTCCGGAAATTGTCTATTCTTTACCGGTTTTGTTCCCTTTAGTTTTGCATTATAAAAATATATAATATGAAATTAAAAGTAACATTTGTCTGTCTTCTGCTTACCATAACGGCAATTGCGCAGCACAATTCAAAACCAAAAGAAATGAATAAAAAAACAATCAACCCCAATCTGCCAACTATTGGCATCCTTATTTTTGAAGGCTTTTTAACGAATGAAGTTACTGCTCCACTCGATGTATTTACAAAAAAAGATACTAAAGGAGAAAAACTCTTTAATGTGATTCTCATTGCTAAAGAGGATAAAATGTATCTGAGCGAAGAAGGTTTGAATGTTCACCCGGATTACACCATTTACAATACGCCAAAATTGAATGTATTGGTAGTGCCAAGCTCAATGAATCCTGAAAAACAAACAAAAGATCCCGAACTAATTAACTTCATCAGGCAAGAAAATAAAACTACTGATTATATGGCTAGCCACTGTGCCGGAGCTTTTATGCTAGGCGAATCCGGAGTGGCTGACGGTAAGCAAATTGTTACCTATTGCTCAGGCTCTAAAAATCTTCAAAAAGAATATCCTAAACTGGTTGTTCAGGATGATACAAAGGTAAAAGTAGTCAAAGACGGAAAAATAATATCTTCTAACGGAAATCTGGTAAGTTATATCGCTTCATTGGATTTACTCGAAGAAATGATTTCAATTGAGCACAGAAAACATGTAGAAGAGGAATTGTTAATTGATAAACTTTGTAAATAACTAAATTATGAAAATACAAATTACAAAAAGTAGTCAGACAGAATGGAAACCATTAATTGAGGAAGGTGTAAAAACAAAAGGACTGTATGTAAAAACGTTGCGTTTCGATGAAGCAGCAAACCGCCCTCCTACTTTTTTATTGAAATTTGAGCCCGGAGCAGCCTACTCGAGACACTTTCATCCTGCCGGAGAAGAAGTTTTTGTTTTAGAAGGCAAAATCCAATTTGATGATGATCACTTACAGCCAGGAGATTATTTGTATACGCCGCCAGGTTCAGTTCATGCAGTCTATTCAAAAGAAGGATGTGTTGTGTTGTTTGTAGTTCCTGAAGAAGTTCAAATCTTATAATCATATTTTAGAAACGAACGCTAGGATACAACCAATAAAAAATCCCGTCTCGTTCTAAAAACGAGACGGGATTTTTATAGTATTAGGCATACATTTTCTTTCTTAACTCCTGAATTTTATCATCTTCAAGATATTCATCAAAAGTCATATAACGGTCAATAACTCCATTTGGTGTAATTTCCAATACTCTGTTGGCAACCGTTTGCGCAAACTCATGATCATGAGTTGTAAACAATACAGATCCTTTGAAGTTTTTCAATGAATTATTGAACGCTGTAATTGATTCCAGATCCAAGTGGTTGGTTGGTTCATCCAGCATCAATACATTAGCACGCATCATCATCATTCGGGATAACATACAACGTACTTTCTCTCCTCCAGATAAAACGCGTCCGGTTTTTAATGCTTCTTCTCCTGAGAAAATCATTTTTCCAAGGAAACCACGAACATATACTTCATCACGTTCTTCTTCTGTTTTAGCCCATTGACGTAACCAGTCAACTAGCGTTAAGTCATTTTCGAAAAAGCTGTGATTATCTCCCGGTAAATAAGATTGATTAGTGGTAATTCCCCAATCAAAAGTCCCGGAATCAGCAGTCAAATTTCCGTTTAGGATTTCATAAAAGGCACTTGTAGCACGTGAATCTTTAGAAAAAACAACTACTTTATCCCCTTTGGCCATGTTTAGATCCACATTTTTGAATAAAACATCACCTTCCACAGAAGAACTTAAATTCTGAACATTTAAAATCTGATCTCCGGCTTCGCGTTCAGTATCAAAAATGATGGCAGGATATCTTCTGCTTGACGGTTTAATATCGGCCAAATTCAATTTATCGATCATTTTTTTACGGGAAGTAGCCTGTTTAGATTTAGCCACATTCGCACTGAAACGACGGATAAACTCCTCCAATTCAGCTTTCTTCTCTTCTGCTTTCTTATTTTGTTGCGCTCTTTGCTTAGCGGCTAACTGACTTGATTCATACCAGAAAGTATAATTTCCCGAGTAATGGTTTATTTTTCCAAAGTCAATATCTGATACATGTGTACAAACAGCATCAAGGAAGTGACGGTCGTGCGATACAACCAATACTGTATTCTCATAATTGGCAAGGAAATTTTCTAACCAGCCGATGGTTTCAAAATCCAGATCATTGGTAGGCTCATCCATGATTAATACGTCAGGATTTCCAAATAAAGCCTGTGCTAAAAGGACACGAACTTTAAGTTTTCCTTCCATTTCACTCATCAGCGTATAATGATAATCTGCCGAAATACCTAAGTTAGAAAGCATTGTTGCAGCATCTGAATCGGCATTCCAACCATTCATTTCTTCAAACTGAACCTGAAGTTCTCCAATTCTGTCCACCTTATCATCTGTATAATCTGCGTACAAATCATCCATCTCTTTCTTTACGGCAAACAACGTTTTATTTCCCATTAATACAGTCTCCAAAACTGTGTATTTGTCAAACATATTGTGGTTTTGGTTTAGAACCGACATACGTTTTCCTGGCTCAAGGATAACACGTCCTGATGTAGGATCGATATCACCTGAAAGTATTTTTAAAAAAGTAGATTTTCCAGCACCGTTTGCTCCGATAATTCCGTAGCAGTTCCCTTGAGTAAAGGTCACATTCACTTCGTCGAACAAAATTCGCTTACCAAATTGTACTGATAAATTTGAAACTGTTAACATTGATTTATTTTTTTATAAAAAGTGTGGCAAAAGTAGAAAAAATAGTGGAGTTTTGAAGCTAATACTTTATAATATCTGTAAGTTTAATTTAACTGTACATTAACAGCGTTATATGAGATATAAAAATATATTTGCTCTATCATAAATAAGTTTCAATGATTGCCTATTTAAAAAAACTACTTCTACTATCGCCATTAACTTCAGTTGCATTGCTTTGTTCCTGTAATCAGGGATTAAAAGAGGACGGTTATACGGCATATTTTGGAGGTGAAATTATCAATCCAAATTCTAAGTTTGTTTTTCTCTGCAAAGACAATGAAGTAATTGATACTATTAAATTGGATGAAAAAAACAGATTTCTGAAAAAATACGATTCCCTTGCACCGGGCATGTATACTTTTAAACATGATCCTGAATACCAATACATATACTTCGATAAGAATGACAGTTTGATGATTCGTCTTAACACTAGTGAATTTGATAACTCACTTACATTCTGTGGTCGTGGCGATGAAAAAAACAACTTTTTAATGGAACTTTTTCTTAAAAACGAAGAAGACAAAAGCAATTCATTTGATTTATTTGATAAGGATTTCAAAACTTTTTCAACTACAATAGACAAGGATTACGCTGCTAAAAAATCATTTTATTTAAGACGTCAGACAGAAATTGGCTGGAATCAGGATTTCGATTTGTTTGCAAAGAATATGCTTGATATGAACTACCTGACTAAAAAGGAAATGTATCCTTATGTTCATAAGCATCGTACCAATAAAAGTGTCTGCAAAGACTTGCCTAAAGATTATTACAGTTTCAGAAAAAATATAGATTATAATAACGAAAAACTGACCACTTTCTCTCCATTTGTGAGATATCTGACTACAATGCTGAGCAATGTAACCTGTAAAAGTGACAGCAAAAAAATGCTTGAAAACAGCGTTAAAAAACTCGAAATTGCTGATTCAATATTTACAAACGTTAAAATCAAAAATGCCATATTAAACAATATTACATTTATGTATCTGCTCGAAGATCAGAATGTAACGAACAATAAAACGTTCCTTGATAAATATTTCCAGCTTTCAACCGATAAGGAAAAACAAAAAGAAATCAAGAAGATCGGAGAATCCATTCAACACCTGGCAAAAGGCAAAAAAATACCGGAAGTTGATTTAGTCGATTTACAAGACAAACCGGTGAATAACAGTACCGTTTTTACTAAAAATACCGTTGTTTTCTTTTGGACTACTGAAGCAAAGTCACATATGGAGCATGTTCATAAACTGGTTGCCGATTTATTTAAAAAACATCCTAACTGGAATTTTGTTTCTGTCAACATTGATGATACTCCAGAAAAATGGAAAACATCGCTTTCTAAATACAACTTCAAAAATACGATTGAATTACATGCCACAAATTTTGAAGATTTAAAAGAAAAATGGGTTATCACCAAAATTCACAGGGTAATGCTTATCAACGCTGACGGAACAATAAAAAATGGATTTGTGAGCTTGTTTGATGCTCAGTTTGAAGAATATCTTAAATAAACCAAACATATTTTTAAGAAAAGAAAAAAGCGATTTCAATTGAAATCGCTTTTTTTGTATGTGTAAAAGAATAAATTATTTATTCCCTTTTTCGTAATCCGCAATAAACTGCGCAATACCAATATCAGTTAAAGGATGTTTCAACAATCCTAAGATAGATGACAAAGGTCCTGTCATTACATCAGCCCCGATTTTTGCACAATTAACAACGTGCATAGTGTGACGTACAGATGCAGCAAGAATCTGAGTTTCAAAACCATAGTTGTCATATATTTGACGGATTTCATCAATTAAATTCAAACCATCTGTAGAAACATCATCCAATCTTCCCAAGAAAGGAGAACAATACGTTGCTCCGGCTTTAGCAGCTAATAAAGCTTGTCCAGGAGAAAAGATAAGCGTCACATTGGTTTTAATACCTCTGTCAGAAAAATATTTACAAGCTTTGATTCCTTCTTTGGTCATCGGCAATTTCACAACAATTTGCTCGTGCAGATCAGCCAGCTCCTCACCTTCTCTAATCATGCCTTCTAAATCCATGGCGTTTACTTCGGCACTTACATCTCCATCAACAATATTACAAATGTCAACATAATGTTTTAAAATGTTGTTTTTCCCCGTAATTCCTTCTTTTGCCATTAACGATGGATTCGTTGTAACTCCATCAAGAACTCCAAGTTCTTGTGCTTCTTTAATTTGCTCTAAATTAGCAGTGTCGATAAAAAATTTCATGTTTGTTTATTTAATTAAGTTGTGTATTCCTTTGGGCGTAACCCTCCAAAAAAAGTCGGGTCGGGCTTTCCGTTTCCATCTTTTCTTTAGCACTTCTCCCAAAACTTAGAGTATTTAGCATTATAAAGAAAAGGATGTCCACTGCAATCCCTTACGCGAGTGCAAAATTACAATTTATAATGATTCATTAACATTTTCTCGTAAACTTTATCAGGAAGAGCTCGCTTTAAAACAATCGAAAGCTTTTGCATAAAAGCTCCTACTTTATAATGTATTTTAGGATTTGGATGCTGAATAATAGTATAAATCGCTTCTGCCATTTCGTTAGGATTGCTGCCGCTGTCTACATGCGTATTCATTTCGTTGAGCGTATTTCCGTATGGCGTTTCATAAGCCGATCCTTGTATTACCGGCGCATGGTAACGTCCCGCAGCGATGTTGGTAGCAAAATCACCGGGTGCTACATTTGTAATATGAATCCCAAAGGATTTGGTTTCCATACGTAATGCTTCCGTAATCAATTCTAAAGCACCTTTTGATGCCGAATAAATACCACGATACGGCAATCCCATATATCCGGCAATCGAGGTAATATTAATAATCAGCCCTGATTTTTGCGAGCGCATTTGAGGAAGTACCGCTTTTATAACTTCAATTGGGCCAAATAAATTGATTTCAAAATTATTCTTGATTTCTTGGGTCGGAATTTCTTCGATTGGCCCTGTGATTCCAACTCCTGCGTTATTAATAACAATATCGATTCTTCCTGATTTTTCGATAATTTCAGCCACCGCCTTTTGAATCGAATGCACCTCTCTTACATCCAGCCCAACTAACGGAAATACTGAATTTTGAATTTTTTCCGGATTTCTGCTGGTGCCATAAACAGTAAATCCTTTTTGATGTAAAAACTCCCCGACAGACTTCCCTATTCCTGACGAACCGCCTGTTATTAAAACTACTTTGCTCATTTTTATATTTTTATAGTATCGAAATTCCCAAACCGGGTTTTTCAGACAATTGAATTTTTCCGTTTGTAACCTTACTGCCATTTGCGATATCATTGGCAATTAAATTGGCTCCGTCCAAATCCGTATAGTCAACCAGTGCCGCTAAAGCTGCTCCTGCCGATATACCTATGGTAGATTCTGTCATACAGCCTATCATCGTTTGAAGTCCCAATGTTTTGGCAGCTGCAATTAAATCTAATGCTGGAGTCAATCCGCCACATTTGACTAATTTTACATTGACACTTTTATAATGAGGTTGTAAGGTACGTAAATTTACTATGGATTGACAATCTTCATCGGCCATCCAATTTGCATATAAATTAGTATGCAAAACCGAATAATTTCCCGGTTGCATCGGTTGTTCCAAATAATCAAAATTTCCAGAACCTTCAAAGTTTTCCAGCCAAATACAATCTTCCGGTGTAAAACTTCCGTTGGAGTCTAAAGCAATGCTTCTGTCCAATTTTAATAGTTTTTGGATTGATTCCTTGTTAAACTGACTGCATTTCACTTTGAATTTAGTCCAGGATGAAGCTTCAATTTTTTTAATTTGTTCTTCAACGGAAGCGACGCTAATCGTAATGGATGATTCGGGAATCTTATTTACATTGATTTCATTTAGCTCTAAAAAGCTTTTGTTTTCCAACTTTCCAAACAAATCCCAATAGGCACAATCTAAAGCAGAACGCAGGAAACTAGGTAAATTAAGGCTTTCTAAAAAAATATAAAATTCTTGAGGGTGAATAATTTGGTGTTTTTCAATTAAAGTTTTTATTGAATTTAATTTTTCAATAAAATCGGCCAAATTTATCTGGTAGTAATCTATTACAGTACATTCTCCATATCCTGAAATTCCGTTTTGTGATAAAGTTATCACAAGCGCTTCCCTATGAGAATAATTCCCGTATGAAATAGAAAAAGTTTCTTTGAGTTCAAATCGCGCAATTTTCCAGGATAAATTCATAAAAAAATGGGAATGGCTGTAAACAAAAAAATCTGAACTACGTCAGATTTAAAAAAATGGCAAGCGACCTACATCGCACCGCTCAACCACATACCTTTGCTGCGTTCCCACCCTGGAGGAGTCTGCAGGAGCTGGTCGTGTAGGACTTGCCGGTGCAAATATACAATCTTTTTATATTTTTGCAAGCGCATTGTTTTATTAAAATCGTGTTGTATATTGTAATCACAAATTTTTTAAAAATGAAAAACCATAACCTCTTCTCTATCATATCTTTAGTTTCACTTGTTGTAAGTTGTGGAGATGATAAAAAAAATGCAGAAAATTTATTTTCGATAGATGATTCTCAATTTAAGGTCATGTATCACAATGATGATGCTCTAAATTTGGCTTTAAAAAACACTTCAGATAAAACTATTGACTCTGTTGCTTATTTCAATAATGATAAAAAAATTGGTGCTGTAAAAGGAAATTCTAAATTTGATTTTGCATTAAAAACTGAAAAACTTGGGTATCAAAATTTAAAAGCAGTGGTTTATTTTGGAGGTGAGCAATCTGAAACTGAAACCCGCATAGAGTTGGTTTCTAAAATAGAACCAAAACAATTAAATTATAGTATCGTTGCCACTTTTCCACACGATATAGCAGCTTTCACAGAAGGTTTGGAATTTTACAACGGTGATTTATTTGAAAGTACGGGTCAAAAAGGAGCTTCAAACTTTAGAAAAACAGATTACAAGACCGGCAAAGTACTGCAACAGGTAAATCTTGATCCAAAATATTTTGGAGAAGGGATTACTGTTGTTAATGGTAAATTATTTCAATTAACCTGGCAGGAAAAAACAGGATTTATTTATAATGCCAAAACACTTAAACTGGAAAAAACATTCCAATTTGATAAAAATATCGAAGGTTGGGGAATGACAAACGATAAACAATTTATTTACCAGTCTGACGGAACGGAAAAAATTTGGAAAATGAATCCTGAGAATCAGAAAATGGTTGATTTTATCAATATTTATACTAATTCCACTAAAGTTAAAAGTGTTAATGAATTGGAATGGATTGACGGGAAAATATACGCCAACATCTGGCAAAAAGATATTGTTTTAATTATAAATCCTCAAACCGGTGCTGTAGAGGCTTTTCTGGATTTGTCTGATTTGCGTAAAAAAACGACGGCTACACCTGATGATGCGCTAAACGGAATCGCTTACAACTCAAAAACTAAAACTATTTTTGTTACAGGCAAAAACTGGAATAAAACATTTGAGATAAAAGTGAATTAGTTTTTATTTCAAAGTTAATTTCAGGCTGTCCCAACCTTTTTTACAGAAAACGTCTCTATAGAAATATAGAAACATGTAACTGTAACATAAAAATGGCACAAAAAATAAACTTATCAATTCCAAAGCCATGCCATGAAAACTGGCAGGACATGACTGTAACAGAAAAAGGACGTTTCTGTGGCTCCTGTCAAAAGAATGTATTTGACTTCACCAATGCTTCCGACAGGCAGATTATTGAGGCCTATAACCAAAACAACAACCTCTGTGGACGTTTTTTGAATACGCAGCTTGACCGGGATTTGGTGAAACCAAAAGAGAAAAACCCTATTTGGCTTACAACGACTTCAGCTGTTTTGAGTTTTCTGGCTTTGGGTACTAATGAAGCTATTGCACAGGGAAAACCTAGTATGGTGCAGACTGATAAAAAAGATATTTCCCAAAATTCTGTTATTGAAGCTGTAAATGAAGAAAGAGAAATTAAAGGAATTGTTACCGATACTTTAGGACCATTACCAGGCTGTAGTATTGTCATAAAAAACACACCTATTGCAACTTATGCCGATTTTGAAGGGAAGTTCAGTATCAAAGCAAAGAAAGGAGATATTTTGGTTTTTTCTTTTTTGGGAATGAAAGAGGAGAATATTCAAATTAGCAGTTCGTCTTTTTATGCCATTAAAATGAAGGAGGATAATAGAGTCATGCTGGGAGGCCCCATGATTTATGCCAAACGCAAAACTTTTTTAGGAAGGATATTCTATAGGATTGGTAATTTGTTCAGATAATAAAAAGCCCTGTGATGAAACAGGGCTTTTTATTATTTATTTCTTCTTTTTCGGAGGTGCTGCATTTCCTTTTACAGCCTCATATTTAGAAGTTGTTGTATTATAAGTGTATTTCGTAGAAGAAGATTTGTCTTTAAGATTGAAATCTCCATCCGTTAAAAATTCGAAAGCAAAACCTGAATTTCTCATACGTTCCTGAGTTTCAGAAGCATTCTTAAGTTTATCTAAAAACACTGTTTCTTTAATTTTTATGGCAGTTTGTGTATTACCAATCAGTAATGCTTTAGTAGCAGGATTCCAGATCTGAGATTCTGTAATGGTAGTTTCTTCTTTTTTCAGTTTTGTCTCCGAAATGCTTTTTTCAGTCCAGGTAATTAAATACATAGCAACTCCTTTAGCGGTAAATGGTGTTATTTTGCATTCTGTAGGTGTTCCCTTTTCATTAAATTTTTTCAATAATAAAGTATCCTTTTTAGTTCCGTTTTTAGTAAAAAGATAAAGGTTGTTTTTTACCATTTCAGCAGAAATATTTCCGGATTTAGCAATTACAGGTGAAGGAGCAGCAACTTTTGGAGCCGCTTTCTTTTTTTGACAATACATGCTTCCGCAGAAAAGAAGCAAAACTAATAACATGGTTTTTTTCATAATTTAAGGTAATTTGGTTGCGCCAATATACAAAAATATTTAAGCCTTCAAAATAAAAAATCAGGTTCGGGAACAGGTTTAACATTTACATTCTCTTGAAACCGAATACAATAGTAAGATGGCAAATTACAGAAGGAAAAACGCAATTACAGAAAGAAAATTGCTGTTACAGAAAGAAATACTCAGTTACAGAAGCAAAATGAGCCGTCACAGTAACAAAATAAGCAATTACAGAAGGAAAATTGACAATTACAGAGGTGCTATGGACTGTTACAGAAGCAAAATAAGCAATTACAGTGCAAAAATCATGGCTTACAGTAGTAAAGTAAGCCATGGCAGAAGCGCTGTAAACTGTTACAGTAAAATTGTGGGTTATTTTGAAATCGCGTTTAAAAGCAATTGTGCCGTAGCTTCGTTTGTGGCCAAAGGAACGTTGTGCACATCGCAAACGCGAATGAGCATGTTGATGTCTACTTCGTGGGGATGACTCGAATTAGGGTCTTTAAAAAACAGTACCATTTTCGTTTTGCCTTCAGCAACTCTGGCAGCTATCTGCGCATCTCCTCCCATAGGCCCTGAAAGCATCTTAGTTACTTTATAACCTGCTTTCTCAGCTTTACTTCCGGTTGTTCCGGTGGCAATCAACGTTATATTTTCATCATGCAGGATTTCGGCATTCTTATTTAAGAATTGAACCAAATCAGCTTTCATTCTGTCATGAGCAATGATGGCAATTTCCATGTTATCTGTTTAAAATGTGGTATTCGATTAATCCGTCGATAGGACGACGAAGAACATTTCCTAATGTAATTCCGTGTTTATTCAAAACGTTTTGCAACTCCTCTTTAAGATAAAATGCTATCGATCCGATAAAATGAACGGGTACTTCTTTGTAATTATCAAATTGTTTGATATAGAATTCCACAAAAGCTTCCATTTCTTCCTGAATGTATTGCTGGCAAAATTCGGTGTCTTTGTGTTTAATCAAAAATTCTGCAAAAGTGGCCAAATAGGCATTCGGATTAGGTTCTTTATACAGGTTTTGTTTTACAGGATCCGGTTCTACATTATAGGTAGTTTCAAATTCCCGAGCCAGATCAGCAGGCATCTTGTTGAAATAATAACCTCGCAGTAAATGTCGTCCGAAACGGTTACCTGAACAGTCATCCATAGCAATATATCCTAACGACTGTACTTTTTGATGTAATACTCTTCCATCAAAATAGCTACAGTTTGATCCAGTGCCGAGAATGCATACAATTGCTTTTTCGTTTTTTGGTGTTGTAGCATAAACCGCAGCATAAGTATCCTCATGAACCGTTACTGCAGCTTTTGAAAAATAATCCTTAAATACACCACTCAAAAAATTTTTCATTCTGTCTGTTCCGCAACCTGCTCCGTAAAAGAACAAATGGGAAACGTTATTTTTATTGTATAAAATATCAAACTTATCGTCAAGACGCGCAATTAATTCTTCTTTGGTCAGAACTTCAGGGTTTAGCCCTAATGTTTGTGTGGTAAACAATACTTTTCCAGCATCGTCAATAGCAATCCAGTCGGCTTTTGTAGAGCCGCTATCTACGAGTAATTTCATTCTTTTTAGTTTATTTGGTGTGTTGGTTATAGCCCCGATTGAGACGATATCCTTTTTAAATTTTAAGCAAATTCTCTTGTTTTTGCTTCTATATCCTAAATTTAAAAAGATAAAGGCGAAAGCGGGAAATGGCTCCAAATATAAATAAAAAATCCCGCAATAATACGGGATAATTTTTCATTTGGAAGGTTATTTTAATCCGGCAATATGCACAGATAAATCAATTAATTTACTGGAATAACCGTATTCGTTGTCGTACCAGGAAACAATTTTGAAAAAAGTCGAATTGAGCCCGATTCCTGCTTTTGCATCTACAATCGAAGTTAGGGTTTCGCCGATAAAATCCTGTGAAACAACGTCATCTTCGGTAAAACCAAGGATGCCTTTCATGGTTGTTTCTGAGGCATTTTTTAAGACACTCATGATCTCTTCATAACTTGTTTCTTTGGCTAATTTTACCGTTAAATCGACTACGGAAACATCTGCAACCGGCACACGCATTGACATTCCGGTTAATTTTCCGTTAAGTTCCGGAATCACCTTCCCTACTGCCTTTGCTGCGCCTGTTGAAGCCGGAATAACGTTTAATAAAGCGGCACGTCCGCCTCGGAAATCTCTTTTTGATGGTCCGTCAACGGTTAATTGTGTTGCTGTTGTAGCATGAATAGTGGTCATTAAGCCTTCTACAATTCCGAAATTGTCATTGATGACTTTTGCTAAAGGCGCCAGGCAATTTGTAGTACATGAGGCGTTTGAAACAATATTGTCTGCAGCGGTTGCTTTCTCATGATTTACGCCCATTACATACATAGGTGCATCAGAAGATGGTGCCGAAATCACGACTTTTTTTGCACCGCCTTTTATATGAGCCTGAGCGGTTTCTAATGTGGTAAAAATTCCGGTGCACTCGGCTACGATATCTACACCTGCTTCATCCCATTTTAGTGTGGAAGGATCTTTTTCGGCAGTAACTCTGATTTGCTTACCGTTTACGATAAGCTTTCCGTCTTTTACTTCTACACTTCCGTTAAAACGCCCGTGAACCGAATCGTATTTTAATAAATATGCTAAATGCTCAACATCTAATAAATCATTGATGGCTACTACCTCTACATTGTCTCTATTGAAGGTTTCTCTAAATACGATTCTTCCAATTCTCCCGAAACCATTAATTCCTAATTTTACTTTCATTTTTTTTGCTTTAGGCACAAAGCTTTGCACTTTACACCGATTGTAATTATTTTAATTGTTCTATTTTACTTTGAGCTAATGGCTAAAGTACGTTCATTATGTTGACATGATATCTGAGACCCGCAATAATTCCCGGTCTATTTCAGAATGGCCTTTTATGGCTTGTTCTAAAGGTGTCAGGCTAATTTTATCGCTAAGAAGTCCAACCATAAAATTTGATTTTCCTTCCAGCAATGATTCAACTGCTTTTACTCCTAATCTTGATGCTAAAACCCTGTCAAAACAAGAAGGTGATCCGCCTCGTTGCATGTGGCCTAAAACAGAAACACGGACATCGTATTCAGGTAAATTTGCTTCTACATAATCTTTGAGTTCGAATACGTTTTTCCCGATTTTGTCTCCTTCGGCAATGACAACAATGCTGGATGATTTTCCAGAAGCTTTACTCTTTTGAAGTGATTCCAGTAGTCTTTCTAAGCCCAAATCTTCTTCAGGAATAAGAATTTCTTCGGCACCAGCGCCAATACCGGCATTCAAAGCAATATGACCGGCATCACGTCCCATTACTTCCACAAAAAACAGTCTGTTATGCGAACTGGCAGTATCTCTTATTTTATCAATTGCTTCCACAACAGTATTTAAAGCTGTATCGTAACCCAGCGTGTAACTGGTACCAAAAATATCATTATCGATTGTTCCGGGAATTCCCATTACAGGAAAATTGAATTCGTTATTAAAAATCTCGGCACCTGTAAAAGTCCCGTCTCCTCCAATAACAACAAGGGCGTCAATACCATTGTTTACAAGATGATTATATGCTTTTTGACGGCCTTCAGTAGTCATAAATTCTTTTGATCTGGCCGATTTAAGTACTGTTCCTCCTTTATTAACTATATTATTTACGGAACGCGGTCCCATTTCTTTAAAATCCCCTTCTATCATTCCCTGATAACCCCTGTATATTCCTATACATTCGACATTGTGAAAAGCACATGTTCGGACAACAGAACGAATAGCGGCATTCATACCCGGAGAGTCACCACCAGAGGTTAAAACTCCAATTTTTTTTATTGTTTTAGACATTAATCAAATTATAGTTATGTAAATTTAATAAAGAATTACTTTTTTAAGGATAACAAATGTTAAATTATAAGAAATAGTTATAATTCCAAAAATTTTAGGTATTAAGTTCTTAAAAAAGATTTTTTAATTAGGATCAGGAGCAATATCCTGAGGCATTTTAGGCTTTTCTGCCGGTTTTTTCTGTCGATTATCTGTCGGATGGATATAGTCAGGAAAAGATTCTGAATCAGCAGGAATTTCTTTCTTTGAGTCTTTGTCTTTTTTCTTCTTTTGTGAAGCAAAAATTTTATTAAGCATCTCTTTGAATGTATTAAAATCTACCTCATATGAGATTCCCAGTCCTTGTGTATAACCAATTCCCCCTTCTCCAATAAAACTGATATCGTTTTCACGGTTAAAAACCCTAGCCTTCAGTGAGCCGTCTTCATTTAACCTTAATTGTACTTCAACATCTCCTACAATAACGGACTCATTTAAGCCTCCAACAGGAACTCCTAATTTACCATTAATTGTAATTTTATCACTGATTTGAGTCGAAACTGTTACCCCTACTTTACTATCAGCCTGTAATTCTGCACTTCTTCTGTCACTTTGTTCATAATAAGGTGATAATTTAAACTTATCATCTTCACTGGAAAAAATATCATCAAACAAACTATTTGCTTTTTCCAGCAAGTTACCGGTTATGGCATTCTCAGCTACTCCTTTGTCACTCAGAAAACTTCCGGAAGAAAGCAAGGCGATGGCTTGGGTTTGTCTTGTATCATTATCGTTTAATTTATAATCCAATTCCGATTTTTGCACAGAGCCTAATGTTGGGAAATTAATAGAAATCTCCGGTGTTGGATTTGTCAATTTATCAGTTAATTTGATAACAACTTCGGTATCTACTTTTTTGTTAAAAGAAGGATTATCCAATAAAACAGAAGGGTTTGCTTTTGTCGTATAAATTGCTTCCATATTCAGGGTAGCGTCTAACGGATTTCCGTTCCAGGAAATGAAACCTAACGGCTTTACTTTAAATTTCTTGTCAATGATACCACCATATTTGAAGTTGTATTCTCCTTCATAGACCTGGAAATCTCCCCACATCTTAAATTTACCGAGTGTGTTGATTTCCATAAGCAACTCTCCCATTCCTCGACCTTTGAGCGCATGCCCATTTCTATCAATTAGAACTTCTATTTCAGCATCTTTAGTAATCGCAAGTTCAAACTTAAGTTCTACACCATTGTATTTTTTACCTTTTGCCGCTTTCTTACCATCAACAGCTACGTCTTTTGATGATTTAAATCGGATATAATCTTTTTCAGAAGTTGATTCAGAATCGCTAATTGGTATTTTTATAGATGTCCCCTTTCCTGATTTGGCATTTACATTAATAACCAAATCATTTATAGGCCCTTTTATTGAGGCTTCACCATCAATAAAAGCAGTTCCAAAATACAACGCATCATCGGAATCTTTAGTATCTAAAGCCAAAAACCTATTTGATGAGAGGTTTAAATCCAAAAACCAATTGGCAAATTTAGTATGTCGGATTCCTCCGGTTAAGACTCCTTTTGTTCCATATTTTGAATCGATTAAATCAATGTTACGGAACGAAAACTGATGTTCTGTCAAGTCAACCACCGCATTGTTTTCCATATTGTAATCGACGTTCAAATATGGTATTTTAAGCCCAGCCTTATTAAGATACAAACGGCCGGTTATATCCGGGTTTTTTAAATCTCCTTCAAATTTAGCAGATCCGGATGCAAATCCTCTAATGTCTTTGATAACATCTCCTCCCAACGGGCTAAATACTGCCATATTGAAACTATCCAGTCGTAAATCTAAATCAAGCTGAGTAGTTTTACCTTCAACGGTCACGTTTCCATCGGCTGAAAATGATTCTAATCCATCGTTTCTTAAAACAGAATGTACATTAAAGTTTTTGAATGAATTATCTCCTTTTACATCAATATCCAATTTTCCAAGAGCTAAACCATTAATACTCAAGCTGTCTATAGCCAAAGAAGAAGAAGGTTCGTAAATCGATTTATTTTGTTTAAAATCAACTATTCCGTTAACTTTCCCTTTTATCTTCAAACTGTCTATGGATGGGGTAATTTTATCCAGATTGACATCCTTGAATGATAGTTTCAAGTCTTTATACGTTGAATCCCGCAAAACTCCCATCAGCTCCATAACTTGATTCTCGTGGGACATAGCGATTCTTTCGACAGAAAAATCAGTTAGTTTTTTATTGAAAACAATCTTATTGTCTTTAGATTCATCCTCATTAATAAACCACAAGTAATCTTTAAAGTTGACTTCTGACTTTTTAATCCCCACAACACTTTTATTCTCTTCATTGATGGTGTGATACAAGTTTAAATTGAAATAATCCTTTCCTTGTTTGCCACCTTTGAACTCTGTCCTGAAAAATAAAGTATCATTAGCCGTTACGTTAATCAGGTTCAAATCTGAAATTTTATAATATTTTGTCCTTATACTGTCCATTTCAATGAAAGCATTGTACAAAGGATTCTTATTGTCAATATCAATATTAATATTGTCAAAATAATTGTCATATGCCGTTATGCTTGGTGACTTAAAGTTAAACTTAAACTCGTTGCTGTCTGAATTTATTGAGCCTTTCATGAAAGTGTTCTCTCCCAGAGAAACTTCGGGTAAAAATATTTCTATCAGTTTGCTGTAAACATTAAAATCAAACTTTAAAAACTGTCCTTTACTTACTTTATTTGGAGAATAATTGGCATAAAGACTTCCTAGAGAATTTTCAATTAATTTTGGAAGCTGCTTGAACTGAAACTTCCCTTCCACTTTACCTTCAATAATATCCGGTGAATTTATAGTGATTGTTCGAACTCTATTTTCATCGAAAGTGGATTTAACCACAAAATCATCAAAGAAATAAGTATCCTTATTATTTTCATAAGATGTTTGGTTTATAAACACTTCTCCATGCAGGTTATCGATACTATTTCCTTGCAATTTCATAGTAACATCACCACGGAAAACAGAAATAGAATCTGCTGTATACAATTTAAGCTTTCTCAGATTTGCATATTCTACATTGGCATGAAAATCGTACTTATTTTCCCTGTTGTTTAAATCCAAAGCACCATCAAAACTCATTTGCAGATTTGGATCGTGAACAGCTAATTCTCCTTTAAAAATGGATTTATCCATAGTTCCATCAACTACAATGTCACGGTAATTGTAATTGTTATAGTAAACACTCTGTATATTTCCTTTCAGCTCTGTACTTAAGTATTTTTGGGTAAATCCTTTACCATCAACATCGAAATCCAAATTTACGACGCCAATATCAGTTCTGCTCAACAGTTTACCAAGATTAAAATTCTCAAGTTTGACATTTCCAACATAAGTAGCATTGTCAATATTATTGATATTGGTCATGCTCAAATTTGATTTAGCGTTACCCAAAGCTGTATTTAAAAAAATGTCAGCTTTGATGGTATTTAAAGTAACTTCAGTTGTTCCGGAAATGGTAAATTTTCCAAATTTTTTAAACGTTGTTGGAAGATTTTCACCCAAAACCCTAGGCAAAATAGCATTCAGATCATTATATGTTGAAGCAATCTTAGAAAAATTCCCTTTCATGTAAAAATCATTTTTCCTTTTGGAAAACAAATTTTTAAACCTGAAGTCTCCAATGATTTCAGAGCTATTATTATCTATTAATTTTAAGTTTTTAGTAGAAAAATCATTCAGCGTCCCAGTTAATTTACCTCTAAAGTTGAATCTTTGGTTTTTTCCAAACTCGCCATAAAAAAGAATCAGATCATTTGATGAAATAGAAGCTTTATCAACCTTCACGTTAAATAAAACTTTATTATTGAAATCAAAAAAATCTTCTCGTTTATAGTTTAATGCAATAGTACCTTTTAAATCGGATTCAGATGTTTTCAGGTCCAGATTTTCTAATAAAATATTCTTTTTAGTATAGGTGAAATCGGAAGTAAGATTATCAACAATCAAACCTCTGTGATCTACAAAAGACATTTCTTTGATAGCTGTTTTTACATCAGGTCCGAAAATTTTAAAACTCTTTGTGTGTGCATTTAGTTTTTTTATATCTAAGATTTTTGGAGTACTGAGATTCTCATCTATTAAAATAAAGTGCCCGTTAATTACGTGGATATCATTAGCCGTAAGCAAAAACTTTTTCTTCGATGCTGTTTTTTTTCCATCATCAAAAAGGTTAATGAATTTATCCAGATTATTCTCCTTATCTCCTTTGTAATTTACCAAGTGAAAATCCAAACCATGCAGGCGGACTTCACCAAAATGCAAATCACCATCAATTAACTTTTTAAAATCAAGAATACTTGTCTGAAGAGTGTTAATATGGAAAAGCGTATCTTTTTTATAGTCTTTGACCAAAACCTTTTTAAGCTTAATACCACCAAATATGGTAAAAGTAGCCTGATCAACAGAAATATCCGTACCGAAATCTTCATTTAATTTTTCGGTAACATATTGTGCAATTTTGGTTTGAACCGAAGGTAATGAAAGCGTAATACCAAGTGTCAGCAATAGCAAAATGAGTCCTAAAAGGAAATATAATGCAATTTTTTTAAACTTTTTGAGACCTGTATTTTTTTTATTTTGTTCCAAGGATATTACTTTCCAAAAGGTAAAAGCCCCAAAATGATTTCAATTGACAAAAAATCTTTATTTTTGGGCTTCGATGTAAAATTAAATATTTTTAATCGGTTTATCAAATATAACGCAAATTCCGTGCCTTTTATGCATCAAAAACCAATTTTTATTCTGGCTATCGAAAGTTCATGTGATGATACAGCAGCTGCCGTTTTACAAAACAGTAAAGTTTTGTCAAATGTTGTCGCGCAACAAGCTATACATGAGCAATATGGAGGAGTTGTACCGGAATTAGCTTCACGTGCACATCAGCAAAAT
Organism: Flavobacterium sp.; assembly: GCF_050696275.1. Taxonomy (GTDB): domain Bacteria; phylum Bacteroidota; class Bacteroidia; order Flavobacteriales; family Flavobacteriaceae; genus Flavobacterium. The sequence continues at coordinate 89,058 of NZ_JBOGUT010000010.1, forward strand.
ATAGTTCCGGTTATTGACATTGCATTAAAAAAAGCAAATATTGATAAATCGCAGCTTTCCGGCATAGCTTTTACACAAGGTCCGGGATTAATGGGCTCACTTTTGGTGGGAAGTTCCTTTGCCAAATCAATGGCAATATCACTGAATATACCCTTAATGGCAGTAAATCATATGCATGCACATATCCTTGCTCATTTTATTGATGAAGAAGGTTTTGATAAGCCTGAATTTCCATTTCTGGCAATGACTATTTCGGGCGGACATACTCAAATTGTTAAAGTGAATAGCTTTTTTAGTATGGAAATCATTGGAGAAACCACTGATGATGCTGTTGGAGAAGCTTTCGACAAAAGTGCAAAAATATTGGGACTGCCCTATCCTGGAGGCCCGCTGGTTGATAAATACGCTCAATTAGGAAATCCCAAAGCGTTTCAGTTTACAAAACCAAAGGTAGAAGGACTAAATTTCAGCTTCAGCGGATTAAAAACGCAAATTTTATATTTTATACAGAAAAATGTAAAAGAAAATCCAAACTTTATCCAAGAGAATTTAAATGACATCTGTGCTTCCATTCAATATACGATTATCCAGATATTAATGGAAAAATTAAAATTGGCCGTTGCTGAAACAGGGATCAGACAAATTGCAATTGGTGGCGGAGTTTCTGCCAATTCCGGAATTAGAAATACATTAAAGGAAGGTGAGAAAAAATACGGATGGAAAACCTTTATTCCTAAGTTTGAATACACAACAGATAACGCTGCGATGATTGGAATTGTTGGATATCACAAGTATTTAGAAAAAATATTTAACGATGCTACTGTAGTATCTAAAGCAAGAATTGAATTTTAACATGCAATTATTCTACACTCCTGATATCTATTCAGACGCTAAAGAATTTTCTTTTGACAAAGAAGAAAGTAAACATATAGTTAAAGTATTACGCAAAAAAGAAGGTGATATATTGCATGTGACTAATGGTTTAGGTAATTTATTTTCCACTGAAATCATATTGGCTTCCGACAGAAAATGTACCGTAAAAATCATTGAAGTAAAGACTTCCGAACCGACCGGTTTTTACCTTCACTTGGCTGTTGCTCCGACTAAAATGAATGATCGTTTTGAATGGTTTTTGGAAAAAGCCACTGAAATTGGAATTCACGAAATCACTCCTATTATATGTGATCATTCGGAAAGAAAAGTGATTAAAACCGAACGTTTTGATAAAATTATTCAATCAGCGATGAAACAGTCTTTGCAATTTTATTTGCCAAAACTAAACGAACCCGTTTCATTTAAAGATTTTATCAATCAGGAGCATACCGGCAACTTATACATTGCACATTGCGAAGAAACAGATAAAAAACTATTAAAAGAATCCATCAAACCAAAAGAAAAGCACACCATTCTGATTGGTCCGGAAGGTGATTTTTCCGAAAAAGAAATTCAATTAGCATTGGGTAATAATTATATTCCGGTATCTTTGGGAAACACTCGTTTACGCACAGAAACTGCCGCAGTAGTAGCTTGCCATAGTGTGGTTTTTGCAAATGAATAACCCGTAACAAGCCATATCAGGCATTCAAGGTTTCAAAATGAAAAAAATAGTATATCTTTTATTTTTTACTTCAACATTGGCTTTCTCTCAGGAAATTGCCCTTTTAAAATATTCAGGCGGAGGCGACTGGTATGCAAATCCAACAGCTTTACCTAATTTAATAAGATTCTGCAATCAAAATGTCAATACAAGGATAAATCCTAAACCGGTAACTGTTTCTCCGGGAAGCCCAGATATATTTTCCTACCCTTTTATACACATGACTGGTCATGGTAATGTGATATTTAATGATTTGGAAATACAAAATCTTCAAAATTATTTATATTCAGGCGGATTTTTACATATTGATGATAACTACGGTATGGATCAATATATTAGAAAAGAAATCAACAAACTCTTTCCTAATGATAATCTGGTAGAATTGCCTTCTTCACATGAAATTTTCCAAAAACCCTTCTCTTTTCCAAACGGACTGCCTAAAATTCATGAGCATGATGGAAAAAGAGCACAGGCATTTGGGATATTTATTAACAATAAATTAGCATTACTTTATACTTATGAATGCGATTTAGGTGACGGATGGGAAAATCCTGAAGTCCACAATGACCCGCAAAACGTAAGAGAGAACGCCTTAAAGATGGGCGCAAATATCATCAGCTACATTTTCAAAAATTAAATTCCACTCCCCCTATTGTGTTTGTATTCAATAAGTTATTAACAAAGTAGCGTCTTTTTAATTTGTTAATTTTTTTAGTTAATAATTTTGTTAATTATAATAATTTTTATAGTATTGCCAAACAATTAAATAAAAAACTAATAAATTATTAATTAAACCAAACAAATTATGAAAAAAATCTTATTGTCTGTTTCAGTAGTATTTTTTATGTTTTCTTGTCAAAAAGACGACACAACTGATGTTCAACCAGAAATGTCATCAGCTAAAGCTGGCAGATTTTGTGCTTCACAAGAAGTTTTAGAAAGACAACTTAAAGAAAACCCGGGGTTAGCTAAAAAAATGGCTGAAATTGAAGATTTTACAAACAATGCTATCGCATCTGGTCGTATTGTAAACGGTAAAATGGAAATCCCTGTTGTTGTAAACGTATTATACAGAACTGCTGCTGAAAATATTTCACTTGCACAAATTCAATCACAAATTGATGTATTAAACAAAGACTTTAATGCATTAAATTCTGATTATAATACACCTAATAACCCTTATTCATCTGTAAGAGCGAATGTTGGAATTAATTTTGTATTAGATCAGGTAATCAGAAAATCAACTACAAAATCGTCTTGGGGAACAAACGATGCAATGAAGAAAACTTCTGGTGGCGGTATGGCTGCCGTTTCTCCAACAACTAAATTAAACCTTTGGGTTTGTACAATTGGTGGTGGAATTTTAGGTTATGCACAATTCCCTGGAGGTTCTTCCTCTACTGACGGAGTTGTTATTGATTCTAAATATTTAGGAAATACAGGAACTGCAACTTATCCGTTTAACTTAGGAAGAACTGCCACTCACGAAGTTGGACACTGGATGAACTTACGTCATATCTGGGGTGATGCAACTTGCGGAAACGACCAAGTATCTGATACTCCGGTTCACAACACTGCAAACTACGGTGTTCCAGCTGTTGGTCACAGAAGTACTTGTTCAGGAACTCCACTTGAAATGTATATGAACTATATGGATTATACTGATGATAGAGGTATGTACATGTTCTCTAACGGACAAAAAACTAGAATGAACGCAATATTTGCTGTTGGTGGTTCTAGAGCTTCTTTCAGATAATTAAAAAATTAAGTTACCCTTAAAACTCGCTCTAGTAGCGAGTTTTTTTATTATATTCGTTCTAAAATACTCGAAAATGACTTCAAAAATAATTGCAAATGGAATAGTTCGGGCTGTTCTGGTTTTAACAGGAATAGCTTTGATTTTATCTTTTATTTATCAAATTCGAACAGTGATTACCTATATTATTGTCGCTTTAGTGCTTTCACTGATAGGCGGCCCTATTGTCCGGTTTTTGAAATCCCGTTTAAAATTTAAAAATACGACGGCGTCCCTGATGGCTCTATTTTTATTTTCACTTTTGATTATTGGTTTTATTTTGCTTTTTGTTCCTCTCTTAATTTCGCAAGGAGAAAATCTTTCATTGCTTAATACAGTAAAAATGGAAGAAGACTACAATTCATTGGTACTGAAATTAAACGATTACCTAAGCACTCATCAAATTGATATACAGCAGATTTATGAAAAATCAGGACTTAATTCCAAATCAGCTGTGAATATGATTACCGCTTTTTTTAATTCTTTTTTAAGCACCTTAAGCAGTCTTGGCGTTGGAATCGTTTCGGTATTTTTTATCACTTTCTTTTTACTGAAAGACAAAAGAAAATTCAATACTGTTTTTAAGTGGATTTTACCTGACGAACATGAAGACAAAATTCTGGCTTCAATTGACAAAACAAACCATTTGTTATCCCGCTATTTTATTGGCATCTTATTACAATTGCTTATTGTTTTTATCTTATATCTGATTGTTTTATTGATTTTTGGAGTGCAAAACGCCTTTATTATTGCTTTTTTATGTGCACTCCTAAATATAATACCTTATGTTGGCCCGTTAATAGGAACCTGCCTGGCAGTAATTTTAACCATGATTAGCAATCTTGGAAGTGATTTTGTTTCCGAAACCTTACCAACAACAGTTTATGTATTGATTGGCTTTTTTGTTGTTCAGTTAATTGACAATAATTTGAGTCAGCCAATAATTTTCTCGAATAGCGTAAAATCACATCCGCTGGAGATTTTTCTTATCATCCTAATTGGCGGGTATTTATTCGGAATTATAGGGATGATTTTTGCTGTTCCAGTCTATACCGTTCTAAAGGTTGTAGGCAAAGAATTTCTACCTGAAAATAAAATAGTCCAATTGTTAACTAAAGATATTTAGCTTTGAATTCAGAAATATTAAATGCTGATGTTCAGGATTTTATAAATAACTCTTTGGAAATAAATTTTACAAAAGTAGCTTTATTAAAAAATCCTTTCCCTGAAATTCCCTGGAACGAGATTTTAAATCAAATTGCTTCAAAAAGCAAAGCCAAAGAAAAACTTCCTACTTGGTTTTCCAATGAGGGAATAATTTACCCGAGCAAAATTTCCATTGAACAAACATCTTCAGAAGTTACTGCTGACTATAAAACGACTATTCTTTCAGGGGAAAGCATGATTGACTTAACAGGAGGCTTCGGTATTGATGATTATTATTTTTCAAAAAAAATAGACGACGTTATACATTGTGAATTAAAACCCGAACTCTCTGAAATTGTCAGTCATAATTTTAAAATTTTAAACTGCAAAAATATCACTTGTATACAAGGTGACAGTTTTAAAACATTAGAAAATTTAAATCGTCAATTTGATTGGATTTATATCGACCCTTCTAGAAGAAGTGATGCAAAAGGTAAGGTTTTTATGCTTCAGGATTGCTTACCAAATGTCCCCGAAAATCTAGAATACTATTTCACTTTTTCAAAAAGAATTCTTATCAAAACAGCCCCAATACTTGATATTACAGCTGGTTTAACAGAATTAAGAAATGTAAAAAAAATACATATTGTAGCTCTAAATAATGAAGTAAAAGAATTGCTTTGGGAAATTAAAAAGGATTATGTGGGTGCTATTTCAATAAAAACTATTAATTTTGGGAAAACTAAAAAAGAGAAATTTGAATTCGATTTGAATTCAAAGCCTAAGAATCCCTCTTATTCACTTCCAAAAAAATACATTTACGAGCCCAATAGTGCTATTTTAAAATCGGGAGCTTTCGATTTGATCTCCAGGGCATTTATGTTGGAAAAACTGCATCAGCATTCCCATTTATACACATCTGACGAAATAATCGATTTTCCCGGGCGGGTTTTTAAAATTGTAAACTCATTTGAATTTACAAAGAAAAACATGAAAGAAAACCTGCAGGATACAAAAGCGAATATTACCACGAGGAATTTTCCTGAAACTGTGGAAAATATCCGAAAAAAATACAAAATAAAAGATGGTGGTGATAGCTATACTTTTTTAACAACGGATGTAAATAACAATAAAATTGTTTTAATTTGCGCCAAAATTTAAGAACCATGAGAATTACAATACTATTTCTTTTTTTATCGTTTCAAACTTTGACTTTTGCTCAAAAACCCTGTGAATACGTTGTAAATGTAACGGATACATTAGGAACTCTGAAAGAAACAAAAAGTTGTTTGGTTTATGAGAGAGTATTTGGAAACTCATCGCAACTTATATTTTTATCCTTAATTTCAAATGACGGAATGCCTGTTTTAAATCTGCAGGTTATCCAAAAAAGCTCTGATTTTATAACTCCAAAATGCATTGACAAAAACTCCAGAATTTACTTCCAATTATCTAACGGTAAAATATTTACACTGCTTAATTCAACAGAAAACGAATGCGATAATTTAATTTATAATGAAACCGAAAAGTTAAACAACCGCTTATTGAATGCTCATTTTTTGTTTAAAAAAGACGATTATGAGGACTTGAAAAAATTCCCGATAAGCCTAATGCGGATAAAATATGCTTCAGAATCTATTGATTATGTTTTACCAAAAGAGCTTCGAGCTGAAAAAATTCAAGGAATCTTTGAACCCGAAAATTTCTTTATTGATAATTATTCCTGCATTTCCAATTAATCACATTTCCATGTGAAATTTGATAATTTGTCTTTTCTGGAGCCGACTAAATTATAATGCCACCATTCTGAATCATACGATTCAAAATTGAACCTACGCATAATTTTTCTAAGCAGTTTTCTGTTCTTAAGGACATCTTCCGGCAAATTGCCATAATCATGGCTTGATTCAGGTCCAAAAAAATCAAATGGAGTTCCCATATTCAATTCTTGTCCGTTTTCATCTACAAGGGTAATATCAACAGCTCCACCTCTGTTATGTATGGAACCTCTGGAAGGATTTGCCACATAATTTACATCAGGAATGATACTCCACATTTTCTTTTGCACGTCGAGAGGTCTGTAACAATCAAATATTTTTATTCTATATCCTTTTTTATTGAATTTTTTATTTGCATCTATTAAAGCTTTCACCGTTTTCAATCTTAAATAACAGGAAGGACAATCGTAAACTTTTGTTTTCAGAAAATTATCCTCAGAAGCATATTTCATGTCTAAGATAAAATCAGAACTGTAGTCATTAATATTTACAAAGCTGGTATCGCTGATTTCAATAGTGTCTTTTTCTGTTAGAAGAATTTTATTTTGCGCTATCCTCAAATCAATTGATGTAAAAGCGAAGATGCTATTTAATATAAAAAAGAATAAAATAGAAAGTTTTAAATTCATTTGGCGGCAATTATATTTCAGGAAAGGTACAAAATATAAAAGTTTTAAGACAAGTCGTATTTGAATAACTCAAATGAAAGGATATTGAAAATAAGTCGTGTTTCAAAATACAAAAACATACAATTAACTGAAGTTTTCCAGCTATTAATAAAAACAAAAAAAGCTTCACTAAATGTGAAGCTTTTTGTGATCCAATCAGGATTCGAACCTGAGACCTACTGCTTAGAAGGCAGTTGCTCTATCCAGCTGAGCTATTGGACCTAATACGACAATTTAAAAAAAATTGTCGGGGTGGCAGGATTCGAACCTGCGGCCTCCTGCTCCCAAAGCAGGCGCGATAACCGGGCTACGCTACACCCCGAGACAAAAAAAGCGGAGAGACAGGGACTCGAACCCTGGCGACCGTTACCAGTCGACAGATTAGCAATCTGCTCCATTACCACTCTGGCACCTCTCCTTTTACGTAAGGACTTACCCTTTTTTGCGGTTGCAAATGTAGGGCATGAAACCTATACTACCAACTTTTTTTTCCACTTTTTTAGGTAAATTTTGATATAATTTTTAAAAGTGTTAAAAATCAACATTATACAACAAAATTATTTTTAGAATAAATGATAAATTAATTTCAAATTACGGTTAAATAATGTCAATCTACCCATTTGAATTCTCCCTAAAATTAGTAAATTCGCAAAAAAATAATTTTAGAAAATCATTCAAAATGAAAAAAGTTGTTATCGTATCGGCTGTACGTACACCAATAGGAAGCTTTATGGGAGCATTATCCAGTGTTCCTGCACCGCAATTAGGCGCAATCGCTATAAAAGGAGCAATTAGTAAGATAAATCTGGACCCAGCTTTAGTTAATGAAGTTTTTATGGGTAATGTAGTTCAGGCTGGTGTTGGACAAGCTCCTGCCAGACAAGCAGCTATTTTTGCAGGCCTTTCAAATGAGGTTGCCTGTACAACAGTAAATAAAGTCTGTGCTTCAGGAATGAAATCAGTAATGATGGGAGCTCAAGCTATTATGTGTGGTGACGCTGAAATTGTTGTTGCCGGCGGAATGGAAAACATGAGTATGATTCCTCACTATGTACATTTAAGAAACGGAGTTAAATTTGGTCCGACAACTATGGTTGACGGAATGCAAAAAGACGGTTTAACCGATGCTTACGATAACAATGCTATGGGAGTTTGTGCTGATTTATGCGCAACAGAATATAAAATCACAAGAGAAGATCAGGATAATTTTGCTATTCAATCGTACGAGCGTTCTGCCAAAGCTTGGGAAGCAGGTAAATTTGATAACGAAATCGTTCCTGTAACTATACCACAAAGAAAAGGAGATCCGATTGTTGTTTCTAAAGATGAAGAATACACTAATGTGAAATTAGACAGGATTCCAACATTAAATCCTGTTTTTACAAAAGACGGAACGGTTACAGCAGCGAATGCTTCTACTATTAATGATGGAGCTGCGGCTTTGGTATTAATGAGCGAAGAAAAAGCTTTAGAGATGGGTTTTAAGCCTCTTGCTTACATTAAAGGGTATGCTGATGCAGCACAAGAACCAAAATGGTTTACAACGACTCCTGCTAAAGCATTGCCAATTGCGCTAAAGAAAGCTGGTTTATCGACTTCTGATGTAGATTTCTTTGAATTTAATGAGGCTTTTTCCGTTGTTGGATTGGCTAATGCTCAAATTTTAGGTTTAGATAACAATAAAGTGAACGTAAATGGAGGTGCCGTTTCATTAGGACATCCTCTGGGTTGCTCAGGAGCCAGAATTATTGTAACTTTAATGAGTGTTCTTGAACAAAACAATGCTAAAATTGGTGCAGCTGCTATTTGTAATGGTGGTGGTGGCGCTTCGGCAATTGTTATTGAAAGAGCCTAATTTTACCGGAATACCCTTAGCCCTGATTGCAACGAAAATCCTTTTTATTTTTTCTTAAAAATAAAAAGATTGAAGTGTAAAGCAGGAATAGCTTCAAATAGAAATAAAAATGATGGGTTTTGAATTTTAATCAGTTCAAAACTCATCATTCAAAATTTAAAATAATCTGAATGTTCGGAGTTTGTAATTTAGCCAATATTCCTTTGCGATTAGAACCAAGTGACCGAAGCGAGTTAGTTTCGCAAGTCTTGTTTGGTGAGCATTTTACCGTTTTAGAACACAATCCAAAATGGTCCAGAATTCAATTGGCTTATGATGAGTACGAGGGTTGGATTGATAGTAAACAATTTCAGGAAATTACTGAAAATCAATTTCAGCAGTTGTCGAAAGACAGTATTGTCTTGAATAACGATTTGATTGAATATATTACTTCTCCAAATAATTTATTAATGCCTATTCCGCTGGGAGCTTCATTATCATTTTTGAATAATGACTCCATTAATACTGGTAATTTTTCGTTTGAAGGATTGAAAACAAGTGGAATAAAACCAAAGGCAAATCTCATAAATACAGCATTTATGTATATGCATGCTCCTTATTTGTGGGGCGGGAAAACTCCTTTCGGTATTGATTGTTCCGGTTTTACCCAAATGGTTTATAAGCTCAATGGTTATAAACTTTTGCGTGATGCCTCACAGCAAGCAAATCAAGGGGAAGCTTTGAGTTTTATTGAAGAAAGCGAACCTGGAGATTTAGCTTTTTTTGACAATGAAGAAGGAAATATTATTCATGTTGGAATCATCATGGATGATAATTATATTATTCATGCCAGTGGTAAAGTACGAATTGACAGATTAGACCATCTGGGAATTTATAATGCCGAACTCAACAGGCATACTCATAAATTAAGAGTTATTAAAAAGATTATATAAAAAAAACGTTCGCAATTAGCGAACGTTTTTTTTACTTATAAATTCTGTAGAAAATTAATTTCTTGCTTTAAGTGCTTTGTACTTTTCAGTCATATCCAAAGCATTGTAAACATTTAGCAAAGTTGATTTAATATCTTTATCACCAGCAAAAAGCTCGTCTGCTTTTTCTAAATAAGGTAATGCTGATTTATATAATGCTTCACGCTTTGCTTTCAAAACATCGTATTTTTTATTATCCGCAGGCGAAGTTCCTAATTTATTCATTTGATCAACAAGTTCTTTTTCTCCTGAAAGTTTTAAAATTGCCAGATTGATGTATGCATTTTTATATTTAGGATCAATTTCTATCGCCTTTATATAATTTTTTTCAGCTTCAGCTTTTGCATTATCATCTTTAGACTGTGAAGAAATAACAGCCAAATTATAAAACAAATCTGCATCCTTTGGATTTTTGGCAATTACTTCAGTAATCAGTTTTTTATAGGTATCAAAATCATTCGTTTTAAGATACAAATCTGCTTCAGAAACAATTAAAGAAACATCCTCAGGGTTAGTCTTTCTTGCGTCAACAATTGCTTTTTTAGCCGATGGAACATCGTTTTTCTGAATGTATATTAAAGAGATGTTTTTATAAATTTCCCCTCTTTTTGACGGAACTTCTTCCACTTTAGGATCAGTATGTGTTCCGATTCTTACAGCATCGTCTCTTTCTTTTTTAGAATTAAACGTTTCGTCTTTATCGCTAAGTTTACTTTTTGCTGAATAATTAATCCCTTTTCCTGAATAATTAATTTCTTTCAGTTTGTTATAATAGTCTAAAGCCAAATCAAAATCCTGTGCGTTAATTGCAGTACTTGCAGCATAATACAACATAATTGAATCTTTTTTATCTAATTGATAAACCTGATACAATTTAAGAGCACTTTCTTTGAACTTTTTGCTGTTACTGTCAGCAATAGCACTATTGGTTAGTTCTCTTTTAACTTCATTTAAAGAAGTCTGTGCTTGAGAAGAATATTTAGATTTTCCAGATTTTCTTTCAGTTTCAAGCAACATATTGAATGCTTTAACAGCTTCTTCCAGATTTTTATCTTCGTCTACTTTTTTCTTAGCAAGATCAAAATAGGTATTTCCTTTTAAGAAATAGAATTGGGCTTTTTGAGAATCATCTGCATTTGCTATTAATGACTCTGCTTGGGTCAAAGCTGTTTTTGCTTCTGCTGGATTTCCAGATTTCAAGGCTTTTTCAGCTGTTTTTAATTCATCCTTCTGCGCAAATGTAGACACAGAAAAAATTAATGAAGTAGCTATTACTAAATTTTTAATTTTCATATGTAGGTATTTATAATTTAATTATTCTTGAGTTTCAGTTTCTTCGGAAATATCGTCTGAAACATCGTTACCAGATTCGTCATCTGAGATTCCTTCAGTAAGTTCCTCATCTTCTGCTTCGTCTTCACGTAATACTTTGGCAACAGCCGCAATTGAATCGTTTCCTTTAATGTTAATTAAACGGACTCCTTGCGTTGCACGACCCATGACTCTTAAATCAGAAACCATCATGCGGATAGTTAAACCTGATTTGTTAATAATCATTAAATCATCGGCATCAGTAACATTGTTTATCGAAACCAAAGCACCTGTTTTCTCTGTAATATTCAAGGTTTTAACTCCTTTTCCACCACGATTCGTGATACGATAATCGTCTAATGAAGAACGTTTTCCATATCCTTTTTCAGAAACAACCAAAATTTCGCTTTCCATATCGTTAACAGAAACCATGCCAATTACTTCGTCGTTCTCATCGGCTAGTGTAATTCCACGAACTCCAGAAGCTGTTCTTCCCATCGGACGTGTTTTACCTTCTTCAAAACGAACCAGTTTTCCTGATTTTACAGCAACCAACACCTGACTCTCGCCATTTGTTAATTTTGCTTCCAGTAATTCATCATCTTCCTTAATTGTTATAGCAGCAACACCATTTACTCTTGGACGAGAATACAATTCCAATGATGACTTCTTAACCTGGCCTTTTTTAGTAACCATAATTAAATAGTGACTATTAATGTATTCCTGATCTTTTAAATCCTGAGTACATATAAATGCTTTCACTTTATCATCATTCTCAATATTCACAAGATTTTGGATGGCTCTTCCTTTTGCTGTTTTCGATCCTTCCGGTATTTCGTAAACACGCATCCAGAAGCATTTTCCTTTCTGAGTGAAAAACATCATATATTGATGATTTGTGGCCACAAACATGTGTTCTAGGAAGTCCTGATCTCTTGTTCCTGCAGATTTTTGACCAACTCCTCCTCTATTTTGAGTTTTATATTCAGATAAAGAAGTACGTTTAATATAACCAGCATGCGAAATTGTGATAACTACTTGCTCATCAGCAATTAAATCTTCAATACTTACATCTCCTCCGGCATATTCAATTGTAGAACGACGAGCATCTCCGTATTTATCTTTAATTTCAGCTAACTCATCCTTAATCACCTGCATTCTCATTTCTTTGCTTGCTAACAATTCTTTCAAATAATTAATCAATTTCATGATTTCTTCGTACTCAGCACGCAATTTGTCCTGCTCCAGTCCGGTTAACTGACGAAGACGCATTTCAACAATTGCTTTAGCCTGAATCTCAGATAATTTGAAACGTTCGATTAATTTTTCTCTGGCTTCATCCGCATTTTTAGAAGCTCTGATCAATTGAATCACTTCGTCAATATTATCCGAAGCAATAATTAAACCTTCTAAAATATGAGCTCTTTCTTCGGCTTTACGCAAATCAAACTGCGCTCTGCGCGTTACAACATCATGACGGTGTTCTACAAAATAATGAATCAAATCTTTAAGATTCAGCATTTGAGGACGTCCTTTCACTAATGCAATGTTATTAACGCTGAAAGACGATTGTAATTGTGTATACTTATATAAAGTATTTAAAACCACATTTGGAACTGCATCACGTTTTAAAATATAAACGATACGCATACCATTTCTATCCGATTCGTCACGGATATTGGCAATACCTTCAATTTTTTTCTCATTAACTAAATCGGCTGTATGTTTAATCATATTAGCCTTATTCACTTGATAAGGAATTTCGGTAACAATAATAGATTCACGTCCTTCTACTTCTTCAAAACCGACTTTAGCGCGCATTACAACACGACCACGACCGGTTTTAAAAGCCTCACGAACACCATCCATACCATAAATTACACCTCCCGTTGGAAAATCCGGAGCTTTAATATGTGTAATTAATTCATCAATTTCAATATCGTTATTATCAATGTAAGCCAATGTTCCATCGATAACTTCCGTTAAATTATGAGGTGCCATATTAGTAGCCATACCTACTGCAATACCGGAAGCTCCATTAATCAAAAGATTAGGAACACGTGTTGGCATTACTTTAGGCTCTTGAAGGGTATCATCAAAGTTTAATTGGAAGTCAACCGTTTCTTTCTCAATATCTGCCAGAATTTCTTCTGACATTTTTTTCATTCTTGCTTCTGTATAACGCATTGCCGCAGGACTATCTCCATCGACAGAACCAAAGTTACCCTGACCGTCTACAAGAAGATAACGTAAACTCCATTCCTGAGCCATACGAACCATCGCATCATAAACCGAAGTATCACCGTGCGGATGATACTTACCTAATACTTCACCGACAATTCTCGCTGATTTTTTATGCGCTTTATTTGAATAAACTCCTAATTCATGCATACCAAACAGAACTCTTCTGTGAACAGGCTTTAAACCATCTCTCACGTCAGGTAAGGCACGCGATACAATAACTGACATCGAATAATCGATGTAAGCTGATTTCATTTCGTCTTCAATGTTAATTGGAATTAACTTTTCTCCGTCAGACATAAGTATTTCTGTATTAATTTATTTTATTTTATTTTCAAAACGTGCTAATATACGGATTTCTGAATTTTTAATTGTCTTTTAAGAGAACATATTTTAATGATTTATTAACAAAATAAACCGCTATAATGGTTAATAAATAAAGCATAAATTAGCTTTTCTTTTTCAATATTTTTTTGTCAATTAGCTGACAGTACTTTTAGATTAGGAACGATTTTTGCATATGGTTTCATAAATCACTAAATTTACATTAATAACCACACTATTATGGACGATAATTTTTCACCAAGGGTAAAAGATGTTATTACTTACAGTAAGGAAGAAGCATTGCGTTTAGGCCATGATTTTATTGGTACTGAACATTTAATGTTAGGTATTTTGCGTGATGGAAATGGGTCAGCTATTAATATTTTAAATAATCTGTCTGTAGATTTAGAACATTTACGCAGAAAAGTAGAAATCCTTAGTCCCGCAAATCCTAACCCTGTAGCCGGAAACGATAAGAAAAATTTGCATCTGACGAGACAGGCCGAGAGGGCACTTAAAACAACTTTTTTAGAAGCTAAAGTTTTTCAGAGCTCTTCAATAAGTACGGCTCATTTGCTGTTATGTATCTTACGCAACGAAAATGACCCTACAACAAAATTGCTTAATAAATTAAAAATCGACTACGATGTAGCCAAAGAACAATATTTAACTATGATGCCAAACGAAGAAGATTTTCAGGATAATTTTCCTAAAAACGAATCGTCTTATAATGACGATTCAGGACAAGATGACAGTTTAAAAGAAGGAAACTTCAATAATCCTGCCAACAAATCGAATAAAAAATCGAAAACACCGGTTTTAGACAACTTCGGAAGAGACTTAACAGAAATGGCCGAAGAAGGTAAATTAGACCCTGTAGTAGGCCGTGAAAAGGAAATTGAACGTGTTTCACAAATTTTAAGCCGCAGAAAAAAGAACAATCCACTACTTATAGGGGAACCCGGAGTAGGTAAATCTGCGATAGCTGAAGGATTGGCACTGCGTATCATTCAAAAGAAAGTATCCCGAATTTTATACGGAAAACGTGTTGTTACTTTAGATTTAGCAAGCCTTGTTGCCGGAACTAAATACAGAGGACAATTTGAAGAACGCATGAAAGCGGTAATGAATGAATTAGAGAAAAACGACGATATCATTCTTTTTATTGATGAAATTCACACTATCGTAGGTGCCGGTGGAGCAACAGGTTCCTTAGATGCTTCGAATATGTTTAAACCTGCCTTGGCAAGAGGAGAAATCCAATGTATTGGAGCCACAACTCTTGATGAATATCGTCAGTATATTGAAAAAGACGGTGCGCTTGAAAGACGTTTCCAGAAAGTAATTGTGAACCCAACAAGTGTTGAAGAAACGATTACCATTTTGAATAACATTAAAAATAAATACGAAGATCATCATAACGTAATTTATACTCCGGAAGCGATTGAAGCTTGTGTAAAATTAACTGACAGATATATGTCTGAACGTTTTTTACCGGACAAAGCTATTGATGCTCTTGACGAAGCCGGTTCTCGCGTACACATCACCAATATTGATGTTCCAAAACAAATTTTAGATTTAGAACGTCAATTAGAAGAAGTACGTGAATTAAAAAATACGGTTGTTAAGCGTCAGAAATACGAAGAGGCGGCAAAACTCCGTGATGACGAGAAAAAATTGGAGAAAGATTTGGCTATGGCTCAAGAACTTTGGGAAGAAGATTCGAAAAACAACCGAATCCAGGTAACCGAAGACAATGTTGCCGATGTGGTTTCGATGATGACAGGAATTCCTGTTAACCGAATTGCTCAAACTGAAAGCAATAAACTGGCCAATTTACCTGAATTAATTCAACATAAAGTAATTGGGCAAAATGAAGCAGTTCTTAAAATTGCTCGTTCTATCCAACGTAATCGTGCCGGATTAAAGGATCCTAACAAACCAATCGGTTCGTTTATTTTCTTAGGTCAGACAGGTGTTGGTAAAACCCAATTAGCCAAAGTTCTTGCTAAAGAATTATTTGACTCAGAAGATGCTTTAGTTCGTCTTGATATGAGTGAATACATGGAAAAATTCTCTATATCCCGCTTAGTTGGAGCACCTCCAGGTTATGTTGGTTATGAAGAAGGCGGACAATTAACCGAAAAAGTGCGTCGCAAACCTTATTGCGTTGTGCTTCTTGACGAAATTGAAAAAGCACATCCGGATGTTTTCAACATGATGCTGCAAGTTCTTGATGATGGTTATTTAACCGATAGTTTAGGCCGTAAAATTGATTTCAGAAATACAATTATCATCATGACCTCTAATGTGGGTGCCCGTCAATTGAAAGATTTCGGGCAGGGAGTAGGTTTTGGTACTGCCGCTAAAATTTCTCAAGCAGATGAAAATTCAAAAAGCATTATCGAAAATGCATTGAAAAAAACTTTTGCTCCTGAATTTTTGAATAGAATTGATGATGTAATTGTATTTAACGCCCTTGAAAAAGAAGATATCAATTCAATTATAGAAATCGAATTAAATAAATTATATGCTCGTGTGAAAGATTTAGGTTACTCACTTTCATTATCTGATGAGGCCAAAGCTTATATTGCTGAGAAAGGTTTTGACAGGCAATTTGGAGCCCGTCCATTAAAAAGAGCCATTCAGAAATATGTGGAAGATATACTCGCCGAGGAGATTATCACTTCTAAAATACATGAAGGCGATAAAATTGAAATGGATTTAGATTCCAACTCACAAGAACTCAAAGTTTCTATCATAAAAGCAGAAAAACCTACTAATTAAGTAGGTTTTTTCTTTTTAAAGAAAAAAGTACTAATTTAGATGCTGAAATTTAATTATCATGTCTGAAAAAGCAATTGTAGGAAGCGAAGAATGGTGCTCCTTCCCTACGCTAAAAATTCCATTTATTAAAGCTCGTGTGGATTCTGGTGCCAAAACTTCGGCGTTACATGCAGTAAACATAAAAATATTTCAAAAACACGGAACGGATTGGATTCAATTTGATATCAATCCTTTACAAAATAACGAAAAAGCAGTTATTCACTGTGAAGCGCAGCTTATTGATCAACGAGTTGTAAAAAGCTCAAGCGGATTCAGAGAAAAAAGATACGTAATCAGAACCGAACTTCACCTTGGAGATGACACTTGGAGCGTTGAACTCACATTAACTAATCGTGATTCAATGGGTTACCGTATGCTTTTGGGACGTGAAGCCATGTTGGGACGTTTAATTGTTGATCCCGAAAAAAAATTTCAATTGGGTCAGCCTTCTGCAGAAAACCTAAAAACGCATTATTATACTGAAACCAATAAAAAAGGTTTAAAAATTGGCTTACTAGCCAGCAATCCTGAACTGTACAGCAATAAAAGGATTATTGAAGCAGGTGAAATGCGTGGTCATGAGATGCATTTTCTAAATTTGAAGTATTGCTACATGAAGCTTGACGCTACGAAACCCGAAATACATTATCGTGGAGGAAGAGTTTTGGATGATTTTGACGCTGTAATTCCAAGAATCAGACCCAGCATGACGTATTATGGTTGTGCACTGACCAGACATTTCGAATCATTGAAAGTTTTTGCGCTTAATTCGGCTTCAGCCATTACGCAATCGCGCGACAAATTATATTCACTGCAATTATTACTAAACAACGGAGTCGATATTCCGACCACAGGATTTGCCAATTCCCCATTAGACACTGACGATTTGATTAAAATGGTGGGTGGTTCTCCTTTAATCGTAAAATTATTGGAAGGGACACAGGGAAAAGGAGTTGTTTTGGCGGAAACCAAAAAAGCAGCCGAATCTGTAATTAATGCTTTTAAAAGCTTAAATGCTAATATCTTAGTTCAGGAATTCATCAAAGAAGCTAATGGAAAAGATTTGCGGCTATTTGTTGTTGACGGAAAAGTCGTTGCCGCAATGCAAAGAGAGGCTGCACCTGGGGAATTCAGAGCGAATATTCACATGGGAGGAACTGCTTCTATAGTAAAAGTCACCTCCGAAGAAAAACGAATTGCCATCAAAGCTTCTAAAGCAATGAACTTGAAAGTGGCCGGAGTTGATATTATCCGTTCGGCAAAAGGACCATTATTGCTTGAAGTAAACTCTTCACCCGGTCTGGAAGGGATTGAAGGCGCTACCCAAAAAGATATTGCCGGAGAAATGATCAAAGCAATTGAAAAAAACTTTAAATGGACCTAATTGTCTATGAATCCTTATCTTGAGATTATTCTAAGAAGTGCAGCCGTATATTTTTTTATGGTACTGGCTTTGCGTTTTTTTGGTAAGAAGGAATTATCACAGCTTAATACTGCCGATGTAATTTTAGTTCTTCTGATAAGTAATTCCGTTCAGAATGCCATGGTGGGAAGCAATACCAGTCTTCTTGGCGGATTATTAGCAGCATTTGCATTGTTTTTGATGAGTTTTGTATTAAAAAAAATCATGTTTAAATCACAAATTATAAATGATTTTATTCAAGAAAGGCCTGAGATTCTAATCCATAGTGGTAAAATTGAATTTAAAACACTGGCAAGACTGGGAATTACTTCCGAAGAATTGGAAGAAGCTATGAGAGAACATGGTGTCCAATATTATAAAGAAGTAAAATTAGCCATGCTTGAAGTAGATGGGAATATCAGCATTATTTCGGGTGACAATGATTTAAAACAAACCCATCATAAGCGAAGAATTCATAAAACATTGAGTTAGATAATATAAAAAACTGTAACATGAAACCAGTAGATTCAAATTTTGCCATGGCCGAAATGCTTATCCGGAAACCTGTTTCTGATGTATTTGGAGCCTTTGTTAATCCGGAAATCACAAGTAAATTCTGGTTTACCAAAAGTTCGGGAAGAGTTGAAACCGGTGCTAAAATTGATTGGACGTGGGAAATGTATAACCACACTGTCTCTGTTTTTATTAAAGATGTCCGGCAAAATGAATTCATCAGTGCTGAATGGGGAAATTATAATGAAACCACAACAGTAGAATGGACTTTTAAACCTATTAATTCTACTGCTACTTTCGTTAGTATTGTAAATAATGGTTTTAAAGGAGATCCGGACCAACTTATTTCTCAAGTTCGGGATGCTACAGAAGGTTTTACGTTAGTTTTAGCCGGATTAAAGGCCTATTTAGAACACGATATCCAGCTTAATTTAATTGGAGATCGATTTCCTCATTAAAAAAATAAGACAATACAATCATGAATAAAACTCGTTTGGAAGCCTTTAGCGATGGTGTATTAGCCATTATTATCACCATTATGGTTCTGGAATTGAAAGTGCCTGAAGGAGCAGATTTTAACTCATTAAAACCTCTCATCCCTATTTTCCTGAGTTATATATTGAGCTTTATCTATATTGGTATTTACTGGAACAACCACCATCACATGATGCATACCGTAAAGCAGATTTCTGGGGCTATTCTTTGGGCTAACCTGCATTTGTTGTTTTGGTTATCCTTAATTCCGTTTGTAACCGCTTGGATGGGTGAAAATTATACCGCTCCTTTTCCAATGTTATTGTATGGTGTTAACCTTCTTATGGCCGGAATTGCCTATTTTATCCTGCAAAATATCATTATAAAAAAACACGGTCCAAATTCCATTTTGGCAAAAGCAATTGGGAAAGATTACAAAGGGAAGCTTTCTCCTATTCTGTATTTAACTGGAATTGGATGTGCTTATTTCAGTCCGCTGTTTTCCGGTGTGATTTATCTTTTAGTAGCTCTGATATGGCTTATTCCGGATAAACGAATCGAAAAAATTATTGATAACGAATAAAAAAATTCAGATGTACACAATACTACATGATTTTCAGATTAATGTTTCAAAAGAGAAAGTTTTTGAAGCTGTCAGTCTGCCTAATAAATTAAATGATTGGTGGACATTGCGCTGTAGCGGAACGCCGGAATTGGGTTCTATTTATCATTTGTATTTTGCGGAAGAATATGATTGGTATGCCGAAATCACACAACTTAAAAACAACGGGCAAATTGAATTTACGATGACCAAGGCCATGGAAGAATGGTTGCCAACTCGCTTCGGATTTATTTTAACCGAAGAAAAACCAAATCAGACTTACGTGCAATTTTACCATACCAATTGGCAAAACACCGATAAAGAATTTAGGATTACCAGTTATTGCTGGGCAAATTTGTTACGCCAAATGAAGCAATACTTAGAAAAAGGAACTATAACCCCATTTGAAAAAAGAAATTAACATGAAATACAAACACATTATTATTATTTTCGTTTTGGCCTCGATTATTACAACTCTTGGAGCGTTATTAAAAATAATGCATTGGACGGGAGCCTCTGAACTGTTACTTGTTGGTATGCTGATGGAAGCCTTTTCAGGAGTGATGCTGATTGTTAAACTGGCCACTTCCAAAAACGATTTTTTGGATAAATAATTTAATACGGAAGTATTACTTAATGTGAAAAAAACGTCTTGTTCCGGAATACAAAAAATGTTTTCCGGAACAAGACGTTTTTTCTTTTAAAAAGAAAGTCCTTTATATTACAGAGAAGTCGTTTCAACTTAAAACAAAGTAGCTTCTATTTAAAATAAACATTCTCTAACTTGAAATAAAGTAGTTTCAACTTAAAACAAAATAGCTTCCATTTAGAATAAACATCCTCTAACTTGAAACAAATAGTCTTCAACTTGAAACAAAATA
>NZ_JBOGUT010000011.1:0-106908 GCF_050696275.1 Flavobacterium sp.
AAAAGACCACATTTGAGTTTAAATATGAAAACACCTAACTTTGTATATGAAAAAACCAGTGAAGTTAACTTCACTGGTTTTAATTAATTTATTGTAAAACTTGTCAACCTATTTTAGGACGACTCAGTATTTTCTAAAATCTATTTGACAATGATGTTTTTGCTTGAAATAGAATTATTATCATTTAGGATTGTTAGTGTGTAAATTCCGTTTTTGAAATTATCACCAATCATGAATTCGATGGTAGTGTTGTCTGCTTTTGTAAAAGGTACGGTTTTTAAATTTCCGGCCATGTCAAAAAGAGCTACTTCAACAACTTCATCAGTTTTGGTTTTTATTTTCATCACTTCTCCTTTTTTTGCCGGATTGGAAGATAAAACCGTAAAGGTGTTGTTAACTTCTGCAGTAGTTTTTGCCATTGGGGTAACTACAACATCGTCAATTTCCATTTGAACGCGTGCTCCGCCGTTTTCATTCGCATTTGCTGTCATTGATGGATAAAACCAAAGCTGGCTGTTGTCGTTTTCTGGTGTAAAGTTTACTTTGACTGTTTTCCAGCCATTTATTGCGATGCCCATTGGTTTCGACCAGATTACTTCACTTGCGTAAGGTGTTTTTGGCATATCGGAAGATCCCGTAGAGGTCATTCCAGTTACTGCTCTTACATTGGCTGTCGAGTTCAAAACGACATCATTAGGGTTGGAAACATTTGAAGAAGTTTTTATTTTAAACGAAACCTGATAGGTTTTACCTGCCTGAAAATCGTAATCAGTAGTAACTCCTTCACCTAGATTAGAATGTGACCACATCCATAATGAAGTGTTTTCGTCTGTTGTTTCATGAACTGAAGGATTACCGTGACTTGCATTCCACCCGCCAACGCAATTAACATTTTGGCTATAGTCGCTTTTAGGACATTCGCTTGTTAATTTGCTGTTGGTGATGGATTGACCGCTTATTATTCCCCCAAATAAAAGCAGCGTTGTTACAATAATAATCTTTTTCATAATGTTTTATTTTTTGATTTAGAATATTTCGATTGTTTAATTCGTTGTTGCAAAGATGTGGCAACCATCAAAAAAATAGGTAGGGTTTTATACTCATTTTGTAGGGGTGTTTTTCCCCTTTATTCTATACTGGTTTTTAATGACCTCTTAATTCGTTTTTTCTTATAAATCTTCGGAAAGCCCGTAAATATTGATAGAATAACTTTCATTATCTGTTTTTTTTCGTTAAAAACGCAGAAAATATTTTACAGATTAATTAGGAGATGAAAAAAGAGAATCCTCATTTTAGGCTAAAAGGCTAAAATTCAATGTAAATCATTGTTTTGCTGTCTGACTTTCCAAGTTAAAATTCAAACGGAAAGAGGTTTTATTTTTTGCAATTCCATCTTATATTTGAATAAAATATTTCACAACTCAATTATGTTACAAAAAAGGCTGTTCAGGTTCTTGGCTTCTGTTTTCTTGCTATGCCTTTTGTTTGATGCAAGAGCACAGAATAATGCAAGCGTAAAATGTGATTCTTTAGTTAAGTCAGGGGTTGAAGCACTGAATAAAAACGAACATATGCGCTCCTTGGAATTGCTTACTAAAGCCCTTGCGATGTCAAGAAGTAATGATTTGCCTAATCTCGAGTTCTTAGCTTTAAATAATATAGGAGCGAATTATTACCTGCTTCTGGAGTATGGTGAAGCCCTTAATTATTATTTGGAAGCTTATACTGTGGCTATAAAAAAGCTGGAGCCAAAGGACGAAATGATTGTTCTGAATAATATAGCTATTTTGTATTCCGAAGAGAAAAAGTACGATAAGGCAAATGAATATTTTAACAAAGCATACGGAATAGCCAAGGAAAATAAAGATAACTTTCGGATGGGGCTTTATGCAATGAATATGGGTAATCTTGCCAATGAAAGTAATAATTACAAGCTCGGAAGGACTTATTTTGTAGAATCATTGCCTCTTTTGGTAAGCCAGCCTCAATTTGTAGTGCTTGCAAAAATAGGTCTTGGAGATTGTGATGTAGCCCTTGGGAATCCTAAACGCGCAAGGGAATCTGCTGAAGAATTACTGAAAACAACCAAAGACCTTGAATTCAACTACACTGGTATTGCGCTTTACATGATTATTTCCAAGGCCTATCTGAAGGAAAACAAATTAGAGGAAGCTTTGGATTTCGCTAAAAAGACGCTGCAAAAAGAACCGAACCTGGATACCAAACTCAAGGTGTTCGAATTATTATCTGACATCAATTTCAAGAAAAAGAATTATGCTGCGGCGCTTCAATATAAGGATTCGATTATCAGCACTAATCAGGAACTGGATAAAATCAAAAACAATAAACTATACGAAAACAGTAAAGTTAAGCTTGAAATCCAGAATTATAAAAACCAATCGGAACGTAACGAGTCAAAATTGGTCAATGAAAGGAAAATTTTCTACACGATTCTCTTGTCTGTAATAATTATTGTCTTTTTTATAGTTGGAATCCTTCGTAACCTGTCTCTTAAACACAAACAGAAAAAACTCATTGCAGAGAGAAATGAGCAGATTTTAGCATTGGAATTGGAAAAAGAGAAAAGAGAATTACTGTTGCTTGAAAAACAATTTGATGAAAACAACGCTTTGTCATTGTTAGAACAAGAGCGGCTTAAAAACGAAGTGGAACAGAAAAACAGAAAATTGTCTGCGAAAGCTTTGTACTTATCCGGAAGAAATTTAATGATTGAAGAAGTTTTATCCGAATTGACAGTATTATTACAAGAATCGAAAAATAATTCTTTGGTCGAATACATAGAAATTTTAAAGAATCATTTGAAAACAGATAACGAATGGGACAATTTTATTACTCATTTTGAAGAAGTAAATCAAGGGTTTCTGATTTCTTTAAAATCAAAACATCCTAACCTGACCGCTAACGATATTCGATTCCTTTCTTACATTTATATGAACTTAAGTACAAAGGAAATTGCCTCAATGCTTAATATTACTCAAGATTCCTGCCGAAAAAGAAAAGAAAGGATTTCTGCTAAAATGGAACTCGAAAAAGAAGTGAATCTTTACGATTATCTGGCTTCTATGCAGTAATCACACTTTGTCCGCATTTACGTCACACTTTGTCCGGGTTTTAAATAGCTTGGTCTTGTTTAGTTTTTTTAACCTTTGGGAATCTAAATCTAAACAAAAATGAAAAAAATTACACTACTAGCGATTTGGTCTTTTATTTGCTGTTCGGCAAGTGCCCAAATGACTCTTGAAGGTTCTACTGATTACGGAAAACTGCAGGACGTAACCTACGATGCAACTGTTCCGAATAAATTATACGCAGCAACTCAAGGCAATCATATTGTTGTTTCTTTAGATAACGGACAAAATTGGAATCTGCTTTTTTCTTTCCCTAATTCAGGGGTATTTATTGAGGATTTAAGATTATTGCCGGGAAACAATGCTTTGTCGTTTTCAACAGGCAGTTCTATCTGCATCCTTAATTTAGCGACGAATCTGATTACTGCTACATTCCCTGTTCCGCAAAGTGGTGTTCCGGGAGCAAGTCTTAGTCGTTTGAGTTCTTATTATATGAATGATGCTGATGGAACAACTATGCTGGTTGATACTACTTTTAAAATTGGTTTTGCCGGTTTTGGAAAGACATTTTATACTGAAAATGGCGGAACTACATGGCAAGAAATTTATTATACGGTAAATAATGATAACGTTTTTATTAATAATGTTGCAATTAGCCCAAACAATCCTAAAATGCTGTTTCTGGCCAGAGGATTGGGAGATAGTGGTATAGATGGCGGAGTATTTATTTCTGTTAATGGAGGAATCAGCTGGACAGAATCATTAGCGGGTGTTTCGACCGAAGCTATCGCTTTTAATCCGGGAAATACTAACGAAATCTTAGTTGGTTCGTCTATTGGTTTTGGTATCCATCCGGAAAATTTATTCAAATCAACAGATAATGGACTTAGCTGGAATACTATCCCAATTACCTGGACAGACGAAACATTAAACAATATCACAAAGATTGTATATAATGCTTCCAATCCGAATAAAATCATCCTTCTTGAAGAAAACGAAATTGTTCGCAGCGACGATGGCGGAGACACATGGCATAATGTGGTATATCCGGTAGGAATTTCAATGGAATATTATTATGGGATAAATGCTTCTTATAATCCTGTTAATGAAAATCAGGTGGTTATAACAACAGACTTATATCCTCAGATTTCAAATGACAGTGGAGCAACATTGACACAAATTAGAGCGCCTTTCTTTAATTCTGTAGGAACTTCAGTTGGAAAATATGCTACTGCAGGGTCCCATTTGTATTATAGTGCACAAGGGGGACGTTTGCATAAAAACCTGCAAACAAATACAACATTGGCATTCGATACAGAATTGCCAAACTCATTCAATCCTAAAAAAAATTATGTTGTTGCTGATCCAACTATTCCAGGCAGGGTTTTTACATATGCTTCAATGGGCTTTTTCGGAGGTTTCTTAAATGTAAGTACAGATTATGGTGCAACTACTACTAATCTTTTACAGGCATTCGCAGACGATATGCAGGAACTGACAGTTGACCCTAACAATAGTAATATTATCTACGTATCTATGCGCAGTTCTGAAAATAGCACTGTATCTAAAATTGATTTTAGTGATATAGATAATATAATTATTACCGAAATTGTTACTCCTGAAATAAGTGAGTTTGGATATGGTGTGGTTACGGGAATTATCGTGAACAGTACAAATTCGGATGAAATGTATATTGCTAAAGGGACAAAAGTATTTAAATCAACAGATGCAGGTACAACTTGGATCGAAAAAACAGATGGGTTGACTCTTAATGAAAATAGTGATATCATTTTTGATTTGGTTAAAAATCCATTAAACCCAAATCAATTTGCAGTAGCGTCAAATGCAGGAATCTATACAACAGTAGATGCGGCAGAAGGCTGGGCATTGTCTGCTGGAGGCACAAATGTTAATAAGTTAAAGTACTCGCCGGTTAATGACGGAGTTATTGCAGCGGGATCGTATACTTCTATGTATGGAGAGGCTTCAATTCTTTACTCTGTTGATAATGGTTTGACTTGGTCTACAATTTCTTCGGCACAATTAAACTATGCCGGAACTGGCGCTATGGATTTTGATTTTAACGGAACTACCATTGATGCTTACATCGGAGTAGTGGATTTGGGTGTGACTAAATATTCAATCATTAATCTTCCTTTGAGCATAAAACAACCTTCGTTAAATAATAGTTTAGGTCTTTACCCGAATCCAGCTGTAACCGAAGTTAATCTTACGGTACCGGATACGACGCAAATCCAATCGGTAACTGTTTTCTCTTTATTGGGACAAAAGGTGTTGGAAAGCAATACAGCTAAACTTTCTGTTTCCGGATTGGCTAAAGGAACTTATGTTGTGAAAGCGACAGTTGCATCGGGAACTGTTTTTGTTCAAAAAATGATTGTGGAATAAGGCATTGCTTTTCATATTAATTTTGGTTTTTAACATGACCTCGGAATTATTGTTCCGGGGTTTTGTTTTTTAGGGTTATTAATTGCTTTTTATTATTTTTATAGAAAAATGGCAATGGTCAACAATAAAGTAGTTTGGATTACAGGAGCTTCGTCAGGTATTGGTGAAGGGTTAGCGTACGAATTAGCGACTAAAAACTGCAAACTTATTCTGTCAGCCCGAAATCAGGAAGCACTCAAAATGGTCAAATCAAAATGCAATACTGAAGTGATTATTCTGCCTTTTGATCTGGCGGATTATGACAATGCCAAAAATCACGTCGAAAAAGCAATTGCTGCTTTCGGAAGAATCGATATGCTGATTAATAACGGAGGAATCAGTCAGCGTTCGTTATTGGCTGAAACAGATTTTAGTGTCGATAAAAAACTGATTGAAGTCGATTATTTAGGAGTTGTGGCTTTAAC
The DNA here is from genome assembly GCF_050696275.1 of Flavobacterium sp. Taxonomy (GTDB): domain Bacteria; phylum Bacteroidota; class Bacteroidia; order Flavobacteriales; family Flavobacteriaceae; genus Flavobacterium. The sequence continues at coordinate 5,963 of NZ_JBOGUT010000011.1, forward strand.
CAAAGCATTACTTCCTCATTTTCTAAAAAACAAAAGCGGTCATTTTGTAACTATAACAAGCCTGATGGGGAAATTTGGATCGCCTTATCGTTCCGGTTATTGCGGAGCAAAACATGCTTTACATGGTTTTTTTGATGTGTTGCGTATGGAACACCAGAAAGACGGGGTAGATGTAACGCTTATTTGTCCTGGATTTATTCAGACGAATGTGGCTAAAAATGCTTTAACTGCCGATGGTTCAAAACAAAATACCGATGATAATGCTACCCAAAACGGAATGCCGGTGGCTGTTTTTGCTAAAAAATTTGTCAAAGCAGTTGAATCTAAAAAGTTTGAAGCCTATATCGGCGGAAAAGAAGTAATGGGCGTTTATTTAAAGCGGTTTTTTCCGAAATTCCTGCATTACTTTGTACTGAGGAGTACTGTCCGATAAATCCAAAGATATAAAGTTTATAAAAATTTTATTTGCAATATTTCTTCATGAGAGCTTTAGCAGGTTCATAATTCTCTGAGTCCACTGCTTTTCTTAAATCAGAACAATAATCTCTCTTGCGGTCATAAATAAGGTAGTAAGCTGCACGATCCACATATGCCTGAGCGCTTGGGTGCAAGATAAGGACTCTGTTAAAATCATTTAAAGCTGTTTTGTCACCAATCACTGACTTACAATAGCCTCTGAAAGCAAAAGACAAATAATCGGTTGGATTTAATGCTATTGCTTTGTCAAAGTCTTTAATAGCTTCTATATGTTTTTCGGCTTTCATTTTTAGAAACCCTCTTTTCTCATATGCAAAACCATTTTTTGGATCAATTTCAATGGTTTTGGTATAGTCTTTAAAAGCTCCTTCTACATCATTGAAGCGATACTGTTTAATGTAAGCTCTGTTGTAAAATGCCTTGAAATTTTTTTTGTCCAATGCAACCACTTTTGAATAATCGATGAGTGCACCTTGGTAGTCTTTAAGGAGATCTTTCAGGTATGCTCGGTTGAAAAAAAACTCATGGTTTGTACTGTCTGATAAAATCGCTTTGTTATAGTCTGATAATGCCTTATCGTAATTTTTGTTTAAAGAGTTGAGATAACCCCGATGAAAGTAAGCATCGGCACTTGGTTTTGTCTTAATTATAGAATCGTAAGAAGATATTTTGGCATCTAAATTCGGATCATGAATTTCTTCGGCTAATTGAGATTGTGCTGTATTCGGGAGAAATAATATAAATAATAAAAGAAAGAGATATTTCATTTTAATAAGTACATTACCAGCTTCCGCCACTTCCGCCGCCAGAGCTTCCGCCTCCGCCAAAACCACCACCAAAACCACCACCGCCAAAGTCTCCGCCTCCAAAGCCACCGCCTGAAGATGAACCGCCTCCAAAACCACCACGACCTAAACTGCTCAGGATAATAATATCCGATAAGTCTAAACCACCTCCGCGATTGCCGGAGTTACCTCCGTTATTCTTGTTTTTGGATATGATAATCAGTATGAAAACAAACAGACCGATGAAGAAAATTATAGGAATTCCTCCACCACCATCATTATTTTTTTTGCGTGTTCCTTTGTACTTTCCTTTGAAAACATCGAAAAGCGCGTCAGTTCCTTTATCAAGCCCTTTGTAATAGCTTCCGGCTTTAAATTCCGGGATGATGATATTCCTGGTAATTTCACCGCCAATTCCGGCTGTCAATCTGTCTTCCAATCCATAACCTGCCGAAATCCAAATTTTTCTTTCTGTTTTGGCTAATAAGATCAGAACCCCATTGTCCTTTTTGGCTTGGCCTAATCCCCACTGGTGCAGCCATTTTGGAGTCAATATTCCAATATCCTCGCCTTTTAGGCTTTCTATGGTAACAACAACAATCTGAGTTGTAGTAGAATCCGAATACTTAATTAGTTTTTGTTCTAATTGTTTTTTCTCAGTTGAATTCAACACATTCGCATAATCATAGACTGAAGTCTGAGCTTTAGGAGTTTCAGGAATGGTAAACTGGGCAAAACTAACCTGTGTGAATAAAAAACAAACGAGCAGTTTCAGATAAATCGAGTAATTCATTTTAGGGAAAGTCATTATCCTTTAGATATTTCGTTTGACAATTCGTTGGTATCGCCATGTTCCCATGGAAAATAATTTTTTAGCTGTTCACCGGCTCTCAGAATTCCATCAATAAGACCTTGCTTGAAATTCCCGTTTTTAAAATGTGAAGCCATAATGTCTTTGGTGCAATCCCAAAAATCATGCTGAACCACATCATTAATTCCTTTATCACCATAGATGACAAACGTTTTATCTTTTACTGCTACATAAATCAAAACCCCGTTTTTTAGTTGGGTCTGATCCATTTTCAGCAGGTGAAACACTTCCATTGCGCGTTTAAACACGTCAATGGAAGTTGTTTTTTCTATATGTACTCTAATCTCGCCGGAAGTTTCATTTTCAGCCACACGAATAGCTTCAACAATTTCTTGTTCATCTTCTTTGGTTAAAAAATCTTCTACTTTTGACATTTGTTTTTTAGATTAGAATTTTACTTCAACTGGTTTTTCTGCACCTTCAACAGCATTGAAGTAAGCTTTCTCTTTAAAACCGAACATTCCTGCAAATAATGAATTCGGGAAAGTTTTAATATGAGTGTTGTAAGGTTTTACGGCTTCATTAAAACGCGTTCTTGCAGTCAGGATCTGATTTTCAGTACTGGCTAATTCATCTTGCAATTTCAGGAAATTCTGATTGGCTTTTAATTCTGGATACGCTTCAACAGTTACCAATAATCTGGATAATGCTGAAGAAACCCCGCTTTGTGCTTTGTTAAATTCAGCCAATTGTTCCGGTGTGATGTTTGTTGGATCTACATTTACTGAAGTCGCTTTAGCGCGGGCTTCCACTACAGCGGTCAATGTGCTTTTTTCAAAATCGGCAGCTCCTTTTACAGTGTTTACTAAGTTTCCGATTAAGTCATTTCTTCTTTGGTAAGAAGTTTGCACATCTCCCCATGATTGCTCAACAGACTGGCTTAATGTTACTGCAGTATTATTAATTCCTTTAACCCAGCTGTATAGACCAATAATTATAACAGCTCCAATAATCCAAGGCAAAAATCTTTTCATGTTCTTATAGTTTAAAAGTTATTTTCTTTAATGCTAATTAGTCGGTGATTTTAAAATTAGTTACAATTCATTTTTAATATTCACTAATTGAGTCTTAATCGACTCCAGTTTTCGTATAATATCAAATTTGTCCAATGTTTTCTGTTGCCCTTCTTTCAGATGTACTTTGGCGCCTTCTAAGGTAAAGCCTCTTTCTTTGACCAAATGATAAATCAACTGCAGGTTTTTGACATCTTCGGGTGTAAACATTCGATTACCTTTGGCGTTTTTTTTGGGTTTCAGAATGTCAAATTCTTTGTCCCAAAATCGGATAAGCGACTGATTTACGTCAAACGCTTTCGCAATTTCGCCCATGCTGTAGTATCTTTTATTTTCAGGTAATTCGATATGCATTAATCCAGTGATTGATTTTCTTGAGACGCTAACTTAGCAATGGCTGTATATTCCACTGCTGAAATATTCCCGTAATAAAAATTAATTGGGTTGATGGCATTTCCGTTTTTATGTACTTCATAATGACAATGCGGTGCTTCGCTTCGTCCGGTGCTGCCTACAAATCCTATGATGTCTCCACGATTTACACGTTGTCCCACTCTTTTGTTGTAACGGCTTAAATGGGCATATAAAGTTTCGTAACCATAACCATGTCGTATTACAATATGATTTCCAAATCCGGAAGCAGTGTTGTCAGCACGCTCAATAACACCATCGCCGGTAGCAAAAACAGGAGTTCCTGTTGGTGCTGTAAAGTCCATTCCTTTGTGCATTTTTCTTGCTTTTGTAAAGGGGTCGGATCGATAACCGTAACCTGATGCCATTCGTCGTAATTGCTCATTTTTTACAGGTTGTATAGCAGGGATTGACCCTAAAAACTTTTCTTTTGCTTTCGATAGTTTTAGTATCTCATCCAACGATTTCGATTGTACAGCAAGCCGCTTCGAAATCATATCAACACGTTCGGTAGTATTTGATACCAATTGCTCGTTGTTGGAACTCAAAAGTTCTTCAAACCGTTCTTTGGTAATAATCCCTTTCTTTTTTGGCATTTGGGAAATTGGAGCGTTGTTAAAATACACTCTGTAAATATTATTATCTCGATCCTCAACATTGGCAAGAACGGCATCCAGTTCGTCCATTTTCTTGTCTAAGATCTTATAATTCAATTTCAGATTTGCAATCTCCCGGGTTTGTGCTTTGTCTTTTGGTGTTTCAAAATAGGGGGTGTTTAATAATACGACAAAACACAAGAAACCAAACAATGCCGATGCAACTAAAAACAATGCTGCATAACCCAAACTTTTTGCTTTTTTGGGTTTTATCTTATGATAGGCTAAATTTTCGGTGTCGTAATAATATTTAACTTTTTTCGACATAACTTAAAAATATACTACTTTTGCACTCATTATTACAAAGTAACAACTATTATACGTAATAACTTAAAAAATGTTTCAACTATTTGTAGATTTTTGAAGCGCGGCTTTTAGGATATTTGGTAAATTGGTTCCTTAGTTTTACCCTGTAATTTTAAGAAAAACCAAAAAAACCAAAAACCGGATAATAAAATATAAAGAATCAATACAAAATGAAATCACAAGACATTCGTAAGCAATTTTTACAATTCTTTGAAAGCAAAGGACATACTATTGTTCCGTCTGCTCCAATCGTCCTTAAAGACGATCCGACCCTGATGTTCAACAATTCAGGAATGGCCCAGTTCAAAGAATTCTTTTTAGGGAACGGAACTCCAAAAAGCCCAAGAATAGCCGATACGCAAAAATGTCTTCGTGTGTCAGGAAAACATAATGATTTGGAAGATGTAGGTTTCGATACGTACCATCACACCATGTTCGAAATGCTGGGGAACTGGTCTTTCGGTGATTATTTTAAGAAAGAAGCTATCAACTGGGCTTGGGAATTATTGACGGAAGTTTATAAAATTCCAAAAGAAAACTTATACGTTTCTGTTTTCGAAGGAAGCAAGGAAGACAACGTGCCTTTCGATCAGGAAGCTTGGGATATCTGGAAAACATTAATCGATGAAGACCGTATTATCCTCGGAAACAAAAAAGACAATTTCTGGGAAATGGGTGATCAGGGACCTTGCGGACCGTGTTCTGAAATTCATGTTGATTTACGAACAGAAGAAGAAAAAGCACAAGTTTCAGGAAAAAGTTTGGTAAACAACGATCATCCGCAAGTAGTGGAAATCTGGAACAACGTATTCATGGAATTCAACCGTAAAGCAGACGGTTCTCTAGAAAAACTACCAGCACAGCACGTTGACACCGGAATGGGATTTGAACGTTTGTGTATGGCGTTACAAGGAAAAACGTCCAATTACGATACGGATGTTTTCACGCCGCTTATCGAAAAAGTAGAGCAGATTACAGGATTGAAATATACTTCTAATGAAGTTAAAAATATAAGCGAAGAACAAAACAAAACGAATATTGCCATTCGTGTTATTGTAGATCACGTTCGTGCGGTAGCCTTTGCTATTGCTGACGGACAGTTGCCTTCTAATACAGGTGCGGGTTATGTAATCCGCAGGATTTTACGTCGTGCCATCCGTTACGGATTTACGTTCTTAAATACAAAAGAACCATTCATTAATAAATTGGTTGAGGTTTTGGCGAATCAAATGGGAGAATTTTTCCCGGAAATCAAAACACAGCAACAATTGGTTACGAATGTAATCCGTGAGGAAGAAGCTTCTTTTTTAAGAACGCTGGATCAAGGATTGCAATTGCTTGAAAATGTTGTAGAACAAACTTCAGGTAAAGAGGTTTCGGGTGCCAAAGCTTTCGAACTATACGATACTTTCGGTTTTCCAAAAGATTTAACAGCTTTGATTTTGAAAGAAAAAGGAATGTCGTTCAACGAAAGTGAATTCGACGCTTCCATGCAGGCTCAAAAATCTCGTTCACGTGCTGCATCAGAAGTTTCAACAGAAGATTGGTCTGTTTTAATTCCAGGCAATGTAGAAACATTTGTAGGGTATGACCTAACAGAAAACAATGTAAAAATTTCCAGAATCAGAAAAGTAGACTCTAAAAAAGATGGGATTTTATACCAAATCGTTTTAGACAATACACCATTCTATCCGGAAGGAGGAGGTCAGGTTGGAGACAAAGGAACTTTGGTTTCTGCTAATGAAACGATTGAAATTATCGATACCAAAAAAGAAAATAATTTAATTCTGCATTTTGCAAAACAACTTCCTGAGAATATTGAAGCAGGTTTTGTGGCCAAAGTCAATACAGATTTAAGAACTTCAACGTCTAAAAATCACTCAGCGACGCATTTGATGCACTTGGCGTTGCGTACGATTTTAGGAACGCATGTGGAACAAAAAGGATCGTTGGTAAATCCAAATTACCTGCGTTTTGACTTCTCACATTTCAGTAAAGTGACAGACGAAGAAATCAAACAAGTAGAAGATTTTGTCAATGCAAGAATCGAAGAGCAACTGCCTCTAATAGAAAGAAGAAACATCCCTTTCAAACAAGCAGTGGAAGAAGGAGCGATGGCTTTGTTCGGTGAGAAATACGGAGACAATGTACGTGCTATCAAGTTTGGAGATAGTATGGAATTATGCGGAGGAATCCATGTCGGGAATACTGCCGAAATCTGGCATTTTAAAATTATTTCAGAAGGTGCTGTAGCGGCTGGAATCCGTCGTATCGAAGCAATTACCGGAGATGCTGTCAAAGATTTCTACACAAACCAGGAAAATACGTTAGCTGAAATAAAAGAGACGTTAAAAAACCCGCAGGATATAGTAAAATCAGTGAGTGCTTTACAAGACGATAATGCAAAACTGAAAAAACAAATTGAGCAGTTATTAAAAGAAAAAGTTGACGGTTTAAAAAATGATTTGGTTAATGAATCTCAAGTAATTAACGGAATTAACTTTTTAGCAAAACAAGTCAATTTGTCTATGGCTTCTACAAAAGATTTAGCCCAGGCAATCGGAACTTCAAAGCCCAATTCGTTTGTGTTTTTAGTTGCTGTTGATGATAATATGCCAAGCATTCATTGTTATATCTCTAAAGAATTGGTTGCAGAAAAAGGTTTAAACGCAAACAATGTAATCAAAGAACTTGGAAAATATATTGATGGTAACGGCGGCGGACAGCCATTCTTCGCCTCAGGAAAAGGGAAAAATGCTTCCGGCATTCCAGAAGTTTTAGGCAAAGCCATTGATTTTATAAAATAAGAAAACCCGGAAATGAATGTTTCCGGGTTTTTTGCTTTCTTTGTAAAAAAATAAAAGAAAGCCTCAAAAAATATGATGAAAAAATTACTTACTCTAGTGCTTTTGGGAACCATCAGTACAGTCAATGCACAAGATAAAGCGATAAATGTAGTGTTTAAGGAAAAATACAAACACCTCTACCACGATATTAACGAAAACGGTGATGTTATATTTGTTTCAGGGGATTACAAGTCTTCCAAGAAAGCAAAAGTGGAAATCAACAGATACGACAGCAACCTAGAATTAGTATACAGCAAGGATGTGGTCGAATCCGATTACAAAGGGTTATCCGCTTTTTTTGGCAGAGGAATGGATGCTTCGCCTATAGATTATGATTTTTACTTAAGCAAAACAGGCGATTTGACAGTGTCAGTATCAGATAGTATGGTGATCGATAAAAGCGGTAATTCTAAAAGATTTCAATACAGGAATGAATTTAAAAACTTCAGAACGGCAACCACAGCTTACCATAAGGATTTTGCATTCTATTTTGGATATAAGATTGATCCCAAAAGCGATGATCTTTCTAAAGAAATGTATGTCAAAAGAATCAGCCTGAATGATTTCTCCAAAAACACTAAAGAATTTACCCTTCCGCCATTCCCACAATTATTTGAAGGAGAACTTTACAGGATTTTTCTGGATGAGTCTAAAGCAAAGAGAGAGGAATACAAAAAGAAAACGATTTATGAAGTAGGAAATTCCAACAACGAAAATCTTCTGATGGTCAATAAACTCTTGAGTGAAGATCTAACTAAAAACCAATACAATTTGACCAGTGTAGATGCCGATTGGAATGTGGTCAAAAGAACCAGTTTCGCCATCGAGCTGAAAGACGGAAAGTTTTTTGCGCTTTCTAATAATGGCTTGAGCGGCTATAAAATGACTTATTATCAGTCAGCAGTAACTACACACAGACTTTTTACGGAAATGGCGACAGGAAATGTATATGTAGAAGGTCCGAATGAAGATTTTTATTATGTATATGGTGTCTATGCGAAGAAAAAAGCATGGACGATGAATGCCGTGTATCCTTCAGGGTTTTATGTGCATAAATTCAATACGAAAGGGGAGTTGATTTGGAAATTGGAAAAAGAATTAGCAAATAAAGAGAACGAATTTGATAATGCGCAAAATGCCTATTGGCTTGACTTACGATTTTTCAAAATCAATGAGAAAGAAATTGTGGTCAGTATTTACAATCCGGAAAACAAACTGGCCAATTTCATTACCATGGATCCTGCTACAGGTAAAATCCAAAGATGTGAGGATATTAAAGTAAAAATGAGTAATGCAAAACTCATGGTTTGGTCTGGCAACGAAATCAAAACAGGAATCGTGATGAAAGACCTTTACGGCAAAAACAACCTCGATATCAATACGCTTATTGCCTGTAAGCTGAACAAGAATGTAAGGGAATACCTGAAAAGAGACTTGGAAACCGAAAGGGATTTCAACGGTTATATTACAAAAACAGGTATTGTCTTATTGGAAAACAACCGGGAGAAAAAGACCTACAAAATCCTGAAATTCAATTTTTAAAACCTAATAAGACCTCACTTTTCGTGGGGTTTTTATTTTAATAAGCGCATCAGGGCAGCTGTTCCGGCTGTACACTATATCTTTTGTTTTTTAAAGAAAAAAACAAAAGGATGCCGTTTCCATCCGGGCTGCGGAAAACTGCTTCCAAAATACTTTTTCATTTTCATCGAGCAATTCGCAGTTTTTCTACGAATAAATTATTATAAAGAAACCTCACTGGAATGTGAGGTTTCTTTTCATTTCTGTCAGACAGCATCTGTATCCTGCGTTTGGGTGTTCCGCTGAGCTGAAGCCCTCATTCGACCAATATTCTTGCTCAAAGTATACTCTTCCTGACGCACCGTATCTTTAAAAACCAGTTTGCCTTTTCTGGCAATATTGGCTATGTATTTATACAGCTCCTCATAATGTGCCGTGTTGGTTTCCGTCAGTTGTTTCATCTTGTCCATAAATTGGTTCTGCAGGGTATTGCCAGTTTCGAGTTGCAACTTGTATCCAGTCAATACATCAACATAGTTTGAAGGCATGCCCTCGACTTCCAAAACACCCTGATACGTTGCCACATATTGTTTTATAGCTTCCATTTTAAGTATGGCACCTTCTATATTACGTTTGTGCAGCTCGGTTTTCAATTCCGTAATAAGTCCGTTGTTAAGCCCGGCATCCTTCAGGTAACTGCTCAGGTAATTTAAACTGCTGTTTATTTCATTAGCCAATTCATACAGGTTTCTTGTTGCATTTTTTTGCTGCTCATTCAATACGAGCTTGCTTTCCAGTTCCTTTACAAACTCGAGTTTGGCCATAAAAGCTGCTAAATAAGTGACATTCAATTTTGGATAATGCACCGCAATAGCTGCCTGGTCTCTTCTGAAATTAGGCAATATAAAATCACCCAAAGTGGTGTACTCTTCTCTTCGGATTTTTGAACCCATGATACTTAAATTTTAAATGGTTAATATATTTTTAAATATCTAATATAAGAATTATACTACAAAATAATTATCAAGGACCTCCGTTTTGTTCATTTTTTAACAAAAGATAATTACCATCCATTTCAACAAAGAAAATAGTATTTTGTTTTTATGGAAAGATTTCTATAAAAGTCCGGTAGAAACTATTTTACATATGGTAGAAAATGCTTTGCATAAGGTAGAAGATACTTTGCATAAAGTAGAAGATACTTTGCATAAAGTAGAAGATAGTTTTCATAAGGTAAATGATAGTTTTCATAAGGTATACTATACTTTTTATAAGAAAGAAGCTATTTTTCATACAGTTGAAGCCCTTGCAAACTGTAAACCGTAAACTGTAAACTAAAATCTAAAAACTATTCACTATTTTTGACTACTAATCGTGTCCACCATGCAGTTCTCTACCACCATTCCTATTCCCAATCACCCGTTTCCCATAAGCTATAGTTCCAAAATAATCTCACTGGGTTCCTGTTTTGCTGAAAATATAGGGGAGAAGCTGGAGTACTTCAAGTTCCAAAATACAGTCAACCCCTTCGGTATCATATTCAACCCGGTTTCCATCGAAAAAATCATCCGTAAGGCCCTCGCCAAAGAACGATTTACCCCAACTGATGTATTTTTCCATAACGAAGCCTGGCATTCTTTCGATGTACATTCGCAATGCAGCCACCCTGACAAAGAGCAGTTGTTAAGCAATCTCAATACCATTCTCGAATCTGCCCATACTCAAATAACCGAAGCTACCCATATCCTGATCACCTTAGGCACCGCATGGGTATACCGGAATAATGGAGCTATTGTAGCCAATTGCCATAAAGTCCCCCAGAAACAATTCACGAAAGAACTCCTTTCTACCGAAACCATACAATACAACCTCAACAACACCATCGCTTTACTTACAGAAGCCAATCCAAAAGCCCATATCCTCTTTACTGTTTCCCCAGTTCGTCACATCAAGGATGGCTTTGTCCAAAACCAACAAAGTAAATCGCATCTTATTGCGGCTTTGCATGCGGTTTTAAATTCAGAAAGCGAACGTTTGGCCTACTTTCCGTCCTATGAAATTATGATGGATGAACTACGTGATTATCGGTTCTATGCTGAAGATATGCTGCATCCAAACCAATTGGCCATAGATTATATCTGGGAGCGATTTATTGAAACGGTCATCTCATCCGAAGCTTTTTCTACGATGGAAGCAGTGGATGCAATACAAAAAGCGCTGGCACACAGGCCTTTTAATCCTAATTCCGAAAGCCATCAGAAGTTTTTGCAAAATCTGAATCAAAAAATCAATACATTAGCATTGCAGTTTCCTAATATGAAATTCGAATAAGTATGGTCCACCTTATCAACTATAAGAAATTATTCTATCTGCTTTTAATCGGTATCCTGGTTTTTCTTGTCATAAAGTCCTTTGCCACCGATACGGAGGCTACATCCGAATACAATTCTAATCTCATCCAAGAGCAAATAAAGAACGTCGGCAAATTAGTAGTTACCGAAGGGCATTTCTCTCAAGTGCTTACGTATAAAGACAAAGACAGCTATTTAGGCGGTATGATTTCTTTCGATAAAAAAGCATTGGTAGTGGTCAACTCTGATGTTACGGTGGCGTATGATTTGCGCCAGATGAAGTATGACATCAGCGAGAAAGACAAAACCATTACGATATTGAATATCCCGAAAGAAGAAATCAAAATCAGCCCGGATATCCAATATTACGATATAGAGCAGAGTAAGCTAAATGAATTTACGGGAGAGGATTTTAATAAGATTACCAAGAAAGTCAAAGCGGATCTGGCTGTAAAAATAGCGAAATCTACCTTAAAAACGAATGCACAGAACAGATTGATAAGTGAACTTTCCAAACTGTTGCTGGTAACCCATTCAATAGGCTGGAAAGTTCAGTATAAAGGTTTAGAAGTTACTTCCGAAAAGCAGTTTGCCTTGTAATTAAGCAGTAGCTTTATCAAAAATAAGATCCAATCCATTTGAAATCAATTTGGCAGCCTCAGGTCGGATGACTTTAAGTGCTTCCAAATGTTTGGTTGTCTTTTGTTCCAAAACGATATTGTTTTCACGATGCGCCAGTTCGGTAATCTCAACAGATAGCAACCAGTCTTTCGGATGGTTTTCAATCAGTTTGTCAAACGTTGCTTCAAGCGTTATAACCGATGGTTTGCCTTCTCTTATGTTGCGAATGTTTTGGTACAAGCTTTCCAGTTCTTCACGTTCCTGAGTTTTCTTGGCTTTGATTGTTTTGCTGGAAGGAACATGTGTAATCAAGTCAAAGCTTCGTATATCGGCTGGACCGGAAAAAGCAGAAATAACCTTCTTGCCAATGGCCATGTCATAAATGCCCCATTCTGGTTGGAACAATACAGTGTCATGATGCGTTACTGTACAGTTTTTAAAACTGATAGTAATGATCTGCCCTTGAAGGTTGCGTGACCCGGTAATGATCTCACCCGATACGATAATGTCGCCTTCGAATTCTAGGGTTACCTTTTGTCCTTCTGAAATGGCGTAAGCGCTTAAGTCACGAGGACTCATGTCTTCTATAGCAAGGTTGATGCCTTTCAGCTTACCGATAGGGGAGCCAAAACCTTCACTATGGTATTCCGTTCCGTGGCCTACTAGTTCTTTTTCCCGGTTGGATAAGGCAGTTTTCCCTGTGGTTTGAATGTAAATAGGTTTCCCTTGATGCTCAATTACATTCGTGAAAACACCGGAAATCTGGATTCCTGTACTCAATTCAATGGTGCCTAATGCATTGGACTTGATTAGTTTCTGTATTCCGGAAAGCCCTCCGGTACGCAAGGCCATTTTATTGGCAAATTCTTCCAATACCTGATTCAGGTGTGCGAAATCAGGAGTGACGTACAATTGCGGTTGTGGTTTGGTGATGTCAAAACTTTGGTCTACGGCATGAATGTCATAAGGCAGCTTTTTTACATTATCAGTCATGCACCAAGCGCTCTCCCCAATAGAAGAGAGCAGTCCGGCACCATATATTTTAGGATTGTCAAGGGTGCCTATTAAACCATATTCTACGGTCCACCAGTGCAGGTTTCTGATTTGAGCCATTTCTGAAAGCTCACCCATGTCATTTTGTAAATCATCAACACGCTTTTCAATAGCTTCGATTTCTTCTTTAGGCGTTCCTTCTGCTTCTTTCAAAATGGATAACAAACGGATGGCCTCGTACATTTCGTAATCTCTTGCTGATGAGATGGCTTTACAGCCTATTTCTCCAAAACGGCGCAGGTATTCTGCATATTCAGGATTGGCAATAATAGGAGCGTGACCGGCACCTTCGTGAATAATGTCCGGAGCGGGTGTGTATTCTATATGTTCCAGCTGACGGATATCAGAGGCAATGACTAGAACATTATACGCCTGGAATTCCATAAAGGCATTTGGCGGAATAAAACCGTCAACAGCGACAGCAGCCCAACCGATTTCTTTCAGGATACGGTTCATGCCATACATGTTCGGGATATTCTCGATTTCAAGCCCGGTTTTCTGTAGTCCGTCCAGATAAGAATCATGAGCTACTTTCGAAAGATAATCAACATTTTTACGCATTACATAGCGCCATACCGCCTGGTTAACAGGAGTGTATTCCTCATAATTTTGCGGTTTGATAAACTGTTTTAAGTGTTTAGGCAGTCTTTCTATTAGCGGATTGGTTTGAAATTCGGTATCCATGATTTCTGTGGCTATTGTATTTCGGGTAAAATTACAAAATGTTTAATGAGAATACAATGCGAATTAACAATGTATTTTGATGCAGCTTAAAGTATCTTTTGAAGGTAGTATTAGGCAGGTAAGCATACTATATCCATGCTATATCCATACTATATCCCGCACTTTAAGTAGAAGATAAGTTAAGATAGGCGACTGTGTTTCCGGAATGGGACTATGACTGAACAGGAGAGAAAAAAAAGAAACCTGTCTTAAAAAACAGGCTTCTTACAGAAAGTGAATTTTGTATTATTTGGATTGCGGGGGGAATTCAGCGATGATTTTTGTAACAAACTCGTTGATACGTTCGTCTTTTTTATGGGTATCCTGCGTTAGATATCCTGTGCCCATTCCTTCCCAGATAAGTTCTTTGTTTTTTGCATCAATTAAATCAATGTATAATGTCCCTTCGGTAGAAGAGGATACGTACGTTCTTCCTCCCCATAGGTAAGGATTCCACCCGTAGCCCCACCCGTAACCCCATCCTGCATTGAATTGGTTTACGTCGATACGCTCTCTTTCTTTAGTGAAAATATTGACCAATAAATCAGGAGTTTCACTTTTAGTCATTCCTTTTGCAGACAATTGCGCGTCGATAGACTTAAGGATTCTTTTTTTATCCAAATCGGAAATTTCGGCTTTATCAATTCCGCTTTTATGAAAAGCATAGGTTTTGTATTGGCTAAAATTTACAGATTTATCATAATCAGAATTTACTCTTACGGTACTGCACGATGTAATTGCAAATACAAGTAATACGGCTAAAATTTTTATTGTTTTCATAGTTCCTTATTTAAGTTAAACGCTTTAAAGTTTAAAGCTTAAATACTAACGCTAACTTTAAACCTAAAATTATAATAATGAATCATCTACTATATTAGGGATGGTAACTTTTAATAAAGGTTGCGTCTCCATGGCTCTTTTTATTGCAAAAATAGCACCTTCGTTCCTTGCCCAGCTTCTTCTGGAGATACCATTGTTTACATCCCAGAACAGCATTGATTCCAAACGTCTTGATGCGGCTGCACTACCGTCCAGAACCATGCCAAATCCGCCATTGATTACTTCTCCCCAGCCAACTCCGCCACCATTGTGGATAGAAACCCATGTAGCACCGCGGAAACTGTCCCCGATTACATTTTGAATGGCCATATCGGCAGTAAAACGGGAACCGTCATAAATATTTGAGGTTTCTCTGTATGGAGAATCAGTGCCTGAAACATCATGATGGTCACGTCCTAAAACTACGTAGCCTATTTCTTCTTTAGCAATTGCCTGATTGAAGGCTTCTGCTATTTTAGTTCTTCCTTCTGCATCGGCATATAGGATTCTGGCTTGCGAACCTACGACCAGTTTGTTTTCCTGAGCTCCTTTAATCCATTGAATATTATCTGCCATTTGCTGTTGGATTTCGGCAGGTGAATTTTTTTTCATTTCTTCCAAAACCTGGCAGGCAATAGCATCCGTTTTTGCTAAATCTTCCGGTTTTCCTGAGGTACAAACCCATCGGAATGGTCCGAATCCGTAATCGAAACACATTGGTCCCATGATGTCCTGAACATAACTAGGGTATTTAAAGTCGATTCCGTTTGGTGCCATCACATCGGCTCCAGCACGAGAAGCTTCCAGTAAGAAAGCGTTTCCGTAATCGAAAAAATAGGTTCCTTTTGCAGTATGTCTGTTGATAGCTTCTGCGTGGCGTCTTAATGTTTTCTGAACTTCTGCTTTAAATTGTTCCGGATTATTGGCCATCATTTCGTTGGCTTCTTCAAAAGAGATTCCTACCGGATAATAACCGCCTGCCCAAGGGTTGTGAAGTGATGTCTGATCAGAACCTAAATCGATATGTAAATTTTCCTGATCAAAACGCTCCCAGACGTCTACAATATTTCCTAAATAGGCAAGGGATACAATTTCTTTGTTTTCCTGTGCTTTTCGTACACGGATAACTAATTCTTCTATATTCTCGTGTACTTCATGAATCCATCCTTGTTCATGACGGATTCTGGTGATTTTAGGATTTACTTCAGCACAAACAGTTATACATCCTGCAATAGTTCCTGCTTTTGGCTGTGCGCCGCTCATTCCGCCTAACCCGGAAGTTACGAATAAGTTTCCGGATGGGCTTTTTTTAATTTTTCTGAACCCGTTTAAAACGGTGATAGTTGTGCCATGTACGATTCCTTGCGGGCCAATGTACATATAACTTCCGGCTGTCATCTGACCATATTGCGTTACGCCTAAGGCATTGAATTTTTCCCAATCATCCGGTTTGGAATAGTTAGGAATCATCATTCCGTTCGTAACCACAACTCTTGGTGCTTCACTGTGCGAAGGAAATAATCCCATAGGATGACCTGAATACATAACTAAAGTCTGTTCTTCAGTCATTTCAGAAAGGTATTTCATGGTCAGCAAGTATTGAGCCCAGTTACTGAACACAGCGCCGTTTCCTCCATACGTGATTAATTCGTGAGGATGTTGTGCTACAGCATAATCCAGATTGTTCTGAATCATGAGCATGATAGCTTTTGCCTGTTCGCATTTTCCGGGATATTCAGAAATAGGTCGGGCATACATGTTGTAATCCGGACGCAGTCGGTACATATAAATACGTCCGTAATTGTGTAATTCCTCTTTAAATTCAGGAATCAGTTCGGCGTGGTCTTTTGAATCGAAATAACGCAGGGCATTTTTCAGGGCCAGTTTTTTTTCTTCTTCAGACAGTATTTCTTTACGTTTTGGAGCGTGGTTTATATTGATTTCGTATGGTTTTGGCTGTGGTAAAACCGATGGGATTCCTTGTGTTATTTGTTCTTGAAAAGTCATTTTGTATTTATTAGGTTATTCGATTATTTGTTTTCTATATTTTATCGGGGAATAGAAAACTAGGGATATCGAATGTCAGACCTGTGATAGGACTTGTGGATTTTTATTTTGTATCTCAGTAAATGAATGTCCATGATTAGCTGTTGTTAGTTGTCTGTTGCCGGTTTTTTGTTGGTTCCTGTTTTTCTGTCAAAGCCATAAGGGCAATGACGGCAGCCACTTTTGCAGCAATATCCCCTTTTTAGGTGGTACTTCTCGGTAAAACACTTATAACCTTCGGGAGTATAATAAAAATCTTCTCCTTCAATTAATTTATTTTCTTTATTTTGGTCATTCATACGGACAAATTTAGGAACTTTACCTGTAATGATTGTATTAGTATTAAAATATTTAACGCCAAAAGGCTTTCGCGGCATTACACTTTTTCCTTTTATTATTTTGGTAAACAGGAAGGATAGGGAAGATGCGGTGATGCTGAACCATGAAAGAATCCATATTTCTCAGCAGATTGAAATGTTGGTTATCCCTTTTTTTTTCTGGTATGGCACGGAGTTTTTATTCCGATGGATACAATATAAGGACAAGCATTTAGCATATAGGAATATTTCTTTCGAAAGAGAAGCGTATGCTAATGAAAAAAACCTCAGCTATTTAAAGCAAAGGTCTTTCTGGAGTTCTTTTAAGTATTTGTGATTTATTACGTCAATGTTGTTATGAAGTGATTCTTCCTTGATTGAATCGTTTCAAAATTTTAATACAGCCACTTTAAATGTTCCGGCCGGAGGGTTAATTGTGCCTAGCGTTAAGTTTGTAACTCTTATTGTTACTGTGTCTGCGGCACTTACCCATGCTTGAAAGTCAAGTCTGCTATCTGTAATTGTGGCAATAGGGATCCCTAAAGCAACCGGGTCATTTACTTGAGCGCCAGTAATTGTTACTGTCAAAGTTGATGTAGTACCGGCGTTAAGGCTGGGAAAATTCAAACTAGAGCTAGCAGTAAGTGTTTTGGATAAGGTATATCTTGTGCTTCCTGAACTTGCATAATAATTTGTTCCGTCAAACTCCACTGCACCACTTTCCGGTGTAGTCAGGTTTGTTCCGGCAGTCAATTTGAGCGGCGCCGTATTTACAACAGCAGTACCGGCTGCAATTTGCAATTTTGCAGTTGGTGAAGTTGTGCCAACTCCTACTTGAGAATAAATAATTTGTGTAAGTAATAATGTAACTCCCAAAGCGAAAAGTAATTTTGTTCGTTTCATATTATTATAGTTTATGATTACTAATTATGAACTAAAACAAACTATTTCTCTGGTACGTTTTTTTTGGAACTATAAAGTTATTTCATTTAATTAACATTATGGTATAATTGAACCAAAAACGGATTAAGTATTTGAAATCATCGATAAAAAGGCTATTTTTGGAGCTATTATTCTGCGAAAAAAAAGCCTCTGATTTACTAGAGGCTTTTTTGGTTAAGTTAAGTTATGAGGGTAGAATTAATAGATTACTTTTTTAATTACAACACTGTTGTTTTCAAGAATGACCTTCACAAGAAGTACATCAGATGTAGGGTTTAATTCATTGATTGTTAATTCGTTTTTGTTTACGTTTTTCTTGTTTACCAACAATTTTCCTAATACGTCATAAACTGTAACCTCCTTGATAGGTTCAAGAGTAGATTTTATATTCAATTTGTCGGTTTTGTAAACAATTACAGAGTTTTCAATGGTGTTTACATCTGGATTACTCAAGGTTGTTTGTGTATATCTAAGAACAAAACGGTTGTCAAAACGACCACTTACTGCTGTGAAATTATACGGAGCACTGCGTAGGTTATGAATGGTGCCGGTTACTAAATCTTCTAAAAAGATATTTTGGCTTTCATCAGCAAATAAACCGTCTGTTTTAGCAATGGCAATACTATAATTTCCATTTTGTGGCAGCAATACTCCAAGAGGAATCTGGTCGTTTTGGTCAAACGGTAAGGTTCTTCCTTGAATAACCATGTTTTCATCTGCAATTCGAGAATAGAAATTCTGGTTAACACCTTCAAGCACGGTAGCGTCAAACATTCTGTCTCTATCTTGAGTGGCTCCTTGAGCATATCCAACTAAAATGCGGTTTACATTTCCAGAAGGAGCCAGTAAATCTAGCCAAATACGATGTCTTTCGATATCATCTTCACTATTCACCTGATTAGAATTGGATCTGTAAAATTGACCATTAGTATATGTATTGCTTCTCATACTGTTGTTGAATGATATACTGCTCGGCGTTGCAGAAACATGGTTCATCAACACGAAGAAAGCTTGTCCTGCGCCAATATAACCACTAAATCCAGGAGGAGTTGATCCCATTGCATTGTATATCAAATAATCGGATCCAGCATAATTATAAGCATAATTTGTGTAAAATGGATCAGAATTACCAGCTATCGGTGGAGTTCCATGAGTCCATAATCGTATGTTTCCATCGACGGTTGGGTTTGCGGCTAAAAAGTCTATTGCTCTAATCGCAGACGGATAAGGGTTACCTGTTAAATTCCAGTTATCATCATCTTTGGTAACAGATGTTATAGTTGGGCCAGTATAATTTCCTCCGTTATAAGTATCTCTAACGATAGGTAGGGAAAGATTTCCATTATTTGGAACCCCTGTAAATGAAGCCGTATAAGGTTGGGTTGCTGCTGTAAATCCGTTTGGACCACGAACGATGTATCCTTTACCGACTACCATATTCTCACTGGTATTAGTCCAGCCACCAAAATTACTGGCATATGCTCTGGTTGTGGTTGGTAACCATTTCCAGATTAAGTTTGATGGTGTTAATGGCGAAATAGAGCTTACAGGAAAACTTGCTACAGGCGATGACCAATATACATAATCCAATCTGCGGATATTAGAGATACGGTCCATTTTAATATTACCAGTATTGGCGACATTATTTATCTGAACCAAACTTGCTTTGTCTTTTATGTTGAAATCTCCTCCGGTATTTACATTGACAAAATCAGTTACTGTTATGTAATTACTTGATGCAATTGTCAAGAATCCTCCGTTTAACACCGTTAAATTTTTAGCTAAACCACCTGTTCCCGAAACCGTTGGGTCAATAGTTGTGTTAGGGATTATTACACAATCTGCAGAAGTTGGAACTCCAACGGGTGTCCAGTTGTTGCTTTTATTCCAGTCAATATCTACAGATCCATTCCATATTTTGTTTCCAATAATGGTAACAGTAGTCTGATCTGTTTCAATTAAAGTTGTACCATTACATAATGAATAGGTTACTTCAGCAGTATAGGTTGTGGTTGTTGACGGACATACGTTTAAAGTGTCTTGTGTTCCAACTACAGTACCGCCAGTACCGGCTCCTTCAAACCATTTTACTGATGTTATTGATGTTCCTGACGGAACAAATCTCCAAGCTTCATTGTTTACAGTCCAGTCTGCATCCAGTCCGTTTCTGTTTGGAGCTACCACAGCTTGAGTTCCTGTGGCATCTTGTACACCTACAATAGCGTTTCCGCCATTCCAGGTACCGTCTACTTTTTTCTCTTTAATATATACCTCAATCACATTGGTGTTTTCATACAACACCATCATGCCTGTATATAAAAGAGCGTTGTTTGAAAACATTGGAACATCTTTCCATGAAGCTACCAAGGCTCTGCATCCTGTATTTAAGGTAATTAACTCCCATCCGACTTCGCCGCCTTTACTTGGATCTATATCGTGGTAAACACCGTAAATAGTATTTGCAAATAAAGCTCCTGTTGTGCTTGGTAAGCTGTTGCTGAATGCATATCCTGATGCTCCGCTGGCATTAGCAGTGTTGAAAGATAAAGAGCCATTAGATCCGATTATACAAGAACTATAATTATTGCCATAATAGCAGAAATTAAAAGGCAAGTTGATTGTTGGTGACCAAACGTCATCAATATTAACACTGACAGGGTTTTGTAAACAGCCAAATTGATATGGAGGACTGTAAGGTATAGATTCTACAGTATAATTAGTGGTTTGTCCCAATGCTAGGTAAGAAGCTTCCAGGTCAACGCAGTTTGATGCTGAAGAACAAGTGATTGGTGCAGGATCAGCGCCATTTAGACCTAATCCTCCTGAAAGTACTGAAGGGCATCCTAATGTTGAGGTTCCGGTTCCGGTTCCTGGCATACAGCTTGGCTGGTAGAACGCAGTTGGGCCTATCCAAAATCCTTTTGATCCGGCACTGCAGTTAGAGCGTATCCAGATGTAATAAGTAGTTCCAAGGGTTAAACCTGTTAAATTTAGTGTTGTAACACCGGCAGCTGTAGAACCTGTAGGAGTAGTTCCGGCGGTAGGTGCTGTGCTAGATGTTGATAAATAATATTGATAACCTAGTGCCGGAGCTGGTGATGCTGCCGTCCAGTTGACAGTTGAGGTTGTTTGTGAAGTTATGGTTACAGCTACTAAAGGTGTGCCTGCGCAAGCTGCTGTGCTAACATTTATAGTGTAATCTTCATAAGTACCATAAGTGCTGGTATAACAAGGTGTAGGCGGTCCGGAATCAACAGCTCCAATACGGATTCTGTGATTTCCTAAAATAGCACCTGCAGGAACTATAAATGTTCCGTTAAGTGTTGTAGGATTCGTTGCCAAAGAGGCTCCGGTATACACTTGCTCACCAGAATCAACGAAATCCAAATCATTATTCCAGTCTATCCAAATCATTGTGTCATAAGTATAGCCTGTAGCAAATGTGATGGCAAAACTAATCGTTTCTCCTTGCTGTCCACTCATTACCTGAGCGGAATAATTTCCGTAATTTCCGGCTTCAGCTCCAGTACTGTTGTCGATAGTTCCCATCACTACTCTGGTTATACCAGTTCCATCTACACTTGATGGGGCCGGGGTACAATAAGCAGTTACGGCACTTCCGGTTACATAGGAACTGCTACAGCCATTGTTGGCTAAAACTCTATAATAATATGTTGTGTTAGCTGCTAATCCTGTAACATTTAATGTCGTCGTAGGGGCACTGATGGTAAATGGTGAGCCGGGAACGTTTGCGGTATAGCCGGCGTTTGTCGTTACTTGTGCAGTATATGTAATTGCGGATGCTGAACCACCTGTTGGAGCCGTCCAGTTTAAAGCAACACTACTTGCGGTTGCAGACGATGAAACACTGTTGGGTACTGCAGGACATGTAATAGCATTTCCTGTTAAAGAACCTAATGTTTTATAGACTGGTCCTCCTGAGCAACTAGTGTCGTTGTAGGCGAATATGTAAAAATAATATCTTGTATTGCCAGCTAAACCTGATGCAGTATAACCTGTTGTGGTACTGTTTTGGAGGAAAGTAAGGCTGGCTCCCAGAGTACTAATGTTTGCCGAAGAATAGACTGTTCCGTTTACAGGTTGAGATGGTGGAGTACTTGATGTAGATTGTATAATTAAATAACCGTTAGCACTACCGGTAAAAGTTACAGGTATTGTTGATGAGGTAACTGTTCCTAATGTGAAACCTGATGCCTGACTAGCAGGTGCTGTACATGGTGTTGGAGCGCAAACAACATTAAAGCTCACATTTCCACCTGCAGTACTTTCCGGATCAAGCATGATGTAATATTGTGTTCCGCCTATAAGCGCTACATTAGCGCTTGTTGAAGCTCCGCTTAAATCATCGAAGCAAGACCAGCCCGTGCCTGAACAAGAACCGGCAACTTTGTACTGATAATCGATATAAGCATAAGAAGCAGTTTGCTGTATGGCGTAATTTCCTGATGTTGCCGGAGTAAAAGTGTATATTTTTTCCTGCCCATCAGTAGTCCAGCCACATGCGGATGGGGAATACGATCCGTTACCTGAAGCAATAGTTGCATTTACAGTTGTTCCGCAAGATGCAATATTGGTGATGGATGAACATGGATTAAACGGAACAGTTGCGGTCACGCAAATACTGTTTAATGTCATGTTGTTGTTTCCTCCGTTGTTTATGACTTTTACATAATAAATACCATTGCTCAGAGATGATGTAGTTATTGTTTCGGTCTGAAGCGAATTATTTGTAGTGTCGCTGTTTGCACAAGCAATTTGTGATAGGCCAGTACAAGAAGAAGTCGAGGATATCAATTGTAAAAACAGGTTCCTGTTGTTCGCTTCTGCAGTTATAGTTACGTTTAGCGGTCCCCCTGAAACAGTAAATGTATACCATCCTTCTCTTTGAAAAGTGCCAAAGGAGCAACCACTTGCAGCAGGAGCATCCTGTGAAGTATCGCTAATTGATGCGCTGCCTCCACAAGCACCATTTACTGTCAGGGATGTTGCTGTAGCGCAAGTTGTGCCTTGAGCATAACTTTGGGTTGGAATAAAAGTAAAAAGGGATAAGAACAGGATAAAAAGCAGGTGGCTTTTTTTAAGGTCAATCTTATGTGTAAGATGTGTCTTTTTCTTTTCTGTGGTATTTGGGAGAAAAGAAAGGTTAGTAATGTAGTTTTTTTTCACGGTTATTTATAAAGTTGGTTAGTTAGTTATTGGATAATTTTGTGAAAAATAATAAATTAACACTAATTAGGTTATAAATATCGATAAAATGCATAATTTTTCGATGAAAGATGTAAAATCATCGATAAAAAGCATAATTATTTGGTTATTTTTTATTTCAAAATTCATGAATTTTAAAAAAAGAACACCTTTTTTGCAAAAAAATACATACAAAAAAGCCACCCTTTTTAGGATGGCTTTTTTATGAAAAAGAAAGAAAATGTTGAATATTAGAAAATTACCTTCTTAGTAACTATTGCATTATTCTCTAAAGTCACTTTTACTATCAATGCAGACTGAGTGGCGTTTAATTCATTTATAATTAACTCGTTTTTGCCTACTTTTCGTTTAGTAAATAATGTTTTTCCTAAAACATCATATACTGCTACTTCTTTGATCTCCATATTTCCTGATACAATGTTGATGTGATTGTCTGCAAAAACTTTTACTGAATTGCTATAATCAAAATCATCATTTCCTAATGTGGTTTGTGTGTATCTTAGTACGAAACGATTGTCGTAACGGCCGGCAGTTCCTGTGAAATTATAAGGAGCATTACGTAAATTATGGATTGTGCCATTTGATAAATCTTCTAAAAAGATATCCTGTGACTGATCTGCAAACAGACCATCAGTTGTAGCAATAGCAATGTTGTAACTTCCATTTTGAGGAAGTAAAACTCCAAGGGGCACCTGGTCGCTTACATTGAATGGTAATGCTCTTCCTTGAATAACCATATTTTCATCGGCAATTTTTGAATAGAAATTTTGTGCTACACCGTTTTCAAGTGCAGTAGCGTCAAATAATCTGTCTCTGTCTTGCGTTGCCCCTTGAGCATAACCTACTAAGATTCGGTTCACATTTCCTGAAGGAGCAATCAAGTCAAGCCAAATACGGTGTCTTTCAATGGTCTCCTCATCAGTGTTTACAGTATTAGAATTAGATCTGTAAAACTGACTGTTGCTATAGGTGTTACTTCTCATAGTGTTATTGAAAGTCAACGCACCTGGTGTTGCTGTAGCATGATTCATCAGTACAAAGAATGCCTGTCCTGCACCAATACGTCCTGCAAATCCTGGAGGAGTTGATCCCATAGAATTGTAAACAATATAATCTGAACTAGAATAATTATAAGCATAATTGTTATAGAAAGGACTTGGATTGGCGTTACTTGGAGCCGTTCCGTGTGTCCATAATCTTATACTA
Source organism: Flavobacterium sp. (assembly GCF_050696275.1). GTDB lineage: Bacteria > Bacteroidota > Bacteroidia > Flavobacteriales > Flavobacteriaceae > Flavobacterium. The sequence continues at coordinate 30,153 of NZ_JBOGUT010000011.1, forward strand.
CCGTCAATGTCTGGGTTCGCACTAATCAATGCGTCAGCACTAATTGAAGAAGGATAAGGGTTTCCTACCAAATTCCAGTTGTCATCATCTTTTGTAACTGCTGTTGCTGTTGGTCCTGTATAATTTGCTCCGTTGTAAGTGTCTCTAAGAATTGTCATAGAAATGTTTCCATTATTAGGGACTCCTGTAAATCCAGCAGTATAAGGCTGAGCTGTTGTTGTAAATCCATTTGGACCACGGATAATATATCCTTTTCCAGCTACCATCGTTTCGTTTGCGTTAGTCCAGTTTCCAAAATTACTAGCATACGGTCTAGGAGTTGTTGGTAACCATTTCCAGATCACATTTGCAGGTGTTAATGGAGAAACAGTATTAACGGCAACACCTGATACTGGTGATGACCAATATACATAATCCAATCTGCGGATATTTGTGATGCGTTCCATTTTGATGTTACCTGTATTAGCAACATTATTTACCTGAACTAAATTAGCGCTGTTTCTGACAGTAAAGAGACCTGTGGCATCTACATTAACCCAATCATCTATAGTTAGGTTGTTTGTTGATTGTAACTCTAAATTACCAGAAGATTTGATTTTTAAATTTTTAGCAAAAGCATTGTAGCCACTTCCTGAAATAACACTGCTGCTGCTGCTTGGTATAACTACACAGTTTGCTGCTGTAGGAACTCCTGAAGGACTCCAGTTACTTGCTGTTGCCCAGTTTGAAGTACCTCCAATCCAAGTTTTAGTATTGTTAGTTACTGTAATAGGTTTAGAAGCAACGCATCCGTTTCCTAATGTAGCACTAACAGTAAATGACCATGTTGTTGAAGCTAATTGTGTTGCATTCGGTTTTACGTAAATAGTTGTTAAACTTTGAGCAACATAAGGGATTGTACAAGCTAAATCAGTATAGGCATCCACAGTTCCTCCACCCCAAGTGAAAGTAGTGTTTAGAGGTCTGGTACCATATAAACGAATATCATCTATAGCCCATCCATCTGCCCAACCTGCAGCATATCTGAAACGGAATTTTAAATTAGACTGACCTGCAAATGCTGTTAAGTCTATAGTAGCATCAGTAAATTGTGATGCAGAACCTAAGTCAGAATTGTAAGTAACAGGAGTATTTGTCCATGTTCCTCCACCATCAGTTGATACCTGAATAGAGGCTGTGTCTGATCCGTAGTCTGAATAATAATGCTTAAAGGTTAATGTTAAATCGATATAGCTTGAAGCATTGATGCTTGCTGTAGTAGTCAGTAATGTTTCTAAAGTCTGACCGCTGTAATCTGAAGAAGTAAAAGCAAATTTATCTCCAATACTTCCAGAGTTTATTGCAGGACGCCATACGGCTGTTGTTGTAGGTGCATAAGTACTTGTTTTAACACTCCATACAGAATCTGCTCCACCATTATTATTAGTAGGAGTGGTAACTGTAAGGCCGCCAAGACCGCTTTCGAAATCTTCTACGAATAAATCTTCTACGGTAAAATCTCCTGTTGCACTAATTGTCAAAATATCATTATCACCACAAAATATAGGTGTTGTAGGAGATATTGTAATATTTGTAGTTGGATTAATTGTCGCTTTTACTGCTGTTCTGTTCCATGATTCGCAAGTTCCATTATAAGCGGTTACATAATACGTTGTTGTAGCTGCTAATGCTCCTGTTGTCCAAGAACCTGTTGCAGTTGTAGCGACTGGTGCTCCTCCGGTTTCAGCGGCATACCATCTGTATTGTGTTGTACCTGCAACTCCTGTAGCTCCAATTGTTACTGTACTTCCTACGCCACATGATGCGCCATTTGAAACACTGGTTATTTTTGCTACGCAATCAGCAACGATAGTTATAGTGTAATCTTCAGTTTCACCTGTTAGATATCCTGTAGTACAAGGATCGATGGTGCTGGATTCTGCAAAAGCTCTAGTTCTGACTCTCATTCTGTAATTTCCAGGAGTCTGTGCAACCGGAACTATAAAGCCATAAGAAGTATCACCGGTAGCTGTACCACCTGTAGTGTATACTGTTTCTCCTGCGTCTACAAAGTCACCATCATTGTTCCAGTCAACAAATGTTTTGATATAGCTTGTTCCGGCTATATTAATATTGGTGTTGATCCCTCCTCCTGGTATTTGTGTGGCAATAACGATACCGCTATAGTCACCATAACCACCTGCGGAATATCCTGTTGGTGCATTAGCAACATCATTTAAGGTTCCAATAGAAGTGATTCCTGAAATATAAGTCCCGCCACTTGTTGATGAAGGAATACAATGGCAAGGAACCATGTTTGTAGTGAAGCTCCAAGTGATTGGAGTTCCCGTTGTTATCCCGCAAAGGGTAGTTCTTGGAACAATTTTCCAATAGTAAGTTGTATTTGCTGATAAAGCACCTGTGTTATAGGTAACTCCCGCTTGATTAACTACAAACGGAGGTACCGCTGTTGTTCCAAAATAAACATCATAGGAATTGGCACCTGCAGCAGCTGTCCAGCTAATTGAACTCACGGCGCCTGTGCCAGTATAACAGATACCGGTAGCTCCTGCTGATGGGCTTGGAGCTGTTGCCAAAGTTGCAATAGGATTGTTTACTGTCACGGCAACACTTCCTTCCCCATTACTCCAACAAGTACCGTTGTATGCACGTATGTAATAGGTTCCAGATGTGGTAACAACTAAAGGTGTTGTTGAATTATTTGCAGTAGATGTACCGCCTGAAACGGTTTGCCAATACCATGTTATTCCTCCACCTGGTGCGCCGGATCTGGTTATAGTCACTCCGGTTGGGTTACACTGTGGTGAATTACTTGTTGGGTTTCCAGGGTTTGCAGGAGTATTTATTGTAAAATTTGTAATTCCGCTATTTGCAGTACCTCCAGGTGTTGTTACTGATACCTGACCCGTTGTACCGGATCCGACAGTTACTGTTACTGTAGTAGCTGTGGTGGCTGTAATGGTTGCAGCTGTTCCTCCTATTGTGACTGCTGTCGCTCCTGCTAAATTTGTTCCGTTAATGATGAATGAACTTCCAGGGCATCCGCTGGTAGCGCTTAAACTTGTTATTGTTGGAGTGGCAATTGTTGCAGGTCTTAAGGCAATTAAAATCCCACCGTTTCTCTCTCCGTTGGATAGTGTAGCAGTTCCGTTTCCCGTGGCTCCCGCAGTTGCTTTAATCGCCCATGCAGCACCTACTGAGGCATCATTATTTCGTTGATTATCATATAACTCTGTTAACGCCCCTGGTGAAGTGGTGTTCCAACTTCCCCATGTAGGGTCATTGTTAGCAGCCATACCAAACATGATAATTGCCGCATTCGCAGTTACCGTTGTTTTTCCGGTTGCTACTACTCCTGTCTGGTTACCTTGTACTGATATAGTTCCTGAGGCAACATCAAAAGGAGTGGTTGTATTTACTCCCGAAAATGCTACAATAGAACCAACATTTCCTGTTGAGTCACCATCTAACGTAAAAGTATAATTTGCAGGCTCTCCGGCTAGAGCAATTTTATATAAAACTGCACCCCAACGATCAGTACCACCAGCAAGGTCTTGTCCGTTAATTAAAGTCCATCCGGTACAGGTTGGATTAGATAGGTTGTTGCTTCCGACCTGAGCAATATTTACTATCATAATATCGCCAGTAACAACACCAGTCGGTTTATTAATAGTAAGAGACGTATTCCCGCTATTTGCAGTTGTAGAGGTTCCTCTTTGTGCAATCTGTGAATATACTTGTGTAGTTCCAATTAGGAATGTTCCTAATGTTAAAATCAGAAAAAAGGAAAATGATCTTGTAGAATTAACAAACGATTTCCCTGACAACGATTTTGGATTGAAGGAACACGCTCGCAATAGAGCACAGCCCTTCACCTGAAAGAAGTAGTTTTTCATCATAGAGTAATATGTTAGTGAGATAGAATATTATTATTAGTGGTTAATAATGATATTCGGTGTAAAATTATATTTTAATATTGAGTGTGCCTAATATTTTGGCAATCAGTTGGCTTAGAAAAAGAACTTTTCATCGATAATTCCATTTAATTTTACACATTTGTAGGTAAGATATTACAAAATAAAATTTAGAATATAGAAAAGCATGATTTTTGAAAGAAAATAGGAGTTAATAAAAGTTAAAGAAAATCTTTTTTTTCAAATCCTGAATGGACTTTGTAATTCATTCATTTTTAAAATGTTAATTGATTTTTGATTTTCGCATATGAACAATTCGGCCTACAGAAGAGGCGTTTCGGAGCGTCAGAATAAAGGAGAAGGTGCTATGTCGATAAAATCCTATTCTTTTAAAATGGGATGGAATCCGTACCATTGTAGTGTGTAAAAGTAGTTAATCGGGTTTTGTATGTGTTTCATCGAATATTTGGTTTACAGAACGAAATTCCAATTAATTATTTTTCTTAATTATTTGATAAACAATATTTTTTAAGTATTTTTAATGTTAAAATCAGAACTTATGAAAATTATCTACTCAATTATTTTGTTTGCTGTTGGCCTTTCTGCCAATGCACAATTGTATGTTGGTCCTAATTCGTATGTGTATGTAAATGACGAGATGCTTTATGTGCATCAGGATGTCGAATTAAACAGTGCCAGCAGTATGGTTTATTTGCGTAATAATTCCCAATTATTGCAAGGAACAACGGGTTCGGGAGCTAATAAAGGAGTAGGAAATTTGTCCGTTTTTCAGGAAGGGACGACTAATAATTTTCAATACAACTATTGGTGTTCTCCGGTAGGTGGAGCATTAGCGGGAGCTGGAAACAATGCTTTTGGGATTCCGCAATTAGGTATTCCTACAACTTCGACAGCAACAACAGCAGCAACAATTTTGCCGAGTAATAATCCTAACGGAACTTCGGGAACAGGAGCTTTGTCTATTGCTGCACGATGGATTTACAGATATTCTATGTCAAATACTTATAATGATTGGATATATGTTAATGCCGCTTCAACAATTAATGCCGGCCAAGGATTTACTATGAAAGGAACAAGTGGTTCTGATACTACTGTGCCATTTACCGGAGCCGGACAAAACAATTCAGGAAGTGCTCAACGTTATGACTTTAGAGGAAAACCTAATGATGGTACTATTGATGTTCCAATGGCAAACGGAATGATGACATTAACAGGGAATCCTTACCCAAGCGCTATTGATATGCAGACGTTTTTAACCGATGAGGATAATACGGATTTTTGTGATGGGACTGCACTGTATTGGGAACATGACAAAACAGTTAATTCTCATTATGCAGAACAATATCGAGGAGGTTATGGGGTTTACAACGGTGCTTCAAACGTTTATACACCGGCAACTTTCTATACTTATACCGGGGGAGGAACACAAGGACCGGTTTATTCTACACCTATGAATATGTATGAAAGAAAATTTGCTCCGGTCGGACAAGGTTTTATGTTGAGAGGTATTGCTGCGGGTAATGTTAGAATTAAAAATATACACAGGGTATTTAGAAGAGAAGGAGTTCCTACGAATTCACAGTTTGAAAGAAACGCAAACAATCAGGCAGTAAATAACTATGGAGAGGTTCCTAATGTTGCAGGAATAGATTATACTCAGATTAGTAGAGAAGTGACGCCAAATATCAGAATAAATGCTTCTCTTAACAATAGAGCTGTCCGTCAGATTGCCTTAGTTTTTATGCCGGATGCCACTGATGGATTGGAAAGATCCGATTCAAAATCTGCTGACATTGCTTCCAATTTACCGTATGATATGTATTTGTTTTTAAATAATACGGAGTACATGCATTCCGCTACAAATTTTGCTCTTGACAAAGTATTTCCAATTGGCTTTAAAAATAATACAGCCGCTACTTTTAGAATTCAAGTGGCTTCATTGGAGAATGTGAACGATGTGTCTCATGTTTTTTTACATGATAAAGCAACAGGATTGTACCATGATATAAAAAACACGGAATACGAAGTTTCTCTGCCAGCGGGAGTAAACAATAACCGTTTTGAAATTACACTTCAGGATGCGACTCTTTCTGCTGAAGATAATACAGCAGCAAACTTTAAGATTTTTGAAGACAATACGGCAAATAAATTAGTCATTAAAAATCCAAATGCAATAGCATTACAGTCTTGTCTTTTGTATGATATTTCAGGGAAAACAATTTTCACAAAAACGAAGTTGGGATCAAATCCAAGTTATGAATTCACTACCTCAGGACTGAGTGAAGGAGTTTATATTGTAAAATTGACCACTGCTGATAACCGTGAAGTTACCCAAAAAGTCAGCATAGGAGTAACAAAATAAGAATTAATTATTTTTTTTAAGCAGTCTTCGGACTGCTTTTTTGTTTTAATGTATTTTTGCATCAATCAATGAAAGTGTTTAATCAAAATATAAAACTGGAGGATAGCGCAGTCAGCCTGACTATAAAGCGGGAAGATCTATTGCATCCTTTTGTTTCAGGCAATAAATTCAGAAAACTTAAATACAATATTCAAAAAACCAAGGAGTTGGGCTATAATAAGCTGATTACTTTTGGAGGCGCTTTTTCAAATCATATAGCAGCGGTTTCTTTTGCCTGTAAGGAAGCAGGAATTGAAAGTGTCGGGGTAATAAGAGGAGAGGAATTGTCGACAAAAATAGCAGAAAACCCGACCTTGTCATTTGCCCAAAATTGCGGCATGCAATTTGAGTTTGTTTCTCGGGAAATGTATCAAAATAAAAATTCCGCCGAATTTATTTCACATTTAGAAAGTACATACGGGAGTCATTACCTTCTTCCTGAAGGCGGTACAAATGAGTTGGCAATAAAAGGATGTGAAGAAATTTTGACAGAAGAAGATGCCTGTTTTGATATTATTTGTTGTTCTGTAGGAACAGGAGGAACTATTTCGGGTATTATAAATAGCGCTTTGCCACATCAAAAAGTTATTGGCTTTCCTGTGTTAAAAGGTGATTTTTTAACTGATGAAATTCGTAAGTTTGCAAAAAATCCGAATTGGGAATTACATACTGACTATCATTTTGGAGGTTACGGGAAAGTAACCCCTGAATTAATTGGTTTTATCAATCGGTTTTACAAAGAAACCAAAATACCTTTAGACCCTATTTATACTGGGAAAATGGTTTTTGGTGTTGTGGATTTGATTCAAAAAGGATTCTTTGCGGGAAATCCAAAAATACTGATGATTCACACCGGTGGGCTTCAAGGAGTTCAAGGTATGAATCAAATGCTGGAAAAGAGAAAAATGATTAAAATAATGTTTGATGAATAAACTAATCGCACTTTTATTACTATCGACACTGATAGGTTGTGGTACTGCAAAATCAAAAATTAAGAGTACAAAAAAAGTGACAACTTCGCAAAGTAAACCCCATAAGCGTAAAGTTGAAAATCCTACTGATGTTGTTATTGATGAAAAAAAATCCAAGACAGAAACATTGGAAGCTACATCAAAAATAAAAGTAACGACTGAAATTGTTTTGGACTATATAAGCCAATTCAAAGACGTAGCCGAAGACAATATGAAAAAACATGGTATTCCGGCCAGTATCACATTGGCTCAGGGAATATTGGAATCAGGTGCAGGAACAGGAGTTTTATGCAGCAGAGCTAACAATCATTTCGGAATAAAGTGCCATAAGGAGTGGACAGGTCCTTACGTTCGGTATGATGATGACAGTTTGCAGGAATGTTTTAGAAAATACGAACATGCTGAGGAATCCTATCGCGATCATTCTTACTTTTTGACCAGCAGACCATGGTATGCTTCCTTGTTTAAATTACCTAAAGACGACTACAAGGCTTGGGCCAGAGGATTAAAAAAAGCAGGTTATGCTACTGATCCGAAATACCCGGACAAATTAATTGGGCTTATTGAAAGGTATGAATTGCATCAATACGATGCCGAAGTTTTAGGGACTGCTTACCAGGTTAAGCCAAAAATTGAAATCAGAACGGAATCCGATAAACCACAACTAAGTTTAAACCAGCATATTGTTTCTCAGGGAGAAACATTGTATTCTATTTCTAAAAAATACAATGTTTCAATAGAAGAACTAAGAAATAAAAATAACTTGTCCGATAATGCAATTTCCATTGGACAAATACTTATAATCAGATAAAATAAATTCATGTTATACCAAAGAAGTAGTCAGCTTTTTGTTGAGGCTGAGAAAGTAATCCCAGGCGGAGTAAATTCGCCGGTCAGAGCGTTCAAATCAGTAGGAGGAACTCCAATTTTTGCTAAAAGTGCTAAAGGAGCTTATTTGTTTGACGAAGATGGGAACAAGTTAATAGATTATATTAATTCTTGGGGTCCAATGATTTTAGGGCACGCTTATGAGCCAGTTGTTAATGCTGTAATTGAAAAAGCAAAATTAGGGACATCCTTTGGAATGCCTACAGCTTTAGAGACCGAGATTGCTGCTTTAGCTGTTTCTATGGTACCAAATATTGACAAAATCAGATTTGTTAATTCCGGAACTGAAGCTTGTATGAGCGCTATTCGTTTAGCTCGCGGTTATACTAAAAGAGATAAAATCATCAAATTTGCCGGTTGTTACCACGGACATTCTGATTCTTTTCTGATTCAGGCAGGAAGCGGTGCTATTACTTTTGGTTCGCCAAACAGTCCAGGAGTAACTTCAGGAACGGCAAAAGATACACTTCTTGCAAATTATAATGATTTAGCAAATGTAAAATCATTGTTTGAAGCTAATAAAAACGAAATCGCTGCTATAATTATTGAGCCTGTCGCTGGAAATATGGGATGTATCCCTCCGGGAAAAGGATTTTTGGAAGGATTACGCCAACTATGTGATGAAAACAACACTTTATTAATCTTTGATGAAGTAATGACAGGGTTTCGTTTGGCAGCTGGTGGCGTTCAGGAATTGCTTAACATTAATGCTGATATTGTCTGCTTTGGAAAAGTAATCGGAGGAGGTTTGCCTGTAGGGGCTTTTGCTGCCCGAAATGAAATTATGAATTATCTGGCGCCGGTTGGGCCTGTTTATCAGGCAGGAACATTGTCAGGAAATCCATTGGCAATGGCTGCTGGACTGGCGATGCTACAATCATTAGATTCTGATAAAGCTATTTTTTCAAGATTAGAAGAAAAAACTGCTTATCTGGAAAAAGGAATTGCAAATGTTTTAAACAATAATAAAATTACACATACAATAAACAGAGTAGGATCTATGATTTCTGTTCACTTTGACGCCAATCCGGTTTCGGATTTTAATTCGGCTAAAAACGGAGATAATGATACTTTCAGGAAATTCTTCCACGGTTTGCTGAAAGAAGGAATCTATATTGCTCCATCTGCTTATGAAACATGGTTTATTACGGATGCCTTAACCTATGAAGATCTGGATTTTACAATTAAAGCTATTGATAAAGTTTCTAAAGATTTATAAATAAAAAAGGCTCACTGTCAGGTGAGCCTTTTTTTTATTTTTTAAATTAATCCTAGTGAATTAATTTTTCATACAAACCTACAGATTGCAATTTCTGAATTTGATCGTCAGACAATGTAGCTCTTAATTTTGCATCTATGATACTGGATAATTGTTGTTTGTCTGCTTCAGTAAATTTAACAGTTTCATTATCCAAATCTTTATGTTTTTTTAAGAAAAGTTGGAATAAAGCTTGTTGTGTAGCTCCGTCAACTTCAATTACTTTAGTTAATTCGAAAGTCTCCTGTTTCGCTTTTTCCTCTGGAAATGGTTTTCTTTCTTTAGATTGTTGTGCGTTTGCTCCAAAAGAAAATGCAAAAAGCATCATAAGTATTGGTAATAGTTTTTTCATAATTGTCTGAAATGTTTAGTTATAGGATTCAAATCTAAACATTTTTTTTAAATAAGCAAAAATTATTCAGAAACTTCCTTATCGGCTTTTTGTTTACGATGTGTTCTCATCCTTTGGTTTTGGACATTTCTTTTTTTATGATTTGCCTCCCATTTTTCAAATTGTGAGCTGTTTAAGATTTTTTTCATTTTAGCTTTATGCTCGATTTGCTCGTCAAGCATTTTATTTTTCATCTCAAATTTTTCATTAGCTGTTAATTGTTTTTTAGCTTCTTTATTGGCCTTCATTTCTGCCATTTTAGCTTCTCTTTTACTATTTTGTTCAGAAATAACGGCAGCCATTTCTTTTTGTTGCGCCGATGTTAAATCCAATTCTAATGTCATTTTTTTTAATTGAAGCTCGTTTCTTTGCTCTGCAGACATTTTTTCAGAGTCCATTTTTTTAATTGATCGTTTTTCCTGAGCCGTTCCATTTAATGCAAGTCCTAATGTGAGAGCGATTGCTAATGCGATTTTTTTCATGTTTTTTAGATTTATGATTTGAATATAAGACTACTGGATTTCAAAAAAGTTTAATGGGTTTTTAAAAAAGGGTGTTTTTACGGGTAAAAGTTTTTTTTAAAAGAGTAAATTTGTTCCGTGAAGAAAACAATTGTAATCATCGTATTCTTATTTATCATGAAACCGGTACTTCCGGTTTTGGAATACATGTTGCATTATGATTATATCGTAAAGGAACTTTGTGAAAACAAAGCGAAGCCTGAAATGAAGTGTAATGGAAAATGTCACTTGATGAAAGAATTGGCTAAAGCTTCCGATAATGAAAGTCCAACTTCTGAAAGTAAAAAAACGTCACATCAGGAATATGAAGTTTTGTTTTTGGAAGAATTCACTACTGTTGTGATTCTTAATTTGAATTTTTCTATTCAAAAGGAAACCAACTCCAATTATTCTAATTTATATTTTCATCAAATCAGCAATGCTGTTTTTCATCCACCTACAGTTTAATTATTGTCTTAATTTTTAGTTCTGTTGTTTTTTAACAGAATAGGTTCTTGTTGGTTCTTGTCAGCAGGAAATAATATGCAATAACTAAATTTTTAAAATGAAAAAAATATTCCTTGTCTTATTGGCTTTAGGGCAAATAGCGTATGGGCAAAATTCCAAAAAGAAAGATACAGCCAATACAAAACAGCTTGATGATGTCATAGTTACCGCCAGCCGAAGTGCTTCGCTAAGAAAAGAAGTACCTGTTGCGGTTTCTAAAATCTCTCAAAAAAGCATAAATGAAACAAAAGCTACCGTTGTTTCCGAAATTATAAATAAAGCTCCCGGTGTTTTGATGGTTAATTTAGGTAACGAACAACACATGATGGCCATCCGTCAGCCAATGAATACGAATGCCTATTATTTGTATTTGGAAGACGGCTTACCTATTCGGCCGATGGGAGTCTTCAACCACAATGCACTACTCGAGATAAACCAGTTTAATCTTCAGACTATTGAAGTGGTAAAAGGGCCGGTTTCGTCGCTTTATGGCCCGGAAGCTGTGGGAGGTGCAATAAATCTTATTTCGCTGAAACCTGCTTTACAACCGGAATTCAAGTTTGGAGTTCAGGCGGATCAGTACGGTTATAGAAGATTTCAGGCAGCAGGAGGGACAACGATTGGTAAAGTTGGCTTTTATATCGCCGGTCTTTCGAGTTTACAGAAAGACTCCTGGATGACATTTTCGGATTATAATAAGGATAATATCAATGCAAGAATAGATTATAATCTGAATCACAAGACTCGACTCATTGGAACAATTTTTTACGGAAAATATTATTCAGACATGAGCGGTAGCGTTAACGAGGCTGATTTTTACAGTCGAACTTACAAAAGCACCACAGATTTTACCTATAGAAAATCGGATGCGTTACGGAGTAAAATAGCATTGGAAAGGGATTGGAATGAAAATTCCCATTCTTCACTTACCGCTTTCACAAGAAATAACAAATTGGGACAGAATCCTTCTTACGGAATCCGTTGGACGCCAACACAAACGACAGCAAGAGGAGAAATCAATTCTAATAACTTTAAAAGTTATGGCGCTATTGGTCAGCACAATCAATCGTTTCGCTTTCTAAATGCTTCCTTAGTTGCAGGAGGACTTTTCGATTATTCTCCCGTGAATTATAATGCGTACCAAATCGATTTAACAGCCAATTTAAATCCTGGTGGCCAAACCGTAAATAATTACGAAATCATAGCCGAGCGCCCGGATGTTAAACTTTCTGATTATGAGGCGAAAATCTATAACAAAGCCGGATTTGCACAACTGAGCTTTAAACCAATTGCCAATTTGGTTGTCACAGGTGGTTTGCGTTATGATGATATGAGTTTGGACTACACCAATAATATAGATAAATCAAGCGGAAGTAAAAAGTACGACCAGTTTACTTCTAAATTGGGTGTGAATTATAATCCGCTTGTTTATGCAGGATTTTATGGAAATTATTCACAAGGGTTTTCTCCGCCGGGACTGACTTCAGTTTTTAGAGTAAAACCGGGAACGGGTGGAAGTACAGGAAATCCTGCCGCATTTTATTACAATTTGGAACCGGCAAAATTTGATAATTATGAAATCGGTGGCTGGCTGACCTTCTTTCAAAAGAAAGTAAGCATAGAGTATTCCTTATATTATATGGAGGGAGAAAATGAATTGTTGAATATTCGTCAACCGGATAATTCTACTGATTATCAGTCGGCTGGAAAAACCCGTCATAAGGGAATTGAATTTGCCATAAATTACTGTCTTAACGAACAATTTAAAATCCGTATGGGAGGAACAACGGCTCAGCATACTTTTGTGGATTTTAAAATTTCCGATAAACCTTCCGATCCAATCCGAAATTTAGATGGATTCGAAATGCCTTCAGCTCCGAAATGGACAGGAAATTCAGAAGTAAGCTATTATCCGAAGTGGTTGCCTAATTTCAGAACAGCTATTGAATGTCAATTTGTTTCAAGCTGGTATCAGGATCAGATTAATACAGTAAAATATGACGGATACACCGTTTTTAACGGAAGGATTGGCTACCAGTGGAAAGGTGTTGAATTGTATGCCAATGCTATGAATTTAACCGATAAATTATATGCTTATAATGTAACCAGAGGAAATATGTCAACGTCTGCGCCAAGCTATACTGCTGCAGCGCCACGAACTTTTGTGTTTGGGATTCAGTATAATCTTTCGCTGAAAAATAAAGCTAAAACACTTTAAAAGAACTGTTATGAGAAATCAACCTAAAAAGAAAAGTTTCAATAAAAAGTTACTGAAAAAGCTAAAACAGAAAATATACAGTTGGCATAAAATAGTAGCGTTTATTACTATAATTCCGGTTTTATTCTGGTGTTTGTCAGGGCTGATGCATCCTTTTATGGCACATTTTTTTAAGCCTGAAATTGCAAAGGATGTTTTAGGGATTAAGAATATAGATTCATCCAAAATTAATACCAATTTGAAAGAAGCATTGCTTCAGAACGATATACAGGAAATTAAAAACTTCCGGTTTGTCTCTTTTGAAGGGAATCAATATTATCAGGTAAAAACGGCAAAAGACAGTATTTTGTATCTGAATACAATGGATGGGAAATCATTGCAAAATGGAGATAAATTATACGCAGTCTGGCTGTCACGGTATTTTTTGGATGACCCAAAAAGCCCAGTTGAAAATCGAGAGCTCCTGACGGAATTCAATTCCCAGTATAAGTATGTGAATCGGTATCTTCCGGTACATAAAATTAGTTTTGACAGATCTGATAAGATGCAGGTTTATGTTGAAACCGCAACAGATAAGCTGGCCACTTTCAACCCAAAATCAAGACAATTCTTTATCTGGTTTTTTGACACTTTCCATAATTGGTCTTTTATTGATGCTGTCAGCAATAATTCGGTTCGTATTTGTTTAATGCTTTTTTTGCTTACTATTATCGGTTTTTCGGCACTTTCAGGAATTGTGATTTACGGGTTGTTCTGGAAACAGTTTAAAAAAGTAAAAATTGAGGATGCAGCGTCAAAAAAAAGAAAGTACCACCGTCAAACCGGATTGGCTTTGGCTTTATTTACTCTTTTGTTTGCTTTTAGCGGAGGATATCATGCTACCAAGAAATGGGATCCGATCCCGTTTGAAAATATGGTTTATGAACTGGTTTTTAAAGTTTCAGATTTTGATTCGGCAGAAATCAATCGGCTTTCATCAGTAAATGATTTTAGAAATATCAGTTTGATACAATATAAGGACACGGTTTTTTACAGATGCCAATTTGCCCATGATGACAAGACTGAGGTGAAATATATCAATTCGGTTTCAAAAAAAGAAAACAAAGGAATTGATTTTGAGTATGCCCGATTTTTAGCAAATTATTTCAATGAAAAGGTCTCAGGAAAAGGGAAAAACTGCTGTGAAATGGATAGTTCTTCTGAAGGAGTTTCAGAAAACAAAGAGACAATAAAAGAAACAGAATCGGTTACTGATTTTAAAAACAGAGAATACGGATTTGTAAATAAACGGTTGCCGGTAGTGAAAGTTGCTTTTGAATCGGAAGTGAATAAAACGCTTTTTATAGAAACCGGAACTTCCCGTCTTGCCGCTTTTATTACTGACAGCGATAGGGTTGAAGGTTATTCGTTTGCATTTTTTCATAAATTCCTATTTATGGAATGGGCCGGAAAAAACATTCGCGATCTGTCAATGGTGCTGGCTGCTTTAGGCGTTTTAATCGTTGGTATTTTAGGATTGTCATTGCTTTTAAAACGCAATTGACCGAACGTTTAGGTGTAAAAAAAGGAACTCAATCGAGTTCCTTTTTTATTATATGGCTTTACTTGTTTTTAGTTTTTCTCTAAAAACAACCCTTCTTCCGTTTTAGTTACTTTCATAAATCCTTTAGAAGTTAATGATTTGATAGTACCGTCCCATTTTTTTCCGCTAAATCCGGATTTTTCTTTTACTGTATTTAAAAGTACCATTTCGCCTTCCTTTACTAAGGAATAAATATCTAATTCATCCGTTGACATTTCAGGAGCTTTTTTCTCCGGACGCATTTGCGGGAAAAACAATACTTCCTGAATTGAAGCATTATTGGTTAAGAACATAATTAAACGGTCCATTCCAATTCCTAAGCCGGAAGTTGGAGGCATTCCGTATTCTAAAGCACGTAAGAAATCCTCATCGATAATACCAGTTGCTTCGTCATCACCTTTGGCAGCCAATGTCATTTGTGCTTCAAAACGTTCGCGTTGGTCAATTGGGTCATTTAATTCCGAATACGCATTGGCAATTTCTTTACCACAAACCATCAATTCAAAACGCTCTGTCAATTCCGGATTGTCACGGTGTGATTTACATAATGGCGACATTTCTTTCGGGTAATCAGTAATGAATGTAGGCTGAATAAAGTTTCCTTCGCATTTTGCTCCGAAAATTTCATCAATCAGTTTTCCTTTACCCATCGTTTCATTGACTTCAATTCCCATTCCTTTCGCAGCATCAAATAATTCTGCTTCGGTTTTTCCTGAAATATCAAAACCAGTAAATTGCTTGATAGCATCGGTCATGGTTACTCTGGCGTAAGGTGCTTTAAAACTCACTTTGTGTTCACCAAAAGTAGCATCAGAAGTTCCGTTTACCTGATTAGCACAATATTCCAATAAATTTTCTGTAAATTCCATCATCCAGTTGTAGTCTTTGTAAGCTACATAAATTTCCATGGCTGTAAATTCAGGATTGTGCGTTCTGTCCATTCCTTCGTTACGGAAGTTTTTTGAAAATTCATACACACCGTCAAAACCGCCAACGATTAATCTTTTCAGATACAACTCATTCGCAATTCTCATATACAATGGAATATCTAAACTGTTGTGGTGCGTAATAAACGGACGAGCTGCTGCTCCACCTGGAATTGATTGTAAAACAGGAGTTTCCACTTCCATGTAACCGGCTTCATTAAAAAAGGTTCTCATGGCAGTGAACAATTTCGTTCTTTTCATGAAAACTTCTTTCACTTGCGGATTTACCACTAAGTCTACATAACGCATACGGTAACGCAATTCCGGATCAACAAAAGCATCAAATACGTTTCCTTCGTCATCGGTTTTTGGTAATGGTAATGGGCGTAACGTTTTACTTAAAAAAGTAAAATTAGACACACGAATACATTTTGCGCCAACCTGAGTGGTAAATAATTCTCCTTCAATTCCTATAAAATCTCCTAAATCGGTTAATTTTTTAAAAACTGTATTGTATAACGTTTTGTCATCACCTTCGCAAATCACATCACGGTTAAAATAAGCCTGAATTCTGCCTTCGCTGTCCTGAAGTTCGGCAAAAGAAGCTTTTCCCTGGTCACGAACACTCATTAAACGGCCGGCTACAATGACTTTCTTACCTTCTTCAAAAGCGTCCTTTATCTGCTTCGACGTATGGTTTACGGGAAACAAATTTGCTGGATACGGATTGATACCAAGTTCTCTCAACTTGCTCAATTTCTCTCTTCTGATGATTTCTTGTTCTGAAAGTTGCATAATTCTTATTTATTTTAAGCGTGCAAAGATACTATATAAGTTTCAAAGACGCAAAGTCAGAAAGTTACAAAGTTTTTGGAGCGAATGTTTCGGGAATTGTCAGAAATTTTTTCCTGCTTTTCACTGTACAAGGTGTGGCAGTAATCAGGGCTGTTTGGCAAACTTTTTGTACTTTTGAGGAAAATTAAATAAAATGAAAAAAGTATTATTTCTATTATTTTCAATAATAAGCTTAACCAGCTGCACCTTTACAGAAGATATTTATATCAATCCCGACGGTTCCGGGAAATATACTTTAGATATGGATGGTTCCAGTATGATGGCTATGATTCCGAAAGACTCGGTTCGTAATGAGAAGAGCATTGACTCAGTTTTTTCATTCAGAGAACTGTTTGCAGCCAAAAAAGACAGTATTTCCAAACTTCCGAAAGAAGAACAAGAAAAGTTGAAAAAACTTGAAAAATTCAATATGAGAATGAAAATGGATTTGAAAGCCCAACAATTTTTATTTTCAATGAATACTGATTTCAAGAATGTAACAGAATTACAGGATGCGATGTCAAATATGAATGCTTTCCAAAACGTGGGTAAGAATAAAATGCAAGGGAATCCTATGGCTCCTTCGGGAGGATTTGGAGGTAATAATTCTATTCTGAAATACTCTTATAATGGCAAAAAATTCATTCGTAAAGCCATTATTGATAAAAATGCCATCAAGAAAGTTGAAAACGATTCTATGGCTGAAAGTTATAAGATGATTTATGCTTCTTCCAAATATGTAATCAAATACCATTTTCCAAAACCGGTAAAAAGTATATCCAATAGCACTGCATTGTTTTCTGAGGACAGAAAAACGGTAACTGTCGAATATCCGTTTAACGAATATATGGACAACCCAGAGAAGTTGAATTTTGAAATTGAATTTACAAAATAAATTGAAATGAACAAAAAAGTCCAACTTCAAGATTTAGGAAATAAGGATTACAAAGCAACTTGGGATTTTCAGGAAGAACTTTTTGCGGAAATCGTAGAAGCTAAAATTAAAAACAGAAGAGAAGAGCGGGAGGATGAGACTCCAAACTATTTTCTTTATGTTGAGCACCCGCATGTGTATACTTTAGGAAAAAGCGGAGATATGTCTAATCTGCTGCTTTCGGAAAAACAATTGGAAGCCAAAGGAGCTACTTTTTATAAAATAAACAGAGGTGGTGATATTACGTATCACGGGCCGGGACAAATTGTAGGTTATCCGATTATTGATTTGGAAAATTTTTTCACAGACATCCACAAATATTTACGTTTTCTGGAAGAAGCCATTATTCTCACTTTAGCAGAATATGGTATAATAGGAACAAGGAGTGAAGGAGAAACCGGAGTTTGGCTTGGTGTTGGAACTCCGTTTGCCAGAAAAATTTGCGCTATGGGAGTTCGTGCTTCACGATGGGTTACCATGCATGGTTTTGCACTTAATGTAAATGCAGATCTGGGTTATTTTGATAATATCATTCCTTGTGGGATTAAGGGAAAAGCGGTGACTTCAATGCACGTTGAGCTTGAAAAAGAAGTTGATGAACAGGAGGTAAAGCGAAAAATAATAAAGCATTTTTCTGACTTATTTGAAGCGGAAATGATAGATTAAAAAAAGAGGTTCGTTATGAACCTCTTTTTTTATAATTCCAATTTAAGTTGTTCAGGCAGTAGTCTGAATGACATTCTGTGGTATTTTGTTGTGCCATATTTAGCAATAGCTTCCCTGTGTTCTTTTGTTGGATAACCTTTGTTCTGTTTCCAGTTGTACATGGGAAATTCTTCGTGGATTCTGTTCATGTATTCGTCTCGATAAGTTTTTGCTAAAACAGAGGCTGCAGCAATGCTCATATATTTCGAATCTCCTTTAACAATAGTAGTATGCGGGATAGTATTGACAGGTTTGAAGCGATTTCCGTCAACGATAATATATAAAGGAGTAGGTTTTAACTTACAAATGCTTTCCTGCATCGCTTTTATAGATGCATTAAGAATGTTTATTTCATCAATTATTAGCGGTTCAAGATGGGTTACCGCAAATGAAATGGCACACTCTTCAATTATGGGTTTTATGATTTCCCGATTCTTTTCTGACAACTGTTTTGAATCGTTTAATAATAGAGATTCGAAGCCTTCCGGTAGAATTACAGCCGCTGCTGTTACAGGTCCCGCAAGACATCCACGGCCGGCTTCATCAGTTCCGGCTTCTAAAAGATAACCGGAATAATTACTCTTTAGCATTAATTAAATTTTGATAAAAATATAAATTTTGACGCAACCTTTTATTGTATTTGCCATCTTTTTGTTGTGTGACTAAGATTTTTATAAATTTTGCTCCAAAAACTTTAACTTAAATAAAAAGGGAATAATAAGAGGTATTATTTTGTTATTTAAGAAATTATTAAGAAGTTTGCGGAATAACTAACTCAAATAAAATTAATATGAGATCAAAGTTCAAATGGATTTTTACGCTTTTACTGGCGTTTACAATGCAGTTTTCTTTCGCTCAGGAGAAAACGATTACAGGGGTGGTAACTGATGCCTCCGGGCCACTACCAGGAGTAAATGTTGTGGTTAAAGGGACACAACGTGGAGTGCAGACTAATTTTGATGGAAGCTATTCTATCAAAGCTAAAGAAGGTGAAACCTTAGTTTATTCATTTTTAGGAATGAATGAAACAACTAGAGTAGTAGGTGCAACGACAGTTATTTCTGTTAAATTGCAGGATAATACTCAAATTCTTGAAACAGTTGTTGTTGAAGGGTATAGAAATACAACTAAATCAACTACTACAGTTGCTCAGACAACAATCAAAGCTAAAACTATCGAAAACAGACCTAATGCTTCTTTCGTACAGACGTTACAAGGACAAGTTGCTGGTTTGAACATTTCTTCAGGATCAGGACAGCCTGGTGCAAAAAGTACTGTAATTATTCGTGGTTTAGGTTCTTTGAATGGAAATAGTGATCCGTTGTATGTGATTGACGGAATGCCTACAAATGGAGATAACTTCAGAAGTATTAACCCAAGTGATATCGAATCTGCAACTGTATTGAAAGATGCATCAGCAACAGCAGTTTATGGTAACAGAGGAGCTAATGGTGTTATCGTAGTTAAAACCAAAAGAGGTGGAACTAGTGGTGATAAAGTAAAATTCAGATATTCAGGTACTACAGGTTTGGTTCAATTGCAAAAATCAAAATATGACTATGCTAACTCTAGACAGAATCTTGATTTAGAATTGGAAATGTTTGGTGCGGTGAATTTTAGCCCTGTAACAGGTTTAGATTATACTGACGCTGTTAATACAGATTGGAATGATTATTTCTTCGAAACTGCTCATACATCTGATCATCAGTTTAGTGTGGAAACTCAAGGAAAAAATGTAAGTTCATATACATCTTTAAGCTACCTTGATCAAAGAGGGGTTTTAAAATCTACGGGTTTAAAAAGATTTACTTTCCGTAATAACTTAAATGGAAAATCAAGCGACGACAAATTCAATTATTCTACTGGTGTGTCGATCGGTTTTTCTAAAAACAATGAAGCGACTAACTTAGGAACTGGAGCAATCAATCAAAATTATGTGATTGGAGCAATGCAAAGTTTACCTTACTTGAGCCCTTCAGAATATACTGGTTCTCAAGATTTATTTGATATGTATCAGGCTAATGGAACATTATTGTATACTCCATTATTCTTAATTGATAAGTTGAAAACGTTTACTAATGATACAAATGAAACACGTATCATCGGTACTACTGAATTCAGTTATAAATTGTTTAAAGATCTTACGGCTAGAACCAGAACATCTGGGGAGCTTAACATCCAAAGATTAGTGCAATCTCAGCACCCAATCTCTTTCAACTCGTTTTTATTCTTAGATCCTGCTGCTCAATTCAATGGATTTGAAGATATCAACAACAGAAGAGAGTTTTATTTTAACCACTTATGGCAGTTAGATTACAAGAAAGTTATTGCTGAGAAACATACAGTTAACTTATTGTTGAACTCTGAGTATAACTTCCAACAGTTAAATGCAAACAATGTTAGACAAAGAGGTTTGGATCCAAGAACATTTGTACCTGGAGCTGGAACTGGATATTTGGCTGACGTACCTGCTCATGATTTCTACGGACCACAAGCTACTGCTTCAAAATTGAAAAATAATTTAATATCGTATTTTGGTATTTTAGATTATGATTTTGACGGTAAATACGGTGTGACTGGTTCTTATAGATTTGATGGTTCTTCTAAATTTGGTCCACAAAGACAATGGGGAGAATTTTGGTCTGTAGGTGGACGTTGGAATGTTACTAGCGAGTCATTTATGAAAAACCAATCATTATTTCAATTGTTGAAAGTAAGAGGTTCTTATGGTGAAACTGGAAATCAAAGAATTGTTGACGGATCAGTTTTTGCTGGAAACATTCCTCCAGGATTTGTTGATAACTATGTGACTTCTGCAACTGCTGGAAATACTTACAATGGTCAATCAGTACTTGTACCTAACTTCGGATACCAAGATTTACATTGGGAAGTTACAAAACAATCTAATATTGGTTTGGATTTCGAATTATACAAAAGCAGAGTTAGAGGAAATGTAGATTTCTATAACAAAAAAACAGTTGATTTGTTTAACATTGACCCTGTTTCTCCTGTTAGTGGTACAGCGCAGCTTAATAAAAACTCTGATATAACAGTAGTTAATAAAGGAGTTGAATTAAACTTAGCTTATGATTTAGTTAAAAATGATAATTTCAAATTCACGCTTAGAGGTAACGGAGCTTACAATAAGAATAAAGTGGACGGAATTAAATTGAATGATGGTAAAATCATCAATGGAAATGTTATAACACAAAATGGTGGTCAGGTTTCAGAATTCTATACTATTCCTTACGCTGGTGTTAACCCATTAAACGGAAACTTGTTATTTGTATCTGCTAATGGAACTTTAACAGAAACTCCTAGTATTGCTACTGATAGAGTTTCTACTGGTAAATCTGAAAACCCTGTATATGTTGGTGGTTTCGGTTTTGATGCTGATTACAAAGGTTTCTTCGCATCAACCAACTTCACTTATGCACAAAAATTATACAGATTTGACTTTGATTTAGAAGGATTATACGATCCAAACTCAATTGGTCAGTTTGTTGTTTCTCCAGATTTATTAAATGCATGGACTCCTACTAATACAGATTCTAATGTACCATCGTTAAATGCAACAAATTTAGGTACTGGAACGAATGATTCAGACAGATTCTTAAAAGATGCATCTTATGTTAGATTACGTTATTTGCAAGTTGGATACAGAGTGCCTAAAAAATTCTTAGAGCATACTTTCTTGACTGATGCTTCTTTCTCTTTACAAGGAGAAAACTTAGTAACTTTCACTAAATGGAAAGGTTTTGATGCTGAAAGTGATAGAGCTGCTGATCAAGGACAATATCCAACTCCGAGAATTTATACTTTTGGTGTAGATATTAGATTTTAATTTTATAAATTAATTAAATAATTATTATGAAAAATATTGGTAAATTACTACTTCTTAGTAGTTTCTTTTTTCTTTCGTCATGTGATGACGGTTTATTAGAGCCATATATCCCGGGAGCACAAGTTGAAGAAGTAGCGGTTCAGAATTCTGCAGATTTGCAAAAGTTAATGAACAGAGCTTATACATTACTGACTCCGCTTGAAGAAATTCAGTTTTCTTCTATTTTTACTGATGAAGTTGGTATCGGTTTTGCTAACGGTGGGCAAGGTTTGACAAATAACTATGTTTTTCTTTTGAATTCAGGTTCTGCGTCTCCGGCTAATATCTGGACTGCAAACTATTTTACTTTAGCTGTTGTTAACAGGGTTATTAAATTCTCTAACAATGTTACGGCTGTTGATGCTGTTGATCAAGAGTTGATTAATAAATTGAAAGCGGAGGCTTTTACTTTAAGAGCACACTGTCATAATCAATTAATTGCTTACTTCTCAACAAATCCTAAAGATTTAAATGCATTAGGAGTTGCTTTGTCTAATGATGTTTTTCCAACGACTATTACTCCTGCGAGAGTATCAAATGGTCAGGTTTACAATTTGATTGATCAGGATTTACTAGCTGCTGAGAATTTGTATGCAACTGTAACAACTTTGCCTAAAACCAATCCTATATTTGCAAATGTTAATTTTACAAAAGCAACTAAAGCACGTTCATATGCTTTAAGAGGGGATTATCCAAATGCTTTAATCGCTGCTGACGATGTTATTAATACTTCAGGATTAACATTAGCTACTTTTGCTAATTACAAAAATGTTTTCCACACGGATAACCAACCTGCAAGTGTTGAAGTTATTTTCAAATTGAAAAAAACAACAGGTCAGACAAAAACCGGAAATATTTGGGCAAATGTTAATGCAACTATTAATGGTGCTCCATACTTTGAAGTAGGAAGATCTTTATTCAATATCATGTTGCCTAATGCACTTACTGATGTTCGTTACTCAACTAACGTTAGTCCATCTTCACTTATTGATCCAAATTATGCTACAAGTGGTTCAAATTATCCACAGACTGATAAATTGATTATCCGTAAATACCCTGGTAGAACTGATTCAGGAAACTTAGTAAATGACATGAAGATTTCGAGATTAAGTGAAATGTACTTGATCAGAGCAGAAGCTTATGTTGCTGCAAATAATTTGCCAGCTGCTGCGACTGCTGTAAAAGCGATAAGAGATGCTAGATTTAGTTCTGTACAGCTTCTTCCTGTTTATGCTGATGCTACTGCTGCTTGGAAAGACATTCTTAAGGAAAGAAGAGTTGAGTTCGCTTTTGAAGGTTACCGTTTCATCGATTTGAAAAGATTAGGAACGTTAGCTGGAGAAGGGATTTTAAGAGATCCTAAAGATTGCGAAACAAACGGCGCATGTTCTTTACAGGTTAATGATTACAGATTTGCTTTGCCAATACCAAGTGTTGAGACAAATGCTAACTCAGTTATCCAACAAAATCCTGGTTACTAATTTTTAGTACTACATATTTTAAAAGGCTGCCGTTTGGCAGCCTTTTTTTTAATACTACTTTGTATATTAGTAATTTCAAATGTGTATTTTTGCAATTGATTATTAAAACATGAAGTACTTATTTGCTTTTTATTTGTTGCTTATCCCTTTCTTTGGATTCTCCCAAGAAGTGAATCCGGTGGGCAAAGACACCATAAGAAAATCGTTAAGAGATGTGCCTAAAGAAAACCCTAAAGCGTCTATTGATAAGTATCGTATTGTAACGTTAGAAAAAGATACAACATACGTTGATACTTCCCTGACCATTCAGAAGGAGTATAAATTCAATTACCTCAGAAAAGACAATTTCGGATTACTGCCTTTTAGTAATGATGGGCAAACGTATACTACTTTAGATTTTGGTTTGAAGCAGCAAAGTGCCTATCCTGAATTCGGATTCAAGGCCAAACAGTTTGATTGTACCAAAGCAGCAGATATCAATTATTATTCAGTTGCCACACCATTAACTGAATTGTACTTTAAAACCGTTTTGGAACAAGGACAATCACTGGATGCTTTCATTACATTAAATACATCCGAAAATCTTAATTTCTCTATTGCTTATAAAGGATTGCGCTCCTTGGGGAAATATATAAATTCGTTATCGAGTACGGGTAATTTCAGATTTACGACCAGTTATTTTACTAAAAATAAACGATACGCCGCCAATTTTCATTTTGTTGCTCAGGACATTTTAAACAATGAAAACGGAGGGATAATTAATCGGGATGATTTTGAATCAGGGGATTCCCAGTTTACAGAAAGAGCACGACTGGATGTTTATTTTGAAGATGCGAGCTCACTTCTAAAAGGGAAGCGCTATTTTATTGATCACGCTTTTAGAATCAACAAAAATGACAATTCCAACAACGTCTCATTGAACCACCAATTCAGTTACGAAACCAAGTTTTTCGAGTTTAAGAAAAAAGAAGAAACGGACCATTTTGGTGATGCGTATCTCATTTCAGACTACCGTGATCTGACCAAAAACAATATAATGTATAATAAGTTGGGCGCTACATTTTCCAACTCGTTAATTGGGAATTTTAATTTTTTTATTGAAGATTTTCAATACAATTATTTTTATGACAAATATGTTGTCTCCAATAATCAGGTTGCAATCCCTAATGCAAATAACAATAAACTCAACGCAATAGGCGGAAAGTATTTTTATACTAAAAACAAGATTAACGGATCTGCAGTGTTTTCAACCTCCATTTCAAAACAGGCTTTTTCCACTTTAGATATTTCGGCTAAGTATACACTCAATGAAAAGAATTATTTTTCGGCACAATACCTTAATTTGAGTAAAATTCCGGATTTGAATTATACGTTGTATCAAAGTGATTTTATAGGTTACAATTGGAAGAATAATTTCAATAACGAGAAGATAAACACCCTTAAGTTAAAGGCGAATACGCAGTGGTTATCGGCTGAAGCGCAATTAAGTACACTTGACGATTATTTGTATTTCAGTGATGATGATGTTTCGGATACCATTATTATTTCAACACCAAAACAGTACGATAAAACCATTAATTATCTTTCGGTAAAAGTCGGAAAGGAATTCAGGTTCCGAAAATTTGCCCTCGATAACACCATTTTGTATCAGGAAGTTTCTCAGGAAGATGCGATTTTAAATGTACCGAAAATTGTGGCCAGAAATACCTTGTATTACACGGATTATTTCTTTAAGAAGGCATTGTATCTGCAAACAGGGTTTACATTTCAATACTTTTCAAAATACAGTGCAAACAACTACAATCCTTTAATTGGGGAGTTTTATGTTCAAAACACGGATAAGATAGGCGATTTTCCTATGATTGACTTCTTTGTCAACGCCCGTGTGCGCCAAACGAGGATTTTTCTCAAGGCAGAACATTTTAATTCCGGTTTTACAGGCCGCAATTACTATTCCGCACCGGACTATCCGTATAAAGATTTTGTGATTCGATTTGGTCTGGTCTGGAATTTCTTTCAATAAAATAATTAGGGCGTGACCCTTCATGCTTCCGGGTCGGGCTGTTCGCGCTACGCGGTAGCTTGCTTCCATCCCTCACGCAATTCAATTACAAATCAAATAGCAATATTCAAATTCTATTTTTACCTTTGCAGGTGAAAACTGTATACAGTAAACTTATAATTCAAAATGAAATACGCAAAAAACATATTAGAAACTATCGGGAACACTCCTTTAGTAAAATTAAATAAAGTCACTGCTGAAGTTGACGCTCTGGTTTTGGCTAAAGTTGAAACTTTCAATCCTGGTAATTCCGTAAAAGACAGAATGGCTGTAAAAATGATTGAAGATGCAGAGGCAGACGGACGTCTTAAACCGGGCGGAACTATCATTGAAGGAACTTCAGGAAACACTGGTATGGGATTAGCCCTTTGCGCCATTGTAAAAGGGTACAAATTAATCTGTGTGATTTCAGATAAACAATCAAAAGAAAAATGCGATATACTTCGTGCAGTAGGAGCAAAAGTGGTAGTTTGCCCTACTGATGTTGAACCAACTGACCCACGTTCCTATTATTCGGTTTCTAAGCGTTTGGCTGAAGAAACACCAAATTCTTGGTATGTTAACCAATATGACAATCCGAGTAATGCCATTGCCCATTATGAGCAAACCGGCCCTGAAATTTGGGAACAAACTGATGGCAAAATCACTCATTTTGTAGTGGGTGTAGGAACTGGCGGAACGATTTCGGGTGTGGCCAAATACCTGAAAGAGAAAAACCCAAACATTAAAATCTGGGGAATAGATACTTATGGTTCCGTGTTCAAGAAATACCACGAGACAGGTATTTTCGACGAAAATGAAATCTATACTTACATCACAGAAGGAATTGGAGAAGATATTCTTCCTAAAAACGTTGACTTCTCCTTAATTGACGGATTTACCAAAGTAACCGATAAAGATGCGGCGGTTTATACCCGTAAAATTGCTTTAGAAGAAGGGATTTTCGTAGGAAATTCAGCTGGAGCTGCTATAAAAGGATTGATTCAGTTAAAAGACCATTTCAAACCTGAAGATGTGGTTGTGGTTTTATTTCACGATTCGGGCAGCCGTTATGTAGGTAAAATGTTTAATGACGATTGGATGCGCGAACGCGGTTTCCTTGAAGAAATCATTACAAAAGCAGAAGACTTAATTAAAGAACATATTAATAAGCCATTAATTACTGTTCGTACCGAAGAATTGGTTTCACATGCGATTGAAAGAATGCGTAAATATAAAATTTCACAAATTCCGGTAGTTGATGTTAACGGTTTTGTAGGTTCAGTAGACGAATCGGATTTATTCCAAAGTTATATCAGCGATAAAAACGTAGCCGATAAGCCTATTCGCGAAGTAATGGGTGCTGCTTTCCCGATTGTAAAATTAGGAGCTCCAGTTGATGAAGTATCTAAATTGATCAACAAAGAAAACCAAGCTGTTTTGGTTGATTTAGGCAATGGGAAACACCACATTATTACAAAACACGATATTATCAATTCGATAAAATAAATACGTTTTAATTCAGTATAAAATCACGGGTTTTCCAGTTTTATAGGAGTACCCGTGATTTTTTTATAGTTAAAACCCCTCTTAACTCCCAATCAGACATCCTGAAACATTCCACGCACTGAAACTGGTTCCTTCAACGGCTCCTTGTGGGATTTTAATCTGCATGGTGTGTTTGCCCGCCGGAAGATTTCCTAAATCGATAAAAACAGGATTTGTTACTGTTCCGGGACACCAGTTCGAACGACTGTAATCCGATGATGATAAACCGTTGCCGAAATTCCCTGATGCCGGATTACTCAATCGATAAGAACCGCAATCAGTTCTCCATGGGGTAAAAGCGAAAGTTACTTTGCCGTCAATTAGAATGGTATTCTTTTTTGGTAAATATTCATCACCATTCTCCCAACCGCCATGTCCGGTTGACGTGTAACGTAATTGAACATTCTTTAAGCCTTCCGGAACCTCAAAGGTTACTTCCAGACCTTTTTCTCTATCAAACATCGTAGCATATTCCTGTCCTGCCATTTCCATTACGTTGTTTGTATTGAAAAGCGGTAATAGCCATGCGCTTTTAGGTTTGTTGTCTTCTTCTGAATGTATGGAAATATTCAGACTCGCTTTGTGACCGCCTTTATCATAATTGCCAATATTCATTCCAATCCAGACTTCCTGATTATTTAGATAAGGAAGCATTTCGGAAATGTCCTGACGATAATATACGCTATCTTGCCAGACTTTATTCTTCAATTGAATGGTATTGTACTGTTTTACTCCAAAAGGGGTGAAAAAACGCATTAATTCTAAAAGAGGCACATAATTTTCAGTTCTGACAACACCTTGGTATTTTTTACCATTTCCATTTTCATAAACAGGCAATAGTGTAACTCCTTTTTGCAGGCCGTCAAGATATGAAATGGATTTATCCTTTGGAATCAGAAAAACAGAGCCTGTTCTGTCATAAGCATCACCATTGGATTGTTCAGTTACATCTACAAAAATCTGGCTGCCTTTTTTTATTTCAGGGAATTTTATTTTTCTGACAATTATGGTCCCGTTTGCAAAACGCAAGATACTGTCATTTGATTTGGATGCATCCGAGAAATTAATAACTTCTTTTTTGAATACTTCAATGTTGGTAAAACGACTTTTCCAAAGTAAATCACGGTAGGTTAATTGGTCTACTTTTTTAGGTAATGGATTGGGAATTGTTAAAATTGACGGAATCGTGTTTGATAATTCTACTTTGGAAGCTACTACTTGATAGTTTCCGTTGCGGACCATTTCGAGTACCAGACCGAGATTTTGCCCCAAAACTGTTGGAGCTCCTTTTAAATTAAATTGGTTGGTGTACCACAATTCAATCGTATTGGAATTAATTACAGTTTTTGCTTTTTTGCAGGTATAGCCGAGAATCTTTTTTGTTTCGCTACTCAGTTCGAATTTTTGTTTGGGTAAAGCCAGACTGTCTACAGTTACAATAGATTTACTATTTCCAAATTGTGCCAATTGGAAAAAAGAGTTGGATTGAAAACTAGTAAAAACCTGTTCAATTGGAAAGTCAGCTTTGTTATTAATAATTTTATCAGAAGTAACCAGGCAGTTCTTGTTGGAAGTAAAAAGTAGGACAGGATCTTGGTTTTCTATAACGGTCCCGTTGGAACTTTTAATGTAGGTTATTTTGATTGATTTTGGGCTTTTTTGTGCCTGAGCAGTAAATACAATGCAGAAAGTTAGAAGTACTGATAAGTAACTGTTTTTCATATAATAAGTAGGTTGTTGGTTTCGCAAATATAAGGATTTGCCTATAGGATTCTCTGGTTTTGGAATTTACAATAAAGGAATTTAATGTAATTATTTATTTCAAATCCTACTGCTGTTGTTTTTAGTGTGTTATTTTTTAGTATTTTAGTGATTCAATTATACGCCATTATTAATTTTTATTTACACGCCATGAAAGAAGATTTCCTTCACTACGTTTGGTTATACAAAAAATTTAATTTTTCTCCTCTTAATTCTTCGGAATTAAAAACTGCACAAGGAGAATCACTTCAGATTCATCATACAGGAAATTACCTTCAGCAATCGGGACCGGATTTTTTTAATGCACAAGTAAGCATTGAAAACCAGAAATGGGCCGGCAATATCGAAATCCATAGTAAATCTTCCGATTGGTATGTTCACCATCATGAATTCGATTCCGGTTATGACAATGTCATTCTTCATGTGGTTTGGGAAAAGGATAGTGCTGTCTTTAGAAAAGATAATTCTGAAATTCCGGTCTTGGAACTCAAAAACTACGTTTCACAGGATTTGATTTGCCAATATCAAAAGCTGAAAACTTCAAAATCATGGATTTTCTGTGAGAATGAGATGAAATCAATTCCCCGATTTGTTATCAAAAATTGGATGGATCGATTGTTTTTTGATCGATTGGAACGAAAATCATTACCCATTGAAAGTTTGCTTTCTGAAAGTCATAATGATTGGGAAGCAGTATTTTTTTGTTTTCTTTCCAAGAATTTCGGATTGAACACTAATGGAGAATCTTTTTTTAAAATAGCCCAGTCAATTCCCTTTTCGGCTCTTAGAAATGAAGCCTTTGAAATTGAAAATATTGAAGCGTTGTTCTTTGGTAGGGCCAATTTGCTTGATTCTCATAAAGAAGACGGGTATTATAAGGAGCTGCAAAGCCGTTGGAAATATTTGCAGCATAAATATCTTTTAGATTTAGCTGATATTGAACCGCTTCAGTTTTTCCAGCACAGACCGGATAATTTTCCTACCGTCCGATTGTCGCAATTAGCCAATTTATACCATCTGCATCAAAATTTATTTTCTAAAATAATTCGGACTAGGAGCATTAACGGATTATACGATATTTTCTCAGTTTCCGTAAGTTCTTATTGGCGGACGCATTATCAATTTGATAAGCAAAGTCTGGAAAAAATAAAATCATTGTCAAAATCATTTGTAGACTTACTGATAATAAATACCATTGTCCCGTTTCAATTCGCGTATGATAAAAGCAGAGGTAAGGAATCGGCAGATGACATTATTTTTTTGCTTGAGCAGGTTTCGGCTGAGAAAAATACCATAACGGCAATGTTTGGCAATATTGGCATTCATGCTGAAAATGCTTTCGAATCACAAGCGTTGCTGCAACTTAAAAAGGAATATTGCACAAAGAGCAAATGCCTGCAATGTTCCATAGGATTAGAATTATTAAAAAACAATTAATTTCGTAATTTTACGGGCAACTGAAATTCAAATTCACAAACATGAGATTTGTTATAAAATTAAAATACCTATTCGAGAAACAAGGTTTTCATATTGCTTCCCGTTTGGCTGAAAAGCTGGGAATGAGGGCAAACAATGTGCGTTTGTTTTTTATTTATATTTCATTTGTAACAGCTGGTTTGTGGTTTGGAGTGTATTTGACACTCGGGTTTTTAATTAAATTAAAAGATCTGGTACGTGCCAAAAGGAGCTCGGTGTTCGATTTATAAACACCCAATATGAATCTTAAAGAGTACTTTGAATTCAACAAAGAACAACGAGTAGGTCTGGCCACTTTGGTCGGTTTGATAATTTTTTTGCAACTGCTTTATTTTTTTGTCGATTTTACTTCTGAAAAAACAATTTCCAAGGAAGGAAAAGAATGGCTTTCAATGCAAGTTGGAATCGATTCAATGAAATTAGCAGAAAAAGAAAATACGTATAAAATGTATCCGTTCAATCCCAATTTTATTACGGATTTCAAAGGTTACAAACTCGGAATGAAAGTAGTTGAAATAGATAGACTGCTGGCTTTCCGAAAAACAAATAAATATGTGAATTCTGCTCAGGAATTCCAGCAGGTAACTAAAATTTCAGATTCTTTGCTGGCGGTTATTTCTCCCTATTTTAAATTTCCGGATTGGGTTAAAAATAAAAAGCAGGGATTTTCTTCAGATGAAAAACCGGATTTTAAAAGGTTTGATAAAAAAGAAAAAATCATTGCCATCGATATTAATCGAGCAACCAAAGAAGATCTGGTTAAGATTTATGGAATTGGAGACGGTCTTTCAGACAGGATTCTAAAGTTTAAAGAGTCTTTAAGCGGAATTGTCAGCATGGAACAAATGAATGATGTTTGGGGATTATCTCCGGAAGTTATTGCAGAATTGAACAAACATTTTAAAATAATCAATTCCATTACGGTAAATAAGATTGATGTTAATAATGCTTCGGTCAAAGAACTGGCCAAGTTTCCTTATTTCAGATATGCTTTGGCCAAAGAAATTGTAACCTACAGAAGCATGAACGGCAGTATTAAGTCAGCTGAGGATTTAATAAAAATAAAGAGTTTTCCAGTTGAAAAAGTTAAAATTATTGCCTTATATTTGGACTTTAAATAAAATAACGCAGAAATAATACAATAGTTATAATGAATTCAATATATTTTACAGAAGAACATCAATTATTTAGAGAAAGTTTACGAGATTTTTTGCAAAAAGAAGTTGTACCTCATATTGAAAAATGGGAGAAAACTGGAGCTATAGAGCGGTTTATATGGAAAAAATTTGGTGAAATGGGTTTCTTTGGATTGAAGTATCCTGAAGTATATGGAGGTTTGAATCTGGATTTATTTTACACGGTTATTTTTTTAGAAGAACTGCAAAAAATTAAATCATCCGGTTTTGCTGCTGCTATGTGGGCACATTCTTATTTAGCAATGACCCATTTAAATGCAGAAGGGGATGAGCGAATTAAACATGACTATTTAGCCCCAAGTATTTCAGGGGATAAAATAGGGGCATTGTGTATTACAGAGCCTTTTGGAGGTAGTGATGTTGCAGGTATGCGTACAACGGCTGTGAAAAAAGGGGATAAATATATTATTAACGGCTCTAAAACATTCATTACAAATGGGGTTTATGGAGACTATTATGTTGTTGCCGCTAAAACGAATCCGGAACTTGGAAATAAAGGGATAACGATGTTTTTGGTAGACAGTAATCTTAAAGGTGTGTCTGCTACAAAACTTGATAAATTAGGATGGAGAGCTTCTGATACTGCGGAAATTGCATTTGATAATGTAGAAATTCCTGCTGAAAATTTAATGGGTGAAGAAGGAAAAGGATTTCCGTATATCATGCAGCATTTTGCATTAGAGCGATTGATAATGGCTATAAATGCTCACGCAAGAGCCGAGTATGCGATTGAATATACTATAGGGTATATGTCAGAACGTGAAGCCTTTGGAAAAACGATTGATAAATTTCAGGCATTAAGGCACACTATTGTAGAGCATGCAACTGATGTAGAGCATTGTAAGGTGTTTAATTACGCTGCAGTAGCACGATTGGACAAAGGAGAGTATGTTGTAAAAGAAGCTACTATGGCTAAATTGAAGTCTACAAAAGTGGCTGATGAGACAATTTACAGTTGTTTGCAGATGTTAGGAGGTTATGGTTATATGGAGGAATATCCATTAGCACGTTTGTTTAGAGATAGCCGATTAGGGCCTATTGGAGGAGGAACTTCCGAAATTCTTAAAGAGATTTTATCAAAAATGATTATTGATAAACAAAATTATGAGCCAGCTGTAAAGTAATAGTCAGCGTTAGTTGGAAAAATAAAGAACAAAAAGGGTCAAATTACAATTATAGTTTGGCTCTTTTTTATTCCTCAATCACTAAAGCGTCTGGGGAAACACCTAACTCTAATAAATATTTAGTGATGCTGTTTACAAAATCAGTTGGACCACACACGTAAAAATGCTGGCTAAAATCGGCAATATATTCGATCAGAAAATTGCGGTCAATCCGTTTTCCAACATATCCAATCACATTTTCCCGGGTAAATACTTTGAGGTAGTCGTTTTTTAGCATTTTGTGTAATTCTGCATCCATAATCACATCGTCTGAAGTTTTATTAGTGTAGATTAATTTATTGCCTGATAATTTGTTTTTTTTGTACAAATCCCTAAAAATGGCTATAAAAGGAGTGATTCCCGCACCAGCAGCGATAAAAACACCTGGTTTTTTGTACTGGATTGCCCCGAAAACATCATGAAGGATTAATTCTGAACCAGCATTTACTTTTCCGAGCATATTCGTTACTCCTTGATGGTCACGATAAATTTTAATCATGAATTCGAGTTGCTTTTGGCTTTTTAAGCTAGTGAAAGTAAACGGACGGAGCTCTTCTTCCCAACCGGGTAAATTAATAGAAACATCAGTAGCTTGCCCAGGAATAAAATCGTAATCTTTAGGTTTTTGAACAACAAAGCATTTTACATCATAATTGATATAAAAAGAGTGTAATACTTTGACTATGTGGCTTTTCATATCCTTTTTTTTAGTTAACTTATATAAAATTAGTGAATTAGATCCTATTTGCTTTAGTGCCGTGACGCTTTATTTTCTCCAAAATGATTTAAAATTGTTTGGAAGCTTATTTTATGGAATATCTGTTTTTAAAGCAATAAGAAAAATGGATTGTCGTTAATAAGATTTATAGTAATAAATTTAATTAAAATGATAAAACAAATTTTTTGGGGTTTAAGTGCTTGTTTGGTTTTGCTTTCCTGTGATAACGATTCTCATGATAATAATATTACTTCGGACGTAGTGATTACAGGGTATAGGGTAGATAGGCAATCTGCTTTTCCGGATGCAAACGGTCCGGGAACCTATAGGCAAATAACGCTTGGGAATGTCGTTGATAATAAGCTTTTTTCTGAAAGTAAAGAAGTGATTTATAACGGAATAAGTCAAGGAGTGCATACCAAGCAGCATTATTTTTATTCCAATGGACTTTTAACCGTCAGTGACGTAAATTTTGACAAGCAAGAGTTGTTTTATGACTCTAATCAAAATCTGATAGGGTTAAAGTGGACTAGATTGAGTTCTAATAATAATGTTAGTAATGATTTTCAGCTCTATTATAGATTTTCGTACCATCCAAATAATATTGTTTTTGTTGAAAGAGTCACATTGCCATACAATGATCCTGCAGCTGTAGTGGAAAGAAGGAGTATTGTTCAGTTCGATTCCGATAACAATATAATTAAAGGTGGAAGAGATAATAATCTGGATGGAGTGATGGAGTATGAGAATCAATTTTTTTATACGAATGGTAATTTAACTTCCATTCAAAAAAACGATGGAAGCACAGTGAATTTTGATTACTCGAATGTAATTGATAATTATATGGTCTTAAATTATAATTCGTATGGAAAGAAAGTATATAAATTGATGAGTTCTGAAGGATATTCCATGTTTTTTAATAGTGATTCTGGTCATTCGAAAAATCTAACAAGTCAGGAGCTGTCTGATGGGACTTATGAAGTCTTAGGTAATAATTTTTATAAGAAAAAAACGGTAACAGAGTCTTTCCCTGATAATAATGCTCATAGTACAACAACAACCGAATTCTTTTTTCAGTAATAAAAAATCATTTATAGTTTATATTCCGAAATAAAGTTATAAGTTTGCACCCGTAAATGAGAGGAGGTGTCTAGATTATGTTAATTATACCAATTAAAGACGGAGAAAATATCGACAGAGCGCTTAAGCGTTATAAACGTAAATTCGATAAAACTGGAGTTGTAAGACAACTAAGAAGTCGTCAAGCTTTTATTAAGCCATCTGTAACAAGAAGAGCTCAAGTTCAAAAAGCGGCTTACATCCAAGGATTAAGAGATAGCTTAGAAAGTTAGTAACTAATTTTCTGTAAATATAAATCGTTAGTCATAGAAGTTTTGTACTTTTATGCTAACGATTTTTTTATGCGCAATAATCAGCAAAAATTCCAGGATTATTTACTTAAGGAGAAAAACTATTCATTGCATACTGCTTTGGCGTATGGAAAGGATTTGGATTTTTTCAGCAAATTCCTTGAAGATAATTTTGATAGAATTCCGCTTGAAGAGGTTTCTTATACTCTAATAAGAAGTTGGATTGTTATTATGGTTGATGCTGAAATGAGTTCAGTATCGGTTAACCGAAAAATAGCATCTCTGAAAGCATTCTATAAATTCCTGCTCAAAACAAAACAGATTGAAGTTAATCCGCTGACCAAACACAAAGCTTTAAAGACGCCTAAGAAAATTCAAATTCCTTTTTCTGAAGAAGAACTAAATAATGTTTTGCACCACATGCATTATAAAGAAGGGTTTGAGGGATTTAGAGATAAACTGATTATCGATTTGTTTTATACCACAGGGATAAGACGTTCTGAATTGATTGGGCTTCAAATCTCAAATGTTGACGTGTCAGGGGCGACTATTAAAGTAATGGGGAAGCGGAATAAAGAAAGGTTAATTCCTTTATTACCTGTAATTGTTGAGCAAATTAAAGCGTATATATTAGAGAGGAAACAGCTTAAAGTGATAATTGATGCGAATTTTTTATTTTTAATATCTAACGGAAATAAACTCAACGAAACGTTTGTGTATCGATTAATAAATGATTACTTTAGTAATGTTTCCGAGAAAGTAAAGAAAAGTCCTCACATGCTCCGGCATACATTTGCGACACACATGCTTAATCATGGAGCCGATTTGAATTCTATCAAAGAGTTATTAGGTCATTCAAGTCTCGCGTCTACACAAGTGTACACTCATTCAAGTTTAGCTGAACTTCAAAATGTGTATCGAAACGCGCACCCAAGAAACCAAAAATAGCCCTTTAATGTTTAACCATTAATATTTAAATTATGAAGGTAAATGTTCATGCAGTTAACTTTAACGTTGACAAAAAACTAACAGATTTTATTGAGCTAAGAATTAATAAATTAGAAAAATACTTTGACAAGATAGTTTCGTCGGATATTTTCTTGAAAGTTGAAAAAACAAGTGACAAGGAAAATAAGTTTGTTGAGGCAAAATTAATTGTTCCGGGGGATGAATTTATTGTTAAAAAGCAATGCAAAACATTTGAAGAAGGGGTTGAATTAGCGTCAGAATCGCTGGAAAGATTATTGGTGAAAAGGAAAGAAAAAATTCGAGCGCATGCATAAAGATTTTTTTTATAAAAAAGTTTTGATTAATAAATAAAATACATACATTTGCAGTCCGTTAGAAATAGCGGACTTTTTTTATTGAGTCGCCGGTGTAGCTCAGCTGGCTAGAGCAGCTGATTTGTAATCAGCAGGTCGTGGGTTCGAGTCCCTCCATCGGCTCAAGCCTTAACAGGTTGAAAATAAGAAAAGTACGGGGAGATACTCAAGCGGCCAACGAGGGCAGACTGTAAATCTGCTGTGTGAACTTCGCAGGTTCGAATCCTGCTCTCCCCACAAAAGTTTCTAAATGAAGGGTTTTATAAAGTTTATTTTTATAAAAAATTAATATGGAAATTTTGATAAGGGGTCATTCTTGCAGATTGCAATTTTGGTTGTAATTCTGAAGAGTTAGAGTGATCACTTCAAAGAAATTGAAAATGAAATTTGATTTCTTTTCGTCCTTGCCGGTGTAGCTCAGGGGTAGAGTGCTTCCTTGGTAAGGAAGAGGTCTCGGGTTCAATTCCCGACATTGGCTCAATAAAGTATAATTTTGAACACTAATAATAATTAAGATTAAAAACTAAGTAAAATGGCAAAAGAAAATTTTAACCGTAACAAGCCCCACTTAAACATTGGAACTATTGGGCACGTAGATCACGGAAAAACTACTTTGACTGCAGCAATCACTAAAGTATTATCTGATGCTGGTTACTGTCAAGCAAAGTCGTTTGATCAAATCGATAACGCTCCTGAAGAAAAAGAAAGAGGTATTACTATTAATACTTCTCACGTAGAGTATGAAACAGCTAACCGTCACTACGCTCACGTTGACTGTCCAGGTCACGCGGATTACGTGAAAAACATGGTTACTGGTGCTGCTCAAATGGATGGAGCTATCCTTGTAGTTGCTGCTACAGATGGTCCAATGCCGCAAACACGTGAGCACATCCTTTTAGGTCGTCAGGTAGGTATTCCTCGTATCGTTGTATTCATGAATAAAGTGGATATGGTTGATGATGCTGAATTATTAGAGCTTGTAGAGATGGAAATCAGAGATTTATTATCTTTCTACGAGTATGATGGAGATAATGGACCGGTTATTCAAGGTTCTGCTTTAGGTGGATTGAACAACGATCCAAACTGGGTTCCTAAAATCATCGAATTAATGGAAGCTGTTGACAGCTGGATCGAAGAGCCGGTACGTGACGTTGCTAAACCATTCTTGATGCCAGTTGAAGACGTATTTACAATTACAGGTCGTGGAACTGTTGCTACAGGTCGTATCGAAACTGGAGTTGCTAATACTGGAGATGCTGTTGAAATCATCGGTATGGGAGCTGAAAAATTAACTTCTACTATTACAGGAGTTGAGATGTTCCGTAAAATCCTTGATAGAGGTGAAGCTGGAGATAACGTAGGTTTATTGTTAAGAGGTATTGATAAGGCTGATATCAAAAGAGGTATGGTTATTATTAAGCCAGGATCAGTAAAACCACACGCTAAATTCAAAGCTGAGGTTTATATCTTGAAAAAAGAAGAAGGTGGTCGTCACACGCCATTCCATAATAACTACCGTCCGCAGTTCTACGTACGTACAACTGACGTAACAGGAGTAATCATGTTGCCAACAGGAGTTGAAATGGTTATGCCTGGTGATAACTTAACTATCGATGTAACTTTATTGTCTCCAATCGCAATGAGTGTTGGTTTACGTTTCGCTATCCGTGAAGGTGGTAGAACTGTAGGTGCTGGACAGGTTACTGAAATTACTGAATAAGTATATTTTGAATATATAAAACCAGTATCGTTATTTAATGGTACTGGTTTTTAACAAACGGGCGTAGTTCAAGGGTAGAAT
This sequence comes from Flavobacterium sp., assembly GCF_050696275.1. Classification (GTDB taxonomy): domain Bacteria; phylum Bacteroidota; class Bacteroidia; order Flavobacteriales; family Flavobacteriaceae; genus Flavobacterium. The sequence goes on from NZ_JBOGUT010000011.1 coordinate 67,963, forward strand.
AGCGGTCTCCAAAACCGTTGATGGGGGTTCGAATCCCTCCGCCCGTGCAAAAACAAATTATAATGAATAAAGTTACTAATTACATATCAGAAGCTTTTGAAGAGTTAAAATCAAATGTAACTTGGCCTACATGGGAAGAAGTGCAAAAACTAACTATAGTTGTTGCTGTTTTTTCTGTAATATTTGCACTAGCCACATGGGGTGTTGATGTATTGTTCGCAAAAGCTATCGGAGGTTTTTTTAATTGGATAAAATCTTAATAATTTACCATGGCAGAGAGTAGTGTGAAAAAATGGTATGTTGTAAGAGCTGTTAGCGGTCAGGAAAATAAAGTTAAGGCTTATATCGAAACCGAAATCAATAGATTAGGGATGGCTGATTATATTTCTCAGGTATTAGTGCCTACTGAAAAGGTAGTTACGGTAAGAGAAGGTAAAAAAATCAGTAAGGATAAAGTTTATTTTCCAGGTTATGTTATGATTGAAGCAAACCTAACAGGTGAAATTCCTCATATTATCAAATCTATTACCGGAGTTATTGGGTTTTTAGGTGAAGTAAAAGGTGGGGATCCTGTGCCTTTGCGTATGTCTGAAGTGAACAGAATGCTAGGAAAAGTTGATGAGCTTGCTGTAACTGTAGATCACGGTTCTATTCCTTTTACATTAGGTGAAACGGTAAAAGTAACCGATGGTCCTTTCAATGGTTTCAATGGAACTGTAGAGAAAATTAATGAAGAAAAGCGTAAACTTGAAGTAATGGTGAAAATTTTCGGAAGAAAAACTCCATTAGAATTGAGTTTTATGCAGGTTGAAAAAGTATAATTTTTGTTACATATATAAACCGCATTAATCGCTTCCAATGATTAATGTAAAATTTTAAAAAATGGCTAAAGAAGTTAGTAAAGTAGTTAAACTACAAGTAAAGGGAGGTGCAGCGAACCCGTCGCCACCGGTTGGACCTGCTTTGGGAGCTGCTGGGGTTAACATCATGGAGTTCTGTAAGCAATTTAATGCTAGAACTCAAGATAAACCTGGCAAAGTGTTACCAGTTCAAATCACTGTGTACAAAGACAAATCTTTTGATTTTGTTGTAAAAACTCCACCAGCTGCAATTCAATTATTGGATGCTGCAAAATTAAAGTCAGGATCAGGAGAGCCTAATCGTAAAAAAGTAGCTAGCGTTACTTGGGATCAGATTAAAGCTATCGCTGAAGATAAAATGGCTGATTTAAATGCATTCACTATGGAAGCTGCAATGAGCATGATCGCAGGAACGGCTAGATCTATGGGTATAACTGTAACTGGAGATTCTCCTCTAAAATAAGAGATAGATATGGCAAAATTGACAAAAAAACAAAAAGACGCTGCTTCAAAAATTGAAAAGAATAAATTATATTCTTTAAAAGATGCATCTGCATTAATCAAAGAAATAGCTTCTGCAAAATTTGATGAGTCTGTTGACATCGCTGTTAAACTAGGAGTTGATCCAAGAAAAGCGAATCAAATGGTTAGAGGTGTGGTTGCATTACCACACGGAACAGGTAAAAACATGAGAGTATTGGCGTTAGTAACTCCAGACAAAGAGGCTGAAGCTAAAGCTGCAGGTGCTGATCATGTTGGTTTAGATGATTATTTACAAAAAATTAAAGACGGTTGGACAGATGTTGACGTTATCGTTACTATGCCGGCTGTTATGGGTAAATTAGGTCCATTAGGTCGTATTTTAGGACCTAGAGGTTTAATGCCAAACCCTAAAACTGGAACTGTAACAATGGAAATTGGTAAAGCAGTAACAGAAATTAAAGCGGGTAAAATCGACTTTAAAGTAGATAAAACTGGTATCGTTCACGCAGGAATTGGAAAAGTATCTTTTGATGCTGCTAAAATTACTGAAAATGCGCACGAAATCATTCAAACATTAATCAAATTGAAACCAACTGCTGCGAAAGGAACTTATATTAAGTCTATTCACTTGTCTAGTACAATGAGTCCAGCTATTGCTTTAGATCCTAAAGCCGTATAATTGGTAGTTAATAATTTTTAATATGACAAGAGAAGAAAAATCAATCGCTATTGGAGATTTAACTGCACAGTTAGCTGGTACAAATATTATTTATGTAGCAGATATTTCTGGACTAAATGCAGAAACTACTTCAAACTTAAGAAGAGCTTGCTTTAAAGCAGGTATCAAATTAGAAGTTGTAAAAAACACCTTGCTTGCAAAAGCAATGGAAGCATCTGATAATGACTATGGCGATTTGCCATCAACATTAAAAGGTAATACTTCTATTTTTATTGCAGATGTTGCTAACGCTCCTGCAAAAATTATCAAAGAATTCCGTAAAAAATCTGACAAACCAGTTTTAAAAGGAGCTTTCATCAACCAAGAAATCTACATTGGAGATAACTTGCTTGATTCGTTAGTGAACCTTAAATCAAGAGACGAGGTTATCGGAGAAATCATCGGATTACTTCAATCTCCTGCTAAGAGAGTACTTTCTGCATTGTTAAACAACGCAGAATCTAAAGGCGAAGCAGCAGAATAACTAAGCGCACAATAAATTATAATAAATTACAAATCATTTTAAAAGATAGAAAAAATGGCAGATTTGAAACAATTCGCAGAACAATTAGTTAACTTAACAGTTAAAGAAGTTAACGATTTAGCTACAATATTAAAAGACGAGTATGGTATCGAGCCAGCTGCTGCAGCTGTAGTAGTTGCTGCTGGTGGTGGAGATGCTGGTGCTGCTGAGGAGCAAACAGAATTCACTGTAGTATTGAAAGATGCTGGTGCTTCTAAATTAGCAGTAGTTAAAGCTGTTAAAGAATTAACAGGTTTAGGTCTTAAAGAAGCAAAAGATTTAGTTGATTCAGCACCTGCTAATGTAAAAGAAGGTGTTTCTAAAGATGAGGCTGAAGGTCTTAAAAAATCTTTAGAAGAGGCTGGAGCTGCTGTAGAGCTTAAATAAGCTAACATAGTTTAGAATACAGGTTTAGGCCTTGGGTGTAATACTCAAGGGCCTAAACCATTTTTCGTATAATAAAATTTTCATATTTTTTTTAATTATATGAATACGAAAAATGTTTTTTTAATCAATACGAAGAAAGAGAATACAATTTTTAAAGAAATTTATTTTTAAAGATGTATTGATTGTAAAAAGAAAGTATTAATTGTTTTATAAAATGTGTTTAACACAAAAATTACTTTTTTTTAATCAAAATTTTGTCCATTGATGATAACAAATCAGACTGAAAGATTGAATTTTGCCTCAACAAAAAATATCCCGAATTATCCTGATTTTCTGGATGTTCAGGTAAAATCTTTTCAAGATTTCTTTCAATTAGAAACGAAATCTGACGAAAGAGGCAACGAAGGGCTTTACAATACCTTCATGGAAAACTTTCCAATCACAGATACACGAAATCAATTCGTACTGGAATTCCTTGATTACTTTGTAGATCCACCACGTTATACAATTCAAGAATGTATTGAGAGAGGTCTTACCTATAGTGTGCCGTTAAAAGCCAGACTTAAACTATATTGTACAGACCCAGAACACGAAGATTTTGAAACTATAGTACAAGATGTTTATCTTGGAACTATTCCTTATATGACGCCTAGCGGTACTTTTGTTATCAATGGTGCTGAGCGTGTAGTTGTTTCACAATTGCACAGATCACCTGGTGTTTTCTTTGGACAATCATTCCATGCAAATGGGACTAAATTATATTCTGCCCGAGTTATTCCTTTTAAAGGATCGTGGATAGAATTTGCTACCGATATTAACAGCGTAATGTACGCCTATATCGATAGAAAGAAAAAATTACCTGTAACAACTCTTTTCCGTGCAATCGGTTTTGAAAGAGATAAAGACATTCTTGAGATTTTTGACCTTGCTGAAGAAATTAAAGTTTCTAAATCAGGATTGAAGAAATATGTAGGGAGGAAATTAGCTGCGCGTGTATTAAATACATGGCACGAAGATTTCGTTGATGAAGATACTGGTGAAGTAGTTTCGATCGAACGTAACGAAATCATTTTAGATCGTGATACGATTTTAGATAAAGATAATGTGGAAGAGATTGTTGAATCTAACGTGAAGTCTATCTTACTTCACAAAGAAGATAACAACTTAGCGGATTATTCAATTATCCATAATACATTACAAAAAGATCCAACAAACTCTGAAAAAGAAGCCGTTGAGCACATTTACCGTCAGTTGCGTAATGCAGAACCGCCTGATGAGGAAACTGCTCGTGGAATTATTGATAAATTATTCTTCTCTGACCAACGTTATAACTTAGGTGAAGTTGGTCGTTACAGAATGAACAAAAAACTTGGTTTAGATATCCCAATGGAAAAGCAAGTGCTTACCAAAGAAGATATCATAACTATTGTGAAATATTTGATTGAATTGATCAACTCTAAAGCAGAGATTGATGATATCGATCACTTATCAAACCGTCGTGTTAGAACTGTTGGTGAGCAATTGTCACAGCAATTCGGCGTTGGTTTGGCTCGTATGGCCAGAACTATTAGAGAGAGAATGAACGTTAGAGATAACGAGGTATTTACACCTATCGATTTGATTAATGCTAAAACATTATCATCTGTAATCAACTCTTTCTTCGGAACAAATCAGTTATCTCAATTTATGGATCAAACGAATCCATTAGCTGAGATTACCCACAAGCGTAGATTATCTGCCCTTGGACCAGGTGGTCTTTCTCGTGAAAGAGCCGGATTTGAGGTGCGTGACGTTCACTATACGCACTACGGTCGTCTTTGTCCAATTGAAACTCCTGAGGGACCAAATATTGGACTTATTTCTTCACTTGGTGTTTATGCTAAAGTGAATGGAATGGGATTCATTGAAACACCTTACCGTAAAGTAACTGGTGGTAAAGTTGATTTGATTTCTGAGCCGATTTATTTAAGTGCTGAAGAAGAAGAAGGAAAAATGATTGCTCAGGCAAACATTGAAATGGATAGTTCAGGAAAAATTACTGCCGATAAGGTAATTGCCCGTGAAGAAGGTGATTTCCCGGTTGTAGATCCTACAAGTGTACATTACACTGATGTGGCACCTAACCAGATTGCTTCTATTTCAGCTTCATTAATTCCGTTCTTGGAGCATGATGATGCGAACCGTGCGCTGATGGGATCAAACATGATGCGTCAGGCTGTTCCATTATTACGTCCGGAAGCACCTATCGTAGGTACAGGTTTAGAGCGTCAGGTAGCTTCAGATTCCAGAGTATTGATTAATGCTGAAGGAAACGGAACTGTAGAATACGTTGATGCTAACATGATTACCATTAAATATGAAAGAACTGATGTTGAAAGAGCTGTTAGCTTTGATGCAGATGAAAAATCATATAACCTTATTAAATTTAGAAAAACGAATCAAAGTACTTCTATCAACTTAAAGCCTATCGTAAGAAAAGGTGATAAAGTAATAAAAGGACAAGTACTTTGTGAAGGATATGCAACGCAAAACGGAGAGTTGGCTTTAGGTAGAAACCTTAAAGTTGCCTTCATGCCTTGGAAAGGGTATAACTTCGAGGATGCAATTGTGATCTCTGAAAAAGTGGTTCGTGATGATATTTTTACTTCTATCCACGTAGATGATTATTCATTAGAAGTTAGAGATACAAAATTAGGTAATGAAGAGTTGACTAATGATATTCCTAACGTTTCTGAAGAAGCTACTAAAGATTTAGATGAAAACGGTATGATCAGAATTGGAGCAGAGGTTAAACCTGGCGACATTCTTATCGGAAAAATTACTCCAAAAGGAGAATCTGATCCAACTCCTGAAGAAAAATTGTTAAGAGCAATCTTCGGGGATAAAGCGGGTGATGTAAAAGATGCTTCATTAAAAGCTTCTCCATCATTGCACGGTGTTGTTTTGGATAAAAAATTATTCGCAAGAGCAGTAAAAGATAAGCGTAAGCGTTCAAAAGACAAAGACGATTTGGCTGAACTTGAGATGGAATTTGAAACGAAATTTGTTGAATTAAAAGACAGATTAGTAGATAAATTATTTGCAATTGTAAACGGAAAAACATCGCAAGGTGTTATGAACGATTTGGGTGAAGAAGTTTTGCCAAAAGGTAAAAAATACACTCAGAAAATGCTTCATGCTGTTGAAGATTTTGCACACTTAACAAAAGGACAATGGGTTGCTGATGACGAGACCAATGCAATGGTGAACGACTTAATCCATAATTATAAAATTAAGTTAAACGATCTTCAGGGAGCTTTACGTAGAGAAAAATTCACAATTACTGTTGGAGATGAATTGCCATCAGGAATTTTGAAATTAGCAAAAGTTTACATTGCTAAAAAACGTAAACTAAAAGTAGGTGATAAGATGGCGGGACGTCACGGTAACAAAGGTATCGTTGCTCGTATCGTTCGTCACGAAGATATGCCGTTCCTTGAGGATGGAACACCAGTAGATATCGTATTGAATCCACTTGGGGTACCTTCTCGTATGAACATCGGTCAGATTTATGAAACAGTTTTGGGTTGGGCTGGACAAAATTTAGGTAGAAAATTTGCTACTCCAATTTTTGACGGTGCTACTCTGGATCAAATCAATGAATTGACTGACGAAGCTGGAATTCCACGTTTCGGGCATACGTATCTTTATGATGGTGGAACTGGAGAGCGTTTCCATCAACCGGCAACTGTGGGTGTAATTTACATGCTTAAATTAGGACACATGGTTGATGATAAGATGCACGCACGTTCTATCGGACCATACTCGTTGATTACTCAGCAGCCATTAGGTGGTAAAGCACAATTTGGAGGTCAGCGTTTTGGAGAGATGGAGGTTTGGGCACTTGAGGCTTATGGAGCATCAAGTACACTTCGTGAAATCTTGACAGTCAAATCAGATGATGTAATTGGTAGAGCTAAAACTTACGAGGCAATCGTTAAGGGTGAAACTATGCCAGAACCAGGATTACCTGAATCATTCAATGTATTAATGCATGAATTGAAAGGTCTTGGTCTAGACATAAGATTAGAAGAGTAATTTTCATGGGAACAACTCCTGTTGTTCCCAATTTTTAGTGTTTTTTAATATCAATAGTAGGAACTATGATGAATAGAAATAAAGATAAAAATACCGTAAAACGATTTGATAAAATTTCAATTGGTTTAGCATCTCCAGAATCTATCTTGGCTGAGTCAAGAGGAGAGGTTTTAAAGCCTGAAACTATCAATTACAGAACACACAAACCAGAACGTGATGGTCTTTTCTGCGAAAGAATTTTCGGTCCGGTAAAGGATTTTGAATGTGCTTGTGGTAAATACAAAAGAATCCGTTATAAAGGAATTGTTTGTGATCGTTGCGGTGTAGAAGTAACTGAGAAAAAAGTACGTCGTGATAGAGTAGGACACATCAATCTTGTTGTGCCTATAGCTCATATCTGGTACTTCCGTTCGTTACCAAATAAAATTGGTTATATCTTAGGATTACCATCAAAAAAATTAGACATGATTATTTACTACGAGCGTTACGTAGTAATCCAGGCCGGTATTGCACAAAATGCCGAAGGAGAATCATTAAAAAGATTAGATTTCTTAACGGAAGAAGAGTATTTGAATATTTTAGATACACTTCCGATGGAAAACCAATATTTAGATGATAACGATCCGAATAAATTCATCGCTAAGATGGGTGCGGAGTGTATCATGGATTTATTGGCTCGTGTTGATTTGGATGCATTGTCATACGAATTACGTCACGCTGCAAATAACGAAACATCTAAGCAACGTAAAACCGAAGCGTTAAAACGTCTTCAGGTTGTGGAATCTTTCCGCGAATCAAACTTAAACCGTGAGAACCGTCCTGAATGGATGATTCTTAAAGTAGTACCGGTTATCCCACCAGAATTGCGTCCTTTAGTGCCGCTTGATGGAGGTCGTTTTGCTACTTCGGATTTGAATGATTTGTACAGAAGAGTTATCATCCGTAACAACCGTTTGAAACGATTAATGGAGATCAAAGCTCCTGAAGTTATCTTACGTAACGAAAAACGTATGTTGCAGGAATCTGTAGATTCATTGTTTGATAACACCAGAAAAGCTTCTGCTGTTAAAACAGAATCGAACAGACCTTTGAAATCTCTTTCTGACTCATTAAAAGGTAAACAAGGGCGTTTCCGTCAAAACTTACTTGGAAAACGTGTGGATTATTCTGCTCGTTCGGTAATTGTTGTTGGACCTGAATTGAAATTATTCGAATGCGGTATCCCAAAAGATATGGCTGCCGAATTGTACAAGCCTTTTGTTATCCGTAAATTGATAGAAAGAGGAATTGTAAAAACAGTTAAGTCTGCTAAAAAAATAATAGATAAAAAAGAGCCGGTAGTTTGGGATATCCTTGAAAATGTAATTAAAGGACACCCAGTATTGCTTAACCGTGCTCCTACATTGCACAGACTGGGGATACAAGCTTTCCAGCCAAAATTAATTGAAGGAAAAGCAATCCAGTTGCACCCATTGGTATGTACGGCATTTAATGCGGATTTTGATGGTGACCAGATGGCTGTTCACTTACCATTAGGACCAGAAGCTATTTTGGAAGCACAATTGTTAATGTTGGCTTCACATAATATTCTGAATCCTGCAAATGGTGCTCCTATTACGGTACCTTCTCAGGACATGGTACTTGGTCTTTACTATATGACCAAAGAACGTTTGTCTACAGAAGAGCATAAAATTTTAGGACAGGATTTAACTTTCTACTCTGCTGAAGAAGTAAATATTGCTTTGAATGAAGGTAGATTGGAGTTGAATGCTCGTGTTAAAATCAGAGCTAAAGATTTTAATGAAAGCGGAGAATTAGTTTATAAAATTATTCAAACTACAGCTGGTAGAGTATTATTTAACGAAGTAGTACCTGAAGCAGCTGGTTATATTAATGAGGTATTAACTAAAAAATCTTTACGTGATATCATTGGAAAAATCCTTGCAGTAACAAATGTTCCTACAACGGCAGGTTTCTTGGATAACATGAAAGATATGGGTTATAAATTCGCTTTCAAAGGTGGATTGTCATTCTCATTAGGGGATATTAAAATTCCAGAACAAAAACAAAGTTTGATTGCAGATGCAAGAGAGCAGGTTGAAGGAATTTCGATGAACTATAACATGGGTCTTATTACCAATAACGAGCGTTATAACCAAGTTATTGATATCTGGACCTCTGCGAATGCGCTTCTTACTGAATTAGCAATGAAAAACATTAGAGAGGATCAGCAAGGATTCAACTCTGTGTATATGATGCTTGATTCTGGAGCGAGGGGTTCTAAAGAACAGATTCGTCAGTTAACCGGTATGCGTGGTTTGATGGCTAAGCCTAAAAAATCTACTGCTGGTGGTGGTGAAATTATTGAAAACCCGATTCTTTCCAACTTTAAGGAAGGTCTTTCGATTCTTGAGTACTTTATTTCTACTCACGGTGCGCGTAAAGGTCTTGCGGATACCGCTCTTAAAACGGCGGATGCTGGTTACTTAACAAGAAGATTACATGACGTTTCTCAAGACGTAATCGTTAATATGGTTGATTGCGGAACCCTTCGTGGTGTTGAAGTTTCAGCTTTAAAGAAAAACGAGGAGATCGTAGAAGGTCTTGGAGAAAGAATTTTAGGACGTGTGGCTTTACAAGATGTTGTGAATCCATTAAATAATGAAATTCTGGTTCATGCCGGAGATCAGATTACAGAAGCAATTGTCAGAAGTATTGAAGTTTCTCCAATTGAAAGAGTAGAGGTTCGTTCTCCACTTACTTGTGAGGCAGCTAAAGGTATTTGTGCTAAATGTTACGGACGTAACTTGGCAACAGGTAAGATGACTCAAAAAGGCGAAGCAGTTGGAGTTATTGCAGCTCAGTCAATTGGTGAGCCAGGTACACAGTTAACACTTCGTACGTTCCACGTTGGAGGGGTTGCAGGAGGTATTTCTGAGGAATCAAGCATTGTAGCTAAATTCCCTGGACGTTTAGAAATTGAAGATTTAAAAACGGTTAAAGGAGAAGATTCTGAAGGAAACATCGTAGATATCGTGATTTCACGTTCTACAGAGTTGAAATTGGTTGATTCTAAAACGGATATCCTTTTAAGTACACACAATATTCCTTACGGTTCAAGTATTTTTGTTGCTGACGGTCAGACTGTTGGTAAAGGAGATGTGATCTGTAAATGGGATCCATATAATGGAGTTATTATTTCTGAATTTACAGGAAAAGTAGCTTATGAAGATTTAGAGCAAGGACAATCGTTCATGGTTGAAATCGATGAGCAGACTGGATTCCAGGAGAAAGTAATTTCTGAAGGTAGAAATAAAAAATTAATCCCTACTTTATTAATCTACGGAAAAGACGGCGAATTAATTCGTTCGTATAACTTACCAGTAGGAGCTCACTTGATGGTTGATGATGGTGAGAAAATTAAAGCAGGTAAAATTTTAGTTAAAATCCCACGTCGTTCTTCAAAAACAGGGGATATCACAGGAGGTTTACCAAGAATTACAGAGTTGTTAGAAGCTCGTAATCCTTCAAACCCAGCGGTAGTTTCTGAAATTGATGGTGTTGTTTCTTTTGGAAAAATTAAAAGAGGTAACCGTGAGATTGTAATTGAATCTAAATTTGGTGAGATTAAGAAATATTTAGTTAAACTTTCTAACCAAATCTTAGTTCAGGAAAATGACTTCGTGAGAGCGGGAGTACCATTGTCTGATGGAGCAATCACTCCGGATGATATTTTAAGAATTCAAGGTCCGGCTGCTGTTCAACAGTATTTGGTTAATGAAATTCAAGAAGTATACCGTTTACAAGGGGTAAAAATTAATGACAAGCACTTTGAGGTGGTTATCCGTCAGATGATGCGTAAAGTTCAGGTTCAGGATCCGGGAGACACATTGTTCCTTGAAGATCAGTTGATTCATACTAAAGACTTTATCGTTGAAAATGATAAATTATACGGAATGAAAGTGGTTGAAGATTCAGGAGATTCAGAAAATCTGAAAGCTGGTCAAATCATTTCACCACGTGAATTACGTGATGAAAACTCTTTATTGAAACGTACAGATAAGAATTTAGTTATAGCACGTGATGTTATCACAGCAACGGCAACTCCAGTATTACAAGGTATTACCAGAGCTTCGTTACAAACTAAATCATTCATCTCTGCGGCATCTTTCCAAGAGACTACAAAAGTATTAAACGAAGCTGCTGTTGCAGGTAAAGTAGATTACTTAGAAGGTCTTAAAGAAAATGTAATTGTTGGTCACAGAATCCCTGCCGGTACAGGTATGAGAGAATATGACAATACAATTGTAGGTTCTAAAGAAGAGTATGATGAATTAATGATTACTAAAGAAGAGTTTAATTATTAAATAATTAATTATTCTGATTATATTTATAAATCCTAACAGTACAAATTATATTTGCTGTTAGGATTTTAATTTTAAAAGTAGAATTTATGAGCGATAAAAATAACCAGCAAGGTCAAATTAATATAGAACTTGATGAGCAAACGGCAGAAGGGATTTATTCTAATCTGGCCATCATTAATCATTCCAATACAGAGTTTGTACTTGATTTTGTGAGTATTATGCCAGGTGTGCCTAAAGCAAAAGTAAAATCAAGAATTGTTCTTACGCCTCAACATGCGAAGCGTTTAGTAAAAGCAATAGCCGATAATATCCACCGTTTTGAAAGTGTAAACGGAGAAATAAAAGAAACCGAGCAGCCTCCAATTCCATTAAATTTCGGACCTACAGGCCAAGCCTAAAAAAATCCCCTTTGTAGTAGCAAAGGGGATTTTTTATTTGGATTAGCAAAGATGAAAAAATAAGAAGCAGAGCTGGTTCGCTATTGCAATGAGTTCAATACATATTGTATAAGATTATGTAGCTACTAACTCTTTATAATCTTGCTTAAGTCAAACATTGGTGCATACATTGAGACCATAATAACGCCTACGATGACTCCAATGACGATGATTATCATCGGTTCGAGGATAACGCCAATCATCTTGGTTTGATGGCTTATTTCTTCGTTATATTGTTCAGTCAGCCTATCGAACATCGTATCCAGCTGATTGACTTGTTCGGCTACTTCAACCATTGAAACCATTTTGTTTTCAAAAACACTATGTTTTCGTAAGCTTTCGTGCAACGACAATCCTCTGGTGATATCGTCTTTGATCTCTTCAATAGCAATTTCGATAGGATAAAAGCCAATCATTTTGGCGGTAAGCGACAAGGAGTTGATTAAAGTTGTTTTTGAAGTAATCAGCAGTTTCATGGATTGACAGAAACGGGAAATGTATATTTTTTGGATTAAATTGCCAAAGTAAGGGATTTTCAATAGCAATTTTGTTGTGAATGCCCGGTAGGACTGCTTCTCTTTGAATGCCGCGTGCAAGATGAAAAGTCCAATTACCAGTCCGAAAAACAGTCCGAATATAATTCCTGAATGATTTGAAATTTTGATGATAACTTGTGTGCTTTTAGGTAATTCGCTGCCAAATTGCTTAAAAACAGAACTAAACATGGGTACCACTTTATTTAGCATGAAGTAAAGCACTAAAACGGTCACCAGCATTACAATTGTTGGGTACGTTAGCACCGATACGATTTGGCGTTTCATTTGGATTTTACGATTGAAATACTTTTGCAATTCTCCTAAAACTTCTTCCAGTTTTCGGGTTTCTTCCCCAATTTGAATGCTGTAATATTCGTAAGCTGAAAATTGCCCGGTTTCTCTCATTGATTCATAGATGCTGCGGCCTTCGACTACTTTGTCTTTAATCTCAATGATAATCTGTTTTTCGAAGTTATGGCTTGACTGCTTGCTTAGGATTTCCAATGCTTTTTTAAAATCGACACCGGATTTCAAAAGCATTCCCAATTCGCGGTAGAATACTTCTTTCTTTTTGTCAGAAAGCTTTTTGGAAGAAAATCGGAGTTGTCCCGTTTCTATTTTAAAGTCTTTCGTTACCTTTTTTTCGGTTTTATAAGTGTTTAAATCTAAGCTCATTATTCTTTTATTGTTTGCAGCAATTCATTAGCGTATATCCGTTTGTAGAAATTCAGATCCATTTCATTTTGGTTAACTTCCACCTTCAGTTTCAATTTTAAAAACACCTTTTTTTTGGCACTGCTTTTTACAGAATCAAAACTCATTTGTTTTAATTTTATTCTGAAAGTGTCAATAAACGTTTCCCGGCTTCGCAATGTGTATTCCTCGAGGAAATCGTACTTCACACTTTCTCCCGAATAACCGTTAAAGGAGACTTCGTTATTGCCGGCAGTCATTTTTTCGTTATCAAAAATATCTTTGTTTATGCTGTATGTCAGTCGGTTCAGGTCGTTAACCAATTGATTTTGGTTTTTATAATCGAGCATTCTTTCGGTTACAATTGAGAAAATCACAAACACGATTCCCATGATAATAGCAGACACAGCCATTCCGACAATAGCTTCTATGATAGAAAAGGCAGGCAATGTGTGTTTGTTATTCATTGGTTTGAATATAAAAGCTTTTATTGAACTGAAATTTGGTGCTGTCTTTGTATTGAATACTTACTTTTTTAATGCTTTCATTAATTTGTTCTTCCTGAATCAGAAGGTTCTCATCTTCGTTTTCAAATGACAGTGAATCACTTTTCAGTTCGGCTAAAAAGAATAATTCATTGACTTTGTTTTGTGTGTTGTAAAATTTTGCCGAAGTTCTTGGTGTAAAGACAGCTGCGAAAATTAGGATGGCAAAATACAGGCAAATCGATATGATGGTTAATGCAATAATCGATTCTAAAATAGAATTTGCTTTTAGACTACAATACTTTTTTAAGAATGCCATATTTGGTTTTTTTAGTGACAAATAAAGGAATCGCAATAAAGTATTCAGGTCTTTTGCCGGAATTGATTTCTACATCGGCAATAGTATTGTCGTAGGTTGAAGATTTTGTTTTGAGAAAAAAACGATTGGTGTAAACGGAGCCATATACTTTGCTTTTTAAATCCAGTTTTCCGGTGCAGTATATGTCAGCGTAAATGAGTCCGCCTTTATCAATTTGTATGCTGTTTTTGCTGATGTTTTCAAAAGCATTACCAAACAATACCACGGCTCCTGTGATTTTACATTCCTCTTTTATTCTGATTGTGCTTTCGGTGCTGCTATCGTTATAGATGCAGGTAACAGAAGGGTAATTAAGGGTTACTTTTTTTTCCAGTTCAATTCCTTTGGTGGCAAAAGCCTGAACGGTTCCTTTGAATCCTTCTTCGAAAGTAATTTTTGGCGCTATAAGAATTACATCTTCCAGAACAGTGTTTTTTTTAACTCGGATGGAATCTTTATTGCGTAAAACGAAATTACCTTTAAAAATACTATTACTCAGAACTGTATTAACATAAACTTCTTTAGTTGTATTGTGGAAGGAATTGTAGAACAAGGAATCTTTTGGTTTTTCAACGTCAGCTAATGTCGTTTTTTCTGTAGTTATGCCTTCAAAAATCTTTTTAAAATCAGGATTGATTTCAGGTAAGCGAACATCTGAAACCGTGATTTTTCCTTCAGCGATAATCTGAGGAGGTTTATTATCAATGTAAGCTGTCTCGATGAAAGCTGTTGGCAGTTCATTATTACCTGTTATTTTAACTATGCCGGAATAGGAAAGTGGTTTGCTGAAATTAGCCAGATGAATTGCTGTTTTGTCTGAAGAAAAGTTCCCCACAAAATGCGCAGAAGCAACCGTGTCGTTTCGTAAAACGGATTCAGACAGCAATAAAGTAAGCAAACCATATTGCTTTGCTTCGTAGCTTCCTTGTATCCCGGAATTTTCATCTGTGGGTACGTCTTCCGGTTCAATTTTATTTCCAAGTGCAAAATTGACAACTGACTGGTTGTGAATGAACATTTCTTCCTGAAGATTGTAATGTAGGTTGAGCTGAGTGTATAAATTTGCAAAATACAGTAATGCTCCGCAAATTATGGATACAATTAAGCAGATATAAATGGCATACAGTAAACTATGTGCCTTAACCATTCACGTTTTGATTAGCCTTTTTCTTATGGAATAATTTCTTGAAGAAACCTTCCTTTTTAGGTTTGTTTCCAGACTCCTTTTCAGATTTTATTGGAGTAGCCTTTTTAGCTTTTTCTTCTGCTTTTAAAGTTTTTTTAGCCTCGTCTGCTTTTTTCTCTTCTTCTTTCAACTTTGCTTTTTCTTCTTTGGAAAGTTTAGGTTTTTTTACAAACACAATTCCTTTTTTATAAACGACGGTATCTTTCTTTGTAAAATCTACCCATGTGCCGTTTTTTCGGTTGTTTTTAAAACTTCCTTTTTCCAATACCGATCCATTTTCATCATAATGATAAAATTCACCTGATCGTAGCCCGCTACTCCACTTTTGGGTTGTCTCAACAACGCCGTTAGGGTACCATGTTTTCCATAAGCCTACTTTAAGTCCTTTTTTGAAAACACCTTGTTCCGCCAATTGATTGCTGTGGTACATTTTTACAAAAGCATCATTGAGTAAAGCGCCTCCAATTCCAGCTTGGGCATTATGAATCAATCCGCCTTTAAACCAGTAATAAACCTTGTCGCTGTGAGGTTTCACGGTTTTGTCAGTGGTATAAAATTCATACCTGAAATTTGCATCAGATATACGCTTTATGCTGTAAGGGTCAGAAAAAGAGGTTAATAGTAGTACGACTATAAGATATAGAAATGAGGATAATGCTTTTGTCTTCAATGTGATAAGTTTATTTATAAACGGGCGCAAGGTAACATTTTCATCATTCATATTCAAAAAGATTAATTATAATATTATTACTACAAGAGATAAATGTTAAATTTTACTATGAAGATTTTTCTGTCAAAACATTGATTATAAGATGCTTGTGTTTCGAAAGGATAGTGATGTCTTAAATTGTGGTTATATTATTATTAAAATTAGAGAAATGCGATTGCATAGATAGATATTTTAATATAGTTTTGTCAAAAATTTAACAGCTTTTATAGTGCTAAAAAATCGATTTCACCTCCTGACGTTAGTCAATGCAATTTGCATAATTTTGCTTGTATTTTTCCTTATTTTCAAATTCTTTTTCAATTCTGAGAAAACTGTTTACGTTGACAATATTAAATTGTTCGACGGTTTTTATATGACTAAAGAGATGAAGAAAATTGGCGAGAAAGAAATTGGGGCAAGAAAATTATTTTTGGATTCATTATATACAAAACTGCAATCAGGTGCAATATCCGAATCAGAGAAGAAAGATCTCATGCAGACTTTTATACAAGGAAAGGAAGAACTGCAGTCGTTCAATCAAAATTTTGCTGCCGAACAAACTTCAAAAATCTGGTCGAGAATTCATGGCTATGTAAATGATTTTTCAAAAGAGCAGAACTATAAACTGATAATAGGATCGCAAGACGGTCAATCTGTATTATATGCAGATCAGGATTTGGACGTTACCGAGGAGTTATTACAATATATAAATAAAAAATATGAAGGCGTTAAATAGGCTCTGTTTTTTATTTTTTATGATTGCTTTGTTTTCTTGTAAAAAAGAAGATAAAGCAATTGACGATTCTGAAATCCGGGACCGTTATTTTCAACTTGAAAAAATCGGATGGAAATCTAAAGTATACAACCAGCTTGTTGATGATATAAATTTTACAGGAACAGAAATTCCAATACAATATTACTTATTAAAAGATAAAGGGAAAGAAGACCTGTTTTTGGTTGACTCCCTGTACGAAGCAAATAAGACAGAACGAGTCATCGAGTTTACATTTCATCAGGATGAGGAAAAAGACCTGCTGGATGAAAAGTTTACAGGGATGTCTTATGAAGACGGTATAAAATATATGTCTTTTCAATTAGATAAAGATTTTTATGTCGTAACCTCCAAAAAAGATACTATTCCTTGTTCGGGAGCATTATATGAAAGAAGTTACAAGATAGCACCTTATCAAAAGGTGCTTTTGATGTTCTCAGGAATAGACCCGAATGATAAGATACAATTAGTCTATAAAGACAACCTTTTTCAAAAAGGGATAATAAAATTTAAGTTTAAAGATCCATATACCCAGATAGCCTTATGAGACAAATCAGAGAAAGTAAGTTTACAAAAATCGTTGCTTATTATTTAATCATCATGATGTTTTTACAAGTTACAGAACCTGTAAGAATGTATGCGTTGACCAGCGGTCCTACGCAGCCTGAATTTAATGCATTTACGCCTATTGGGACATCCGATATGGTGGATTTGTCAAGTGGTGATTTTAATTACAATATTCCTGTAATGGATGTTGGGGGCTATCCGTTAAATTTAGCTTACAGTTCAGGAGTAACAATGGACCAAGAAGCTTCATGGGTAGGTTTAGGCTGGAATTTAAACGTGGGAGAAATCTCAAGGCAAATTAGAGGTTTACCGGATGATTTCAAGGGAGATCCAATGCGTTATGAAAATAATTTAAGAGATAATGTTACTGTGGGTAGTAACTTTAATTTATCTCCTGCATTATATGGTAATGATACTCCGTTCACTTTAGGGCTAGGTGTGCAGTACAACAATTATCAAGGAATAACTTTTAAACCTTCTGTCGGGATTTCCTATGAATTGGGAGGCGGTGTTCAGGTAGGTGTGGAATTAACAGGTTCAGTTAGTGAAGGTGCTTCGTTGAATCCGTCAGTAAGTATATCTAAAAAGACAGATGAAAAAACCAAGACTTTAGGGATATCTGCGGGATTAAGCAGCCGAAAAGGATTGGAAAATGTGAGTATGTCAGCGTCTTCTTCTCCTGTTGTAAAAAACAGCAGTCCTTATAAAGAAGGAAGAGATAAATACAGCGAAACTACAGACCATACTGGTTCTCATGCAGGAAAAGGAGCTGCTGCTAGCGGTAGTATTTCTTTTAATTCACAAAGTTACACCCCGACAAAAAGAATTGGTTTTGACAATATAAATAAGACCTTTAATGCCACAATTGGAGGAGAGGTTTTTGGTCTTGAAGGACAGGTAAGAATTACCGGTTATGCCAGTTACCAAAAGATATTGGATACCTACAAAAATAAAGTTGTTGGAGGTTACGGTTATGAAAACACCCAGTTTAAAAATAATAATGAAGGAGTTCTTGATTTCAACAGAGAGAAAGAACAAGTTGTCAATAAGAACACGAATGCTTTACCGGTAACTAATTATACATATGATATCTATAATATTGAAGGGCAGGGAGCAGGAGGAATGTTCAGGCCTTTCAGATCTCAAGTTGGTTATTTGTATAATGATGAAGTGGCCGATTTCGGAGACAGTGAGCAATTCGGTGTCGAACTTGGTTTAGGTAATTTAGTTCATGGTGGAGTTGATATTGTCAAATCTCCTTCTAAGAGCAGTACTGGAAAATGGTATAAAAATAACCATGCCATTTCAAGGTTTACAGAAAGTAATACTGACATTAACAATCCTCTTTACGAACCGACAACATACAAGTTGATTGGTGAAATGGATGTTGATGATGAGGGTTCTATTTATAATGACATACATCAGAATAAAGCTCAGAGAATTTTGCTTGGAGGCGGATGGCTTGATAGAAAAGCATATAGCAGTTATATGGTTAAAAATAACTTTGGGCCTTCTTACACAAAAGCGGATATAAATTCAAAAATTATAAGAAAAGGACGTTTGTTGAGAAATCAAACCGTACAAAAAATAAGTAATAGCGAAGCAGATAACAAATTTATCTTTAAAAACACACATGCACAAGGACACCACACTGCCGGGATGAAAGTACTTCAGGCAGATGGGACAACTTATGTCTATGGAAAAACAGTTTATAACAATACAAAAGTAGAAGCTACTTTTGACGTTTCCCTTAGAAATGATTTTAGTACAAGAAGAGGTCTTGTCGGCTATAACGGAAGTGTTCATGGGAACGATTCAGACGCAAAAAAAAGTGATAGGTTTGTAAATAAAATTACAACTCCAAGTTATGCACACTCTTATTTGATTACGAGTGTTCTTTCTACAGATTATGAAGATATAGATAACAATGGTCCTTCTGATAGTGATTTAGGAGGTTATACAAAGTTCGAATACACAACTCCAATCAATAACTACAGATGGAGAGTACCTTACGGAAGTGGTATTGCTTCTTATAATGAAGGTTTAAATACCAGCAAAAGAGACCAGAAAGGAAATTACATTTATGGAGAAAAAGAGCTTACTTATTTAAAAAAGATTGAAACTAAAACGCATGTTGCTTTTATTGATTTAGAAGACAGAACAGATGCGATGGGAGTTTCGGGAGAAGCAGGAGGTAGAGATAATTCTCAGTCTATGAAACGCATCAAATCAATCCGACTGTTTTCAAAACCAGAATTGAAAGCAGCAGGAATCAGTTTTGAAACAGCGGCAAATGTTACGAATACCATTCCTGTAAAACCAATAAAGACAGCTCATTTTGAGTACGATTATTCGTTATGTAAAAACATTCCGGCTTCATCTACCTATTCGGCAAGTTCGTCAGGAGAAGTAATGGCTGGAGGTACGGGATCGGGTAAATTGACTTTGAAGAAAGTTTACTTTACTTACAGAGGTTCTAATATGGGAAAATTTACACCCTATAAATTTGATTACGCCGAAAATGATCCTGCTTATAACCCAAGCTATGATATTAAAGGATTTGATATCTGGGGTAATTACAAAAAAAATGATGCCCTTTTAACAACTTCGGAATATCCGTTTGTTGAACAGAATGTAGATAAAGCAAACATAAATACAAGTGCCTGGGTGCTTAAAAGTATTAATTTACCATCTGGAGGAACAATAAATATTAAGACCGAAAGTGATGATTATAAATTTGTTCAGGATAAAAAAGCCATGCAGATGTTTCAAGTCATTGGTGCTGGTAATAATTTAAATCAAAGAACAACTAATAACGAATTGTATTCAGGCGGTGGTTTTGGAACGCATAACAAATACTTGTATGTAAAAGTTGGCAATGCTTCAATGACGAACGCAGAATTCAAAGAAAAATATTTAAAAGAGAACCTTAATAAAGCTATTTATTTTAAGTTCCTTTTAAAAATGAATAATGACTATGACGATTTTGTAAGCGGATATTTTGAGATTGATCCATCGAGAATTAGTGAAATGGATGTTAACGGAAGCGGTATTGCTGCAATCCCATTAAAATTCTTAGGAAGAGACGGCGGATTCGCTGGAAGCGGTCAGGTCAATCCTATTGCAAAAGCAGGATGGGGTTTTGGTAGAGTTTACCTTAACAAAGCCGTTTACGGAGGTAGTGATTTACCAAATGATAACTTTGTCAGCATTGTAAAAGATCTTGTTGGAAGTATCGGTGCAATGTCTGAAATTTTTACAGGACCTAACTTGGCCTTGGAAATTAGAGGATGCGCAAGAAATTTCAATAATCAAAAATCATGGATCAGATTAGAAAATCCAAACGGGCATAAGCTTGGAGGAGGTTTGCGTGTACAGAAAATCGAATTGAGCGACAACTGGGATATCATGAATTCAGTTGAATCTAACGTGCTTTATAAAGAAAAATACGGTCAGGAATATTCTTATAATTTAGATAACGGAACTTCTAGTGGAGTAGCTACTTTTGAGCCTAATGCTTCACCTGAAAATGCATTTGTGGAGCCGTTTCATGGTAAAGATGGGAATTATGAAGAAAGAATAGGGGCGCCTAGAGAGATAAATTATGTTGAAAAACCTTTTGGAGAGAACTTTTTCCCTTCACCTCGCATAACCTATTCGAGAGTAACGGTTTCTAATTTGTTTAAGAAAAATGAACTCGATGATGGAAAAGTTATAAAGAGACATGCAACAGGTAAAGTGGTTACCGAGCATTTTACTTCTTATAATTTCCCGACAATTGTAGATTATACAGATGTGGATTTAATTCCGGATATTTTCCCGATCCCAGCATTTTCATTTCTAAGAGTATACTCTGTGAATGGTATCACTGCCTCGCAAGGATTTTCAATCGAGACAAACGATATGAACGGAAAAGTAAAATCAGAACAAGTATATGCTGCTGATCAGGAAGAGCCAATATCCAGAGTTGAATACAAATACAATGTTGGAGCTGACAAAAAATTGAATAATGAATTTACAACCATAAACGCTAAAGGAGAAACGAGAACTAATTTATTAGGCGTTACTTACGATATGGTCAATGATTTCAATGAAAGTGATTCTGTTACGCAAATTTTAGGATTGGATACCAATGTGGCTACTTTCTTAGTTGGAATTTTCCCTGGAATTGTTCCAATGCCGTTGCCAACTTATGCTTACAACCGTAATACATTACGAACAGCGACCACTACTAAAGTGATTCATAAAACAGGAGTTCTGGTAGAAAAAGTTGCCTACGATTTAGGTTCAAGGGTTTCTACAAAGAATCTTGCTTGGGATGCAAAAACAGGACAGGTGCTGTTAACTCAAACAATAAATGAGTTTGATGATAACTATTATAGCTTCAATTACCCAGCTTACTGGCATTACTCTAATATGGGGATGGCTTCTGAAAATATCGATTTGAGAGGAAAATTAGCAGCTAGCAGTGGGTATTTTAATATTGAAGGTTATGCATTGACTTCCGGAGAAAATATTTCGAAATATTTCAAAATCGCTGACGAATTGGTTTTAGGAAATGGTGCTAAAATGTGGGTTAATGGCTATAATACCGATAAATCCAGAATTCAGTTAATGGATAAAAACGGTGCAATTATTACACAATCTAATTTACCGAGTAATTTAAACTTTGTAGTAGTCCGATCAGGAAACAGAAACCAGCAAATGGCTTCTATGGCAGCGGTAACCTCAATGGTAAATCCTATTGATTTAGATGGTTTGGGAGGTACTCCAGATGATATTACGGATAAAACATATACCTATATAACTGGATCCACAGCTGATGCGAAAGTAGTTAACGCAAGCGCTATTGAGTATGATGATGATTGGAAATCCCAATGTGAAAACGGATTGCCAAATGAAGCAGGACTTATAAATGGACTAGGACTTCCGGTAAATCCTTATTTATACAATACAAGAGGAGACTGGAGAGCAGTAAAATCATATGCATATCTTACAGGAAGAAACAACTTTGTTACTTCTAACAGAAGAAAAGCAGGGTATTTTATAAAATTCAATCCATTCTACAAATTGAAGGATTCGAATGATAAGGTCTGGATAAAAAATAGTGAAAATTGGACTTTTGCCAGTCAGGTTACGATGTACAGCCCTTACGGTGTTGAACTTGAGAATGCAGATGCTCTGGGTAGACATTCATCTGCTCAATACGGTTACAATTACACTTTGCCGGTTGCAGTTTCTTCCAATGCACAATATAGAGAAATTGGATTTGATGGTTTTGAAGATTATTATGAAACCTCTATCCCGCAAACCTTGAAGCCACATTTCGGATTTTCACAGGGATTAGCTGGAGATAATGTATTTATTACTAACAATAACTCGCATACTGGTCATAAGAGTATTGCTATTACTGCTGGTAATAAGGTGGCGTTCACCAGAAAAATAGGTGGTTGTAAACCTCTTGATACTACTCACGCTAGACAAACAATTAAAAAAGTAATTAAGCTTAAGAAAGCTTAAAAAGCTATATAAGATATGAAAATGAAAAAAATAATAACATTATTCGTTTTACTGTTTGCAAATATTTATTGTATTGGTCAAAGTGTGTTTTTAGAAACCGAAACCGGTGTAATATCGTTTAATACAGGTACTGCATTCCGTATAAAAATGAACCCGACGAATCCGCCTCAGGGATGTACAACCCAAGAGATTGTATTGAACATTGGGATTTTAGAATATGTGCCGACTTCTAATGTGCTTCCTGCCGGAACTTCAGTTGTGCCAAGCGTTAACGGAGCAAATAATATTCTTACCATAAGTAATTTTTCAAATACAGGAGGTGGTGCCAGCCAAACGTTATTGGTTGGAGTGAGATTTGCACCGGGAACCTGTAATACTGTGACCACAACAATTGATGCTGAATTAAAATCATGCAACGTAGTTCAGACCGAAGCAATAGCCATTAATTTGACCTCTAAAACTGGAAATAATGCTGCTGCTAGTATCAC
Source organism: Flavobacterium sp. (assembly GCF_050696275.1). Classification (GTDB taxonomy): domain Bacteria; phylum Bacteroidota; class Bacteroidia; order Flavobacteriales; family Flavobacteriaceae; genus Flavobacterium. Next base: position 91,129 of record NZ_JBOGUT010000011.1, read on the forward strand.
AAAGATGACTCCATATCCAGCATCGGCTCCAAATGATAAATTTTGTTTGGGTCAACAGGTGAAATACCTGGTGGGCGCAACTAATAGCGGTAGTAATGTTACAAGTATTAATAACGGATCGCAATTGATTTTATATGTGCCAAAGTGCGCTATTGTGGTAGGCGTATATGATAATAATACCCATGCACTTGTAAGTAGTACTACTACAACAGAAGCAACAACACAAAAAGTGGTTTGGAGTAATCCTGTTATTCCTGCAAGTGGAGCAAAATACTATGAAGTATATATTCAATACCCTTGTGATGATGGAACTGATAATTGCATTAGTGGAGTATATAACCTGAATGTTCATTTAGAGGGTACTACTGCCTGTGGAGTAACTATTAACACTAATCCATTTCCTACTACGACAAATGTTAATAGAGAGTGTACGATTGCGATGTGTACAGGAGGTGACTTGTCTTCTGTGCAGATAGGCGAGAATCTCCCTTGTCCTACATTTTGTAATAATAGTCCGTATGTTTATTTTACAGTAGATACACCACCAAATAACCCTTCTCTTGCGAATCGTATATTTACCGTTACAATACCTACTGTTGGATTAATAAATATTACTTCTGCAAGTATTTCGGGTGGTTTATGTTCGGGATCAACAGTTAAATATTACAATACAGCTGGAACTGAAATTCCTGTTGGTTCTTTGCCGAGTTCAGCCGTTAAAAAGATTGTTTATACGCTGCCTTGTTCAACAGTAGCGCAGTCTACATACTTTTATGTTTTTTTCAATTATGCTACTCCATTTACTGCAACTAATTTACAGTTTGATTACCAACTTCAGGCTCAGGCAGGAGGAGAAGCTGTGGTGTCAGGGTCATATACAGGCAATATTTCTACATGTAATCAGACTATTTATAAATACAAATATGTTAGAAAATTAGGAGAGAATTCTTCAGGGTCATCAAATGCTGTTGGATTACCGGGAGATTCCTTTACGTATAGATTATATGTTCAAAATACACAAGGTGTTAATCCAAATACTGTAATTCAGGATGTATTAAATTCAAATCTGGAATACATGGGAGGTCTTAAATATGCTTATACAAACAATTTTTCCTTTCCCACTTTTACTAATCTGACTGATATTGATAATAGTTTTGTATTGCCAGGAACAAGTACAACTGTATCGGTGTCTACTCCTTCAATTGGAACTAATGGAACAATAAAATTTGATAACTTTGATATGCCATGTTCTGCAAATTACCTTTGTTTCGAATTTAATGTCAGGGTTAGAAACAATGTAATTGCACCAACAAGTATTCCTAATGTTTTTACCGTAGACAACCAGAATTCAGGTTTTGCGTCTATTTCCATACTGGCACTTACAAAAGTTACCAGCAGGATGTTTGTAAAATGCCCTACATCCGGTGATTGGAGCGATAGCACGATTAATGTGAAGAACGGCGAGGATATTAATTTGAAGATGAGAGTGGCTAACGAGGGTTCAACATCAGTTTTATTATCGCAATTAATTAATTTAAAGCCTCAGCCAAACGATCAATATGAAATAGGGACTCCGCAAGGAAATGTTCCAAGAAACAATGCTTCGGCATCAACAATTAACTATAGTTGTGAAACGCCTGCCATAATTTCTAATTTGGCTACACAGCCTTCTGTGACTTATGAATATGCACAAAACGGTATAAACATGGACAGGTCTATGATATGTCCTCCAACCGGATCAGGGAATCCTCCTGTCTGGAATGCGGAATCATCTTGTGGCTTAACATCTAACTGGTTAAAAGTTCAGTTCCCAGCCGGTTTTGCACTTAATCCGGGTGAGTTCATTGAAGTAATATATAAAGGTAAAGTATCAGGAGGTTTGGGTACCACACGAAACAGTTTCGCTTTTAGAGTTGTAAATGCTTCGGGTCAATGTAGTATTGCTTCCGATGATGCCGAATTAACCATTGTTAACGATGGAGTAGGCTGTGTTCCGCTTTCTCCTTGTGCAGATTTACTTGACAGTGTTGACGGAACTTTTGGAGCTTGCAATAGTGTTGCAGGAACCAATGATTTTAATGGTAATGTGAATTGTGGTGGTTGGTCTAACCTCTCTAATTCGCCGGATACATGGAAAATGCCAATAGCTACTTCTTTAAATCCTTTTATAAATACACAAATACCGAGTTCTCAAAACGGAGGTGCTTTTGCAGGTGCCATTGGTAAAGTTTTCGGTAATGATAAAATCGAAAGTTTTAAAACAGAAATTCACAATTTAATACCGGGTCAGTCTTATAGAGTTGATTTTGAACAAATCAATATGACTAACCTTAGTTTCCTTAATAACTCTGTTAATTGGAAAGTAACGTTTGGAGATCAGGTAAGATATTCACCTGAATTAACAACAGTTGCAAATCCGCAATGGTCAAATGTCAGCATAAATTTTATTGCGACAGCAACAGACCAGACACTTACTTTTGAAGGATATTCAACTATTGTAACAAATCCGAATGTTGCCTATACCTCTTTTTCGTATATCGGAATTGATAATATAACAGTTAAAAATAATGTTGCTTGCCCAGCTCCGGTTGCTTGTACAGACTGTACTTCATTCGACTTAATTAAAGAACACAAATATCTTGTGAGTGGTTGGGTTAAAGAGGCTTACGCAGAAACTCCCGATACACAGTTTAAGAATTATGACAAAAGCAGTATCAGTATTTCATTTACGGATGTGAATGGTAATTTAATTGATACTGAGCAAAAATTCTATCCTGCCGGAGAAGTTATTGACGGTTGGCAGCGTATCGTAGGAGAATTTATAGTTCCTCTTAATGTTGATGATATGCATTTGGAATTACTGAATGAAAGTACAGATTCTAAGATGTCTTATTTTGATGATATCCGTGTATTGCCAAGTAAAGGAAATTTGAAAAGTTTTGTTTACGATCAGCAGACACAGCGTTTAATGGCTGAACTGGATGAAAATAATTATTCAACTTTTTATGAATATGACCTTGAAGGTGGCCTGATAAGAATTAAAAAAGAAACTGAAAAAGGAGTATTCACTATTCAGGAAACCCGAAGTGGTAATACAAAATCAGGTAATTAGAGATGACTTATAAAAATAAAATTTTCAGTGTCATTTTCTTTTTTCTTTTCTCAATCTTGTATGGTCAGGGGGAAATGACAGCATTGGATGTCCTTAAAAAGGCATCTAACTCATATAATAAAAAAGAATATGTCAGCTTTTCAACCCGATATATCCTGTATTTGGATTATACAACTAAAAAAGCTTACGAACAGTACAATGGTGTTGTCCTCAAAAAGAACGGCATTAATTATTTTAAAATTAAAGACACTGAGTTTGTTTCTTTTAAAGACTGTTCCTTAAAAATTAATCATGAGGAGAAGGCTTTGATATTTCAGAAAAGTGCTGGAGCTGCACAAGAATCCCCAATGTCGATTTCAAATTATCTAAAAGGGTTCGATGTGAAGTTTTTAAATTCCGATAAAGATTATTTTGTCTGTGAATTAAAGCCAGCCGGTAAGTTTTCACAAATTATGCTCAGAAAAGTAATTGTACACATTAAGAAAGCAGATTACAGCATCTCAAAGCAAATAATTTATTTTATCGAAAAGATGGAAACCAAAAATGCGAAAGGAAAAGTAATTGGTACAATTCCAAGACTGGAAATCACTTATAGTCCAAGAGCAAAGAATGATAAGACAGATAATTTACTGATAAAAAAGGAAAATTATTTTATTGAAAAAGACAAAAAAATAATACTGTCAAAAAGAATTGCAACATATAAATTATTCAACTCATAATAGTAAAACTGTTTTTATGAATTTATCACATTTTATTACTAATAAATTACGTTACATATCATTAGTATTGGTTTTTATAACTAGTAGTATGACTGTTTTTGGGCAACAAAACATTTATAAAGCCCCGTTACAAACGTATACTAGCACCCAAATTACTAATGGTGCGTCTAAGGTTATAAAAGACCCTGAAATGGACGTTCCTAATCATGTTTCGATTAATCCTAAAGCTTTTATCAGGCTTAAGGTTGATAATGAATTAGGGCCATTTACTTGGTGTAAAACAACGGTAAATTTAAATGTAACGCCTATTCTTCCGGGTGGTGCTGAAGATACTGCCAATATGTATACCCAGTCATTAACGGTAGAATACAATCCTATAGGGAACTCTGCTAATTTTTCTGATTTAGCTTTACATGAATTGAATAATGTGTATGGAGTAAAAGTTCAGGTTAATTCTTATTCGACATTTAATGTTACATCTGGAGATACAATGACAATTGTTAATCCAAATGTATTTTTAGAATTAGGTTTTGAATCAGAACGCTATTATCAGGTAAGTCAACAAATGCCAAATGTTCAGGCAAGTATTTTTAATGATGATGTAAACGACCCTGTAGCGGTAAATTTCCAATGGTCTTCACTTGCAGGTGCTATAGAATATGAGGTTGAGTGGACTTGGGTGGATAATTACGCCCAGGCAATTGGTTCCATCCTGAATCCGGACCAAATAAATTTTTCTGCAAGAGATTTTGAATTGGATAATACCAGAATCCGTACATCAGATCTTTACTATCAGATTCCTCTGGTTTATTCCAAAGGATACCTTATTTACAGAGTCAGAGCGGTAGGTAGATTTATGGACGATGTAACTAAAACTTTTTATGGACCTTGGAGTTCAGGAATGTCTCTGAAAACAACAGTTGCTGACTGGCAGAATAGTTATATCCCGATTCCTGAGCATGAAATAAAAAAGAACTGGCAGTTTCAGGCAAGTTATGCTGAACAAGGAAAAAAGAAAGAAGTAGTAAGTTATTTTGACGGATCATTAAGAAACAGACAGACAGTTACTAAAATTAACACAAGTAATCAGGCTGTTGTTGGTGAAGTAATATATGATTCACAAGGTAGGCCGGCAATTGAAGCATTACCGGTTCCAATCGATAAGAACTATATTAAATATTTTAAAGACCTGAATAGAAACCTGAATGATGAGCTATATACACATTTGGATTTTGATTGGGATGAAAAAGAACAATGCGATCCTAAAATAGGAGGGATGATTAATAAAAGTGGATCAAGCCAATATTATTCGGGTAACAATAATATAGTAAGTCCTTTTAGTAAATACGTTCCGGAAGCCAATGATTTTCCTTTCAGCCAAGTGGAATACACACCGGATAATACCGGAAGAATAAACAGAAAAGGTGGAGTTGGTATAACACACCAATTGGGGACAAATCATGAAATGAAATATTTCTATACTGCACCTAATCAAGAAGAACTAGACAGACTTTTTGGTTATAATGTAGGTTTTGTATCTCATTATAAAAAAAATATTGTTGTTGATCCTAATGGTCAGGTAAGTGTAAGTTATCTTGATCCGCAGGGAAGAACAGTTGCAACTGCTTTGGCAGGAAACTCACCAGATTCACTAGTTGCTCTTGATGATGAAAAAGATTCTAGTTTGCACAAAAAAATCACTACTGACTTACTTAATAAAGTCAATGCTGATGATACTAATACACCTATTGATAACAACGAATTAAAAACATCATCTCACTTTAATAATTTTGAAGACAGACTAACCTTGTCTAAAGAAGTTGGTGTAGCGGGTAATCAAGTTGAACACAATTTTGTTTACAAAGTCCGTAACGATAAGTTTTTCAATCCGGAATTTTGTAAAAACAATTATTCATTTGTTTATGATTTAAATATTAGCTTAAAAAATCAGTGCGGTACTAATCTATTTACGGAACCGACTCCTGATTTTCAAATCGGGGAATATAGTATTTCTTCTAACCCGGCTACTTTTAGTTATGATGAAAATAATTTGCCAATCAAGCCTTCTGATTTAAAATTAGATACAGGCAGTTATCCTTTAATTAAAGATTTGAGAGTTAAAGAGTCTGTACTTAATCTGTATGCAGATGATTATATTTCACAATTAACAGATCCAAAATCTGATTGTTATATCAATCCTAATCAGTTTGCACCGCAAATTCATATTGATTGTGATGTAACATGTGAAGAATGTACAGAAAGTATCGGTACGCTTGATCATTATATTATAAGACAGTTAAAAGGTGTTTATAATGTGCCTGAAACTAATAACGATGTCTTCTCTATTGACACTGTAACGTTTGCAGTTACAATTCATCCGGAAGCGGTTATTTCTCCAATTAATTTCGGGCAGCCTATAGTACAAAGTGATGTAGACGGATTGATAGTTCGTTTTAAAGGAGAGTGGAAAATATTAAATGCAGCTTGCGAACAATTATGTGGTCCTACTTTTGCTTCAGGTTGTGATACATATGAAAAATTGCTTTTAAGAGATGTGTCTCCTGATGGGCAATATGGTTCAAGAGGTGACCTCGCCGTAGATCCGGTTACAGGAATCGGTACCTATACGAATACTGATTTGCTTAGTATTTTTAATGAAAATAACGAAATTGTTAAAAACAATGATGCAGTTGAAACCTATGATATAATTGATAATGATTGGAGACATCCGTTCAATGGCGAATACTATGATGAGTTGGGTCAGCCTGATAAAGTTGAAGTTTTAAGCAATGGCACTGGTTATACGCCTGAAGTAGTCGTTGGTGCTACAATTATTACAGATCCTGTTGATGGAAAAACGTATGTTAAACCACAAGACTTATTAGATGTAACCGTTTTTATAGATAAATGGAAAGAGTCTTGGGCAACATCATTAATTAAATACCACCCGGAATATTGTTACTTAGAATATTCTGATAAACTTTGCGGACTTACAAAATCCATAAGCGTAAGAAGATACGGAGGGAATAACAATGCTACTTTCATATCAGCACAAAACAAAATATTAAATTCGGATGAGTTTGACGGTTATTTACAGTATTTAGATACTTATCAAAAAGCATCTGAAGCAGGGTTTTTCGATATTGCTAACATGGGTGCTAATCCGGTTTTTGAAAGCGACCCTTATTTTAGCGCGCAAATATCCGGAGGATTTGAAGACGCAAACTCTTTCCAACTTAGGAGAGGTATTATGCTTTCTGCCTTAGAAGATCAATATGAAAACTATGTTTTTGTTGCAGGAGGAAGTAATATGCAAGCTGCTTTATTTCAGGCTGCAATTCAAATTGTAAAATGTAATGCCATTCAGACTTGTGATTTTAACGTGATAAGCGCTAACCCGACTTCATGGACTACAGAAGAGATGAATAGAGTTTGGAATACATATAAGAATTTGTATATATCACTTAAAGGTAAAATAAAACATGTTTTTATCAATACATACGCAAAATCGAAAGGTTGTTATAATGGATGTATTGGTACTGAAGGGGTTACTGCTTCAAATTCAAACATTACGGCTATTATTGGCTTTTATAATTTAGCGTCGAGCGTTGACACTTATATAACTAATAATAATCCTACGGTAACAACTCCTCTTACTCCGGTTTTTTGCGACCACTTATCTTCATTAAACTATAACAGTAAAGAGAAAAGATTTGTTCCTATCGATAACACTTATGATTCAAGTGTGTCAGGACAGGATGCAATCAATCAATTACTTCAATTAGGTAATTATCAGTATTATGTACAAACAGGTAATTGTCCTTTAATAAATGACCTTAATTTATTTTTAAATGGTCAATTTAATGATATTAATTTAGCAACACCTCCGGTAGCTATTGTTTCGGATTGGCATAAAATCGGTCAAGGATTGTCTGCAAAGCTTTTCAGCGAATTTACAGGAAATCCATTGCCTTTGACATTTCCAACTTCTACAATACCTACGGGCGATATTACTATAGTCACCCCAAAAAGCATAAAATTTGCTTTTACTCCTGTTGCTGCAGGTTTCCCATCAACTCCAGCTGCTTTGGAATTATCATTGCCAGCTGCTTCGACTTTATCTTGGGCTGATTATAAGATTATAGGTGCCGGGAAATGGCATATAATAGGATTTAATCAATTGTATTATGATGCGCCAACTTCTACATTGTCAGGAGCGCATCCGATATTTTCATTCCAAGTTCTTGCAAGAGTTGAAAAAGACGGTATAATCAGCGATGTTTTGCTAACAGGTAAAACAATAGCTAAAATTGGAGAATGTCACCTTGAAGGAGAGCCGGGAATAGGTGAAGTTATTGTCTCTAATGATGCAAATTGTAATAAAAAAGAATTGTTTGCAGCTGCGTTTAAGAATTTTATCATTCACCTGCAGGCTATCAATCAAGTGGATCAATTTTATACGATTCAGGATGGTTCAGGCTCAGGTTCTGTAGATTCAGTATTTAATGCAGGTTACCTTAAAACTTATTTTGGAATTCAGCCAAATGATTATGTTCAATGGTTTGGAAATGGCGATTATAGCGGAGGAAGAATAAAGGTTAATAATACATTCAGAATGGAATATTCCATTGAAGAGAACAGTCTGGCAAATGCTGTAGTTGATATTATATTTGATGTTAATTATTCTAATAACGGTAAAGTTAGAACTGTAGTCAAGTTACCTGACGGAACGATACGTAATTTAGAATCAACTGTTTTAACATATTGTTCTTCTGGAGAAGAAAAACTGGTAAGTAATGTTAAAGGATCAAAATCCGAAGGCGAATTTGAAACATCACACTGTCTGCCACTTTATTTCGCATGTTGTTCTGCTTGTGGAGAATGGGATTATAATGGTGATGGTGTAGGTGATTTTTGTGAAGTATCCGGATATGATGATGATAATGATGGTGTTCCGACTGATTTTGACAACTGTCCTTATACTGCTAACTCTAATCAACTGGATAACGACCATGATGGTGTTGGAAATATATGTGATAACTGTTTAACATCTGTTAATCCTGGGCAAGAAGATGCTGATCAGGATGGAATCGGAAATGCCTGTGATCCGGATTATGTTCCTGTATGTGCTATTCCAGCTCCGGCAGCGCTTAATTTTGGAAACAAACTTAAAGATGTATTAAACGACTTTTTGCAAAATCACTTAAATGACAGCCCTTACGAATTTTACACACCTGAAGCCGCAGTAAGCAGTAATACACCTGTTTCAAGCTTTGTTAGTTCATGTGATTTACAGACTCTTTTTGGTGGATTATTAACAAATAGTCTCCCTTTGCCTTCACAGTATACTCCATACAGCCAGAATCAGTTAACACACTATAAAATTAATTCAGGTTACGGACTTATTGAAATCAATTTAAATGACAATCCTCCAACAGGAGAATATAAAAGCTGTCATTTCTATTTGCAAGGATTTTTAGGAAATGAAATACCGCAAATCGATCATATTATTGCAGTTACAATAACGGCAGAACCGTTTTCTCAGAATGGCCGTAATGCCGTAATGGAATATGTGAGTAAAAGCGGAATTACAAAAATTACTACTTTCCATATCTCTATTTTTGAGGAAGTTGCGCTTGGTTACGGAGTTAATGAAAAGTTATGTGAATTCATGACTCAAAATTATAGCGGTAAACATGCTGGAAAAGACACGTCATTTTTAAATCAGAATTTCTCGAAAGGTGTAGCCAATAAAGAAATTTTACTGAATACTATTAATTCAACGGTTAATCCTGAAAAAAGATTTAAGCCTTATTTTGTATTAAGAAAACAAATTACAAAAGGAAGCCCAACAGGCCGTTTGTATTTCAAGGATATTATATTCAAGCCTAAAGATGTATCATACGCAAAAGGACAGCTTATAGATGTTACATTCAATTTTAGCGGTATTGCGATGCAGGATACAGGATATACTTCATCTCCGACCGTAGTTATCAATGGTGCTAGCTTCTCCGTAGATAATAACAGACTTGAGAAATCATATATAGTAGACCAAAATGCGGCTGTAACAACGCATTATCCGCCTATGGATAGATTAGGTTGGCCAAGTTACTATCCTGCTAAATTTGAAATTAATTATTTAAAATATAAAATAAATAATTTTACCGAAGAGTTTATGTTTAATGAGGGTACAGGGTCAGCCTTGTCTTCAATTGGATCACCTATGACAGTAACTGCCGGAGCATGGAATGCTAATGGACTGGGATTGAATCTGGGAATCAGCGGCAAACAAACAAACTGGAATTCAAGCAACCACCAATTTAATTTAGAGCAGTATGCAGATATTAAGGTAAGTTCAAAAATAAAATTCACAGGAAGTTTACCTTATGATACACCAACTCAGTCTTTCGGATGTTTAGCACAAATTGATTTTCAGGATCCTGCAGATGCAAATATCCTGTATCAGATACTTGTAGTTGCTGAATATGCACCTGGTGATAACAGTAATCCGGAGAATAGCATTTGTGATAATATTTGTATTCCTCAAACTGTTGCTCCAATACCATGTGAGGAGAAATTACAGGATTATTTGACATTCTTGAATTTTGATGCAGCCGGGAATTCACAAAAAATTGCATTATTAAAAAGACAGATTATTGATGAAACAAAATTCTGTTCATCAAACTTCCAGTACTTGGTTGAATCTTATAAGACATATATCAATACATTAAATATAACATCAACAGATGATCCTAACTACCTATCAATAGCTCAGTTTGGTGATACAAACCTGAATTATGGTTATTTAGATATTAATACTGTTATTAATGCTTATGCAGCATATAATAATAATTCCCCTGGGCCGGTTTTCCCTGAAGACCCTAATGATCCTAGCGGTATTATTAGATATTTCTGGAGAGATTTTGTTGACGAAGTATATATGGTGAAAAACAAAATTTGTCCACCTAATGCAATGCCAACGTATTCTATACCGGTACCTGTGTCTAATCCTTGTGAAGAGATTTCGGCTAATATTGCCGCTACTTATCAGTTGGATTCGTATAATGCTTATATTTCTTCATTGCGTGCGAAATTCATCAAAGAATACATTGAGCAGGCTATGTCTACTGTGGTTGAAGAGTTTCATATGCAGTATGATGATAAAGAATATCAATATACATTGTATTATTATGATCAAGCTGGAAATTTAGTTCAAACGATTGCTCCTGAAGGTATTAAGCGTTATTCGGATACTGAAATGGCAACTAAAGAAGATTTGATTAAGGCACATAGGGAGCATAATGTCCAGTTCGAAGATCCTTTACTGGTTCCAGGTCATAGTTTCAAAACGGAATATAAATACAATTCGTTGAATCAATTGGTGTGGCAAAATACACCTGATGGAGGAATGACGCGTTTTGCCTATGATGAGTTAGGCAGGATAATTGCTTCTCAAAATGCTAAGCAGGACAACGAAGATCAAATTACCCGTACCTATAGACTAGGGGGCTATCTTTCATTGGATGCTGCTGGAAATATTCAGAATACAGTGGCTACCGGCTGGAATGAAACTAATTATGGTTATGTAAATGAACCTTTGGTCGGGAATGGATATATCGAGAGAACAGTTGAAGATGATGCTCTTGCGAATAATTTAAATACATTAGTAGGAGTTAATTTTGATCCAACTGAAATTACTGATATTGAGCAAAGACACTTATATGGAATGTATATTTATGAACAGAAGAAACTGTTGATAAAGTACTCTGATTCAAATGGTATTACACATTATAATTTCTTATCAAACTATGTAAAGGCTGGTGATAAATTAAAAATGGAAAGAAAGAATGGTGTCTTTAATTATTATTTAAATGGCAGCTTGATTACTACCAAAACAGACTATCATACAAGTAACCAAAATGCATATGTTACTTTTTATCTAAATGTGGTTGGCACAAAGGTTTATAATCTGAAGGTTGTTAGCTATAATGAAAATGAAAAGTTCAGTTATACAAAATATGATGAACAGGGACGTATTGCTCAAGCAGGTGAAGTTCATGCTCCTGTAGCATCTAATTATGATATAAGTGATGAAGGCCGTTTGGTGATAGGAACTACTGCTGTAAATGGATTTGACGATTCATTTGAAAAGACAGAAGTAACCAGAACGGAATATACTGTTGATCCTGAAATTGAAAGTGGAATAAATGCATCGGGGTTATTCACAACGAACACTGCTGCAGGATTTAATCCGGCTTTTAATAACAGAAATAGAGTTACAGGTGTTTTCTATCATGAAAACTTCGATTCATCAATTCCTTTAAATTTTGATAATGCTATTCTGTATAACTATGATGTGCATGGAAATGTAAAAGAATTGGTAACTTATAATAGTGAACTTAAAGGATATGCATGTGGGTTAAATGTTCTTGATCCTGCAACGGGTCAGACAAATGATTGTGAGAAACACATCAAACGTATTGTGTATGATTACGATCTTATAAGCGGTAACGTGAATAAAGTGACTTTACAACCTAATAAAGTAGATCAGTTTATCCATAAATACAACTATGATGCGGATAACCGTATTGTCTCTGTGGAAACATCATCTGATGGGGCTATCTGGGAGAAAGATGCAAATTATAAATATTATCCTCACGGGCCATTGGCAAGAATTGAACTTGGCGATAAAAAAGTTCAGGGTGAAGACTATATATATACTTTACAAGGATGGATTAAAGCTGTAAATGGAGAAAATCTTTCTGTTGCTAATAATGATTTAGGCCAGGACGGATTGTTAAGCGGAAGCACTAAAACAAAAGATGCTTTTGGATATTCTCTTAATTATTTTGATGGTGATTATAAAGCAATTACGGATGATAATGGAGATAATTCATTTAATCCATTAATGTTCAGCAGAAATAATACTATTGCCGGAAACATCAATAATTTGTATAATGGAAACATTAAGCAAATGACAACGGGAATCCGTAAAGTTGAAGATGAATTACTTCCTGTTCAAAAGAATAATTACAGTTATGATCAGTTAAACCGAATTAAAGAAATGACGTCAAGCTCTTTCGTTCCTTCTGCTGAAGGTTATGATAGCTTTGCTGCAAGTTACGGTTCTGATTACAAATACGATAGAAATGGTAATCTGCAAAGATTAAATAGAACTGCGCCTAATGAAACTTTTGCTCCTGAAGCAATGGATCAGTTAGAGTATGACTATTTACCTGGTAATAATAAATTAACCGTTGTTAAAGACAATGTTAACAGTACGTTTACTAACGACTTAAAAAATCAAGTACAGCAATTAGCCGCTCTTGGAATAACTTATGATATTCATAATCTTAACAGTCATAATTATGTTTATGATGAAATCGGTCAGTTAATTGAAGATAAAACGGAAAAACTGCAGATTGAATGGAGAGTTGACGGTAAAGTGAAGTCTGTTATAAAAGACCCGAAAGGGATGGCCGTTCCAATTGATTTTATATATGACGGTTTAGGAAATAGAATTGCTAAAAGAATTTACAATAATAATGGTATTGTAAATACTATTAAAACTACTTTTTATACAAGAGATGCTCAAGGAAATGTATTAGCAGTTTACGACCTTAATAACTCGTTCTCACGTGGAGGTCAAAATATAAGCTTGTCTTTGAAAGAGAATCACATATTTGGTAGCAGTAGGTTAGGACTTGAAGATAAAAATTTATTGGTTTATAAATTTTTCCCTAAAAAAGGAGGTTTAGAAATATTTGATGGAGGAATAAAGAAAACAGAAACTAAAACAACTTTAGCAGACATTTCGCAACCTTCAATGTCTTCAGTAGCAACACCATTGACAGTTTTTAGAGATTACTCTTTAAATATTGCTACTAATACATCGGCAACATGGTCAATGTTGGCAAGTGGAGTTAATCCGTTAACGGATCCTGACCTGACTAAGTTTAAGCTTGATACCAGACTAAAACTTAACAATGCAAGTTCTTTAGCTGACGGAATTTTCGAAATTGGCAAGTTGCAGTATCAAGGAGAGAAGATGCTTTCGGCAACCACGACTCCTGTGGAAATATTTCCTGATTTTTCTGTATCAATGGATACCAACTGTATTAATGTTTACAATCTTGATGTAGAAGGAACTACAGTTAAAATAAGACGAGTTAGAGACTGTCTTTTTGATAGAAAAAGTGAAGGTAAAATCAACGCAGAAGGAAAAGTTGAATTCCCATGTATTGAAGATTTATGCCCAGATACCGTTCAGGGAGATAGCTCAGGAGTAGTTTTGGCAGCATCGCAAGACGGGTATTTAGAATATAATCCTGACACGGTTCCTTCTGTTATAAATCCATCAGGAGCTATTATTAGTACCGGTCTAAGAATTAATGGAGACTTCTATGGTTTCAAAACTCAGGTTGTTAATAGCAGTCAGACATTATTGTCTGAAATTAGCGGAGGTATAGTAACTCCATTAGGAAATTTAGCTCCAAATACACAGTTGAAAATAGAAAAAGAAAAAGATATAACGACAGGGAATCAGATTATAAAATACAATTATACGCTTTCGGGCAGTTCGGCTAACACAGCAATTGTGAATACGTTGAATAACACTGACGATGCTTATTTTGGTATTATATTCGAAAATGACAAAATAGGAGAAGTAAGCAATTTAAGTATTGTTAAAGTTGATGATGCTGAGCCGGTTACAATTACAAATGAAATTGCATTGTCAGTTAAGAAAGAGAATAATGCATATAGCCCGATATTTACAGTAACCAAACTTAGAACAACCCAACAAGGAGTAACGACGAAAGGTAGTCTTACGTTGACTGGTACTGCATCAAATGAAAATTCAATCCAACAAGACGGTGTGGATCTATCACTTGATTTGTATTTGAATAATGCAGCAGTAAGTACGTTATCTGTAGATGGATTGGAGCAGATTATATCAAATACGAATATCGTATATGGACCGGTTGCCGGAGGAGCTCCTACTAATTTAACTAACAAACTTGGAGGAAGCGCTGCTAAGTTTGATATGTGTTACTTCAATTATGATTTAAGTGCTGTAAATCCAGTCGGATCTTCATTGAAGCACTCATTTAGTTTTGATGATGCTCAGAGTCTTACAATTATAAATAATCCTCCGAAAGCTTCGGAAAATGCAGCAATTCAGATGACTGTTGTGTCTGCAGATGATATTAGAAAGCTTGGACCATGTTTATTGGATCAGGATGGAGACGGATTGTATGATATTTATGAGTGTGTTGCTGTAGGAAATGGTTTCAATAACATAGATACTGACAACGATGGACTTCCGAATTATTTAGATGTAGATGATGATGGAGACGGTATTTTTACAATGAATGAAGGAGCCAACGATGATGGAGATCATAATCCTTTTACAGGTTTGGTTTTAAATACGAATGCTACGGCTTCGTCAAGCAATCCAAATATGATTGTAAATACTATACCTGACTATCTGGATGTTGATGATGACGGTGACGGATATGCTACATGGGAAATATTTGAAGGTGGTCCAGGAGCTTTTAACGCTACAACTTCAGGTGTGCCATATACGCAAAATACGGATGGTGATATTTTACCGGACTACAGAGATTACTCAGATGTAATTTATCCTGAAGCAGGGGAGTTTTCATTTAAAAATTACTTAAATTTAATAGGTGATAAGCGTTATGAACTTTCTAATCATTTAGGAAATGTTTTAGTCGTTATTAATGATAAAAAGATTCCAACTGTCTTTGGAAAAAGTGGTCAATTGGCATGGTTTAATGCAGATGTTCTTAACTATTCAGATTACTATCCTTTTGGAATGCTGGTACCAAACCGTTTCGGGTCAAGCACAGCCTACCGTTACGGGTTCCAAGGACAGGAAAAAGATGACGAGTTGAAAGGACCAGGAAACTCACTGAACTATACCTT
>NZ_JBOGUT010000012.1:0-85652 GCF_050696275.1 Flavobacterium sp.
ATGCAGGCCTGCAAGATTTGAACACTTGTAGGTCTGGACCAAAAACGATTTTTTCTAAATTAATATATAAACCATATAAAAAAAATAAACGCCATGGAGGAAAATTTAATAAGCAGAGGAACTGCAAATAATATAACTTTTATTACCAATACTCTTTTTGATATTTTAGGTATTGCCTTAATCATATTAATGATCATTATCTTAATTAAACTGTATAGTAAAATTGTTAAACTGATTAAGGAAAACAGTATAATCTAATTTATAAAGAATTATTCAGAAAATCTGGTAAATACAATCATCAGACAGATAATCGCTAGAAAAACAGCAATATTCTCAAGATGCATATTCTTTCGATAATACATTATGTAACAAATACTATATGACTTCAAATTTAACGATGAAAAGACAGTAGATAATTAAGACGAAAACACAAAGGAAGTCATTTGTGTATAATGTAATTAACGCCTGAAAGAAATATGTGAAACCTGATGTGCGTAAGGAAGTAGTTGTTGAGACAAAAGTTTCTGATTTTTTTAATCCGTCTTTTGTCTTGATCGCTTCCGAATTAAAATAATTAAAATATGAAAAAAATAATTTTTGCAGTAATAGCTGTTGTGATGTTTGGCTTTAAAGGATATCCACAGGATAATAATACGGCACTAGCTTTAAGAAGATCCGTTATGATAGCAGGTGTGGAGCTTTTCCAAAGAACCACGCCAACAAAGATCAGCAAAGAAGATCTCAATAATCTGATTGTTGAAATGAGAGCCAGCAAAGAAGGAATGATTTTTTTGAATAAAGCATTTGAGTTTTATAGGAAAGAAGTTTCTACTGAAGATATTCTAAATTCTTATGAAGGAAAGGAGGTCAATGAGCTGGTGAAGTTTCTCAAAAATGGAGGTAATGAAGCGTTCGGGAATTTAAGTGAAGTGGCTACGCCAAATGAAAAGGAATACCCCAAATGGCTAAAAGACATTTTAAAAGTTTTATTAGAAGTAACAACCATTGTTATAAATACGTGCAATGCCTTACCTTGGCCTTGTTAATAATTGAGAAAGAGAAGGAGGTGTGCAAAAAGATAGCGCTAAAAAGGTTTTAATTCTTTATTGTCGAATGTTAGCAGATGGTATCTGGACTACCTATTGCATTTTTTTAAAGTTTTTATCCAAAAATTCGAAAACCAAATCAAAATGTTTTAAAGGAGCTGTATGAGTACCTTCAATTTGGACATGTTTGTATTCAAATTTGAATTTTTTACTTTTTAATCTGGAAATTATCTTTTCAGACATCAAAGCAGAAGGGCATATTTCATCTTTTGTAGCCGAAATTAAAAGAATCGGGCCATTGCTGTTTTCAACTTTAATTACTGCTTTTTCTTCGGCAATGGTGTCTTTAAGCATAATTTCGAATGTATTCCGCAAATCACCTTTTATCAATACGGGAACAGCTTCGTCAGATAGTGGGACAAATGGGAGTTCCTTATTTTGATAAGTCCAGCAAGAGGTTGAAAAATGATTTGTATGCCCGGGAAATGAAACGTGGCTGGGTACAATAGCTACCACGCATTTTATGTCAGGATAATAACTTGCCAGAAGCAACGCCAAGTCACCACCACGAGAACCGCCGACAATCGCAATTTTCTTTTTATCGATTTTATTGTTTTTCGTCGCTTCAACTATGGCATTATGGACATTTTCAATCGAAATTTTATTTAAAGTATCTGGCGTGCCTTTGGCTCCAAAATAACCAATTGCCAAAAAAGCATATCCCTTCTCAATAAATGAATCTCTTGTCTTTTTCCAGTAATCTGATGACCAGGCGTTGCCTCCTTCCGAACCGCCAAGACCAACAATAAGCGGTTGGTTTTTTCCATTGCCAAGGTACAGCCGGCTTTCAATGTTTGGAGTGTTTAAAGTTATCTGGGAAAAAGAATGGGACGATATAAATATAAAAAATCCCAGAAATACCGTTTTTAAAAATTGAATAGTGTTCATCACGTTTTATTTAGTTGATGACAAAATTCAATAATTCAATTCTTAAAGTTTTTGACCTATATCAAAAACTATTTTTCGGCGCGGATTCTGCTTAATGTTTCCTGCGTAATGCCTAAATAAGAGGCGATCATGCCTAGAGGTATTCGATGGTAAATATCATGGTAAGCGTGGCAAAAATGCTCGTATTTTTCTTTTGCCGATGTAAAACGCATCGAAGTAATTCGCTCTAAATAATGACCAAACACTGTATTCATTGATAGTCTTGCGTAGCGTTCCATTTCCGGAAAATTATCGAAAAGAAAAACGAGGTCATGTACTTTTAATGTAAAAACTTCTGTGTTTTCAAGCGCTTCAATGTAATAAATGTCAAGTGTTCTTTGGCTAAAACTTCGGGGTGAATTGACCCATTCACCCTCGCTGCTAAAATATTCGGTTATCTCTTTACCGTCTTTAAGAAAGTATAATCTGGTCAGGCCCTGAAAAATAAAATGACTTTCCGTGCAGATTTTATCCGCATTATGAATTTCCTGGCCTTTTTTAAAAGTAGTAAAATTAATCCTGTCAGCCAATTCGCTTTTCAGGGAATCACTTAGTTTGATATAACGTTCAAAATGGCGGAATAATTTTTCTTTTGTTTCGATGGTTGAGAGAATAAAATTTTATTTGGCCATAAACTCTTCTGCTTTTTCAACCATGTTAAGGCTTCCGCAGAAAAAAGGAACACGCTGATGCAGTTCTGTCGGCTGAATTTCCATAATACGGCTGTATCCGTCCGACGCTTTTCCGCCAGCTTGTTCCGCAATAAATGCCATAGGGTTGCATTCGTAAAGCAAACGCAGTTTCCCTTTTGGTGCTTTTGAACTGGTTGGGTAGATGTAAACGCCGCCCTTAATCATATTTCTATGGAAATCAGAAACCAAACTTCCAATGTATCTTGAAGTATATGGTCGGTCTCCTTCTTCAGACTGACAGTACTTGATATAATCTTTTACTCCCTGTGGGAAATGAATATAATTTCCTTCGTTTACAGAATAGATATTTCCGTCTTTTGCATATTGCATGTTAGGATGAGAAAGGTAGAATGTTCCAATGGCAGGATTCAATGTAAATCCGTTTACGCCATGACCTGTTGTGTACACCAGCATGGTTGAAGTTCCGTAAATCACATAACCGGCAGCAACTTGATTAACGCCAGGCTGTAAAAAATCTTCTAATGTAACCGGAGTTCCCATAGGAGTTACTCTTCTGAAAACCGAAAAAATGGTTCCAACAGAAACATTGACATCAATATTTGATGAGCCGTCAAGCGGATCCATTAAAACTACGTATTTGTTATTGTGACTGTTGTCTGAACCGGCAACAGTAATAAAATCATCATTTTCTTCTGAGGCAATTCCGCAGACAATTTCACGGTTTATCAAAGTCTGAATAAAAACTTCATTGGCATACACATCCAGTTTCTGCTGATCTTCACCTTGAATGTTCTGATCGCCTGCTGCTCCAACAATATCTACTAAACCAGCTTTGTTTACTTTGTAATTTACAACTTTTGCTGCGAGCCTGATGGAGTTGATAATTCTTGATAATTCACCTGAAGAGTATTGAAAATCAGCTTGTTTCTCGATAATAAATTCCCCTAAGGTTTTGTTGCGCTCTTCCATTTTGTAGTCGTTGTAGTTATTTCTGCAAATATCATCATTTTATTTTGAATAATGAACACCCAGCACGGTGGTTATTTTATAAGGCGGGCAATGATTCAAATGCTTTTATTTAACAAAAAAATCTAAAATATTGATATTTTTTGCGGTGATGCATCAAGTAAATCAGATGAACTTATTTTATCTTTGTTCTTCACAAAAAAGTAAAAGTTATGAAAAGAAAATCTTTGTTGTTAGCTGTTTCGTTTGTTTCATTCGGTTTTTTAACAACCAATGCTCAAATTAATCTGGGAGAAAAGGCGATTGGCGCCTTGCAAAAGGGAGTAACAGGATTTACATTTAGTGATGAAGATGCAGCTGCTTTATCCAAAGAAGCTGTTGTTAAAATGGATGCTGAAAATAAAGTCGCTGGATCAAAAGACGCTTATACCATCAGACTGAACAAGATTTTTGGCAAGCACAGCAATGAGAATGGATTAAAATTAAATTATAAAGTATATCTCACAAAAGATGTAAATGCTTTTGCAACAGCAGATGGAAGCGTTCGTGTGTTCTCAGGATTGATGGATATTATGGATGATAATGAATTGTTAGCCGTTATCGGTCATGAAATTGGGCACGTTGCCAACCATGATTCAAGAGATGCTATTAAAGCTGCATATAAAAAAGAAGCAGTGCTAGATGCTGTTGCTTCACAATCGGATAAAGTGGCTAAATTATCTCAAAGTCAATTAGGGCAAATAGGTAATGCAATGATTGATAGTCGTCATAGTCGTCAGCAGGAAACGGAAGCAGACACTTATTCATATGATTTTATGAAAAGACACGGTTATAACGTAAACGCTGTGGAATCGGCATTTACAATTTTGGCAAAGATGAATGAAGGTGCTGAATCTTCTTTTTTTACCAGAATGCTAAGTTCTCACCCGGACCCGAAACAAAGAGCTGAAGATGCAAAAAATAAAGCAATAGCAGATAAGCTGTATAAACCGTATGTGAAGAAAGTTGCTGCTAAAACTACTAAAAAGAAGAAAAAATAACATGAATATACGAGTTGGAACAAAAGAAGATATGCCTTCCGTATTGGAACTAATTAAAGAATTGGCAATTTTCGAGAAAGAACCGGAAGCAGTAGTAGTAAAAGTTGACGATTTAATTCGTGACGGGTTTGGTGAAAAGCCGTTATTTCAAACTTTTATCGCTGAAGTGAATAATAAAATTGTAGGAATGGCATTGTATTACTATCGCTATTCTACCTGGAAAGGGAAAACCATTCATCTGGAAGATTTGATTGTAAAGGAAGAAATGCGCGGGACAGGAATTGGTTTTGATCTGTATTCTGAAATAATCAGACAGGGGAAAAAAGACAATGTCCGCCGTATCGAATGGAATGTGTTGGATTGGAATAAACCTGCAGTTGATTTTTATATCAAATCCGGAGCTAAAATACTGGAAGATTGGCAAGTGGTCCAAATGGACGAAAAAGGAATAAATAATTTTTTAGAGCAGTTATAGTAAAATGAGGATTTTCAAATTTGGTGGAGCATCTGTAAAAGACGCCGAGAGTGTAAAAAATGTATTTGACGTTTTGCAAAAAGTAGGTTATGAAGAAGTTTTGCTTGTAGTTTCGGCCATGGGTAAAACAACCAACGCTTTGGAAGTTGTGATTAAGGATTATTTTGAAAAATCGGCCAATCTGAATGCTTCTGTTCAGGAAGTAAAAAAATACCACAATCAGATTTTATTGGATTTGTTTGATGATGAGAAGCACGAAGTCTTCTGGACAGTAAATGAACATTTTGCTGATTTGGAGTATTTCCTCCGAAGCAATAAATCGCCAAATTACAATTTTGTGTACGATCAAATCGTGAGTTACGGAGAGATTATTTCGACCACTATCCTTTGTCACTACATGAATTATAGCGGAATCAATGCACAATGGTTAGATGTCCGAAACTATATAAAAACAGACAACACGTATCGTGATGCTGAAGTAAATTGGGACATAACTCAAAAAAATATTTCAAAAATAGCAAGGAAGAAAACATTATTCATCACTCAGGGTTTTGTTGGTTCCGACGAAAACGGATTTACAACAACGTTAGGGCGTGAAGGTTCCGATTATACAGCTGCTATTTTTGCTTATTGCTTAAATGCCGAAAGCGTTACCATCTGGAAAGATGTTCCTGGAGTAATGAATGCTGATCCGAGGTATTTTGAAAATGCAACATTATTAAACCAGATTTCGTACCGCGAAGCTATCGAGTTGGCTTTTTACGGAGCAAGTGTAATTCATCCGAAAACTTTACAGCCACTACAAAAAAAGGAAATTCCTTTGTATGTTAAATCCTTTGTAAATCCTTTGCTGCCGGGAACCAGTGTTTCAAAAGGACAAGATCTAGAACCAAAACAGCCTTGCTTTATCTTGAAAAAAAATCAATTATTGCTTTCCCTTTCTTCTATTGATTTCTCTTTCATTATGGAAGAAAATATCAGTGAGATTTTTAGTTTACTGCACCAGTTTAAAATAAGAGTCAGTCTGATTCAGAATTCAGCGATTAGTTTTTCGGTTTGTATTGAAGATAAATTCGGTAATTTCAATGATTTGAAAAAAGCGTTATCTAAAAAATTCAAAGTCTCTTATAACGAAAACGTCTCGCTTTACACCATTCGTCATTTTGATGCCAAAGCTTCGGAAATGGTCGAAAAAAATAAGGTTGTTTTACTTAAACAATTGAGCCGTGAAACAATGCAGATTGTGACCAAAGAATAGATTTATCGATAAAACACCTAAATCATCGGTAAAGAGCGCAAGTCATTCTGAAGTAAGTACATTATTAGTTGTAATTTTATGAAGTAAAATATTTAAAACCAAATAATTATGAAAAAAATACTTACATCAAAATGGCTTGTTGTTTTCTTCTTTCTTGTTCAGGTTGCAATATGTGCTCAAAACAACAAAATAAAAATTTACGAAAGTAATTCCGGTGACGGAGCTTGCGTTATTGTTTTTCCAAGCAGTCCCGAACCGTTAATGGTTTTGACTGGAAATGGTGCCTGTACGGTCATAAAAACAATGGCTATGGACGATTGGCATGAAATGTCCAGTACAACAGTAGTCACCACAAGTGTCGTTGAGCCATCAGCGCATACCATTACTTCACCCAGAGATGCCGCATCAGGGCAGGCCACTGGGAAAAGACAGCATAAGCCATATCTTTTGAGTGATCTTAGTCTCGATGTGTTAGGAAATGAAGCCACTCAGTCTTACTCCTTTTCTTGGAATATAAAATCGAATACAGGAGCCAGAACAGCATCTCCAAAAGGAGCTTCGCGCACGGTTTCTAATAGTTGTTGCTCCGATGGTGTTTGCACCGTTTTAGTCTCTGTAAGCGGAAAACATACAAAAACCGGCCACGTAACCTTGATGAAATGATTTAAGTTTTTAGAGATCAGTTTTTAACTCCAAAACATAAAATAGCTTTTTTTTATTTATTACAATATCTTTGGTGTTTTGGAGTTTTTTCTTTATGCTTAAAAAACAGCGTTTTTTACTATTATTTCTATTCTTTTCGCTAAGTATTTTAGCACAGGAAACCGATTCTCCATACCAATCAAAAAAAATCACCGTTTCCCGAGATTCTATTCAAATTGACAGTGTCAGCATCAACAACAGTTTTTTTAAGTTGCTGGACGCCAAAGGAGAGGTTGTAGATACAACTTTTTACAAAGTCAACTTTCAAAAAGGCATATTGGTTTTTAAAAAGGAGTTTCAATCGTCCGACACATTAACCGTCCGATATCTGAAGTTTCCGGATTACCTGACTAAAGAATATACGATCTACGATAAAAGCAGGATTGTAAGTAATAATAATGCTTTAGGGGACTTATACAAAATATCCCGAGACGGGACTAAAAAAATAATGCCTTTTGACGGCTTGACAACTTCGGGGAGTATTTCCAGAGGAATTTCAATTGGGAATAACCAGAATACTTCAGTAAACTCTAATTTAGACCTTCAGATAACAGGAAAATTATCTGACAAAGTCAGTTTGCGAGCCTCTCTTCAAGATAGTAATATTCCTTTGCAGGAAGGTGGTTATTCACAGAAATTAGATGAGTTTGATCAAATCTTCATCGAATTATTCAGTGATAAATGGAGTGTGAGAGCAGGTGATTTGTTTTTGGAAAACCGAAAATCCAAATTTCTGAATTTCAATAAAAAAGTACAGGGATTATCTACTCAATTTACATTTGGTACTCCTGAAAAGAAAACAGAAGTGTATGCTTCGGCAGCTTTAGTAAGAGGTCAATATGCAAAAAGCACTTTTGTAGGTCAGGAAGGCAACCAAGGGCCTTATAAATTACGGGGTCCAAAAGGAGAGTTATTTATCTTAGTCATTTCTGGCTCCGAACGGGTTTTTGTAAATGGAATTTTACTGAGCCGTGGTGAAAACAATCAATATGTTATTGACTACAATGCCGGGGAGGTTACTTTTACATCATTGTATCCTATTACTTCGGAAATGCGGATTACCATAGAATACCAATATTCAGATAGGAATTACACTCGTTTTGTTACATATGGAGGTGTTAATCATGAACAGGAAAAATGGAGTCTTGGAGGATATTTCTATTCTGAAAATGACGTAAAAAATCAACCTTTACAGCAAAATCTTTCTCAGGAACAAGTTCAGACATTAGTAGCTGCAGGTGATAATCCGGATTTAATGAATGCTCAATCAGCTGTGCCGGACACTTACTCGGACAACAAAATCTTATACAAGAAAATTATCGTAAGCGGAGTAGAAGCATTTGAATATTCAACCAGTCCTGCGGATGTCCTGTATAGCGTTAAATTTACTTTTATAGGCAATAATCTAGGTAATTATATTGTTTCAAACACAATTACTAATGGTCGTGTTTTTCAATATGTTGCGCCTGTAGCTGGGATTCCGCAAGGGAATTATGAGCCTATAATTAAATTAGTTGCGCCAACGAAAATCCAAATTGCTACAGTTCTTGGGAAGTACAATCCGAGCGAGAAAACCTTAGTTGATTTTGAGGTGGGAATCAGTAATAACGATAAGAATTTGTTTTCCGGCATTGACGACAACAACAATCAGGGCTTGGCTGGGAAATTGAATTTTAAGCAACGGTTATTTTCAAAAAAATGGAATGTTGCCGTTTTTGGAAACTATCAATTGGTGCAGAAAAACTTCAAAACGATAGAAAGATTATTCACTATTGAATTTGACAGGGATTGGAATTTAGTAAACCCGCTAGGAAATCAAAGTTTTATAACGAATGGTTTAGTATTTGATTTGCCGGGTAAATCAACATGGAAGTACCAGTTCGAAAAATTGGATTTTTCAGAAAGTTTCTCGGGAAATCGTCAAGTAATTTCTGGGTATTCTAAATTTAAGAATTGGACTTTTTCCAATGAAGGAAGTTTTTTAAGCAGCAACAGCAACCTGTCGACTTCGAAGTTTTTGAGAAACCAGTCTCAGACAAAATATCATTTTAAGAGGAATTGGATTGGAGGGAGTTTTCGTCATGAAAACAATCAGGAAAAAGACAAAATAACGAATCAGTTATCGTCGTTAAGTCAGCGTTTTTCGGAATTCGGAGCTTTTATAGGCCGCGGTGATTCTACCAAGGTTTTTGTTGAATTAGGGTATTTGAACCGAATAAATGATAGTTTGCAGTCAGGAGAACTTGAGCGGGTCAATACTTCACAATCGTATTATCTGAAATCAAAATTGATACAGACTGAAAAAAGCGACTTATCAGTTTTTATTAATTACAGGAGTTTGAAATTTAAGGATGCAACTCGTGGCAACGAGCCTTCCTTAAACTCCAGATTACTGTATAATGACCGGTTTTTTAACCAGTTGATTCAATCCACAACAGTTTATGAAACCACTTCCGGGACCATACCACAGCAGGAATTCAGTTTCCTTGAAGTAGAAGCCGGACAAGGTATCTATGCCTGGAATGATTATAATGGAAACGGAATTCAGGAATTGCAAGAGTTCGAAATTGCTCCTTTTCCTGATCAGGCCAAATATGTGAAAATATTTCTTCCGAACCAGATTTTTATTAAAACACATCAGAATAAATTCTCCCAGTCTTTGACATTAAGTCCTGCGCAATGGCAAAACGAAGCAGGTTTCAAAAAAATCCTGTCGCACTTTTACAATCAATCTTCGTATTTGATTGAACGAAAAATAAAAAGGGAGCAGGACAATTTCGATTTGAATCCGTTCTCAGTAAACGACAAAGATTTACTAGGATTGAATTCGAGTGTTAGGAATAGCTTGTTTTTTAACCGAGGTAAGCAAAATCATTCGGTTACTTATACTTTTATCACAAACAGACTGAAAAACTTGCAGTCTTCCGGATCACAGGAAATCAAAAACGGATCGCACCAACTGCAATATACGCATTTGTATAAGCAGTTTTGGTTGTTTTCATTGTCTGGAAAAGCATTTAATTCGAGTAGTAATTCTGAAAATTATGCCAGCAGGAATTTTGAGATTAACGGGCAGCAATTTCAACCTAAAATATCTTATCTGTTTACTAAAAATGCGAGTTTGGATGTTTTCTATGAAATGCAGAACAAAGAAAATAAGTTGGGAAATCTGGAATCATTGAAGCAAAACAGATTTGGAACTTCATTCACTTTTGCAAGTGAGAAAAAATTAACGCTAAACGGCGAATTTTCTTTTTATGACAATAAATTTAAAGGGAATGAATTTTCACCGGTAGCTTTCCAAATGCTTGAAGGCTTGCAGGCTGGGAAGAATATGACATGGCGATTATTGGTTCAAAAGAATTTAACGCAATATCTCGATATCAATATCAATTATCAGGGAAGAAAAAGTGAAACCAGTCAAACAGTTCATACCGGGAATGTACAGTTGAGGGCATATTTTTAATTGAAAATCAGTTTTTTATAAAAAAATGACTAAATTTAACATATATCAAAATCATTAAATTTATAAACTATGAAAAAATTGCTATTGTTATGTTTAGTGTTTGTTTTTTCAAATAGCTTTTATGCACAAGAAACAGAAACTAAAAAGCCTCGAGTAACCAAAGCAGCTACTGAAAAAGCGGCTGAAAAGAAAGCCAAGGAAAAAGAAGCTAAAGCTAAGCTTAAAGAAAAAGAGGCCAAGGTTAAGACAGATGCCAAAGAGAAAAAAGAAAAGACCGAAGCTAAAGCTAAAAAAGGAACAAAAACAACTGCCGAAAAAGCAAAAGCAGGAACAACTAAGGCTGAAGCCAAAGTAAAAGAAGAAACTGCAGCTGCTAAAGCAAAAACAAAAGCAGCTTCTAAAAACGAAAAAGTAAAAGCGGAAGAAACTGCGGCTAAAGCTAAAAAAGAAACCAAAGCAAAGGCAGCTGAAACTAAAGTAAAAGCAACAAAAACAGTTGCTAAAAAAGAAAGGGTTTCTAACGAAAAAGCAAATCTGAATACTACGGACAAAGTAACCGGAGAATACAAAGGAAGAAAAGTATATACAGGACCTCGCGGCGGTAAATACTACATCAATAAAAATGGGAATAAAACCTATATCGATGAAGATCAGGTAGAGTAATCCTATTGCTTATCACTATAAAAGGCTTTGCATTCGCAAGGCCTTTTTGCTATTTACAATGAGCGAATTTTAATAAATAGGTTTATTTATTTAATCGTATTTTTGAAAAAAAAATAAAACGATACTTTGTTTCAACAATAAGCATGAAAAAAACAGTTCTATCAGCATTACTATTGATTGCCCTTTTTGGCTGTAAAAAAGAAAACACCGTCAGTCAGCAGGATCAGATTAAAAATGACATTAATCCAATTACTTCTGAACTGGACGAAAGCGGAGTAATTTACGAAGCCAATATCCGCCAATATTCACCTGAAGGAACTTTCAATGCTTTTACAGCAGATATCCCAAAGCTAAAGAAACTGGGAGTAAAGATACTCTGGCTGATGCCTATTCATGAAATTGGTGTTAAAAACCGCAGGGTAAATGGGAATGCGTCTGTTGAACAAATTACTGATAGTACAGAAAATACAAAATGCTTAGGGAATCCGTACTCTGTTAAAGATTATAAAAGTCTGAATCCGGATTTCGGAACCAAAGAAGATTTTAAAAAATTAATTAAAACCGCACACGAAAACGGAATATATGTCATTCTGGATTGGGTTGCAAACCATACCGCTTGGGATCATGCCTGGATTACACAACACCCGGATTATTATACGCATGATAAGGAAGGCAAAATGATTTCTCCTTTTGATTGGACAGATGTTGCTGAATTGAATTATAACAACCAAAATCTTCGAAATGCGATGTTGCAGGAAATGAAATATTGGTTAAGGGAATTTAATGTTGATGGTTTCAGATGTGATGTTGCTGCTGAGGTACCAACTGATTTTTGGAATACTGCTACATCGGAATTAAACAAAATCAAGCCAGTATTTATGCTGGCCGAATCAGAGAAACAGGAATTATCCCAAAAAGCTTTCGACGCTCAATACGGTTGGGAAGCGCATTACATTTTTAATGGTATTGCGCAAGGTAAAAAAACAGTAAAAGACTGGGATAAATACGCACAGAAAAGAGATAGTTTGAATTGGGAAAACAGTATTCGGATGAATTTCACTTCCAATCACGCTGAGAATTTTTGGAATGGAACCGAATACGAACGTATGGGTGATGCTGTTGAGGTTTTTGCTGTAATGACTTATATGATTCCAGGAATGCCGCTAATTTATTCCGGACAGGAGTATGATTCAGACAAAAGACTGAATCTTTTTGAAAAAGACACTATTGTGCATTCGCTTGCAAAAATGAGTGGTGTTTATGAAAAACTGGGAAAGCTTAAAACTGAAAAGGGAGCTTTAAACGGAGGGAAGAATTCCGGATCTTATAATCGCTTGACAACTTCATCCGATGATAAGATTTTAGCTTTCGAAAGGGAAAAGAATGGGCAGAAAATTATTTTTGTCGGTAATCTTACCAAAGCAAACAGGTCATTCACAACTTCAATTGAAGGAACTTTTACAGATTATATGACAGGGCAACAAATCCTGTTAAGTAAAGATCAAAAATTAAATTTTAAACCTTGGGAATATAAAATACTGATAGCTGAATAACTTTCTGATGATACAAAAAATAGGACATCGCGGAGCAAAAGGTCATATGGCCGAAAATACGCTGGAATCTTTTCAAAGCGCATTGTATTTAGGTGTAGATGCTGTCGAACTTGATGTACACGTTTGTGCTTCGGGAGAATTGGTGGTTTTTCATGATTTTACCGTCGACAGAATAACGGGAGGTTCGGGAGAAGTACATAAATTAACCTTAACCGAATTAAAAGCATTAAAAATATCCAATCAATTTGATATTCCGACTTTAGCCGAAGTTTTTGATCTTATAGACAGGAAATGCTGGATAAATGTCGAATTAAAGGGACATGGAACTGCACAGCCGGCTGTCAAAATAATAGAGGAATATATTGATGAAAAAGGATGGGAGTATGACGATTTTATCGTGTCAAGCTTCCAGAAAGAAGAATTGGAAAAGGTAAGTGTTTTAAACCCAAAAATCAATATAGGAATTCTTACTCAAGCCAGTGTTGAACAAGCAATAGAATGGGGCCAGGAATTATCTGCAAAAGCCATTCACCCACATTTTTCGCTATTAACAGAAGAAAATTGCAAGGAAGCAAGTGCAAAAGGATTTAAAATTTTCACTTGGACAGTTAATCATGAAGAAGACATTCATAGGTTACAGCATTACACTATAAACGGAATTATTTCCGATTTTCCGGATAGATTATGAATTCAAAATATGATATAATCATTGTTGGCGGAGGAGCCGCAGGATTTTTTTCGGCAATAAATATTGTGGAGAATAATCCAAAACTCAAAGTCGCTATTTTAGAAAGAGGGAAAGAAGTACTAACTAAAGTACGTATTTCAGGCGGAGGCCGATGCAATGTCACGCATGCTTGCTTTGTACCCAATGATTTGGTTAAATTTTATCCTCGCGGAGAAAAGGAATTACGCGGTCCGTTTCATCAGTTTTGCTCTGGAGATACTATAGAATGGTTCGAAAAACATGGTGTAGAACTCAAAATTGAAGACGATGGAAGAATGTTTCCGGTTTCAAATTCGTCACAGACAATTATTGATTGCTTTTTATCTTCAGTAAAAAAACTTGGAATTGACGTACTGACGGGTCAAAGCGTGCAAAGCCTGTTTAAAAGCACGGAATACTGGAAAGTAGAAACCAATCACGAAGTATTTGCCTGCAAAAAGCTGATAATGACTACTGGAAGCAACCCGAAAGTTTGGGAAATGCTTCACGATTTAGGGCATTCCATCGTTGATCCGGTCCCATCATTATTTACTTTCAATATAAAAGACGTACGAATTAAAGACTTAATGGGTGTTTCTGCTCTGGCTTCTGTTAAAGTGAAAAACTCGAAATTAGAAGCGTCAGGGCCTTTGTTAATTACCCATTGGGGAATGAGTGGTCCTGGAATTTTGAGGCTTTCAGCTTGGGGCGCCAGAGAATTATTTAACAAAAATTATCAGTTTGCTATTCAGGTCAATTGGCTGCATGATCAGACTTTTGAGGAAACATATAACTTATTGAAAGAGTTAAAGTTAGAGCATTCAAAAAAGACTGTTTCTAAAAAATCCCCGTTTGAATTTCCTAACCGATTATGGGAAAGCATTGTTCTGGCTTCAGCCATTACTGCCGAAACAAAATGGGCGGATTTAACCAAAAATCAACTGGATAGTTTGACAAACCAACTTACGAATGCTGAATTTCAGGTGAATGGGAAAAGTACTTTTAAAGAAGAATTTGTAACTGCAGGAGGAATCGACTTAAAGGAAGTCAATTTTAAAACAATGGAGAGTAAAATTTTACCCACACTTTATTTAGCGGGTGAAATCGTAAATATAGATGCAATTACAGGCGGGTTTAATTTTCAAAACGCTTGGACAAGTGGGTTTATTGTAGCAAATTCTGTTTCAGGAATTAGTGATTAGCAGTTTAGCCACCAAATGCTGCCGTTTAAAAGTGTTGCGCAGCTAATCCAAACCAAATAGGGTAAAAGAAGTCTGCTTGCAAAAGCATCGATTCTGTTAAAAGCTTTGATGGTTTCAAAAATAAACAGCCATAACAATAAGATTTCAATTAGCGCTAAAAAAGGATTGCATAAACCAAAGAAAAGATACGTCCAGAATAAATTCAAACCTAATTGTACCCCGAAAAGTATCATCGCGTTTTTAATTACTTTTTTTCCTCTTACACTTCTGCTTTCCCTATTCCAGACAATGTAAAATGAATAACCCATTATGATGTATAAAAGAGTCCAGACAGTAATACATGCCCAACTTGGAGGGTTAAAGAACGGTTTTTCGATTTTTAAATACCAAGTACTTAAAGTAGAATGAGTAATACTACAGGATAAAATTCCGATAAGAACACAAGCGGCAATAGATAATGTTAATTTTAAATAGTTAGTTTTCTTCAAGATGTTGAATTTTAAGATTATACCTACAGCAAATAAATAATAAAGTAATTTAAAAAGCAATGAATTAGCAAAAAAAGTATCTTTGCTCAAATTTTTTAAGAATGATTTGTTTCACCAATTTGAATGCTCGTGTCTGAAAAGGAATTTATTGCTTCAAATTATACTGTTTCGGTAGAAAACGGAATTTTTGAATGGTCAGCACCAAGTAATATTGCTTTGGTGAAATACTGGGGAAAGAAAGAAAATCAAATTCCTGCTAATCCATCGATTAGTTTTACGCTTAATAATTGTAAAACGATTACTAAATTGGCTTTCGCCAAAAAAGAAAATGATGGCAGTTTTTCATTCGATTTATTGTTTGAAGGCAAGCCAAAAGAAGATTTTAAACCAAAAATCCAAAAATTTTTCGAACGTATTTTTGAATATTGTCCCTTTCTGAAAGATTTTCACTTCACGATTGATACCCAGAATACATTTCCTCACAGCTCCGGGATAGCTTCTTCAGCTTCAGGAATGGCTGCTTTGGCAATGAATGTGATGAGTTTGGAAAAAACTTTGAATCCTTTAATTTCAGAGGAATATTTTTATCAAAAGGCTTCGTTTTTAGCCCGATTGGGTTCCGGAAGTGCTTGTAGAAGCGTAAAAGGAAGGGTAGTAGTCTGGGGAGACAACGAAGCTATTTCGGGCAGTTCTGATTTATTTGGGGTAGAATTTTCATCTGTTCATGCCAATTTTAAAAAATACCAGGATACCATTTTACTGGTTGACAAAGGAGAAAAACAGGTTTCAAGTACGGTTGGGCATGATTTAATGTTTGGACACCCATTTGCAGAACAGCGTTTTTCACAGGCGCATCATAATTTATCTGCAATGAAGCGTATTTTAGAAAGTGGTGCTGTCGAAGATTTTATCAAAATCGTTGAAAGCGAAGCATTGACTTTGCACGCCATGATGATGACATCTATGCCCTACTTTATTTTGATGAAACCCAATACATTGGAAATTATCAATAAAATCTGGAAATTTAGAAATGAAACGGGAATTCCGGTTTGTTTTACCCTTGATGCAGGCGCTAACGTTCATGTTTTATACCCCGAAAATGTAAAGGAAAATGTTTTGCAATTTATTCAAAACGAATTAGTTGGCTATTGTCAAAATGGTCAGTACATTTGCGATGAAATTGGTATTGGTTCCCAATCAATATAATTTGTATATTTATCGTCTCAAATCTATAATAAACATGAAAGGACCTCTTTTTTACTCAAAAATATTACTCTTCGGAGAATACGGGATTATTCGTGATTCCAAAGGGCTGTCTATTCCTTATAATTTTTATAATGGTGCTTTGAAGGTAGATGAAAATCCATCTGAAGAAGCCATTAAATCCAATGCAAGTTTAAGGAGATTTGTGTCTTATCTGGAAGAACTGCAACAGCAGCAACCGGAGTTGGTCACTTTTAACAGTGAGGTTCTGAAGGCTGATGTGGAACGCGGCATGTATTTTGATTCGAGTATTCCTCAGGGATATGGAGTTGGAAGCAGCGGCGCTTTGGTTGCAGCAATCTATGATAAATATGCCAATAATAAAATTACGGTTTTAGAGAATTTAACACGTGAAAAATTATTACAGCTTAAAACTATTTTTTCTAACATGGAATCTTTTTTTCATGGTAAAAGTTCTGGTTTAGATCCGTTAAACAGTTATTTGAGCATTCCAATTTTGATTAATTCAAAAGATAATATTGAAGCCACTGGCATTCCAACACAAAGTGCAAATGGTAAAGGTGCCGTTTTCTTGCTGGATTCCGGAATTGTTGGTGAAACTGCTCCAATGGTGAGTATTTTCATGGAAAATCTAAAGGAAGAAGGATTTCGTAAAATGCTGAAATCTCAATTCATAAAATATACAGATGCCTGTGTCGAAAACTTCCTTCACGGTGATGTAAAATCTCTTTTTGCAAATACTAAGAAACTTTCCAAAGTTGTTTTAAATAACTTCAAACCGATGATTCCTGAAAAATTTCATCAGGTTTGGCAACGCGGAATCGATACAAATGATTATTACTTAAAACTTTGCGGATCTGGCGGCGGCGGTTATATTTTAGGCTTTACACAAGATTTGGAAAAAGCCAGAATCTCACTGAAAGAGTACAAGCTGGAAGTAGTTTATCAGTTTTAACACAATTTTATCGCATGATGATTTCGAGTTTATCTAAGAGTTACATACTTTTAAACATTATAACTTTTAGATATTCGGCTAAAAAATGCTAACACGCAAATCCAAATTATTTCTGATGAAGATCCTCAGTTTGTTTTCTGTGGTTCGAGGTTATAATATTCCTATTATTGTTTTAGCACAGTATTTATCTTCCATTTTTATATTGGCTCCTGAAAGAAGAGCTTTGGATGTAATTCTTGATTGGAGGCTATTTATTATCGTTTTTGTTTCCACATTGACCATCGCTTCGGGTTATATCATTAACAATTTTTACGATTCGGAAAAAGATTTAATTAACCGTCCGAACAAATCAATGCTCGATCGTCTGGTAAGTCAGAAAACCAAATTGCAGGTGTATTTCGGACTGAATTTTATGGCAACGGTCTTAGCTTATATTATTTCTTTTCGCGCAGCTTTGTTTTTCGCGGTTTATATTTTCCTGATTTGGTTTTATTCGCACAAACTCAAAAAATATCCAATCGTTGGGAATTTGACAGCTTCTTTGTTAGCTGTTTTGCCTTTTTTTGGGATTTTGCTGTATTTCAAAAATTTCTATAATGTGATTTTTGCTCACGCCTCTTTTCTTCTCTTATTAATCTTAATTCGTGAAATGATCAAGGATTTGGAAAATATTAAAGGTGACATAGCGAATAATTACCAGACAATTCCTGTTCGTTTTGGTGAAAAAACCTCAAAACAAATAATCACCTTTTTAACTGTTTCTACTGTAATTCCAATTTATATTTTAATTGAAAAGTATGATGTGGGTTATATGGACATCTATTTTTATGTCAGTCTGATTGTGCTGATTTTGTTTTTGATGAAACTCTGGAAATCAGAAACGCATGTAGAATATGTACAACTTCATAATATTCTTAAATCACTTATTGTAGCCGGTGTTTTCTGCATCGTGCTGATTGATCCTAATGTTTTGGTTCACGGAAGAGCCTTGCTAAAGATTTAAATTTTCATTTTTTTTTAAATTTAATGTAGAATTAAACAGAAATTTAAATTTTCCAAACTAAAATTTGAAATCACTATCTTTGCACACTTGAAGCCATGTAGGCGGAACAGACAAAGTAAATTACAGAAGTTATGAATAATTCAGGAGGCAATAAACGTGGTGGTTCAAGACCTAATAGCTCAAGACCAAGCTCTAATAAGCCTAAACCTGCTATGGCAAAGCGTGCGCAAGGGCCAAAAAAAGCAAAACCAACTACTAAAGTTGAAGAAAAGACAGTTGATAAAGTGGCTAAAAAGCCTAATCCAACAGCAAAAAGACCTAAAAATGACGGGGAAATCCGTTTAAATAAATATATCTCTAATTCAGGTGCCTGCTCTCGTCGTGACGCAGATATCTATATTCAGTCGGGTAATGTTAAGGTAAACGGGGTTCCGGTTACTGAAATGGGTTACATGGTTAAACCGGGAGACGTGGTTAATTTTGACGGAATGACACTAATTCCGGAACGTAAAGAATACCTGTTGCTGAATAAACCGAAAAACTTTACCACTTCGTTTGATGAAAACGATATGAACAGAAATGTTGCCGAACTGGTTAGAGGTGCTACCAATGCAAAAATCCAAGCTGTAGGCAGAATGGATAAAAATACTACCGGATTGTTGTTGTTTACCAATGATACGGACATGATTAGAAAATTCAGTTTGCCAAACCAAAAGTCATCTAAAATCTATCAGGTTTCTTTAGATAAGAATTTAAAATTTGAAGATTTAGAAAAAATAGCTAGCGGAGTAACCTTGGACGGGCATAGATTATTTGTTGAAGAAATCAGCTATATAGAAAATGAACCTAAAACGGAAATCGGCTTAAAATTACGTACTTCCAATGTAAAAGTGGTTCGTGCTATTTTTGAAAATTTCAAATACGATGTAATAAAAATTGACAGAGTTGCGTTTGCAGGTTTAACAAAGAAAAATTTACCTCGCGGAAATTGGCGTTTTCTTACAGAACAGGAAATAATTAATTTGAAAAACATCTAAGTTTTATAACATAAACCTTATTACTATTCAAATTCCTGCTGATTTAAGTGGGAATTTCTTTTTAGATACAATATGACACCAGAACAATTACAATCGATAGCTTTCCGTTGGTTTGAAGCTTTCAACAACAAAGAATTGGAAAAATTACTGTCGCTTTATGATGATGAAGCGCAACATTTTAGTCCGAAATTAAAAGTCAGACAACCGGAAACCAATGGTCTTGTGGTTGGAAAACAAGCAATGCGTACTTGGTGGCAGGATGCTTTCGACAGACTGCCAACTTTATATTACAAGGTAACATCGCTCACGGCTAATTCGGATCGTGTTTTTATGGAATACATTCGGCAGGTAAATGACGAAGAAGATATGCTTGTGGCTGAAGTCCTGGAAGTGAGAAATGGCAAGATTACTTTTTCACGGGTCTATCACGGATAATTTCCTGATCGGACTTTGTGTTCCAATAAAACCATTAAGCTTGACAAAAATGTTAAGTTTAATGGTTTTTTTATTTACAAATCATTCAATTTTATTAGATTTACTGTTCAAATTAGTCGAAACCATTTAAATTATGAAGAAAATAGTTGTTCTTTCACTGGCATTGTCATCATTGCTTTTTGTCAATTGTAAAAAGGAAAGTAGTATGCAGGATTTTAAATCATTAACCGAAAATTATTTCAAAGAGAAAAATGCGCTAAATCCGCTTGATGCCACTTTGAATGGTTTTAATGAGTATAACGATCAACTACAGTTGGAAATGACTGATGGTTACAGAAAAAAGCAAGGTGAGTTTTTTGATAAATACGAAAAACAACTTTCAGATATTGATGCGGAAAGCTTGTCTGCTGAAGAAAAAATCAGCTATGAAATCATAAAATGGGAAACGGCTATTGGAAAGGATCTGTTAAAAGAGGAAACGAATCTAATGCCTATTCAACAGTTTTGGGGGACACACCTTACGATGTCTCAATTCGCAAGTGGAACTGCTGCTCAGCCGTTTAAAACAGAAAAAGATTACCGTAATTTTCTAAAAAGATTAGATGCTTATGCTGTCTGGGTAGACTCGGCAGAGGTGTACATGAGAAAAGGAATCAAAAAAGGGATAGTCTTGCCAAGAGCCTTGACTGAAAAAGTAATTCCGCAATTCCAGGATCAAATCACACCAAAAGTAGAAGACAATCTGTTTTATTCTGCTATAAAAACGATGCCGGCTGATTTTTCAGCTGATGTTAAAAGTGCTTTGGCGAAAGAATATGCAACCGCCATCAATGAAAGACTAATGCCTCGTTACAAAAAAATGGCAGAATTCTTAAAGAACGAATATTTACCGGCTTCAAGAGCTACAAGTGGAATAGGTGGTTTGACTAATGGAGCGTCTTTGTATGCTGCCTATGTAAAACAATGGACTACAACCGAGATGAAACCGGAAGAGATTCACGAATTGGGATTGAAAGAAGTGGCCAGACTGAAAGCCGAAATGGAAAAGGTAAAAGAACAGGTTGGTTTTAAAGGAACAATTGTGGCCTTTTTTGACCATGTCCGTAATCGTAAAGAACTGATGCCGTTCAAAAAACCGGAAGAAGTAATCGCTAATTTTGAAGCCATTCATAAAAAAATTGAGCCGAGTGTAAATAAATTGTTTTCATTACAGCCTAAAACTCCTTTTGAAATCAGAAGAACAGAAGCATTTAGAGAAAATACAGCCAGTGCCGAATATGTTCAGGGAACAGCAGACGGAACTCGCCCTGGTATTTTCTACGTGCCAATTCCGGATGTGACTAAATACAACTATTATGGTGATGAAGATTTGTTTTTGCATGAAGCGATTCCTGGTCATCATTTCCAAATTTCTTTGCAGCAGGAAAATAAGGAATTGCCTGATTTCAGAAGATTCAACTGGTTTGGAGCTTACGGTGAAGGTTGGGCTTTATACACAGAAAGCTTAGGTAAGGAATTAGGATTGTATACGGATCCGTACCAGTATTTCGGAATGTTAGGAAATGAAATGCACAGAGCTGTTCGTTTGGTAGTTGATACAGGTTTGCACAGCAAAGGCTGGACACGTGAGCAGGCTATCAAATACTCGTTGGAAAACGAAGCGGAAAGCGAAGCCAGTATCACTTCTGAAATAGAAAGATACATGGCTATTCCGGGGCAGGCATTGTCTTATAAAATAGGACAAATGAAAATTCTGGAATTGCGTCAAAAAGCAAAAGATAAAATGCAGGATAAATTCGATATCAAAGTTTTTCATCAAAAAGTATTGGAATCAGGAGTGATGCCATTAGCATTATTGGAAAAGAAAATCAACGCCTGGATTGAAACCGGCAAATAATAATTTAAAAACGGGAAAGTAACTTCCCGTTTTTTTATGCTTTTTAATTTTAATTTTTTTAAGCCTGTCTTCCATCTTTGTGGGGCAAAATTTGTTAAAATTCATAAATGTGTTCTATTTTTGTACTATGAAAAGTCGTTTTAAAAATATAGCAATCAAGGTTTTAAAAGTTTTAGGGATCTCAATAGGGGCCATTTTATTGATTTTATTTCTCGTACCGATAATTTTTCCGGGACAAATTGCAGAGAAAGTAAAAGACTTTGCCAATAAAAAGCTGGATGGGGAGCTTAACTTTAAGGAAGCAAATCTGTCTTTCTTTAATCACTTTCCGTCGCTGACACTTACATTAAATGACTTTTCACTAAAAGGTTCAGCGCCTTATAAGGACAAAATGTTGATCAAATCGGATGAAGTCGCTTTTGGAATAAATGTGATAAGTCTGATCTTCGACAATGCCATAAAAATCGATAAAATCTTTGTTTCTAATGCCGAAATGAATGTTTTGGTCAACGAAAAAGGAGAAGCGAATTACAACGTTTATATTTCAGACAAAACTGCCAAGAGCGATTCTACAGGCACTTCGCTGCGTTTGGAAAAAATAGACATAGAAAACAGCCATTTGGTTTACAACGATAAATCGGCAAAAATTCTGATCGATGCCAAAGGGTTTAATTATGAAGGGAATGGTGATCTGAACAAAGCTATTTTCGATTTATATACCGAAGCCAAAATCGATTCTTTTGATTTTAGTTTCGGAGGAGAGGAATACCTCAAAAACAAAAAAGTGGATGCGGATTTAATAACACAAATCAACACGAATTCGCTTGCATTCGTTTTTAGACAGAATAATTTGGTTATCAATAAATTACCAGTGGAGTTTTTAGGGAAATTGAATTTTCTCAAAAATGGTTATGATATTGATTTCAGTGCAAAATCAACTGACAGTAACCTGAATGATTTATTTACAGCACTGCCTCCTCAATACGTTGAATGGCTTGAAAAGACCAAAGTTCAAGGGAAAACAGACCTGATGCTTACTCTGAAAGGGAAATACAGCGCGGCAACAAACGCTAAACCGGATCTGGCTTTTGCCATGAATATCAGAAAAGGGTATATTTCGTACAAGGAAAGCCCATTCCCGACATCCAATATCGAAATGAAATTCAAAACAAAATTACCATCTCTAAACACGGAAAACCTGACTGTCGATCTGGATACGCTTTTTTTTAATGTAGACAAGGATTTTCTGGGCGCCAAAATCCATTCGAAGGGGATGAAGAATATTGTTCTTTCAACGAGTTTAAAGTCAAAATTGGATTTATCAAAACTGGACCGTGCCTTGGGATTGGATAATATCGATTTGCAGGGCCTTTTTTCTGCAAATGTAAGTGCAAACGGCACCTATAGCCCAACTGGAAAATTGTTTCCCAAAGCGGATGGTTATGTTAATTTAGAAAATGGAAAATTAAAAACGGAGCATTATCCTAATCCAATCGAAAATATCCAGTTTAAAGGAAAAATAAAAAATACGACCGGACTGTATAAGGATTTGAGCATCTCATTAACACCTGCTTCCTTTTCGTTTGAAGGGAATCCTATTTATATCCATGCTGTTTTATCGGATTTTAATAACATAAATTATGATATTAAAGCCAAAGGAAATTTGGATGTAGGCAGAATCTATAAAGTTTTTGCGCAAAAAGGATTGAGTGTTAATGGTTTTATCAAAGCAGATGTTGCCTTCAAAGGAAAGCAAAGCGATGCGATTTCCGGGCAATACAATAAGTTGGACAACAAAGGAACGCTTGAGATAAAAAACATTGTGGCTGTCTCAAAGTATTTTCCAAAACCGTTTGTTATCAACGAAGGGAATTTTACGTTTGATCGTGATAAAATGTGGTTTAAAACGTTTACTGCAAATTACGGACAATCTGATTTTGTATTGAATGGTTATCTTCAAAATGCGATAAATTTTGTATTGGCCGAAAAAGGAACTTTAAAAGGAACTTTTTCCGTTCACTCTAATTTCATCAATGTAGATGAATTTATGGCCGGTGAAACTGGAGTCGAGAAGCCAAAATCTGCTTCAAAACCTGTTGGGAATACTACCAATGGAGTAGTTCTTTTGCCAATAAATACGGCGCTTTCACTTTCTGCTAATGCTAAAAAAGTAAGTTTTGAAGGGTTGAGTCTGGATAATTTAACGGGTAATATTGCAGTCGAAGAAGGGAAAATGAAATTGAGAAATACCTCTTTCGGACTTATCGGCAGTAAAATGATGATTGACGGTGTTTATGATGACGTGAACAGTAATAAAGCTAATTTTGATCTGCGTTTTGCAGCCAAAGATTTTAATGTTAAAAAGGCGTATAATGAAATCCAGCTTTTTAAAGAATTGGTTTCAGCTGCGGAAAAAGCGGAAGGAATAATTTCTGTCGATTATAAATTAAAAGGGGTTCTTGACGGAACAATGCAGCCAGTTATGCCTTCTTTACAGGGTGGCGGGGTTGTTTCTGTGAAAAAAGTAAAGATGAGAGGGTTCAAATTGTTGGGCGCTGTAGGTAAAAAAACAGGTTCTGAAGGAATCAATGATCCTGATTTGAGTGAATTTGATATTAAATCGTCAATTAAAAATAATGTAATCACTGTTGAAGAAACGAAAGTGAAAGTAGCCTTGTTCCGACTTAAATTCAGCGGAGAAACAAACTTCGGAGGACAATTGAATTTAAGAATGCGCCTCGGATTGCCTCCGTTAGGAATAATTGGGATTCCGGTTGTGATTACAGGAACCCATGAAAATCCGATAGTAAAAACGTTCAGTAAAACAGGTAAAGAGGTCGAAAAAACAGAATTTATTGAAGGAGAAAAGACTCCAGCTACTCCAACAGGAAAAGATTCAAAACCCGAAGACTCTAAGAAGCCATAAACAGGTTGTAGTTGCAGCCTTTTTTTCGTGTGCTTCCAGTTTTCGAATATTTATTTTATTTCAATCTTAGCTTGCTTATTATTTGTGGGATTGGATAAAATTGAATTAAGTCAAAATGTAGAGCAGTGCAGTGTTTATGAGCCGTTAAGACCGTTTAGGTATTTATGAAGTGATTTATAACACTTGAGAGTATAAAACAAAAAACCCACTCGTTTGAGTGGGTTTTTTAACAGTGGTGCCTCCAGGAATCGAACCAGGGACACATGGATTTTCAGTCCATTGCTCTACCAACTGAGCTAAGGCACCTTTGCTGTTGCGGGTGCAAATATAGAACCATTTTTCATTTATCCAAAACAAATTTTTAAAAAAATCTATTCGTAACTTTGGCTAATCAAAATTTACTCCATGATTTTAACTGTCGACGTAGGGAATACCAGAATTAAAAGCGCTGTATTTGAGAATGATACGCTTGTTGAGATGTCGGTTTTTCCAAATGAAAATTTTTCAGACACCATTGAAAATATTTTAAAAAAATTTCCAAAAATCACTGTTTTGGCAGTTGCATCTGTCGGAAAACAGGAAAAAGAGGCCTTTAAATTATTTTCAAATAGAGTAAAAATTTACTTTATAGACCGGGAAAAGCCTTTTCCTTTTATAAATAAGTATGCTACTCCTCATACTTTGGGTATCGATCGTATGGTTTTGGCGGCTGGTGCTGTTTTGCAATTCCCTGGGCAAAACAGATTGGTCATTGATGCAGGAACTTGTGTAACCTATGATTTTATCGACAAAAATAACACCTATCATGGCGGAGCTATTTCGCCGGGGACCCGATTGCGATATGAAGCTATGCATAATTTTACGGCAAAACTGCCACTATTAACTATAGAAAATCCTGAGAATATAATAGGAAACACAACAAATCAATCCATGCATTCGGGTGTGATTAACGGGTTGGCTTTTGAAATTGACGGCTATATTGATGCGTTAAAAAGTGAAAATGAAAACTTTATCATAATTTTAACTGGTGGTGACGCTAATTTTTTGGCTAAACGATTAAAAAATACCATATTTGCCAATTCAAATTTTCTTTTGGAGAGTTTGAACAATCTTTATCTATATCAAATCAAAAATGATTAAAAAAATCTTATTAGGCAGTTTGATGCTGCTTTCGCTACATAGTTTTGCACAGGAAAGTACCGCTTCGCCTTATTCGTTTTACGGAATAGGAGAAGTAAAATTCAAAGGGACAGTTGAAAATAAATCTATGGGAGGATTGGGTATTTTGCCAGATAGTATTCATGTGAATTTGCAAAACCCTGCAGCATTGTCAGCGCTAAAACTTACCTTATTTTCAGTTGCCGGAACTTATAATACAGTGTCCTTGAAGTCGGAATCCGCTTCTGAAAAGGCAAGAAGAACATCTCTTGATTATATTGTCATGGCATTTCCGGCAGGAAAATTAGGAATAAGTTTAGGAATGATGCCTTATTCTTCTGTGGGTTATAAAGTGAAGAATGAATCTGCTGTAGAAAATTCTACTCATAACGGAAAGGGAGGAGTAAACAGAGTGTTTGTCGGAGCCGGATATCAGTTAACGCCAAAATTGAGCGTAGGTCTTGATTTCGGATATAATTTCGGAAAAATAGAAACTAACTCGGCTGTATTTGCCGTTCCGGTGATTCAATATGGTTCAAGGGAATTAAATACCGCTGAACTAAACGGAATTAATGTCAATTCAGGAGCTATATACAAAACGAAAATAAAAAAATACGATTTTATTTCAAGTGTTACTTTTTCACCATCTACAACGTTGAAGTCTAATAATTCCAGAAATACGGCAAAAATCTCTTACAATGCTAATGGGGATGAAATTGTTTTTGATTCCCAGAATGTGACCGTTGCGGATTCGGAATTAAAAATCCCGTCAAAGTTCTCATTCGGTTCCGGTATAGGGGAGTTTAAAAAATGGTTTGTAGGTTTTGAATCCACTTTTCAAGGGAAAAGTAATTTTGGGAATGTTTATGAAAATGCCACTTTTGAAAATGCCACAAAGCTTTCATTAGGAGGTTATTATGTTCCGAATTACAGTTCGTTTTCAAATTATTTTAATAAAATAACGTACAGAGCCGGTCTTCGTCATGAAAATACAGGTTTGATAATTAATTCGGAATCGGTAAAAGACAGAGCGATTACGTTAGGCTTGGGATTGCCAATGAACGGAACGTTTTCAAATATTAATGTTGGTTTCGAATTTGGAAAAAAAGGAACAACAAGCGCGAATCTTATTCAGGAAAATTATGTAAATATTTCTGTTGGCCTGTCGTTTAATGATAGATGGTTTGTGAAGCGCAAATACGATTAATTCTTTTTTTTGATGAAAACAAAACTTCAATTAATAATCACATTTCAAAAAGTGCTGTTGCTTTGTGCAGCAACACTTTTTTTTGTTTCTTGTGAAGATAATATTAATGAGGTTAGAAAAATTAACAGCAAAGAGCTTAACCCTGTTGGAGAAGCAACGGATTTTGATCTGAAATACACAGAGTCAGGGAAAATAAAAGCGATTTTGGTTTCGCCGCAAATGCTCGATTTTTCTCATTTGGAATTTCCGTTTACCGAATTTCCAAAAGGAGTAAAAGTTACGATTTATGATGATCAGGAAAATAAAAGTTTAGTAACATCAAATTATGCTATTTCATATTCAGGATCAAATATTATTGATTTAAGCGGAAAAGTGAAAATTACAACCTATGATGGTAAAACCCTTGAAACGGAGCAATTGTATTACGATCAGAAAAACGAGTGGTTTTTTACGCAAAAAGCCTATAAGTTTACAGATAATGGAAACGTTATAGAAGGTTTAGGGATTGATTTCAGTAAAGATTTCAAAACATTGGACACACAACAAATCACTGGGGTTTACAGCCTTTAAAATAAAAACAAAATGAATTATTTAAAACACACACAATATATTTATCTGTTGGCAGGATTATTTTTTGTCTATGATGGATTTTCAAAACTGAATTCAGGAACTGATGCTCCTTATTTGAGTTTTTGTATTGCAGGCGCTGCGATTGTCATGTTTTTCTTTCGTAGAAAATTTGCAAAAAAATTTGACAATTACGACAAGAAACAATAAAAAAATAAACTTTCTATTAAAATAAAAGCGAACATCATTTTATTATTTCACAGATAATTGTATTTTCGCCCACTGAATAAAAAAAATAATATTTAAAAAATGGCAGTTTTATCAAAAATTAGACAACGCTCTTTTCTAGTTATCGCAATAGTAGGATTAGCATTATTTGCATTTATAATTGGAGCATTGATTGAAAACGGTGGTTTTGGCCAAACGTCAAGAAATGCCGGAACTATTAACGGAGTAGATGTTCCTTTTGAAGACTTTAGAGTTAAAGTTGACGAAGCGCAGAAAAGCCAGCAAGGTATGTCTGTGATGCAAGCGACTAACGGAGTTTGGGAGCAGGAAATTAAAAGAGTTTTGCTTGAAGGACAATATGAAAAATTAGGATTAAGAATTGGTAATGACCAATTGATTAATGTAATTAAAGAAGATCCGCAATTTGCTCAAAACCCGCAATTTCAAAATGCTGCCGGTAAATTTGATAAAGGTAAATTCAACGAATTTATTGCTTCAATAAAAAATACATCTCCTGAAAGATGGCAACAATGGTTGTCTTACGAAAAACA
This sequence comes from Flavobacterium sp., assembly GCF_050696275.1. Classification (GTDB taxonomy): domain Bacteria; phylum Bacteroidota; class Bacteroidia; order Flavobacteriales; family Flavobacteriaceae; genus Flavobacterium. The sequence goes on from NZ_JBOGUT010000012.1 coordinate 28,394, forward strand.
ATTGTCTTCTTTTGCTACTGAGCAAATGTATAATACGATGATTAAATCAGGATTTTATGCTACTCAGGCTGATGGTAAATTTAACTATGAGTTAGAAAACAATAAAATTACTTTTGACGTGGTTTCAGTTCCATATTCAACTATTGATGATAAAAAAGTTGAACTTACAGATGCTGAAGTTTTAGCCTACATGGAAAAGGACAAAAAGAAATTCAAAGCTGACGAAACTCGTGAGATTGAATTCGTAGTGATTGAAGACAAGCCTTCTGCTCAAGACGAAAAAGAAGTTAAAGATAGAGTAATTGGGTTGTTAAATCCAGTTGCTGACGATCCTAAAACGCCAGAAGTAAACGAAAGTAAAATTGGTTTTACCAATGCGCCAAATGTTATTGATTTTGTAAATGCAAATTCAGATATCAAATACGATTCAACTTATATTGCTAAAAAAGATTTACCGTTAGAACATGCTGAAGCGTTGTTTAACGTTGCGCTAGGTCAGGTTTACGGTCCTTATATGTTTGGAGATTACTATTGTGTGTCTAAATCATTAGGCAAAAAATCAGGTATCAATGCAAAAGCAAGCCATATCTTGATTTCATACAAAGGTGCTGCAAGATCTCAGGCTACAAGAACTAAAGAAGAAGCTCAGGCAAAAGCAAATCAGCTTTTAGCACAGGTAACAGCAAATCCATCTTCATTCCCAATGGTTGCTTTTACAAATTCAGATGATTCTTCAAAACAACAAGGCGGAGATTTAGGATATTTTTCTAAAGGACAAATGACTAAAAATTTCGAAAACTTCGTTTTTGGAAACCCAGTTGGAAAAATCGGTCTGGTTGAAACAGAATTTGGTTACCACATAATTACTGTAACAGACAAACAAGACGGAATCCGTTTGGCTACTATTGCTCAGAAAATTGCTCCATCAGAAGCTACAAGCGATGCGGCTTTTGCACAAGCGACTAAATTTGAAATGGCAGCTAATGATAAAGCTTTTGATGTTGCTGCTAAAGAATTGAAATTAACTATTGCTCCGGTTGCTAAATTAGGAGCTCTGGACGAAAATATCCAAGGAATTGGAAATCAAAGAGAAATTGTTCGTTGGGCTTTTGGAGCTAAAGAAGGTAATGTTAAGCGTTTCAATATTCCTACAGGACATGTTGTAGCTCGTTTGAAAAAAATAAACGAAGCAGGTTTGTTGCCAATTGAAGATGCGAAATTAGCAATTGGTGCTAAATTGAGAAATGAGAAAAAAGCAGAATTAATAAAGGCCAAAATGGCTGGTGCAACTCTTGAAGCTGTTTCAAAAACAACAGGTTCTCCTATAAAAGAGGCTAAAGATATTGTTGCTACTAATCCTTATATTCAGACTATCGGTGCAGAATCGAAAGTTGTAGGAACTGCTTTTTCAATGAAACCAGGTGTAGTTTCTCAAGCTATTGATGGAAATTCAGGAGTATTCAAAATCAGAGTAAAATCATCTGTTAAAGCTCCGGCAGCTACAGATTATAAAGATCTTATTGCAAGATTGAATGGACAAGCTAAAGGTTCAGTTTCAGGAAGAATATACAATGTATTGAAAGATGATGCTGATATCAAAGATAACAGAGCTCAGTTTAATTAATCAGACAAACACAAGCATAAAAAAACCGCCTCATGAGGCGGTTTTTTTATGCTTGTGTTTTTTATAGAATCATTTCTCTGTAGGGAATCACAATCTCATAGCCGCGTTCTTTAAAATAAGATGTCGGATCTTGTTTTGAAATAACCAAAACAAAGTCGCCGCCCCAAGCCCCAAGGCTTTTGATTATCCCGTCAAAATCAGGAAATAAAGCTTCTTTGACCGTTTGCATTTCCAGAAGGTTGCTTAATTCGATTTCGTGCTTTTGAAGTTCCAGAGCAAATTCTTTTGGCTCAGTAGCTTCGATTACCGCTTCTGTAATTTGATTTATTTTCTGGATTATTTCAGATACATTTCCCTGTTTGTTGTAATAATTAGCAATCGCGGTTTTACTGCTTTGCTTTTTGTTCAGGTAAACGAAATGGATTTTATCTGAAAATGAAGGGTTGAAAACAACTGGTTTGACGATAGGTTTTTCATTTACCAGCTGGTATAAAACAGGAAAATCATTTTGCGCACAGGCAATGTCATAGCCGCTGCCTCCAAAACTGTTTTTAAGCAGTGTAAAAGCATCAATGTCTAACCACTGGGCAATATTGTTAATTAAGGTTGAAGAGGTGCCTAAGCCCCAAAATTTAGGAAAGGTTAATGCTGTCTGGATTATATAACCGTCGGATTTTTGTATAAAATTGGGAGCTATCAGATAAGCTTCATGCAGAATCTCAATTAAAGTATTTTTAATATCATCTGTGGCATCTGATTTTTCTTTTTTCACAATAGAGGAGAAAAGAATATCGGATTCGAACCAAACGCTTCCGTCAGCATCATAGCTTTTCCATCGAATGGTTTGTTCCGGACCTTCTTCTACAGTGAGATTCTGCCCGTATTTTGTTGGCAGAGCCAATGCTTTTGCACCGTCCAGAACAAGGTATTCGCCTGTAATGAGTAATTTTCCGTTGCTGTAAAATGTTTTTTTCATAGTTTATGCTGAAGTGGTTTCAACATCATTTCTCTAGCCCCGATAGCAGTGGAAATCCTGTTTTGAGAGAGGCGCTAGCCATCGAGCAAAACAGATTGCAACGGATAGCGGGAAATGGCTTCTTATTTTCTTAAATTTTCAATAAAATCTACCACTGCCGAATGTGAAGCAGTGTGTTTTTCAAAATGTTTGACAACTTGCTTGCGTTCTTCTTCGGTAGCTTGAAACTGATTCAATATATTCATTAAATGCATTTTCATGTGTCCTTGCTGAATTCCGGTTGTCGTTAGTGAACGCAAAGCGGCAAAATTTTGTGCCAAACCGGCTACGGCGACAATCTGCATTAGTTCATGAGAGGAAGGTTTTTCCAGCATTTCCAGTGCCATTTTAACCAACGGATGCAGCGAAGTCAATCCGCCAACAGTTCCTAAAGCCAATGGAATTTCCATCCAAAATGTAAAAATACCGTCTTCGACTTTTGCGTGTGAAAGACTGGAATATTGGCCGTTTCGGGAGGCATAAGCATGTACGCCGGCTTCAACAGCTCTGAAATCATTTCCAGTAGCTAAGACCACGGCGTCAATCCCGTTCATGATTCCTTTGTTGTGTGTAACGGCACGGTACGGTTCGATTTCGGCGATTTTTACAGCGCGGACAAATTTTTCAGCAAATTCTTCCTGCGAAATATGTTTTTCTTCTTTCAAATCTTCAACAGGACAGGAAACTTCAACACGGACAATGCAGTTGGGAACATAATTGGATAAAATGCTCATAATCACCTGAAGGTTTTTTTCTGACTCAGAAAAAGATTCGAATCGTTGTGCTTCTTCCTTTAGTGTTTTGGCAAATTGTTCCAAACAAGAATTGATAAAATTAGCACCCATGGAATCCTTGGTTTCAAAAGTGGCATGGAGCTGGTAATAATTTTCTAATTCTGAAGTTTTATCACGCAATTCGATGTCTAAAATACCACCGCCTCGTTTTTGCATGTTTTTAGTAATGCTTTCGGTTTCGGTAAATAGTTTTGATTTGACCTGACTGAAAAAAGCAATTAGTTTTTGTTTATCACCTTTGAAGATAAAATGCACCTGACCAATTTTTTCGGAATTTAAAACAGTGGCTTTAAATCCGCCTCTTGAAGCCCAGAATTTAGCAGCCTTACTTGCTGCAGCTACAACTGAACTTTCCTCGATTGCCATTGGGATGGTGTAGTTTTTTCCATTAATGACAAAATTTGGAGCAACACCTAGGGGTAAATAAAAATTGGTAATGGTATTTTCGATGAATTCGTCGTGCAATTTTTGTAAATCTGCATCAGAATTCCAGTATTTTTTGATGGTCTTTGAGGCTTCTTCAGCATTAGTAAAATGAGTTGAAGCAATCCAATCGATTTTTTCTTCTTTAGATAATTTTGAAAATCCTGCAATAGCTTTTGTCATATTGACTTGTATTAATTGAAATGCAAATATAAGATTAGAAGTTCGATTTTTGGTTTGAAATTAACGCGGAAAATTGATTTTTAAAGGGCTCCGTTTTGTATTTAACAAAATTTAATGAGGTTATGTGCTATTTTTTCACTAAAATTGGACGTTTTTTATCATAACATCACATGAAAATAGTACAAAAATTACTTTTATTTATCTTATTTGCTTCATTTTCAGCAGTAGGACAACAAAAAATTACGCTTGAAGAGATATGGGGCGGCGCTTTCAGAACGCAGGGAATGACTGAGTTGGAAGCTATGAAAGGCACAAACCAATACACTGTGCTAAATGCTGACAGAAGTTCAAATTCTTCCCAAATCGATTTGTATGATTTTGCTACTTTAGAGAAAGTTTCGACTTTAATCGATTCTAAAAATTTCACTGAATTAGATGGAATTGACAGTTATGCTTTCAGTAAAGATGAAAAGAAAATCCTTATTGCCAATAATTCGGACCAAATCTTCCGTCATTCGTTTGTAGCGGACTATTTTATTTATGATACTGCAACAAAAACATTGGTTAAGCTGGCAGATCACAAAATTCAGGAGCCTACTTTTTCTCCTGACGGAACTAAAATCGGATATGTATTCGAGAACAATTTATATGTATACGATTTAGCCACTAAAAAACACACTCAAATTACTGCTGACGGAAAGAAAAATTCAGTTATAAATGGTGTTACGGATTGGGTATATGAAGAAGAGTTTTCATTTGTCCGCGCTTTTGACTGGAATGCTGGAAATGATAAAATAGCGTTTATTCGTTTTGATGAAACTGATGTTCCGGAATTTTCAATGGATTTTTATAACAGAGGTTTGTATCCAACTCAGAATGTATTCAAATATCCTAAAGCAGGAGAGAAAAACGCCATTGTTTCATTACATATATACGATGTGAAATCAGGAGCCACAAAAAAAATCAATTTAGGAAACTATAATGATTTTTATATTGCAAGGATGGAATGGACGAATGAAGCCAATACTTTAAGTGCTCAGGTTTTGAATCGCCATCAGGATAACTTGGATTTATTGTTTATTGATGGAAATTCAGGCACGGCCAAAGTTGTCCTGAATGAAAAAGATAAAGCATATGTTGATGTTACCGATAATCTGACATTCTTAAAAGACAACAGTTTCATCTGGACTTCAGAAAAAGACGGTTTCAACCATATTTATCACTATGATAAAAGCGGAAAGTTGAAAAACCAAATTACCAAAGGAAACTGGGAAGTAACAAACTACTATGGTTTCGACGAAAAAACAGGGACAATTTACTATCAATCGGTAGAAAACGGTTCTATTAACAGAGATGTTTACAGTATTAAACTGAACGGAAGTGCCAAGACACGTTTAACTACGGCGACTGGAACGAATGCAGCTACTTTTAGCCCTAATTTTCAATATTTCATCAATTCGTTTTCAAGTGCCAAGAATGCGCCGAGATTTACTTTAAACGAATCGGCTACTGGGAAATTAATTAAAACTATTGTTTCTAACGATGCTTTGGAAACAAAATTAGCTAAATACTACGATTTGCCTTCAAAAGAATTTTTCGAATTGACTACCGAAAAAGGAAATAAATTAAATGCCTGGATGATTAAGCCGAAAGATTTTGATGCTGCCAAAAAATATCCGGTGTTTATGTATCAATATTCAGGACCAGGTTCACAACAGGTTAACAATGACTGGAACAATTCGGATGATTACTGGTTTATGATGCTGGCACAGCAAGGTTATATTGTGGCTTGTGTAGATGGTCGCGGAACTGGTTTTAAAGGAGCTGAATTTAAAAAATGCACACAAAAAGAGTTAGGTAAATTTGAAGTGGAAGACCAGATTGATGCTGCTAAAGTTTTTGGTAACTATGCTTTTATAGACAAATCAAGAATTGGAATTTTTGGTTGGTCATATGGAGGTTTTATGGCTTCAAATTGTATTTTCCAGGGAGCTGATGTTTTTAAAACTGCCATTGCGGTTGCTCCTGTAACAAGCTGGAGGTACTATGACAGTATTTATACCGAAAGATATATGCAAACACCTCAGGAAAACGCTAGTGGTTATGATAACAACTCGCCAATTAATCATGTGAGCAAACTAAAAGGGAATTTCCTTTTAATCCACGGAAGCGGTGATGACAATGTGCATGTGCAAAATACGATGAAAATGGTAGAAGCTTTAGTGCAAGCTAATAAGCAATTCGATATGGCCATCTATCCGGATAAAAACCATGGGATTTTTGGCGGGAAAACCCGTTTGCAATTGTATACGAAAATGACAAACTTTATTAAAGAGAAATTATAATTAACCAAAAACAAAAATAATTAATATGAATGAAAATACAGTAAAAACAGAACATCCGAAAGGACTTTGGGTGTTATTTGGAACCGAGATGTGGGAGCGTTTCAACTTCTACGGAATGCGAGCAATTTTGACATTGTTTATGGTGAATTCGTTAATGATGAAAGAAGCTGATGCTTCGTTAATCTATGGTGGATTCCTTGGATTATGTTATTTAACTCCAATGTTGGGTGGATTTATATCTGACCGCTTTTTCGGGAACAGAAACTGTATTATGCTTGGTGGTTTAATGATGGCCATCGGACAGTTATTATTGTTTTTTAGTGCTAGTGTTTTTGATAACAATCTGGATCTTGCTAATACATTATTGTGGTCTGCTTTAGGGATCATTATTTTTGGAAATGGATTTTTCAAGCCAAACATTTCTTCAATGGTGGGAAGCTTATATCCAAAGCAGGAAAAATCTAAATTGGATACTGCTTTCACGATTTTCTACATGGGAATTAACATAGGAGCATTTTTAGGTCAGTTTATTTGCCCATTTGTAGGAGATGTAAAGGATGCTGGTGGAATTAGAGATATTCATGCTTTTAAATGGGGATTCTTGGCAGCTTCATTGGCAATGATAATTGGAACCGCAGTTTTCTTTTTCTTGAAAAATAAATACGTAGTAACTCCAGAAGGGAAGCCTATCGGAGGATTACCATCAGGAAATGATCATGGTGATTATGAAGAGGGGGAATCTCAAAAAGCACATTTTACAGCTGGGTCAATTGCAACCGCAATTGGAGTATTTGTTGCTGTTTTCTTCGTGTTCAATTATTTTACTGGAGGTGATAATGTTGTAAAGTCTATTATTTATCCTATTATTTATGGTAGTGGTATTTCATTAGCGGTTTTAATTCTTTTAGACAAGACATTAACTAAAGTAGAAACACAGCGTATTTGGGTAATCTACATTATGTCGTTCTTTATTATTTTCTTCTGGGCTGCATTTGAACAAGCGGGTTCGTCACTAACATTTATTGCCGATAATCAGACTGACCGTAATTTTTTCGGATGGAACATGCCACCGTCAATGGTTCAAATCTTCAACGGATTGTTTGTAGTAATGTTTGCTTTCCCATTCAGTCTTTTATGGGATAAGTTGCGTGCTAGCGGTAAAGAGCCAATTTCCACAGTAAAACAATCTGTCGGGTTAGCCTTGATTGCTTTGAGTTATTTTATCATTGCACATAACGTAAAAGACTTAGGTAACTCTGGAATGTTAGCTATATATTGGTTAATCTTATTGTATTTAATCCAAACTTTCGGTGAGTTGTGTTTATCTCCAATTGGTTTGTCATTAGTTGGTAAATTATCTCCAAAACGTTTCGCTTCTTTAGCATATGGCGTATTCTTCATTTCTAATGCTGCAGGTTATGCATTGTCAGGAACTTTAGGCTCAATTTTGCCGGCTACGGGTGATAAATTCAAGAAAGCACAAGAATTAGGAATTAATTTAGAAGGAGTGTTAAATAAAACAGTAACACCTACGGCTGAGCAATTGAAGTTATTGGCTGATAATCAGATTAGTGCAGTGAATCCTGCTTTTGCAGGTTTTGAAATCCACAACTTATATGAATTCTTTATGGTATTCGTTGTATTGTGTGGTATTGCATCTGTTATTTTATTTGCATTGACTCCAAAATTGAAAAAAATGATGCACGGAGTGCGATAATCGCGATTAAAAAATATTTTTATATCTTTCAAGCCTGTAACATTGTTGCAGGCTTTTTTATTTAATACCAAAAATTATGTGGAAATCACACCCCAAGGCTTTGCCTTATTTGTTCTTGTCTGAAATGTGGGAGCGTTTCGGATATTATTTAATGATCGGAATTTTTACACTTTACTTAAAAGATGTTGAAGCAGGATTTGCGATGACCGAAAAGGAGGCTTCTGATTTATATGGAACTTTTATTGCCCTAGTTTTTTTAACTCCCTTTATAGGCGGGTTGGTAGCCGACCGATATTTAGGCTACAAAAAATCAATTGTACTTGGCGGATTGATGATGGGAGCAGGTTATCTGATGATCGGAATTCATAATTTAACGATGCTGTATGTCGCTATGACTTTGGTGATTGTGGGGAATGGTTTTTTCAAACCGAATATTTCTACACTTCTGGGGAATTTCTATAATGATGAACGGTTTAAAGACAAAAAAGACGAAGGTTATAACATTTTCTATATGGGAATTAATGTTGGTGCTTTTATCTGTAATTTCTTTGGAGCAGCTTTGAAGATTCTTTTCGGATGGCAGGAAGCTTTTATGGCGGCTGGAGTTGGAATGTTTATTGGTGTAATTGTTTTCCTTCTTGGCAGCAAACATTATGGAGATAAAACCGATAAAAAAGGAGTGCAGGAGGGAGATATGCCATTTTACAAAATTGTGTTGTTTATTCTTTTACCTTCAGTTGTGTTTGGAGTTATTGGCTGGTTTTTAAAAGGAGTTACTTCCGATGTAAACCCAGACAGCTATATCTTTGGCTCAGACAGTACCGATGCTTTTATCTTTGCCTGTATTCCAGTGGTTTTCTTCTATGGAAGTCTTTATTTTAAAGCTAAGATTGAAGATAAAAGACCGATTGGAGCGTTATTGGCTATTTTTGGAGTTGTAATTTTGTTTTGGGCAGTGTTCAAATTAAACGGTTCAGCGCTTAATAATTGGGGAGATAAATATACTGACAGAGAATTGGCTGGAACCTCACAAACCATAGCTTCAAAATTGGTTCTTGCAGATACGTTAACTTATAAAAAGGATTCCGTAGCCTTGTATGATGAGGCTTTTCGAATTCAAAAAAAGGAAGGAAAAGTAATTAAGGTGGTTGATTATCCTTTGTATTTCAGAAATGTCTCTAAAGAAAAACTGCCAAAGGAAGGAAGTCAAATAGTCACATGGTCGCCTAATTTGAGTCAGTCCATCAATCCGGGCTGGGTAATTATTTTGACACCACTAGTCGTGGCGTTTTTTACCTTTTTGCGCAACAGAAAGAAAGAACCAAGTACACCTACTAAAATTGCTTTCGGATTATTAATCTCAGCTTTGTCTGTATTAGTAATGGTAGCAGCAGTTCATATTGGTAACAACGGTACCGAGAAAGTGTCTGTTTGGTGGTTGGTTGCTAATTATGGTGTTATTACTATTGGAGAACTGTTTCTGAGTCCGATGGGATTGTCAGTGGTTTCTAAATTGAGCCCTAAAAATATCACTTCATTAATGATGGGCGGTTGGTTTTTGTCGACTTCAATCGGAAATAAATTAAGCGGCGTTTTGGCCAGCATGTGGGATACGTATGAAGATAAAACAGATTTTTTCTGGATCAACTTCGGATTATTAATGTTTGCAACTTTGCTGATGTTTGCTTTGCTGAAGCAATTAAATAAAGTAATGAAAGAAAAAGGAATAAATTAAAAAGATGGAAAATAAACTAACAATCGAGCAAATTCAGAATTTTGAAGGAAAGTATCCAAAACAACTTTGGTATCTGTTTACGGTAGAAATGTGGGAGCGTTTCTGCTTCTATGGAATGCGAGGCGTACTTACTTTTTTTATGGTAGATCAATTACTCTTGAAAGACGATGCTGCAAATTTACAGTATGGTGCTATTCAGGCTTTTGTATATGCTTTTACTTTTATAGGAGGAATATTCGCGGATAAAATTTTAGGATTTAGAAAATCTTTGTTTTTTGGAGGAATCGTAATGATTTTAGGGAATTTATTAATTGCCTTTGCGCCACAGCAAATGTTTTATTTTGGAATTGCCTTCTCAATCATTGGAACCGGTTTTTTTAAGCCAAATATATCTTCAATGGTCGGCGAATTGTATCATGAAGGTGACGGAAGAAGAGACGCCGGATACGGAATGTTTTACGCGGGAATAAATATCGGAGGATTGCTTGGCGGTGCTTTGTGTATTTATTTAGGAAAATATTATTCTTGGTCATTGTGTTTTCTTGCGGCAGCAATAGTGATGATTTTAGGTTTGCTGACATTTTTGTTTACCAAAAAGCACTTGGGCCCAATTGGGGATTCTCCTTTATTAAAACTGACTGATTCAAAAAGAAAAATCAGGGAAATTTCAGTATATGTCGGATCATTATTGAGCATTCCTTTAATTTTTATTATGGTGAAAAACACAGATTATACGGATTACTTTATGTACTCCATTGGTATAATTGCTGTTGCTTATTTTATTTATGAGGTTGTTAAAATCGGTGAAATCAGTTCGCAGAAGAAACTTATGGCAGCGTTCTTGTTTATCTTTTTTTATCTTTTATTTAATGCGATTTATGAACAGAGTGGAGGGTCACTTTCATTGTTTGCAAAAGATAATTTAAGTCATAATTTGTTATTTTTCAATATTGATCCCAATGTGGTCAATAATAGCTCTAATACTTTGTTCGTAGTAATTTTAAGCCCAATAATCGGATTGCTGTGGCTGTGGCTTGCTAAAAAAAAATTAGAGCCAAATACGTTGATAAAATTTGGAATCGGGTTTTTATTTCTTTCTGCTTCATTTTATATTTTTTATTACACTAAGTTTTTTGCTAATGCAGAAGGGATAACTTCTCTAAATGTATTTACATTTGCCTATTTTGTTACTACCATTGGTGAATTGTGCCTGGGTCCTATTGGAATGTCAATTATCACAAAATTAGCCCCAAAAAGATTATTTGGTATGATGATGGGATTGTGGTTCTTGGCGAGTGCTTTCGGGCAATTAGCTGCAGGAAAACTGGGAGCAGAAATATCAAGATCTAACGAAGGTGCTACGTTGTTAACTAAATTGCAGTCGTATACTGAAGGATATTACCAATTGGCAATATACTCATTAGTAGCAGGGATTATTTTGATTTTGGCAAGCCCACAGATAAAAAAACTCATGCAGGGAGTTAAATAAATTTGTAACTTCGGCATTGTTTTTGATATTTATATAAAAAAGTTACTCATGAAAAAAATACTTTTAGCAATTCTTTTATTGCTAGGAACCTTATCAATACAAGCGCAGGAGATTAGATGGATGTCACTCGATGAAGCATTGGCGAAACAAAAAAAGAACCCAAAGCCTATTCTTATGAATGTGTATACTGATTGGTACGGACCATGTAAAATGATGGATGCCAATACTTTTCATGATGGAGCCGTAGCGGATTTTATCAATAAGAATTATTATGCCGTACGATTTAATGCCGAAGGGAATTCCACTGTAAATTATCAAGGGTCAACCTATACCAATCCAGGATACGATCCGAACAGAAAAGGAAGGAACAGCGCCCACGATTTAACGAAATTCTTAAAAGTGCAGCAATATCCCTCTATTTTTGTTATTGGTAAAAGTGGAAGTGTCCAAACTTCAATCGTAGGTTACAGGACTCCGGAGCAATTATTAAATGATTTAAGATAGCTGATTAGCAAAATAGTTTAACCCTAAATTTTTGAATGTATGAATAGTTTAAAATATGCCTTATTTTCAGTCCCATTAATTATAGCTTTATGGTTAACGCCATTTCATGCTGCCAAAGTCAAAAAAACGGACGGAACAGAATTAGTTTGGCTGACCAGTGTGGAAGAAGCTCAGAAAATTTCTGAAAAAACAGGGAAACCAATTTTTGCTAATTTCACAGGAAGTGATTGGTGCGGATGGTGTCATAAATTGGCTAGAGAAGTTTTTAATACGCCGGAATTTAAGACATGGTCTGATAAAAACGTTGTTTTGCTGGAACTGGATTTTCCAAGAAATAAAGTAATGGATGAAAAATTGAAAGCTCAAAACAATTCATTAATGCAGTTTTTCCAGGTGCAGGGTTTTCCAACCATTTGGTTGTTTACTATGGAAATGGATAAAACCAATAAGAAATACACAATAAATCCAATTGCTAAAACAGGTTATTTAAGCGGGGGTCCAAAAGTTTATACTGAATCTGTCGATGGCATGATTAAGCAGTATAAAGAAAAGGTAAAAGAGGCGAAAGCTTCAAAACCATAGTAATTCTCAATCCAATTTATAAAATCCTTTTTCGTAAGTACTATGAAAAAGGATTTTTTTATTGGAACAGGTCCGTTTCCATGCGGCTACATAACTTTTATAGTTTGAAGCATCTGCAATAACTACTTTCGGTTTTATTGTTAAAAACAACCTTTCCAGATTTATTTTAGGTGATTCTCTTAAAATTAGAATGTCAGCAGGAATAGATGTGTTATAGATTCCGGATTTATCAACAATCAGAATTTTAGAATTGTTAAAAAAATAATTATTTTTTAGCTTCTTTAGTGCTTTTAAGGTACAAAAATGTGCCGTAACATAGGATTGAATCATTTTCTTCTCAAAACCGTTTTCAGACAAGTGTTCATTGGTAAAAAGTGTAATGTCCTTTCCGATGCGTTCTGCAATAACTGATTTTTTGGAAATATTAAACACAATGTATTCTGTCTTATTTTCTTCAGTCCAATGGGTTGTAATAAATAGCCCCTGGAAAAGAATTACACTGGATAAAGCAAATGCGGCTTTGCCAAAAGTTGGTTTTTCAGCCCAAATAATCCAACTGAACAAAATCAGGTAACATACAATCAGTAAAGAAAAAGAGAGCGGGATATCTTTGATGACAAAGCTTTCAATTGAGGCTATCCATTTAATAAAGCTATTCATTACCGTAATGAAAAATTCAACGACTTGAGATAAGAATTGCGGAGCGCTGTCAAAATAAGCCAAAATCATTAATAAAACACCAAGTGCCATGATGATTGACAAACAAGGAATGAGCACTAAATTAGTTACAAAAAACAATCCGGGAAATTGATGAAAATAATAAATACTCAATGGGAATGCCCCAATTTGAGCAGCAAACGAAACTGTAAGTATGTCCCAAAAGTATATGATAATCTTGTTTTTGGGTTGCCAAAGTGTTTTGAGTTTCGGCTGAAGCCAAAGAATGAAAAACAAAGCAATATAACTCAACTGAAAGCCTATATCAAATAAAAACAACGGCTCTGCAAGTAATATCAGGAATAAGGAGGCCAAAGTTGTGTGGTACATATTTGTTTCCCGATTCAGGAGCATTCCTATGGCAAGAAAACTAAACATTGTGGCTGAGCGAACAACCGATGGCGCCAAACCTGCTATTAAAGCAAAAACCCATAGTGAAAGTAGTATAATTACAAACCGGATTAAGTTGCCGAATCTGTTTTTAGGCAACGGTTTTAGTAAAAAGGTGATTAACAAAAGGATGAATCCTACGTGTAATCCGGAAACAGACAATATATGAACGGCTCCGGCATACTGATAATCACGTAAAACTTCAGGTGAAATATCCTGCTGCTGTCCCAAAATTAATGCAACCACAACAGCAAGTTCTTCTTTTTTGAAGCCGCTTTTGGTTAAATTGGTAATTATGGTATTTCGGAACGCTGAAGTGTAATGCCAAATGTTTTTTTTGATCTCAGTATTGATTTTCAATTGTGAGGTTTCGGCGAAGATTTGGGCATAAATTCCTTTGCTTTCCAAATAGTTCCCGTAATCAAACTGATCAGGATTGTTAGGTTTAAAATTTAAAACTAACTGTTCTTTTATCTCAAGTTGTGTGCCTGGAATAAATTCTTTTAAAAGAGGCTCTTTTTTCAGGTTGAGAAGAATTTTACCCGATGTTTCTTTATGGTCAATTTGTTTTATTTCGGCAATATAACGGATGTTATTTGCTGTGTTTTTTAATTTTTCACGCAGTAAAATCTGAATTGTATGAACGCTTTCAAATAAAGCTGAGTTATTTTTGTAATGATTTTTCTGAAAAGTATCATTGTGAACGATTGTAGTTGTCATTCCAATGCAAAAAAATAAGCTGTAAAGCCCAATTGCAAATAATGGTTTTGTCTGATATTCTTTATTGGCTTTTAAAAAGAGAATTGCAAAAACACTACATGATAAGCCAAGCAGGACAAAGCCAAGTGTGCCATTGATTTTAGAATAATAAGCAGTAATTATACCCGCGATAAACCAGATTGTTATTCGTACAACTGGAAATTTTAATACCTTCATGAAGGCAAGATACTAAAAACGTAAGAAAAATAGTAATTAATTTACAACCCGATTGATTTGCGCAAAGGTTTTCGAATAATAACCTTCTTTAGTTGAAGAAATAATAACGCCTTTTTGGGTGGAAGAATGGATGAATTTTATCTCTTCTTCGCTAACTTCAGTAATCATGCCAACATGGTTTATAACGCTTTTCCCATTAGTTTTGAAAAAGATCAGATCTCCTTTTTGAGCCTCTGATTTTTTAATTTCCTGGCCCACTTTTGACATTTCGTTTGATGTTCTTGGTAATTTAATATTGAAATCATTAAAAGTTGCAATCATTAATCCGGAACAGTCCATGCCGCTTTCTGTCGTTCCTGCTGTTTTGTATTTTACGCCCAAAAAGTGGGTTGCTTTTTTAAGTAATTGCTCGGAAGAGATGTAATCACGGTTTCCAATATTGTTTTTTCCAGTATTTCCTGCGGTTATTTTTTCTTTCGGATTTCTATAAGTGCCTCTTTTCTGTGCTTCGCTTTTTGACGTTACTATAGATGAACTGGTTTTGCAGCTGCTTAAAAATAAGGTGATGGCGAGAAATGTGAAAAGCGTTTTGTAAGTCATTCCGAAAGATTAAATTCAGGGTTTGGATAATAAGTCCTTAACGATTAATTGGGCTGTTTTATTGCTGGCTCCGGCACCGCCTAACTTAGTTTCCAGTAAATCATACTGCTCCAAAAGTTGGCTTCTGTAACTTGAATCCAGGATTTTTCCGAGTTCAAGTTTGATTTTTTCAGGATTACAATCTTCCTGAATTAATTCGGTTACCACTTCTCGATCCATGATTAAATTGACTAACGAAATGTATTTTAAAGTTATAATCCGTTTTGCAATTTGATATGAAAACCAATTCCCTTTGTATAAAACGACTTCAGGGACTTTAAACAAAGCGGTTTCAAGTGTGGCAGTTCCGGAAGTTACAAGTGCAGCATAAGAAACACTTAGTAAATCATACGTTTTATTTGAAATGAAATGGACCTGATCGTTGGTTAGGAATTGCTCGTAAAATGAAAATTCCTGACTGGGTGCTCCAGCAATAACAAATTGATAATCTGGAAAATGTTTTACAACCGATAGCATCTCGGAAAGCATTTTTGAGATTTCCTGCTTTCTGCTTCCTGGCAAAAGTGCAATAATGGGCTTCTCATCCAGATTATTTTCTTTCTTAAATTGGATTGGATCTGTTTTAGGAGTATTACTTATGGCATCAATGAGCGGATGACCTACAAATTCTACCGGGAAATGATGTTTTTTCTCGTAAAAATCTTTCTCAAACGGAAGAATTACGTACATTTTATCAACATCGCGTTTGATGTCTTTGATTCTGTTTTCTTTCCAAGCCCAAATTTGAGGAGAAATATAATAATGGGTCTTCATTCCTAAATTTTTAGCCCATTTTGCAATGCGCATATTGAAACCGGGATAATCTATAAAAATGAGTACGTCCGGCTGAAATTTAAGTATGTCCGCTTTGCAGATTTTGATATTGTTTAGTATCGTTTTTAAATTCATGACTACTTCAGCAAAACCCATGAAGGCTAGATCACGATAGTGTTTTACTAAAGTTCCGCCTGTTTTTTGCATCAAATCTCCGCCCCAAAAATGAATTTCAGCTTGTGGATCTTCTTTAAAAATGCCTTTCATAAGGTTGGAGCCGTGTAAATCGCCTGAAGCTTCGCCGGCAATGATATAATATTTCATTCTTCTGCTGTTTAAACAAATAATGTAACTATAGTTAATAGAATTGTAGCTAAAACGACACCGCGAGCCATCAGTTCTTTATCTATTCTCAATAAAATAAAAAAAGCAATAATATTGAGTATGGCACCCAAAGTGATTACTTTTCCTAAATGACCTTCGCTCTTCATTCCTTTGATTCCTTCGATAAAGTCAATTTTGACAAAAAAAGTGAGGTAAGCATAAACACCTATTAGAGTTGTAGCCAATCCGATTAATGTGCCTATAAGTAAATCTGTTTTTTTCATTTGTTAAAGATTCCAGTTGTTTAATTGTTGAATGGCATGGTGTGCAGTCATGTCAAACTGAACGGGTACAATTGAAATATATCCGTTTTCCAAAGCCCATTCGTCAGTGTCCTGTCCTTTGTCTAAATTAATAAATTCGCCAGTAAGCCAATAGTAATCTTTGCCTTGAGGTGTTTTTCGCTTGTCGAATTTTTCTGCCCAGATAGCTTTTGCCTGACGGCAGATTTTTATGCCTTTCAAATCGTCTCTTTTTCTTTTTGGGAAGTTAACATTTAAAACGACATTATCAGGCAATCCGTTCTGTAAAACTTCTAAAGCAATTTGTTTGATATAGGGTTTGAAAGTTTCAAAATCAGCATTCCAATCGTAATCCAATAAAGAAAATCCTATGGCAGGAATTCCTTCAATTCCCGCTTCCACAGCAGCACTCATTGTTCCGGAATAAATTACATTTATAGAAGAATTAGAACCGTGATTTACTCCCGAAACACATAAATCGGGCTTTTGTTTTAAAATTTCGTTTACCGCCAGTTTTACACAGTCAACAGGAGTGCCGGAGCAGCTATATTCGGTAACAGCTGCATCTTCCGCTGAAACTTTGTTTAAATGGAGTGTGCTGTTTATGGTAATGGCATGCCCCATAGCGCTTTGAGGACTATCCGGAGCAACTACAAGGACAGTTCCTATTTCGTTCATTACTTCAATAAGTGCACGGATTCCAGGAGCCGAAATACTGTCGTCGTTGGTGACTAAAATTAGTGGCTTTTTCATTGTTTAAAAAATAATGTATGAAATTTAATGTGAAAAAATAACGCTAAAATAAGCATTTTTACGAGGAAGAAGTTAATTTTACATGTTTAACAAAAAATTATACAGACAAGACGTTTTTGGCATGGTTTTTTATGTACATTAGTTGAATATTATGAATGCAATCTGGATTTTTATGAAAAAGAATTATAAAATAATTTTGTTGATAGTTGCTATCTCAGCAACGCTGTGGAGTTTTGTTCCGAAAAGTAAAGGTGATCCTGAAAAGGACAAAATGCTTTTGGATTTAATTTCGTTTGT
This sequence comes from Flavobacterium sp., assembly GCF_050696275.1. Lineage (GTDB taxonomy): Bacteria > Bacteroidota > Bacteroidia > Flavobacteriales > Flavobacteriaceae > Flavobacterium. The sequence continues at coordinate 45,937 of NZ_JBOGUT010000012.1, forward strand.
GATTGAAAAAGGCCATTATGATCCGATTGCTATGGACGATAAGTTTTCGCAAGGAGTTTATAAAGATTACCTTGATGCACTTGATCCGTCAAAAAGATTTTTTGTAGAATCGGATATCGAAGAATTTAAAGTATATGAAAATCAAATAGATGATTTAATCAAAAGCAAGGATTTGACATTTTTTGAACTTACTTACCAGCGTTTGCAAAAAAGAATGCAGGAAGCGAAGGTGGTTTATAAAGCATTAAATGACAAGCCATATGATTTTACTGCTGACGAAACGATTAATCTTGATTCTGATAAAAATGCTTTTGCTAAAAACTATGCTGAGCTTAAAACAAGATGGCGTCTTCAAATGAAATTATCTGTTTTAGCGACTGTTGTAGATAAGCAGAAATTGGAAGAGGATAAAAAAATAAAAGATCCTAAGTATACTCCAAAATCGTTTACACAATTGGAAAAAGAGGCCAGAGAATCTACTTCAAAATCATTGAATGACTATTTTGATTTCATTGAAGATTTAGATAGAGAAAATTGGTTTGAAGTATTCGTTAACGCTATTGTGACGCAATATGACCCGCATACTTTTTATTTTGCACCTGAGGAAAAAGAAAAATTTGACATCAGTATCAGTGGTAAATTAGAAGGAATTGGAGCGAGACTGCAAAAGAAAAACGATTTTACTGAAATCTCAGAATTAATTTCAGGAGGACCTGCGTGGAGAGGTAAAGAATTAGAGCAGGGAGATGTTATTTTGAAAGTAGCTCAAGGTAATGGAGAGCCTGTCGAAGTTGTCGGAATGAGATTGGATGACGTCGTTAAGAAAATCAAAGGACCAAAAGGAACTGAAGTAAGATTGACAGTTAAAAAAGTGGATGGCTCTATCAAGATTATTTCAATAATAAGAGATATTGTTGAAATTGAAGAGACTTATGTAAAATCAAGTGTTGTTGAAAAGAATGGAGTTAAGTACGGGGTAATTTACCTGCCGAAATTCTACATTGATTTTGAAAATAACGACAATCGTGATGCCGGTAAAGACGTTGCATTAGAAGTAGAAAAGCTTAAAAATGCAGGTGTAAAAGGAATCGTGATGGATTTACGTGATAATGGAGGAGGTTCACTTAAAACAGTTGTTGATATTACAGGTTTGTTTATTGAAGAAGGGCCTGTTGTACAGATAAAATCTTCCGGTAAAAAGAAAGAAGTATTGTATGATCACGATCCAAAAGTTCAATGGGACGGGCCATTAGTAGTTTTGATTAATAATTTTTCTGCTTCGGCATCAGAAATTTTTGCTGCGGCAATTCAGGATTACAAACGTGGGGTTATTATCGGAAGTAAACAATCTTATGGTAAAGGTACTGTTCAGAATGTAATCGATTTGAATCAATTCGTACGTAACAGTTCTTATGGTGATTTTGGAGCATTGAAAACAACGACTCAGAAATTCTACAGAATTAATGGTGGATCAACTCAGCTTGAAGGTGTTGCCAGCGATATTGCTATTCCAGACCGTTATTCTTATATTAAAATTGGGGAGCGTGATGTTGAAAATGCTATGCCTTGGGATAAAATTGATGAAGCACCATTTGAGCCTTTAAAATCTATTACAAACTTTGAATCGGTTGTTGCTAACAGTCAAAAAAGATTAGTAGACAACAATCAATTTAAGTTAATTGATGAAAATGCGAAATGGATTAACGACAGAAAAGAAGATAATGTTGTTAGTTTAAATATCAATAAATTTAAAGCGGAACAAGCAAGCATTGAAGAAATAACCAAAAAATATAAAGCGATTACAAGTTATAAGAATCAGCTTATATTTAATTCTTTGCCTGATGAATTAGAGCAAATTAAAAAGGATGAGGTATTAGGTCAAAAGAGACAAGATTGGCATGAAACCTTAGCTAAAGATGCTTATGTGGAAGAAGCTCTTAATGTTCTTGGTGATATTAAAAATAAGAAATCTACTGTTGCCAGCAAAAGTTTGAATATTAAAAACAGAAAAGATAAGTTAGTTAAGTCATAATTTAGATATTTCAAACAGATTAGTTATAAAAAAATGCTCCTGAACTTCGCGTCAGGAGCATTTTTAATTTAATTGATTATCTTCTAATAACTATTAAAAAGCGTAGTTTTATTTTGAAAATTTCTGAGCCTCTTTAGCAGCTCTTTCAATTTTTCTGCGTTGCTCTGCTGCTTTTCGTTTTAATTTTTCCTGTTTTTCATTCCATTTTTTGATGTCATTTGGAGAGAGATTGCCTTTCTTGTTTTGTTTTTCAAACTTCTCAGAATCCTTTGTGATATCTTTTTCAATGTCAGCTAATTTTTCCTTGGCATCTATATAGCGTTCTTGGGCTTTAGCTGCTTTTTCACGGTTTTTCTCCATTTTTTCGCGCTCTTTTTCCAAGTTCTTTTGCGCTTTTTCCATCCTGTCGGCCGCTTTTTCTGAAGCTGCTATTCTTTTCTCTTCTTCTCTGATTTTTTTCTCTTCCTCTTTTTTTATTTTTTCTGCTGCCTTTTCCGCTTCTTTGGCTGTTTTCTCTGCTTCTTTTTGGGCTAAAAGTACAGTGGACAGAGAATCTTTCTTATGGGCTAATTGTTGTTGCTCTCTAGTAGGAGCTGCTGTTGTTGTTTCTTGAGCTATAGCTGTTAAATGGGCTAGAAATGCTAGGCCTGCAATAATAAATTTTCCTTTCATAGAATGTATCATTAATTGATTTCACCGGTTTTGAATCGGTAAGTTTTATATATATTTACAACATAAATTTACAATAATTTGATTGCTCTATGAAAATATATTTCAAAATTTTGATTGTTTTTATGTGTATGTTAAGTTGCTCTAAACAAAAAAATAACCAGAAAGAAGAAAGTACAGATAAAAATGCCCTGGTCGATAGTCAGCCTGAGAAAAATGACAAAAATTTCTATTTGCCTGTTTCAACGACTCATGAAATTATCAGGCATGAATATTATATTTTATCGTATAGTGAAAAACATGAACAGGCCGAATGGGTTGCTTACGAACTCAAAAAAAATGAATTGAGCCACGCTAATTTTCAACGGCCTTTTTTTATTGACGACCCAAAAGTTGAAACTGGTTCTGCCAGCTGGAAAAACTACAAGCGTTCGGGTTATGATAAAGGGCATTTGTGCCCGGCAGGTGACAGGCGATTTTCCAGAGAAGCTTTTGACGAGACTTTTTATACGTCTAATATTGCACCTCAATTGAATGATTTTAACGCTGGTGTTTGGAATAGGCTGGAGCAAAAGACAAGATATTGGGCATCTAAATACGATGGCGTTTACGTAGTAACGGGTGGTGTTTTGACCGATGGACTGAAAACTATTGGTAAAGAATCGGTTTCTGTGCCGAAGTATTTTTATAAAATATTGCTTGATAATTCCAGAGGCGAATATAAAACAATTGCTTTTTTGGTCCCGCATGAAGATTCTGAAAAACCATTGAACAAATTTGTAACCTCAATTGATCAGATTGAAAAAATGACCGGAATCGATTTTTTTCCAAATCTTCCGGATTCAATTGAAAATAAATTGGAAAAGGGAAGCGATTACAAAAACTGGAGTTTTTAGTCCAGATGGAAATGGCATCCTTTTTCTTGTTTCTTTAACAAGGAAAAGATAGAATGAACAGCTGGGAATAACTCCTGATTATTACCATTCGTTAACTTTATTGGCATCCATTTTTACAAAAATAAACAGCAAAATGGTGAAACCCCATAAACTGGAACCTCCGTATGACAGGAAGGGAAGGGGTACTCCAATGGTTGGGAATATGCCTATAACCATTGAGATGTTGACAAAAAAGTGGGTAAATAAAACCGCCGCAACGCCATAGCCATACACACGGCTAAATTTTGTTTTCTGGTTTTCAGCGAGATAAATGACACGAAGGATTAATGAGACAAATAATAGTATTAATACTGAAGAGCCGGCAAATCCCCATTCTTCACCTACGGTAGTGAAAATATAGTCTGTATGTTGTTCCGGTACAAAGTTTCCTTTGGTTTGGGTTCCTTCCAGATAGCCTTTCCCTAACCATCCGCCTGAACCAATAGCTATTTCAGACTGATTTGTGTTGTAGCCTACGCCGGACATATCTACTTCTTTCCCTAAAAGGATATTAAATCTGTCCCGATGGTGCTGTTGGAATACGTTTTCGAATACATAGTCTACAGATAGCGTAAATCCAGCGATTACCAAGAATACCAGCGTGCTGGCGATGATGTTTCGATTTATCCTGCGTGATTTTATATAATGGATTGCTACCAATATAAAACTGATGAGAATTACATATTGCGGTTTGAGTAACAAGGACATGACAAATAAAACAACTGCGCCGAAACCTGTCCAAAGATACCATGTTGGAAGTCCTTCACGGTTAAGAACCAATATAAACATCATAAAAATCAGGGCGCTTCCGGGATCTGGCTGCGGAAGGATTAATAAAATGGGCAGTCCCATAATTAAAAGCGCGAGAATTTGATGATTTAAATTTTTGAGATTTATTTGCGGATCACTTAAATATTTGGCTAAGGCCAATGCGGTTGCGGCTTTGGCAAATTCCGAGGGCTGAAGTGTAAAACCTCCAATAGCGTACCAGCATCGCTGTCCTGCAATGGTTTTTCCGAAAATAAAAAGACCGGCCAGCAGAACGAGAGAAGAACCGAATAAAACACTGGCAAAACGTTCATAGAATTTAGCATCAATAGTCAAAATGACAATGATAAGTAAAACTGTAAAAGAAATAAAAATCAGCTGCTTTCCGTAATTCTGATTAAAATCAAAGTAATAGGCAGAGCTTGGAGTCATATCTGCAGAGTAGATATTCATCCAACCCAGAGTCACTAGGGCAACATAGAGAGCTATTGTAATCCAATCGATGTTGTTGGAAACACTTTGATTTTTCATTTATGCTGTTTTGTTTGCTTTTTTTATAGAATCTGCTTTCTTTATACTTTGAACTCTTGCTACAGAATCTTTTTTTATTTTGACTTTATACATGGAATCGATAAATTTTCGGGTAAATTTATTGTATTCACTTTGTAAACTTTTTTCCAATACTCTTTTCTCCCTGTCTTTTTGGGTGATTTTCCTCTTAATGTATTTTTCAATCATTAAAGTTGTAATCGGGCCTGCTGTTGTAGATCCGAATCCGCCATTTTCAACCAATACTGCAATGGCAATTTTTGGGTTCTCTTTTGGCGCAAAGGCAACAAAAATGGAATGATCCGCAAGCTGTACTTTTTTCCCGTTTATTTTGGCGAAATTTTCAGCTGTACCGGTTTTACCGCAAATTTCGATTCCTTCAACATTAAGGAAATAAGCAGTTCCTGTTTTGAATACTTCTGCCAGTCCTTCTATGACAGGTTTGAAGTGTTTTTTGTCAATGGAAGTTACATGCTTCGTTTTGAATTTTTTATCGATTTCCTGACCTTTAATTTTTTTAATAATATGAGGCGTGTAATAATAGCCCTGATTGGCAACGGTAGCCATCATGTTGGCTAATTGTATCGGTGTCATTAAAACTTCTCCCTGGCCTATTGAATTTGAAACAATGGCAGTAGCGCGCCATCCGCCATTCGGATATGCTTTTTGATATGTTTTTGATGTTGGGATATTACCTCTTCGGCCTGTAGGCAAATCATAACCCATAAACTGCCCTAACCCAAAACTTTTTACATGACCGCTCCAGACATCAACCCCTTCTGATGGTGTTGGGAATTTATTAATAGTTCTCAGGTAAGTATTACCAAAATAGGCATTACAGGATTTTGCAATTCCCATATGCAATTTACGTACACCACCACCGCAATGGCAACGCATAAATCGGCCACGACCATAACTAAAACCATGATTACAAACAAAAGAACTCGATGTGTCTATGGCCTGAACCTGTAATCCTGAAAGAGCTGTCAGGATTTTAAAAGGAGATCCCGGAGGATATTCTGCTAATAAACTTCTGTCATATAATGGTTTTGCTAATGAATCATTATATAATCTAGTGTAATTTCGTGAACGTTGACGTCCTACTAAAATGGCCGGATCATAAGATGGAGCAGTTACAAGAGCAAGGATTTCACCTGTGCTGGGCTCAATAGCTATAATTCCTCCTCGTTTGTTTTTCATTAAGGCTTCACCATACTTTTGAAGTTCAGCGTCAATTGTCAGGGTGATATCTTTTCCTTGTACGGCGATAGTATCGAAACGACCTTCTTTGTAAGGACCGATTTCTCTATTGAAACGATCTCTTTGAATGTGTTTTACGCCTTTAACTCCTCGAAGTTCGGATTCGTACATTTCTTCAACACCTTGTTTTCCAAGTAAATCACCGCTTTTGTAATAAGGATTCCTTTTGATGATTGCCTCATTGACTTGCGTGATAAATCCGAATACGTTAGCACCGGCATTTATCTGATAGTCCCGAAGTGAACGTTTCTGAATATAAAATCCTTCAAATTTTCTTTCTTTCTCTTGAAAAGCAGCATATTCCAATTTGTTAAGCTGACCTAAAAATACGGAAGGAAGCATTGGGCTGTATACCACTGCTTTTTCAATCTTTTTTATAAAATCCTCTTTGGTAATATGCAAAAGATTGCAAAATTCGATGGTGTCCAATGTTTTTATTTCCCTTGGAACTACCATGATATCATAAGATGGCTGATTGGCTACCAATAATTCTCCGTTTCGGTCATAAATATATCCCCGCTCCGGATAGTCGTATTTAATCTTGATGGATATATTCTCAGATTTTAATTTAAAAGTGTCATCAATAATTTGTAAATAAAAAAGCCTTGCTATGATTAATATAGCAGAAACTATAATCATACCGGGTAATAATAGCTTTCTCATTTTTTTCTTGGCTTAAATAAATAGATGATTAGAATACTAACTAATAACGTAAAAAGTGTGGTAACAATTGTTCTTAAAAGTGCATCAAGTATAAATGTGAATTTGAATAGTTCTAATAAGAACAATACAAGATGGTGTGTCAGTATTGATATTAATATAAAAGTAAATCTTTCCGGTGAAAGACGATCGTTAATTTTAATTGTCTGGTACTCATAGCTTAATCCAAATGAGAATTTGAAGAAAGAGGGTCTGACATAAGCTAATATTAAACAGGCTGCCGCATGCACTCCTCCTGAGTTCGAAAATAAATCGACCGTTAGTCCGAGTAAAAAACTAGCTATCAGTAATCTCGCACGATTCGTATTTACCGGATATAATAAGATAAACAGAATATAAGGATAGGGATTGATATAGCCGAATAAATCGATATTATTAAAAATAACGATTTGCGCAGCCAGGAGTAAAATAAACCTAACGAGATTAAGTATCAATGCACTATTCATGTGGCTTGGTTTCTGCTTCTAATTTATTGATTTCGTCACTTTCCTTATTCGTAATGATATAAACATGATTCAAATTTGTCATATCATTGAATAAACGAATATCTAACGTAAAATAATTTGTTTCCGTATCGGTATAAATTTTATCGATTATTCCAATTGGAATATTTTCAGGGAAAATTGTTGATCGTCCTCCGGTTACAATTGTGTCTCCTTTTTTAACTGTAGCTAAACGGGGAATCTCTGTCAATTGCACGTATCCTGCATTTTTTGCATTCCAAGTTAAAGAACCAAAATGATTAGATCTTTTTACTTTGGCATTAATTTTCGATTTAATATTCAGAACACTTAAAATTGTGGAATATTTTGGCGAAGTTTTTTCAATTATTCCTACGATTCCCTGGCTGTTTACAACCCCCATGTCTGGTTTTACTCCTTGAAGAGAACCACTGTTTATTGTTAGGTAATTTTCGGAAGTATTGTATGTGTTATTGATTACTTTCGTCTGAATAACATTTATCTTGTCATAGCCTTTTAGACTGTCTTTTTCAAGCATGGATGTACTGTCTTTCTTATTGAAAAGAATTTTTCTCAAACGGGCATTCTCTTGTGCTAATTTGTCGTTTTGTTCCTTTAAACTAAAATAGGTTTTTACTTCATTAACCTTTTCGTACACTGATCCTGTTACTACGTTAGCCGAATTTACTACCTGGCTTCTATGGTAAGAATGGGACTGGATTGTCAGTACTAATGAGGTTGTCAAAAGCAGCAAAAACAGTAAACGAGTACTGTTTTTAAATATAAAATTAAATATTTGCTGCATTTATTTACTTATTATTTGATAAGGATACTTCTGTATTTTGTAAGGTTTTTTAATGCCATTCCTGTTCCGCGAACGACAGCTCTTAGTGGATCTTCTGCAATAAAAACAGGTAAATCTGTTTTTAAGGAAATACGCTTGTCTAAGCCGCGCAGCATGGAACCTCCGCCTGCAAGATAAATTCCTGTATTGTAAATATCGGCTGCTAATTCCGGTGGTGTTTGAGATAGGGTTTCCATAATTGCATCTTCGATACGCTGAATAGATTTGTCCAATGCTTTGGCAATCTCTCTTGAGGAAACTTCAACCTGTTTCGGTTTACCCGTAAGCAAGTCACGTCCCTGAACAGACATGTCTTCCGGAGGTGAATCCAGATCTTCTATGGCTGCACCAATTTCGATTTTTATTTTTTCAGCGGTTGTTTCACCCACAAATAAATTGTGTTGTGTTCGCATGTAATAAATGATATCGTTCGTAAAAACGTCTCCTGCAATTTTAACTGATTTGTCACAAACAATTCCGCCTAAGGCAATTACTGCAATTTCAGTAGTTCCACCACCAATATCTACAATCATGTTTCCTTTAGGTTGCATGATGTCAATGCCGATACCTATTGATGCAGCCATTGGCTCATGAATAAGATAAACTTCTTTACCGTTTACACGCTCTGCAGATTCTTTTACCGCACGCATCTCTACTTCAGTAATACCGGAAGGGATGCAGATAACCATTCTTAATGCAGGTGTGAATAAACGTTTTTGTAAAGCAGGAATGCTTCTGATAAGCATTTTTATCATTTGCTCAGAAGCGTCGAAATCTGCAATTACTCCGTCTTTTAGCGGGCGTATGGTCTTTATGTTTTCATGCGTCTTCCCTTGCATCAGATTGGCTTCTTTACCAACAGCGATAATTTTGCCTGTTATTCGGTCTCGAGCGACAATAGATGGACTGTCAATCACAACTTTATCATTGTGAATAATCAGAGTGTTTGCGGTACCAAGGTCAATTGCTATGTCCTCAGTCATGAAATCAAAAAATCCCATACTCAATCGGGGTTATGTTCGTTTATACTAAATTTTCTACAAAAGTAATAAAATTAATGTTTGAAATGACGAATTCCTGTAAATACCATTGCAACATTATTTTCATTGCAATAATTAATACTCAACTCGTCTTTTATTGATCCGCCAGGTTGAATTACAGCCGTAATTCCAGCCTTCTTCGCGATTTCAACACAGTCCGGAAAAGGGAAAAACGCATCGCTTGCCATTACAGCTCCGGTTAGATCAAATTCAAAAGAAACCGCTTTGTGGATTGCTTGGTTTAAAGCGTCCACTCTTGAGGTTTGTCCGGTTCCTGAAGCACACAATTGTCTGTTTTTTGCCAAAACGATTGTGTTCGATTTTGTATGCTTGCAAATTTTAGACGCAAACAGCAAATCTTCAATTTCTTCTTGTGTTGGAGAAGTTTTAGTTGCCGTTTTTAAATCTGATTTGCTGTCAGTAATTAAATCTTTATCCTGTACTAAAATACCGTTTAGACATGTTCTAACGGAAGTTTTCGGCAGAACCGCTTCTTTTTGAACCAATATGATTCTATTCTTTTTTTCTTCTAATAAATCTACAGCGTGATCATCAAAGCTTGGTGCAATGACCACTTCGCAGAACAGTTTGTTAATTTCTTCGGCCGTAGCCAAATCTATATTTCCATTTGCAATTAAAACACCACCAAATGCTGATGTCGGATCTCCTGCTAAAGCATCAAGATACGCTTCTTTCATCGTTTTTCTTGTGGCAATACCGCAAGCATTGTTGTGTTTTAGAATAGCAAATGTTGGTTTGTCATTTTTAAATTCACCCATCAGATTTACAGCGGCATCTACATCAAGCAGGTTGTTGTAAGATAATTCTTTTCCGTGTAATTTGGTAAACATTGTATCAAATTCTCCAAAGAAGAACCCTTTCTGATGAGGGTTCTCTCCATAACGCAAAACAGCACCTTTTATTTCACTGATTTTCAAAACAGTTTCTTCGTGATTTTTGTTGAAGTAATTGAAAATCGCCGAATCATAGTGAGATGAAACGTTGAAAGCCTTGGCAGCAAATGTTTTTCTTTCTTCTAAAGTAGTTGCTCCGTTGTTATTTGTAATGCAGTCTAAAAACAAAGCATACTCATTTACCGAAGGAATAATTACGGTATCCTTGAAGTTTTTTGCAGCTGCGCGTATTAATGAAATACCGCCAATGTCAATTTTTTCGATAATATCTGAATCGCTTGCGCCAGAGGCTACTGTTTTTTCAAACGGATACAAATCCACAATGACTACATCAATTTGAGGGATGTCGAACTCCTTCATCTGTTGTACGTCGGTTTCATTGTCCTGACGGTTTAGAATTCCTCCAAAAACTTTTGGATGCAATGTTTTTACTCTTCCACCAAGAATCGACGGATAAGAAGTTACATCTTCTACAGGGACAACAGGAATTCCTAGATTCTTAATAAAATCCTCAGTTCCGCCAGTAGAATAAATAGTGACTTTTTGCTCGTGTAGTTTCTGTACAATTGGTTCAAGACCCGTTTTATCAAACACTGAAATTAGTGCCGACTTAATAGTTTTTGTAGTATTCATTGTGTTGTTGAAGTTTGTACTGCAAAAGTAGTTTTTTTGTAATTAATTTTGAGGTTGGATTGTAACAAAAATTTCATTTTTACTACTAATTTTTAAATCAATATCCTGTTGGCTTTTTTTAGCCTGAAAAAGGGCTATTTTATTCAACAAACTTCCTCTTTATGATTGTATATGTCCGATTACTGAAAGAAAGCTTCAGTTTTGCTATGAATGCATTGCGAAACAATAAGTTACGTACATTGCTGTCTCTTTTAGGAGTTACAATTGGTATCTTCTCAATTATTGCTGTGTTGGCTGCTGTTGATTCTTTGGACAGAAAAATAAAAAAGGACATTGGCAGCTTAGATAACAGCTCCGTTTTTGTGTTTAAATATTGTTTTGGGCCTACAGATATTCCGGATTGGAAAATAGAACAGTTTCCGGATGTTACTTACGACGAATATAAATTGCTTAAAAACGAATTGACTGACGTGCAAAGTGTTTGTTTTCAGTTTTTTGCCGGAAGGGAAAATGTGAAATACGAAGCCAAAACGATAAGTTCGATAGTGGTTATTCCGTGTACCTATGAATTTTCAGATATTGAAAAATTAAATTTTAAGGAAGGTCGTTTCTTTAGCGAACAGGAATCCAATTCTGGTGCCAATACTGTTGTCATCGGGTATGAAATTGCTAAATCTTTGTTTGATGGGCTTTCTCCTATAGGAAAAGACGTAAGGTTATATGGTCAAAAATTCAGAGTAGTGGGAGTTTTGAAGAAAGTAGGGGACAGGATGGTTAGTTTTGGTTCTAACCCGGATACTACAATTTATCCTACGGCAAATAGAATTCGTAGCCTGTTTGGTGATAACGCGTCAAAATTTACGCCCATCGTTATAATTAAGCCGGATAAAAGTATTGATGACGAAACGCTAAAAGCTCAAATCACTCAAAAAATGCGAAACTACAGAGGGATTAAAACGGGGCAAAATGACAATTTTTTCATCAACTTTCTTAAAGGTGCTACTGAAATGATTGATCAGACCATTAGTCTTATGAATACGATTGGTTGGATTATTGCCGGTTTCTCTCTCTTAGTAGGTGGTTTCGGGATTGCTAATATCATGTTTGTATCCGTAAAAGAACGTACAAATTTAATAGGAATTCAAAAGTCATTAGGTGCTAAAAATAAATTCATCTTGCTTCAGTTTTTGTTCGAAGCTATTATTCTGTCTGTTTTTGGAGGAATTATCGGAATCTTTTTGGTTTGGATTATTGCGTTTGTTTTAAGCAATGCGCTTGACTTTGAGTTTGTGCTGAGTTTCTGGAATATTCTTTTAGGTGCAGGTTTGGCAGCTTTTATCGGATTGATTTCCGGAATACTTCCGGCAATTTCCGCTTCAAGACTGGATCCTGTGGAAGCGATACGCAGTGGGATGTAGATTTCTCTCTTTAGAAGAGTTTAAAAAGTAAATATAAAAAAAACCCGTTCTATAACAGAACGGGTTTTTTTATTATCGTATTTCCTGATTCAAAATCAAATCTAAGTATAAATTTATTTTGTCTTTCAATTCCTTACGGGGGGTTATAAAATCTAAGAAGCCATGCTCTAGTAAAAATTCTGAAGTTTGGAAACCTTCCGGTAAATCTTTACCGGTAGTATCTTTTACAACACGCGGTCCTGCAAAACCAATCAAGGCTCCTGGTTCAGCAATGTTGATATCTCCTAACATCGCGTATGAAGCAGTAGTTCCTCCGGTTGTCGGATCTGTACATAAAGAGATGTAAGGGATTTGGGCTTCCGCCAATTGGGCTAATTTCGCCGATGTTTTAGCTAATTGCATCAACGAATAAGCCGCTTCCATCATACGTGCTCCACCTGATTTCGAAATCATCACAAATGGAATGTTGTTTTTAATGGAATGGTCAATACCACGTGCGATTTTTTCACCTACAACAGCTCCCATAGAACCGCCAATAAAGGCAAAATCCATACAACATACAACTAAGTCTTTTCCTTTCGATTTTCCCACACCAGTACGAACAGCATCTTTTAATTTGGTTTTGCTGATGGCGTCTACCAAACGGTCTGAATATTTTTTGGTGTCCACAAATCCAAGAGGATCTTTTGCGGTCATATTTTCGTCAAGTTCTACAAACTCGTTGTTGTCAAATAATATCTGGAAATATTCGGCACTTCCAATACGAACGTGAAAATCATCTTCCGGACTTACCCAAAGATTTCTTGCTAATTCTTCAGCATCTACAATTTTACCTGTTGGAGATTTGTACCAAAGTCCTTTTGGAACATCCATTTTATCTTCAGTTGCAGTAGTAATTCCTTTTTCTTTTCTTTTAAACCAGCTCATAATTTCTATTTTAAGAATTAGAAATCGGGAATCAGGAAGTAATTAAAATCCTAAACCCAAATCCTTCAATCGTATTATAATGTATTTACGTTATTTAAATCAGCAAACGCTTGCTCTAATCTTTTGATGAATGTTAACTCACCCTCACGAGTCCATTTTCTTGGATCGTAATATTTCTTATTTGGAGAATCGTCACCCTCAGGGTTTCCAATCTGAGTTCTTAAATACGCTATGTTTTTGACTATATAATTACGAATTCCTTCTGTGAAAGCAAATTGTAAATCAGTATCAATGTTCATTTTAATTACTCCGTAACCAATCGCTTCTCTGATTTCTTCCAATGTAGAACCGGATCCGCCATGGAAAACAAAGTCTACAGGATTATGACCTGTTTTAAATTTCTTTTGAACGTAATCCTGTGAGTTTTTTAAAATTTTTGGAGTTAATTTTACATTTCCTGGTTTGTAAACTCCATGGACATTTCCAAAAGCAGCAGCAATTGTAAAACGAGGACTGATTTTCATCAATTCTTCATAAGCATATGCAACTTCTTCAGGTTGTGTGTATAATTTTGAGCTGTCAACGTCAGTATTGTCAACACCATCCTCTTCGCCGCCTGTAATTCCTAATTCGATTTCAAGTGTCATTCCCATTTTGCTCATACGGGCCAAATAGTGTTTACATATGTCGATGTTATCTTCAATTGATTCTTCAGACAAATCAATCATGTGAGAAGAATATAATGGTTTTCCGGTTTTTGCAAAGTGTTTTTCAGAGGCATCAAGTAATCCGTCAATCCAAGGCAATAATTTTTTGGCACAATGATCAGTATGTAAAATAACAGTAGCTCCGTAAGCTTCTGCTAACGTATGGATGTGTATTGCTCCGGCAACAGCTCCTAAAATAGCTGATCGCTCACCTTCGTTAGATAATCCTTTCCCGGCATTGTATTGTGCTCCTCCATTAGAAAACTGAATAATTACAGGCGCATTTAACTTTGCTGCGGTTTCTAAAACTCCATTTACAGTACTTGAACCTACAACGTTTACCGCCGGAAGTGCAAATCCTTTTTGTTTTGCATAGTTAAAAATTTCCTGAACTTGATCTCCAGTTGCAACGCCTGGTTTTATGTTGTGTGCCATTTGTTTAAAAAATTAGATTGACAAAATTACAAATTTACTTTTAGAACGGATAGTTAATACCAATATTTAGCACAGATTTACTAAAAATTAATTCTTTAAACCATCGCTCATTTTCCGGTTTAGCAGGATTGTAGGTTTTAAAACCAAAGTCCAGCCTGGCTACAAAGAATTTAAAGTCATACCGAAATCCTATTCCTGTGCCTAATGCTAAATCTTTTAAGGAAGCAAATCCGGAGAATATTTTGGATTCATCAGTTTCATTATCCAGTACATTCCATATGTTTCCACAATCAGCAAAAAGAGCTCCATAAAAACTGCCGAAGTATCGGTATCTGAATTCAGCATTCAATCCGATTTTCATATTAGCTTCGTTAAAATCATTCAATCCGCCTGAGCGACCAGGGCCTAAACTATAAGATTGCCAGGCTCTGTTATCGTTCGAGCCTCCGGCAAAATAACTTCTCGAAAATGGAATCGATTTCGAATTTCCATAAGGAATCGCTATGCCGAAGAAACTTCTGACAGCAAAAATATTGTAATTGCCCAAATCCCAATGTTTGATATAGTCGAATTCGGTTTTGATATATTGTGAATACTGTAATCCGAATACTGTTTTCGTTCCATCGTCACTTCTCGGTTGGTTAGAGAGATTGGCGGCAAGGGAAAGTACATTTCCGGCTGATTCGATTTTAGCTCTGATACTATAAAATTCCTTGTCAAAAAAATCAGTTTTGCTGTCTTTTGAATAACTAAAGTTAGAAGCAAAAATCAAATTGTTTTCGGTAAGTCTGTCTTTTCGCTCCTTGATGCTTTTTATGTTTCTGAAATCGCTGCCTGACGGATCCAAGAGTGGGAATTGGTTATCCAAAGCACTTTCAAGGAATGAATCTGCGCCTCCTTCTTCAATGGTAAGGTTGCCAAACTGATCCACATTGTCGGGATTTGTGTTGTATGTTGCTGCAAAGTCATTCAGCTTGTTATAAGAAGAACGATAAACATTGAAATAATTTTTGGTATTGATGTTTTTTACATACTGTATGTTGACTAAATCAAACCGCGCACTGGTATTTTTGTTCGGGATCCAGTTGTAATTTATAATCGTGGTAAAATTTTCTTTATCTAAACCTATGTTTCTCTGCTTGGCAAAACCAACACTGAGCAGACTATTTGGAAACATTGTTTTAGGTACAATTTTTTCTGTGCCAAACGGAAGGAATAATCGTGGAAAACTCAATCGCATATCAGCTCCTATTTCTGAAATATTAAAAAACTGATTGTCAGGATTGGCTAAATCTTTGGAAGAACCGATGTTTCCGCGAAGTCCGAGTTCTAGTATTTCGGCTCCCCTAAAAAGATTCCTAATGGACACCGATGTGCTGCCTGATACACCGAAATCCTGTATGTTGGAATGGGTAAAATCGGCATTGGCCTTAAAGCTGAATTTCTCTTTGGATACTAAATAGATGTTAGCTTTTAATGTTTTGGCAACAGTGTCTTCAACATAATAAATGTTCGGATAATTGAAGATTCTTAAATTATTCAGCGAACGCAGAGTCAGTGCTCTTTTGGAATCACTGTATACACTGTCTTTATAAATGAAAACAGCATTGGCTATGGCTTTTGGCCTGTATCGCAATTTGTCTGAACTGTAAATATTAAAATTCTTGTATTTGGCACTGTCAGCAACTTTTACCTTGTTTTTGGATATGGAATCACTGGTAAAGATATTCACCTCACTGATTCTGTAAATATCGTATGGTTTTGTCGTTGTGCTGTCTCCGTCTCTTGCAACCTGATTTGTGATGTTGATCTTAACCGGTGATTTTTTTGAAGTGGTGTCAATATCAAAGTAGATACTTTGCTGCTGAAAATAATAAATCCCATGATTCCTGAAATAGGTGGTGATTCTGTTACGCTCCGCATCAAAATTTTCAACTTTGTATTGTTGACCTTGTTTAATTATGGATCTGCGTCTTGAGCGCAAATACAGCGAATCCAATGCCGGTGTTTCTATTTCATGCGAAATGGAGTCTAAAAAAGTTGGTTCACCAGTTGTAAGCTTGTAAATAATATTGCCTCGCTTGTTTTCTTCATAGTTGATGTCAAAAGTGGTTTTCGCATCAAAATAACCCTGATTGAAATAAAAAGCTTTCAGACGTTTAATTGACCGTCTCGTTTTTGATGTGTCAATAATAACAGGTGGTTCACCGGTTTTTCTTAAAAAATTATGCCAGCCGGAATACCAGAAAGATTTTCCAAGACGGTCCACTTGCTTCTTAGAAAGCCATTTTATTTTTCGTTTGTATTTTTCGGGATTGGCCGTGTATTTTGCCCTGAATATTGAATCGGTATTGTTCTTAGCCAGATTGTACATATTCAAACGGAGCTTGTATCCTAATATAGAGGTGTTTGGCTGTTGTATGATCTGAGCTAGTACATCTTCCTGCGAATTTTTTTTATCGTTTATAAAAATTTCATTTTTTGTTAAAAGATATTTGCTGTCAGGAACTTTCTTAACAACATTACACGCTGAAATAAGTGTAGCTATTAGAATAAATAATGATATTTTTGCAGTACTATTGTTCAAACTATTCGGAAATTTATTTCAAAAATACACTTTTTTATGGTTAGTAAAAACCAAATAAAACTTATAACGGGTTTAGTTCAGAAAAAATACAGAAAGCAGCATCAATTATTTTTTGCCGAAGGGGTAAAAGTGATTGAGGAATTGCTGCAGTCTAATTTTGAATTAGAGCAAGTATTTCACACGAAACCTATGTTTCAGAATGTTGCTGAATTTAAAAAAGTATTGATTTCTGATTCGGAATTGAAAAAAATAAGTGCCCTGACCACGCCAAATGATTGTCTGGCAGTCTTTAGGATTCCACAAGAAAAATCAATTCAGAATAAGGGGCTGATTCTCGCACTTGATGATATTCGCGATCCTGGAAATTTGGGAACGATTATCCGTTTGTGTGACTGGTTTGGTATTAATCAAATAATCTGTTCTGAACAAACGGTTGATATTTACAACCCGAAAGTTGTTCAGGCAACGATGGGGTCTATTGCGAGGGTTAACATCAGTTATCTCAACCTGGAAAGTTATCTGTCTGCGACGAAAATGCCGGTTTTCGGGACTTTTATGGAAGGAGAGAATATTTATAAAAGTCAGTTGTCACAGGATGGAATAATCGTTTTTGGGAATGAAGCTAACGGTATTTCTAAAGAAATCGAAGATAAAGTGACTCAAAAAATAACGATTCCGCGTTTTGGAAATCTGCAACTAACCGAAAGTTTAAATGTAGCCACAGCAACGGCTGTTGTGCTGAGCGAGTTCAGAAGGAATTCATAATCAAAAAGAACAGAAGATATCGAGTGTTTTCTTAAAAGAAAGATTAAAATATACAATGAATAAAAAAGCAGCTTGTAAATCAAGCTGCTTTTTTATGTGTATACTTCTGTGAAATAAAAAGTCGTAATTCAAGAACAATTAATGGAAGGCAAAATTGATGAAAATTCCTCGGGTCACCATCTTGTCTACGTTTCCTGTCCAAGGACTATTGGGGTCGTTATCTGGAATAAGTTCGTTTTTCATCCCAAAAACACCTCTTATCGAAGGAGAGAATTTAAAATATTCCATATACAAATCGATTCCTAATCCAAGTTCGTAATTGCTGGTATTTTTCAGCATTCTGAAACGGTTTGCTGAATTGTCGTCTTTTGATTTGGCATTACTGGATAAATTCATGTCTGATGAAAGTCCTGCTAATACATAAGGTCTTACGTTACCCATTCTTTTGGAAGAGAATTTAAGCAGTAAAGGAAAATGAATATAGGTGGATTTTACTTCGCGAAGGGCATCGATGGGATCTGTCATATGCGGAAAATGTAAATTACGCTGACCATAATACAATCCCGGTTCAAAACGCAGATCGATATATTCTGTCAGACGCAAATTGGTAATTAGACCAACATTAAATCCCATCTGGCTGTCTACTAAAATGTCCTGGTCGTCAAATTTCTTGTCAATTTTAAAGTCGTAACTATTAAGACCCAGAAAAAAGCCGAAATGAATTCGTTGTTTGTCAAAATTCTCAAGATTGATAATTGGTCTTTTTGCAAACATACTTTTGCTGAAAACCTGAGCATTGCTTATAGTTGACGATATAAGGATAAGTAAAAAAAATAGTTTCTTCATTGTTATTTTTTAGAAGCCGAATAAATTGTTGCTACTCCAAAAGTTTGCGGCAGATGCTTTACATCTATAAACCCAATTTTACGCAAAATATTGTTCAATTGTTCTCCATAAGGGAAAATTGAGGCGGAATCAGATAAATATTGGTAAGCCACTTTGTCTTTTGAGAAAAGTCTGCCAATAATAGGTAAAATATTTTTAGTATAAAACCTGTATCCTTGTTTGTAAGGGAATTTGTCAGGGACTGAAGTTTCCAGGATCACAAAAAGGCCATTGGGTTTCAGTACTCGTAAAATTTCAGAAAGTCCTTGTTCCAGGTTTTCGAAGTTTCTTACACCGAAGGCAACCGTTACAACATCAAAAGAATGATCTTCGAAAGGAATTTTTTCAGAATCACCTAAAACCATTTCTATGGTGTCTGACAGGTTCTTGTGTGCTATTTTTTGTTTTCCTACTTCAAGCATCCCGGCCGAAATGTCAAGGCCTATGATTTTTTTTGCTTGTGTATTGGCTAATAAAATGGCTAGATCTCCTGTTCCTGTTGCAATATCAAGAATAGTTTCAGGGTTTTTCTGGGCAACCATCTTCAGAATCTTTTTGCGCCACTTCACATCAACACCAAACGAAATTACACGATTGAGATTATCGTATTTTGTGGAGATGGTATCAAACATTTTTGCGACCTGTTCTTTCTTTCCAAGGTCAGAATCTTTGTATGGTTTTGTACTAATTGACATAAAATAAATTTCAACAAATATAAAATTAAATTCTGAATGTTTGAAAACAGGTAAATCGTCGATGAATTTAATGGGTTAATCGTTTTTATTAAATTCTAACTACTTGTTGTTGTGGTAATTAAAAAAAATTGTTAAATTTACCTCCTTATAAAATGTCGATAGATTCATTTAATCGAGTGGTAAGAAATAATGAAATAAGTTGGCACAATTTATCTCACTATCTTTAATCAAAATTCACAATTGATTTTTCAATTGTAAAGAAGTGCACAAACGTTCTTTGGGTTAAATTTGTTTTTGGAAATTTTAGTTTTTGTTATATTATCTTAGTGGTATTTGGTAGTATAACGCTTGAGATTCGTCTCAGCCATGTATTGGCCATATAGATTGGTTGAACAATATATGACAAATGATTTTGATTCAAGAGATTTACCCTGACATTTTATAAATAAACGCCTCATATTTATTTATGAGGCGTTTTTTATGCTCTTTTCCGATAGGTTTCGAAAGTAAATGCGTAGGTGTGTTTTTCGTCTTTGTCATGGAATTCGGAGGTAACCAGTTCCCATTTTTTTAAATCGATTTCAGGGAAGAAGGCATCTGCTTCAAAGCGGCCTTGTACCCGGGTCAATTCGATGCAATCTGCCAATTCTATTGATTGATTGTAGATCTCTCCTCCGCCAATGATATAAATGGTTTCGTTCTTAGGGCAGCTTTCTATTGCTTTTTTAATAGAATTTACTGCAAAACAGCCCTCAGGAACTTTGTAATTTTCGCTTCGGGTAATAATGATATGTGTGCGGTTGGGCAATGGTTTTGGGAAGCTTTCAAAAGTCTTTCTTCCCATAATGATATAATGACCCGAAGTAAGTGCTTTAAATCGCTTAAAATCGTCCGGTAAATGCCAGAGCAGGTTATTGTTTTTTCCCAACTCGTTGTCTTCTCCAGCCGCTGCAATAAGTGTTATCATGGAGGTTTAGTTGTTGTTTGGGTCTAAATCTTTTTGAAGTTGTTCTATTTTACGTTCCTGCTTGGCAATTAATTTGTCAATTTGGGTACGCTCCCAGTTTTTGTTCATAAAGCTATCGGTAATAAAGACCCTGATAAAATGAAGTACAAAAAGGAAACTCCAGATAGTGATTACCCATAAAAACCAATGAGTGTCAGGATATACGTTGAGCAGTTTGTTGACAACTAAGGAAAAAATACTGCCTAAAACAAAGAATACGAAGTGGTAATACAAACGTTTTTTTTGTTTGAGGCGTTGTCTGGCATATTCGTATTGTTCGTGTTGGTTGTTATCCATAAAAGAATTATTTACGGATTTAAAGATAGAATTTTTTTTGAAAATTAGCAGTTTAAAATTTTAGGTTTAAAGGAACACTGTATTTTACTCTGACATTTATGCCTCTTTGCTGACCCGGATTCCAGTCTTCATAACTTTTAAGCACTCGGATTGCTTCTTTGTCCAAACCAAATCCTAAGCCTTTCATAATCTTAATTTCTGATATTTTACCGTCTGTTTCAATAGTAAAATTGAGAATTATTTTACCCTGAATGTTGTTTTTCTAGCTGTTTCTGTAAACTTAAAATGATTGCCTATGTATTTGTAAAAATCATTAAATCCTTTTTTAGGTGACGGCTGCATTTCTAATACATCGTAAGTATATTTAATATCGCCTTCACGGGTTCCGATTCCTGATATGAATTTTCCGTCTGAATATCTTTCCGTAGCCGATTGATTTCTGTCAAAATATTTCAATTCCCAAAAACCATCTTTATAACCATCCTTGATTGTGCCGTAAAAGGTTGCTACCTTACTCTTTAAATCACAAAAGCCATTGCCATTAATAACAGTTTGCTTGTTATTTTCGTCCCAAAACTGGAGTATTTTATAATAATGATCCGGATCTGAATCAGTATAGATGTACTCTGCAATTTCGTTTTTATTCCCGTTTTCATGCCAGATTGTTTTTATTCCTTCGGGTCTTGAATTTACATAGTTGCTTGAAGTTTCCTTCTTTCCGTTTTCGTGCCAAGTAGTATATTCACCGTCAAGTTTAGAGTTTGAGTCGAAACTGTTTATTTGTTTTTTATTGCCGTTTTCATAATAATAAGTAAATAGACCGATAGGATAATTTATTTCCAAATCTTTGTAAGTCCCTTTCATTTGTAGTTTGCCGGATTTATAATAATCTTCAACTTCATACACGTTTTTATCTGTATTGTATGCTTTAATAATCCTGATGTATTTATGATTTCCTTCAGTAGTTTCTTTCCAGAGAGAATCTAAAATTTTTTTTTATCGTTCATGGATTGAGAAAAAAGAGCCGTTGTAACCAATAGCAATACTGCTGAAAGTACGTTTTTCATTTTTTGGAAATTTTGAGTAGAATAATGATGAAAATTTAAATCGCTACAGCTCCTTTTATATGGGCATGCGGCTCGTAACCTTCCAAAGTAAAATCTTCAAACTTAAAGTCGAAGATATTGCTGATGGCTGGATTTAAAATCATTTTAGGCAATGGTTTTGGTTCACGTGACAATTGCAGTTCCAATTGTTCCATGTGGTTGTTGTAAATGTGTGCGTCGCCAAAAGTATGGATGAATTCGCCAGCCTGTAAATTACAAACCTGAGCGACCATCATAGTGAATAAAGCGTAGGAAGCAATATTGAAAGGAACTCCTAAGAAAATATCGGCACTGCGTTGGTATAGCTGACAGGATAATTTCCCATCGGCAACGTAAAACTGAAAAAAGGCGTGGCAAGGAGGTAAAGCAGCTTTTCCGTTAGCAACATTCTCGGCAAACGATTTTGAAGTATCAGGTAAAACACTTGGGTTCCATGCTGAAACTAACATTCTGCGGCTGTTAGGATTGGTTTTCAGTGTTTCGATTAATTCTGTAATCTGGTCAATTTCTTCACTATTCCAATTGCGCCACTGGTGGCCATAAACAGGTCCGAGGTCGCCGTTTTCATCAGCCCATTCGTCCCATATTTTGACACCGTTTTCTTTAAGATAATCAATATTAGTGTCACCATTTAAGAACCACAGCAATTCGTAAATGATCGATTTGAGATGCAGTTTCTTGGTAGTCACCATAGGAAATCCTTCGGCGAGATCAAAACGGATCTGGTAACCGAAAACACTTTTCGTTCCCGTGCCTGTTCTGTCTCCTTTTTGGTTTCCGTTTTCTAAAACGTGCTTTACTAAATCTAAATACTGCTTCATCTTTTATGGCTTTATGCTTAGAACTCCTATGTTTTTAGGATTCTCTTTTTGAGATTTCGTCTCTTATTTTGGCTGCTTTTTCATAATCTTCTTCCTGTACCGCATTGTCCAAAAGATCGTAAAGTTCCGCCAGACTGTGTTTAGCGTAGGAGCTTTTGCTGTCATTGCTTTCTTCTAATCCAAAAGTTTCGGGAGCAGAAAGAATGTCATCAATGTTCTGTTGGTCCGGATTTTCAGTTTCAGGATTTATCTTAAGGAAAATGCCAGCTTTGTCCAGAATGTTTTTATAAGTGAAAATCGGGGCGTTAAAACGAAGTGCCAGTGCAATGGCATCAGAAGTTCTGGCATCGATAATCTCTTCAATCTTATCACGTTCGCAAATCATACTGGAGTAAAAAACACCGTCAACTAATTTGTGGATTATAACCTGTTTGATGACAATGTCAAAACGGTCAGCAAAGTTTTTAAATAGGTCATGCGTCAGCGGGCGGGGAGGTTTGATCTCTTTTTCGAGAGCAATGGCTATCGATTGTGCTTCGAATGCGCCAATCACGATGGGTAATTTCCGGTCTCCGTCTACCTCATTCAAAATAAGGGCATACGCTCCATTTTGGGTTTGACTGTAGGATATTCCTTTTATGGTAAGTTTTACTAAACTCATAATTTTTTAGTAGTAAGCATTGATTGCTAAAAATCAAGCTTAAATAGTTTGCTGGTGTAAAAATGTTTAGCCGCATTGCCTGAAAAAACGGATAACCTTGTCATTTTGAGGCTTGAAGCTGTCTTTTGACAAGATACTGCATATAGCAGGAAAGCGGTATGCAAAGTAACAAAAAACTTTGGCTTCAGGAAACGGAAAACAAAAAAAATGAGCTACATAATTTGAATTACGTAGCTCATGGTTTTGGTATCCGTTAAAAGGATTATGAATTTTGAGCTTTGAAAGCTTTTAATTTCTCTGTTAATTTTGGAAGAATTTCGAAAGCATCACCTACAATTCCGTAATCAGCTACTTTGAAGAATGGTGCATCTGCATCTGCATTGATTACCACTTTTACTTTAGAAGAGTTGATTCCTGCGATATGCTGGATAGCTCCTGAGATTCCTACTGCGATGTATAAATTTGTAGCAACCGGTTTCCCTGTTTGCCCTACGTGCTCGCTGTGAGGTCTCCATCCTAAATCCGAAACAGGTTTAGAACATGCTGTAGCTGCGCCTAAAACAGCAGCTAAATCTTCCAGCATTCCCCAGTTTTCAGGACCTTTTAATCCACGACCTCCTGAAACAACGATATCTGCATCAGCAATAGTTACTTTTCCAGAACCTTTTTCAACAGATTGTACTTTTACACCAAAATCAGCATCTGAAATGGATGGTGAAAAATCTTCAGCTGCCGCAGCGCCTGCATTTTCAAATATTCCGTATGAGTTTTTACCTAAGCATAATACTTTGATGTCTGAAGCTATTTCAGTAATGTTGAAAGCTTTGTTTGAGAATGCATTTCTTTTTACCTGAAAAGGAGACATGTTTACCGGCAATCCAACCACGTTTGAAGCAAAACCTGCGTTAAGTGCTACAGATACAAGCGGTGCAAGGTATAAACTGTCTGTTGTAGAGGAAAGTAAAATTAATTTAGCACTTTCTTTTTCAGCTGCTTGCTTTACAGCATCAGCGTATGCTTTTGCAGTAAAGTTGGCTAATTTATCGTTTGTTACTTTTAATACCTTATCTACTCCGTATTTGCTTAGTTCGGATACATCACTGATGTTTATGGTTAAAGCGGTAACAGTTTGTCCTGTAGTTTCGGCTATTTTTTTTGCATAAGAAGCTAATTCGAAAGCGACTTTCTTGAATTTACCTTCTGCTGATTCTGCGTATATTAATATTGACATGATTTTTAAAATTTTAAAGAGTTTAAGCTTAGATCACTTTTGCTTCGTTGTGTAATAAGTTGATTAATTCGTCAAGGTTGTCAGGACTGATTAATTTAACCGCTTGTTTAGGAGCCGGTTTTTCAAATTTCACTGCCTTAGTATAAGCATCTGCGCTAACAGGCTCAAGAATAGTCAATGCTTTGGTTCTCGCGGTCATGATACCTCTCATGTTAGGGATACGTAAGTCTTTTTCTTCTACAAGACCTTTTTGACCACCAACAATTAATGGTAAAGTTGTAGTAACCGTTTCTTTACCGCCGTCAATTTCTCTTACTGCAGTAACGTTATTGCCATCAATTTTTAAATCGATACAAGAGTTTACAAAATTATCTCCTAAGATTCCTGCAATCATACCCGGAACCATTCCGCCGTTATAATCCAGTGATTCTCTTCCTGCAATTACTAAATCGTAGCCGCCGGTTTTGATTACTTCTGCCAATTGTTTTGCAACAAATAAACCGTCGGTTGGGTTAGCATTGATACGGATTGCTTCGTTAGCACCAATAGCCAATGCTTTTCTTAAAGTTGGTTCAGTATCAGGACCTCCAACATTAACAACAGTTACGTTTGCTCCTTGCTGCTCTTGGAACCAGATGGCTCTTGTTAAACCAAACTCATCATTTGGGTTAATTACATATTGTACACCATTGGTATCAAATTCTGAATCACCATTGGTAAAATTAATTTTTGAAGTAGTATCAGGAACGTGACTGATGCAAACTAATATTTTCATTTTTTTGTGTATTTGGTTCTTAAAATCGGAATACAAAAATAGCATAAAATTTGAATTATTTACTATGCATGCATAATATTTTTTTATAGTATTTCGATGTGAATTTATTTTAAGTATAGGGGAATGAACACAGTAGCTAAATACAGGAAGTGAAGGCAAAGAGTTAGAGTAAGTCTAAAGCGCCGTTAAAGCGCCGTCAAAGCGCCGTCAAAGTGCTGTTAAAGTGCCATAAGAATACAATCCGGGTGCTTTTTGCCCTAATGGCCGTTGATCTGGCTTTTTTTTAAAATAAATTCATCATTAAACTCATTATATAATCGATAACTAATTTAAAATTTTTATTTTTGCTGTTCAATTTTACAGAGATACATATATAATATGAGAACGATACAATTTAGAGAAGCCATTTGTGAAGCGATGAGTGAAGAAATGCGTCGCGACGAGTCAGTATACTTAATGGGTGAAGAAGTGGCAGAATACAACGGAGCTTACAAGGCTTCCAAAGGAATGCTGGATGAATTTGGACCAAAAAGAGTAATTGACACACCTATTGCCGAACTTGGTTTTGCCGGGATTGCTGTGGGTTCAGCTATGAACGGATGCCGTCCTATTGTGGAATATATGACGTTCAACTTTTCTTTAGTAGGTATCGATCAGATTATCAATAACGCTGCAAAAATGCGCCAGATGAGTGCGGGTCAATTTCCAATGCCGATGGTTTTTCGCGGACCAACAGCTTCGGCAGGGCAATTAGGAGCGACACACTCACAGGCTTTTGAAAATTGGTTTGCTAATACTCCGGGTTTAAAAGTAGTGGTGCCAAGTACTGTTTATGATGCTAAAGGGTTGCTTAAAGCGGCTATCCGTGATAATGATCCTGTAATCTTCATGGAATCAGAGCAGATGTATGGAGACAAAGGAGAAGTGCCTGAGGAAGATTATATCATTCCGCTAGGTGTTGCTGATATTAAACGCGAAGGAACAGATGTAACTATTGTTTCTTTCGGAAAAATCATTAAAGAAGCTTATATTGCTGCAGAGGAATTAGCTAAAGAAGGTATTTCTTGTGAAATTATCGATTTGCGTACCGTTCGTCCGATGGATTATGAGGCAATTTTAACCTCAGTTAAGAAAACGAACCGATTAGTAGTATTAGAAGAAGCCTGGCCATTCGCTTCAGTTGCTTCGGAAATTACGTATATCGTTCAGGAGCGTGCTTTTGATTTTCTTGATGCACCAATTCAAAGAATCACTACAGCAGATACGCCAGCACCGTATTCGCCAACCTTGTTAAAAGAATGGTTGCCTAATGCTCAGGATGTAATTAAAGCAGTAAAGAAAGTAATGTATAAATAATTGGCATTTGTCAATTAATAAAATAACTATATTTGAAACTTCATCATAATCTGATGAAGTTTTTTTTTCCTATGAAGAATATTTTTACCCTGATAAGTTTGCTATTTGTTGCAGCTGCTTTTGGACAGACAAAAGTAAGTGGAGTGGTATATGACGACATGAACCAAACAATTCCGTATGCCAATGTTTGTTTTAAAGGAACCCGCGAATGCGTTACTTCCGATGAAAACGGTAGGTTTTATCTGGAATCTCAAGAAGACAGAAAGATTTTGGTTGTTTCTTATGTTGGTTTTGAAACCAAAGAAATTACACTTTCAAAATCAGTTAACTACAATATGAAAATATCGTTTGCAGCTGCAAATGTACTTCAGGAGGTAAAGATTTATTCGGGGAAAACGTCCAAAAAGAACAATCCGGCATTGGATATTCTTCGGAAAATTTGGGAGAGAAAAAGAAGGAACGGCTTGCATTTATTCAACCAATACCAGATGAATAAGTACGAAAAAGTAGAGTTTGATATGAATTCTATCGATTCGGCATTTATGAAAAATAAAGTATTCAAAGGACTGGAATTCATCTTCAAACAAATTGATACTTCCAAAATCACCGGGAAAACCTATCTGCCTATATTCATCAATGAATCTTTATATGATGTGTACGGAGATAATACCAATGGGAAAAAGAAAGAAATTCTAAAAGCGAATAAAAATTCAGGTTTGGGCGACGGAAACGGAGTAGACACCTTTATTAAGGATTTGTATTCCGAATATGATATTTATAATAATTACCTGAATTTCTTCGATAAGAATTTTGTTAGCCCTTTGTCCAGAACGGGAATCAACACCTATAATTATGTATTGAGCGATAGTACTTTTATAGACAACAAATGGTGTTACAATATTGTTTACTATCCGCGCAGAAAAAATGAGTTGACTTTTAAAGGTGACTTTTGGGTTAACGACACTACGTTTGCCATCAAGAAAATAAACATGGCGGCATCAAAAAGTGCCAACATCAACTGGGTAAAAGATATTTACATTGAGCAGGAATTCGACGTGCTTAGCGATTCTGTTTTTCTGTTGAAAAGAGATTACATGATGTCGGATTTTGCCTTAAGTAAAAAGGAATCTTCCAAAGGAGTTTACGGAAAAAGAACTACTTTATATAGCGACCATCAATTTAATATTGTCAAGCCGGATAAGTTTTATAAGAGTGATGTAAATGACTTTGATCAGAGTGTTTACAATAAAACAGAAGAATTCTGGAATGAAAACCGAATGGAAAACCTCAGTAAAGACGAACTAGGGGTTTATAAAATGCTGGATACACTTAAAACAGTCAAAAAGTTTAAGAAACTATACAATCTGGCGACTATTTTGGCTAGCGGTTATATAAATAAAGGGAATATCGATTACGGGCCTATATTTTCAATCTTTGGTTACAATGACGTAGAAGGACAGCGATTGCGATTTGGAGGAAGAACGTATTTTGGGTCAAACGATCCATGGAGGATTCAGGCGTATACGGCCTATGGTTTTAAAGACAACAAATTCAAATACGGTATTTCTGGAAAATGGATGGTAGACAAGAAAAACCGGATTATTATTTCGGGAGGAAATCGTCGTGATGTTGAGCAGATTGGGGTGAGTCTGACGACTTCAAATGATGTGCTGGGACGAAGTTTTGCCTCTTCTTCTTTTTTTGCCAGCGGAGACAACAGCAAGCTGACTAATGTAAACCTGACGTCCTTTGCCGCCGAAATCGAGCCGATTAAAAACCTGATTTTTCAAACCGGGTTCTCTTATAGAACTTTAGAATCCGCTTCGCCAACTTTCAGTTTGGATTATTTCTCCAACGGAACTATAAAATCGGACGTAAAACAATCTGAAATCACATTCGGATTTGATTACACACCAAAACGTAAAGTAGTAGGTTACGGAGTTGAACGCCTGGAAGTTGATAATTATTATCCAAGAGTTTTTGTGAATTACAGCCAGGGACTAAAAGGAGTATTTAACAGCGATTTCAATTACCAAAAGCTGCAATTGTACTACAGGCAGCCTATTTATTTAGGAGGAATGGGACGTTTGTTCTCTACTTTTGAAGTAGGAAAGATTTTTGGTGAAGTGCCGTTAGGATTAATGGCAGTTGTGCCGGGGAATCAATCTTATTTTGTGATTGACAATACGTATAATCTGATGAATTATTATGAGTTTATAACAGATCAATATACTTCATTGCATTTAGAACATCATTTTAATGGTCGTATTTTCTCCAGAATTCCATTCATGAAAAAATTGAACTGGAGAGAAATCGTCGGGGTTAAAGCGGTTTACGGCAGTGTTTCGGATGAAAACAGAGCCATTAATGCTTCCGGATTGAATTACATTGCGCCGGTAAACGGGTATTGGGAATATCATGCCGGAGTGGCTAATATTTTTAAGGTTTTCCGACTTGATTTTGCCTGGAGAGGAAGTTATTTAAATCTGCCGGATGCTAAAAAGTTTACAGTTAAAGGATCATTCGGATTTTATTTTTAGAAGCTATTTCCCGCTATCCGTTACAATCTTTTCTGTCAATAAAGAATTGACAGAAAAGGATTTTCACTTTTATCGGGGCTAAAACAAACAGGTATGCAATCAGCTATTGATTTTCTTTCCCAAAAAGATAAAATTTTCAAGGACATCATCGATATGTATGGATTGCCGGTTATTCCGAGCCGTCCGCAGGGATTTGAAACACTGGTGTTATTGATTTTAGAGCAACAGGTTTCCATCGATTCGGCAAAAGCTACTTTTTTGCGAATGAGAACATCTGTTTCGGTAATTGAACCATCGGCTTTAATTCACCTGACGGAAGAAGAATTCAGGGTTTTTGGAGTAAGCCGTCAAAAAGCAAAATACATCAAATGCCTGTCGGAAGCGATTTTAGAAAAACAGCTGGATTTAGCTAGTTTAGTTGCTAAATCATCGCAGCAAGTCCGGGAAGAACTCATAAAAATCAAGGGTATTGGAAACTGGACGATCGATGTCTATCTGATGTTCAGTCTGCAATCTCCTGATGTTATCCCGTTTGGTGATGTTGCCATAGTAAATACCATTAAAGAATTGCTTGAAATTCATGACAAGCAGGAAATGGAAGTGTATGCTCAAAACTGGGCTCCACACAGAACGTTAGCCTCATTTTTGCTTTGGCATTATTATCTTAAAAAAAGAGGAAGAAAAATAACGTATCAATACTAAGAAATTGTAAACTCTTTATACAGAATACTTGAAAAATCATTTTTTTGCAGTACTTTTGCACCCTCAAAAAAAGTAAAAGATATAGAAAATGACAGCTGATAAAGTAAAAACTTTCGACGTCCTAGTTGAAATTCCAAGAGGTAGCAGAAATAAATACGAGTACGATTTCGAATTAAAAAGAATGCGTTTCGACCGTATGTTGTTTTCTTCTATGATGTATCCGGCAGATTATGGTTTTATTCCTGAAACTTTGGCACTTGACGGTGATCCGTTAGACGTCTTGATATTGGTGACGAAGCCAACTTTTCCTGGTTGTGTAATTGAAGTAAAACCTATTGGTGTTTTCCACATGGCAGACGATAAAGGACCGGATGAAAAAATTATCTGTGTTCCTGTTTCTGATCCAATCTGGAACAAACTAAACGATTTGGATGATATTAATCCGCACCTTTTAAAAGAGATCGAGCACTTTTTTCAAGTGTATAAAGATCTTGAAAACAAAACGGTTGATGTAGAAGGTTGGGGAGATGTGAAAGAAGCTCAAAGAATCATGGAAGAATGTGTAAAACGTTTTGAAGATATTGAAAACAAACCGGAAGGATTATTCAGCATTAAATAATTGTTAGTAATCTAGTTTAATAAAAAAGCAACATTTTAATTAAAATGTTGCTTTTTTATTTATATTGGTGGTTATATTTACAAGAATTAATTAACTAACCAAAAACTAATTATGAATTCAATGATGATTTATGTGCCAATAGTTATGGCATTAATAGGCCTTGCATTTATGGCCGCAAAAAGATCCTGGGTGCTTAAGCAAGATGCCGGAGACGGCAAAATGAAAGAGATTTCAGATCATATTTACGAAGGAGCATTGGCTTTCCTTAAAGCAGAATACAGATTATTGACTTTCTTCGTTATTGGGGCGAGTATAGTTTTAGGAGGAATTACTTTTATTCCGGGAGTTAAAACAAATATATTAATAGTAGTTGCTTTTATATTTGGTGCGATATTTTCAGCTTTGGCCGGAAATATGGGGATGAAAATTGCTACTAAAACCAATGTCAGAACTACACAGGCAGCCCGTACAAGTTTGCCACAGGCGTTAAAAGTTTCTTTTGGCGGTGGAACAGTTATGGGATTAGGCGTTGCCGGTTTAGCTGTTTTAGGCTTGACTTCTTTCTTTATTTTCTTTTTCCAATTCTTTATGAACGGGACATGGACTTCTACTGAAGATATGACTGTGGTTTTGGAAACATTGGCAGGTTTTTCTCTAGGAGCAGAATCTATTGCTTTGTTTGCCCGTGTTGGTGGAGGTATTTATACTAAAGCTGCTGATGTCGGTGCTGACTTAGTGGGTAAAGTGGAAGCCGGTATTCCTGAAGATGATCCTCGTAATCCTGCTACCATTGCAGATAACGTAGGTGATAACGTAGGAGACGTTGCGGGTATGGGTGCCGATTTATTCGGTTCTTATGTTGCGACTGTTTTAGCAGCTATGGTACTTGGTAATTATGTTATCAAAGACATGGGCGGAAAAATTGAAGATGCATTTGGGGGAATTGGCCCAATTTTATTACCGATGGCTATTGCCGGTTTTGGGATTTTATTTTCTATCATCGGAACCATGTTAGTAAAAATTAAAGACAATGAGGCCAAAGAAAAACAGGTCCAGGGCGCACTAAATGTTGGAAACTGGGTTTCTATCGTTTTAACAGCAATCTCTTGCTTTTTTCTGGTTCGTTATATGTTGCCGGAAGTAATGACAATGAAATTCTTCGGAGAAGCCGCACAACAAATTTCTTCCATGAGAGTATTTTATGCTACGATTGTTGGTTTAGTTGTGGGCGGGGTTATTTCTTCAGTAACAGAATATTATACAGGTTTAGGGACGAAACCCGTTTTGGCAATTGTTCAAAAATCGAGTACAGGTGCTGGAACAAACGTAATTGCCGGTTTGGCAACAGGGATGGTTTCTACATTTCCAACAGTTTTAATATTTGCAGCAGCAATTTGGTCTTCTTATGCTTTGGCTGGATTTTACGGTGTGGCTTTGGCTGCTTCTGCAATGATGGCTACAACAGCGATGCAATTAGCAATCGACGCTTTTGGACCAATCTCTGATAACGCAGGCGGAATTGCAGAAATGAGTGAATTGCCAAAAGAAGTCCGTACGCGTACTGACATTTTGGACTCAGTTGGAAACACCACAGCTGCAACCGGTAAAGGTTTTGCAATTGCTTCGGCGGCATTAACTTCATTGGCATTATTTGCAGCTTACGTAACGTTTACAGGAATTGATGGAATCAATATATTTAAAGCACCGGTCTTAGCGATGTTATTCGTGGGTGGAATGATTCCGGTAGTTTTCTCTGCATTGGCAATGAATTCTGTTGGAAAAGCAGCAATGGATATGGTGTACGAAGTACGTCGTCAGTTTAAGGAAATTCCAGGAATTATGGAAGGAACCGGAAAACCGGAATATGGTAAATGCGTTGAGATTTCTACAAAAGCTGCATTACGTGAAATGATGTTGCCGGGAATTTTGACTATCGGCTTCCCAATTGCTATTGTTTTATTAGGATTGCTGATTTATGGAGATAATCACCAACTGATAGCTGAAATGCTGGGAGGATATATGGCAGGTGTAACTGTTTCAGGAGTACTTTGGGCAATTTTTCAAAATAATGCCGGAGGAGCTTGGGATAATGCTAAAAAATCTTTTGAAGCAGGTGTAATGATTAATGGTGAAATGACTTATAAAGGTTCTGATGCTCACAAAGCAGCCGTAACGGGAGATACTGTTGGTGATCCATTCAAAGATACTTCTGGGCCTTCAATGAATATTTTAATTAAACTAACGTGTTTAATTGGATTGGTAATGGCTCCGATTTTAGGTAACGGACACTCAGAAGGAACCAAAATGGCTTCCTGTTGCGCTGTGTCTGAAGTAAAAATGGAAATGAAATGCGATGCTTCTAAAATGCCAATGATGACTAAAGAAGAATGCGCCAAGATGTGTGATGAAATGGGATGTACTGCAGATGAAAAAGCAGCGTGTATGGCACATTTTGACGAAAACGGAAAATTTACAGGTGCCAAAGACTGTAAAAAGGCTTGTTGTGCAACTCCTGCTGAAGGAATGAAAAAGGAGGTTTCCAAACAGATTTCGATTGAAAAAACGAATTTGAATGGCAAAGTAAAAGCAATCATTACCACTTCAACAACTGAAAATGGTAAAACAGCTGATGATGTTAAAACATTTGAAGGAACTGATGCTGAAGTAACCGCAAAGATTGAAGAATTCAAAAAGAAATAACCAACTTGTTATAAATTTTTTAAAGCCTTGCATTTTGTAAGGCTTTTTTTGTAGTTTTTTATTTAATTTTAGCAAAACTACAAACACACAAATCAAAATGTTTAAAAGCAAGGTATTACTACTTTTATTGTTCACAACTGTTGCATTTTCCCAGAATCAATTAACGTTAATCCCAAAACCGGTCTCCATTAAATTAAACGAAGGAAATTTTACTTTAAGCCAAAGCACAAAAATTATCCTTAATGATTTAGAATTTAAAAATGAAGTTGATGTATTCAATGCGTTTTTAAAAGCCAATTATGGGTTTGAATTGCAGGTGCTCGATAATTCAAAAAGCTCCATAAACACGATTAAGATTCAAAGAAGCAACACCGAAAATAAAGCAATAAGCGCCTATCAGTTGGAGGTTTCTTCTTCTGAAATTGAAATAGCTTCAAAGGGAAGTGCTGGAATTTTCTACGCTTTCCAAACATTGTCACAGTTGCTGCCTGTTCAAAACGGAGTGTTAAATATTCCATCGGTAAAGATTAATGATGAGCCAAAATACGAATGGAGAGGAATGCATCTTGATGTAGGACGCCATTTTTTTTCTAAGGAATTTATCAAAAAGTACATCGATTATATGGCAATGTATAAGATGAATACTTTTCATTGGCATTTAACTGATGATCAGGGATGGCGTATCGAAATTAAGCAATACCCAAAACTAACCGAAGTAGGTGCCTGGCGAAAAGGCTCGATGGTAGGACATTATAACGACCAGAAATTCGACAGCAAACCGTATGGCGGTTTTTACACTCAGGGGGAAATAAAAGAAATTGTGGCTTACGCCAAAGAACGCCACATTACGGTTGTTCCTGAAATAGAAATGCCTGGTCATTCACAAGCTGCTTTAGCGGCCTATCCAGAATTATCCTGTACAGGAGGCCCTTTCGAAGTTGCTCAGAAATGGGGAGTTTTAGAAGATGTGTACTGCCCTAAAGAAGAAACATTTGAATTTTTGGAAAATGTTTTAACCGAAGTTATGGCATTGTTTCCTTCAGAATATATTCACATTGGCGGTGATGAAAGCCCGAAAACAAGATGGAAAAAATGTCCGCATTGCCAGGCTTTAATTAAAAAAGAAGGTCTAAAAGACGAACACGAACTGCAAAGTTATTTTATCAAACGGATTGAAAAATTTATAAATGCCAAAGGAAGAAAAATAATAGGTTGGGATGAAATCCTTGAAGGCGGATTAGCTCCAAATGCTGCTGTTATGAGCTGGCGTGGCACCGAAGGAGGAATTGCCGCAGCAAAACAACATCATTTTGCCGTTATGACTCCGGGTTCCCATTGTTATTTTGATCATTATCAGGGAGAACCAAAAAATGAACCGGTTGCTATAGGAGGTTATACTACCGTTGAAAAAGTGTATTCCTACGAACCGACACCGGCAACCCTTTCGCCTGATGAGGCTAAATATATTTTGGGAGCACAGGGAAATGTCTGGACAGAATATATGGACAATCCGAAACATGTAGAATACATGATAATGCCCCGCATGGCTGCTTTGGCAGAAGTAGTTTGGGGAACTTCAGACGCTGCTAATTACAAAGATTTTCAAAACAGATTGGTGAAGCATTTTGTGTTGCTGGATAAAATGGACGTAAATTACAGTAAAGCTATTTTCGAAATAACAGCGAAAGTAAATCCTTCAAAAGGAAATAATGGAGTTTCATTTAGTTTGAACTCAGCTTATGACAATTCAGGAATCCGATACACAACCAATGGAGAAAACCCATCAATACATTCCAAAACGTATTTGAATCCCTTAATAATTTCCAAAAACACAACAGTTAAAGCTGCTAATTTTGAAAATGCAAAGCAAAAAAGCGCCATTATTGAACAATCTTTCTTTATCACAAAATCAACAGGAAAAAGCATTGTTCTGAAAACGCCGCCACACGAGAATTATGCTATTGGAGGTGCTTTTACTTTGGTTGACGGAATGCGTGGCAATATGCAAAAGTATGGCAGAGATTGGTTGGGTTTTTGGGGCAAGGATTTGGATGCGGTCATTAATTTAGGTAAAAACAAAACGGTTTCGAAAGTTACTATTGACGTGCTTTCCAATGAAGGAAGTTGGATTTATTATCCAAAAAGTATTGAGATTCTGACATCGGAAAATGGTAAGGATTTTAAAAAAATCAAGCAGATCTCATTGTTGGAAATTACTGAAATGAAAGGGATTATTTCGGTTAATTTTAGCAAAGAAAAGGCTAAATTTATAAAAGTAATTGCACAAAATGCAGGCAAAATCCCCGATGGAAAAGAAGGAGCAGGGGCCGATGCATGGCTGTTTGTTGATGAAATCATGGTGGAATAAAAAATAAAGAATTATGACAAATCGTAGAAATTTTTTAAAGACTGCAGCTATGGCTTCGGTAGCAGCTGCATTGCCTTCGTTTACAGGAAAGCCGGAAGAAGAAAATGTTATTTCATTAGAAAAAGAGAATAAACCCATTGTGATTTCTACCTGGAATTTTGGTGTTCAGGCGAATGGCGCGGCTTGGGAAATATTGAAAAATAAAGGACGGGCTTTAGATGCTGTAGAAGCAGGAGTAAAAGTTCCCGAAGGAGATCCAAAAGAACGAAGTGTTGGTTATGGCGGAAGACCGGACAGAGATGGGCGCGTAACACTCGATGCCTGTATTATGGATGAAAATGCCAATATAGGTTCAGTGGCCTGTTTGGAGCATATTAAGCACCCTATTGCAGTGGCTAGGGCAGTGATGGAAAAAACGCCTCACGTAATGTTAGTTGGAGATGGAGCGCTTCAGTTTGCTCTGTCGCAGGGTTTTGTTAAAGAAAATTTATTGGTGGAAGAGTCTGAAAAAGAGTGGAAGGAATGGCTCAAAACAAGCCAGTATAAACCAATCGCTAATATTGAAAATCACGACACCATTGGAATGATTGCGTTAGATAGCAACGGAAATCTTTCCGGAGCCTGTACTACAAGTGGAATGGCTTTTAAAATGCATGGGCGTGTGGGAGATTCTCCTAT
Organism: Flavobacterium sp.; assembly: GCF_050696275.1. Classification (GTDB taxonomy): domain Bacteria; phylum Bacteroidota; class Bacteroidia; order Flavobacteriales; family Flavobacteriaceae; genus Flavobacterium. Next base: position 82,041 of record NZ_JBOGUT010000012.1, read on the forward strand.
TATCGGTGCGGGATTGTATGTCGATAACGAAATTGGAGCTGCAACGGCAACAGGTCATGGTGAAGAGGTGATTCGGATTTCCGGCTGTCATCTGGTAGTCGAGTTAATGCGTCAGGGAAAATCTCCGCAAAAAGCATGTGAAGAAGCCGTAAGCAGAATTGTAAAGCTGACCAAGCTTAGAAATAAAAATCTGAAAGATATTCAGGTCGGTTTTATTGCTTTGAATAAAAAAGGAGAATACGGAGCTTACTGTGTTCAGGGCGGTTTCAATTTTGCTGTAAATGATACTTCGGGTAACCGGTTAATTGACGCGGATTATTTTTTAAAATAAATGAAAAAGTACCAACTTGAAATTGCTTGCTTCAATCTGGAATCGGCCATTATTGCTCAAGAAAATGGAGCCGATAGAGTAGAATTTTGCGCTAACATGAAGGAAGGCGGAACAACTCCTGATTTCGAAACTACCAAATCGGTCAGGGAAGAATTGTCAGTTGCTTTATATGTGATGATTCGACCAAGAGGAGGGAATTTTGTGTATTCTGATGCGGAATTTGAGCAGATGAAATCAGAAATCAATCAATTTAAAAAAATACAGGTAGATGGTTTTGTCTTCGGAATTTTAAACGAGGACGGAAGTGTCAATAAAGTGCAGAATACAGAATTAATCGCATTGGCAAATCCATTGCCTTGTACATTTCATAGGGCTTTTGATGTGGTTGATAATGTGGTTCAATCCTTGGAAGATAGTATTAGTTGCGGCTTTAAAACGATATTGACTTCCGGACAAGGAAAAAATGTTGTAGATGGTATTGGCATTTTGGCAAAATTGGTCGAAAAAGCAAAAGACAGGATTGCAATTATGCCGGGAAGTGGTTTGCGTTCTTCCAATATTAATTTACTGAAAACAAAAACGAATGCTGCCTTTTACCATTCTTCAGCTATTATTGACGGTACAGAAACGGCAAACGGAGATGAGGTTAAACTGCTAAAAGCGAACTTGCAATAATGAACAAGATTATTTTAAAATACCTTCTGATTTTATTTTTGCCAATAGCTGCAGCTGCGCAAACTTCTGAAAGAAATTTAGGTTCCGAGACTTGGAATTTCAGAAGTAAAAACGATAAAAATTGGCTCAAAGCAACTGTTCCGGGAACTGTTCACACTGATTTATTCAACAATAAAGCGATAGAAAATCCTTTTTTTGGCACAAATGAAAAACAGCTGCAGGGAATCGAAAACGAAGATTGGGAATATGAATCCGTTTTTTCAATTTCGAATCAGGAATTAAAAAATGAAGTTGTCGAATTACAATTTGACGGACTGGATACGTATGCAAAAGTGTATCTCAATAATAAGCTTATTCTTGAGGCAGATAATATGTTCCGTACATGGAAAATCGATGTTAAGAATAAGTTGAAAGCAGGTGAAAATAAAATTAATATCCTTTTTGAATCAGCTGTTAAGAAAGGGAAAGAAGAAGTGAAAAAAATACCGTATATCTTGCCTGGAGATGAAAAAGTTTTCACCCGAAAAGCGCAATATCAATTTGGTTGGGATTGGGGGCCTCGCTTTGTAACAGCAGGAATTTGGAAGGATGTAAAATTGGTTTTTTGGAATTCAGCTTCCATTTCCAATATAAAATACATTCAAAAATCATTGTCTGATGACCAAGCAAATTTGGAATTTATTACTGAAATAGTAAGCAATTCAAATGGGGAATATCAACTGGTAATTAATGAGAAAGCAGCAACGGTTCAACTGAGAAAAGGAAAAAATAACATTGTTGTAAAATACCTTGTCGAAAAACCAAAACGCTGGTGGAGCAATGGACTTGGTGAAGCTTATTTGTATCCGTTTTCTATTTCACTTTCCCGTAAAAATACGGTTCTGAGTAAAAAAGAGATGAATATCGGACTCAGAACCATCGAATTAGTTCAGGATAAAGACAAATCCGGGAAAAGTTTTTATTTCAAACTCAATGGAATTCCTGTTTTTATGAAGGGAGCCAATTATATCCCGCCGGATAGTTTTCTGCCCCGAGCGAAAGACAGTGTTTATAAAGGGATAGTTAAAAATGCGGTCGTGGCCAATATGAATATGCTTCGGGTTTGGGGTGGAGGTGTCTATGCCGATGATGCTTTTTATGATGAATGCGATAAAAATGGGATATTGGTCTGGCAGGATTTTATGTTTGCCTGTGCCATGTATCCAAGTGACGATCACTTTGTTGATAATGTAAAAAAAGAAGTTATTGATAATGTCAATCGTTTACAGCATCATCCGAGCATTGCTCTATGGTGCGGTAATAATGAAAATGACGAAGGATGGAAAAACTGGGGCTGGCAAAAACAATATAAGTACTCCCAGGCAGATTCAACGAAAATCTGGAGCGGTTACAAAAAAGTATTCCATGAAATGATTCCAACAACGTTAGACAGTTTATTAACTCCGGAAAAAAGCAGGTATTGGCCTTCATCACCTTCTATAGGCTGGGGAAGAAAAGAAAGCTTGTCGGAGGGTGATTCTCATTATTGGGGTGTCTGGTGGGGAATGGAACCTTTTGAAATTTATGAGAAAAAAGTAGGACGCTTTATGTCGGAATATGGTTTTCAGGGAATGCCAAGTATTGAAACCTTTAGAAAGCTTGCCGCTGATGATGAATTAAATTTTGCTTCTGAAACGATCAAAAGTCATCAAAAACATCCTACGGGATACCAAACTATTCAAACCTATATGGAGCGGGATTATAAAATTCCAACCAAGTTTGAAAGTTATATTTATGTTTCCCAACTCTTGCAAGCTGAAGGAATGAAAAAAGCTATTGAGGCTCACAGGCGGGCAAAGCCATACTGTATGGGAACTTTGTTTTGGCAGCTAAACGACTGCTGGCCGGTCACTTCATGGAGTTCGGTTGATTATTTTGGCAATTGGAAAGCCTTTCAATATCAGGTAAAAAGAAGTTTTGAACCCGTTTTGGTTTCGGTTAATGAAGAAGATAATCAATATAAAATATATGTTGTAAATGATGAACTGACTTCAAAAAACGGAAAATTTGAATTGAAGCTTACCAGTTTTAACGGGAAAATTTTATGGAATAAAGAGGCGAAAATTCAAATAGAAGAAAATAACAGTAAAGTTTATTTTGAGATTGATAAGAACGAGTTGCCGAAATTTGATCCGAAACAGGCTGTGCTCTCTGTGAAATTAATTCTACCTCATGCGGAAGAAAAAGAAGTATTTTATTATTTTGAAAAACCGAAGAATCTGGAACTTAAAAAACCGAAGATTTCTGTTGTTTATATTGATGAGAACACGATAGAAATCACCACAGATACATTAGCCAAAAATGTTTTTATTACTGCGGATGCTGCTTTTTTTAGCGATAATTATTTCGATTTACTGCCTGGTCAGAAAAAAAGAGTGGTTATTTCTAATACTAAAAAAGACAGGCCCATTCTGACTGTGCAATCCTTGTTTGATACTATTGAGTCGTCCTAAAATAGGTTGACAAGTTTTACAATAAATTAATTAAAACCAGTGAAGTTAACTTCACTGGTTTTTTCATATACAAAGTTAGGTGTTTTCATATTTAAACTCAAATGTGGTCTTTTA